>CAWCDM010000023.1:0-132734 GCA_963794185.1 uncultured Alphaproteobacteria bacterium | reverse complement strand
CACCATTGCGGCGCCTGCTGCTCCTCGCGGTCATTCTGGGGCTTGCTGCCGGTTTTGCCGTGGGTCCGCTTGCTTGGGATGATTCTCGCCGGGCTCGTGGCCGCCGTTGTAGCAGTCGATTTCATACGGGCCTTGCGGCGCGGCGTGCTCGGCGTCGATGTCATCGCGTTGCTCGCCATCGTGGGCGCGATCGCGCTGGGTCAGCCCCTCGCCGCCATCATCATCGCACTGATGGTTGCTGGCGGTACCGCGCTCGAGGAGTTTGCCGAGGCACGCGCGCGGCGAGAGCTCGCGGCGCTCGGGCGCACGCCACGTACCGCGCATCGCCGGGACGCTGAGGGATTGGCGGATGTACCGGTCGGCGCGGTCCAGCCGAATGACATTCTGCTTGTCAAACCGGGGGAAATCGTCCCGGTGGACGGGATTACGACCGGGTCGGTGACGTTGGACGAGTCGGCGTTGACCGGGAGCCGATCCCGGTGACGCGGACTTCCGGTGCGTTGGTGACCAGCGGCGTAGTGAACGCGGGCGGCCCGTTCGACCTGCAGGCCACCGCCACGGCGGAACGAAGCACCTACGCCGCGGTGGTGCGTCTGGTACGCGCGGCTGACAGGAACGACCGCCTCTGGCGCGCCTTGCCGACCGGTGGGCACTCTGGTTTCTCGCCGCAACGCTGTTGCTCGGCGGCGGCGCCTGGTGGGTCAGTGGGGAGGCGATACGCGCTTTGGCCGTCTTGGTGGTGGCAACGCCATGCCCGCTCATTCTTGCGGCACCTGTTGCGCTCATCTGTGGCGTCTCCCGTGCTGCCCGCCGCGGTATCATTGTCAAGGGTGGTGGCGTGCTGGAGCGCCTCGCGCGGGCCCGAACTGCGCTGTTTGATAAGACTGGCACCCTGACCGCCGGCGCGCCACGAGTCACCGGCGTGGAGGCGCTGGAGGGGTTCGATTCCGATGACGTGTTGCAGTGCGCCGCCTCGCTGGCTCAGCTGTCTCAGCATGTCGTCGCACGCTCCATTGTGGCTGCGGCACAAAGCCTTGGCCTGCCACTATCCCTGCCCCGTGATGTGAAAGAGGTCCCAGGCGGCGGCCTCGCGGGCGCAGTGGGCGGCGTGCCAGTGTTGGTCGGTAGTGCGGGCTTGCTAGACGCAGAGGGCATTCCACCGCCGCGTGAGGGAAGCGCCGCTCGAATGGCAGCGGCAGCCGCATCCGTGGCGTGGGTGGCGCTCGATGGTCGTGTCGCCGGGGCATTGATGCTGGGAGACCGCATCCGTCCAGAAACACCACGTGCCCTGCGTGCCCTGCGCGCGGCTGGGATAACGCGGTTGGTGATGGTAAGCGGCGACCGGCCGGCATCCGCTGAAGCAGTGGCTTCGGTTCTCGGGCTGGACGCCGCATATGCCGATCTGTCTCCCACGGGCAAGATCGAGCTGGTGCGGGCCGAGCGCGCTGCCGCTCCCACCATGATGGTAGGTGATGGGATCAACGACGCGCCGGCATTGGCCGCTGCGGATGTCGGTGTTGCCATGGGAGCCCGCGGTGCGGCGGCGGCGGCCGAGGCTGCGGATGTCGTATTGCTCGTCGACCGCCTGGACCGTCTCGGCGAGGCAGTTGCTATCGCTATTCGCACGCGCCGGATCGCACTGGAATCCATCCTGGTGGGCATGGGGCTGTCGGGAATGGCGATGGTCGCTGCCGCGCTTGGCCACTTGCCGCCCGTGGCTGGCGCTCTGCTGCAGGAAGCGATTGACGTCGCCGTGATCCTGAATGCGTTGCGCGCACTGACGGGCGAAGTCGCACCTGCAGCCTTGACCGACCGTGCCGCGCTCGGGAGGTTGGTCGAAGAGCATGCCCGCCTTCGCACTTTGCTCGACCGAATGCGTCGGGCCGCGGATCGCATTGACCGTCCGCCCGGAGGGTGAGTCTACGCCTTTGCCGGCAACCGAATGTGAGTCCGGTTGCTCTGTAACCCGTTGGGTCCTTCAATTAGCCGCCTGTTGCCGTTGCGATGACAGGGGGTCATGCCCGCGCGCTCTGCGCGGTGTATGTGGTCTGATGCCGCCTAATATCAGACCTGCAAAGCAAGATCCTCGTTGCGACAACGTCTCCTCCTCCGCCGTCAGATGGAGTGCTATCACCGCGTCCAGCGCATAGAGAAGCCGCCGCGCCTCGCGTGCCTCACCCTCCGACGCACCGTCCGGTGACAACCCGCAACCAGCGACCGAACCGGGTGGCGAGGTGCGCGATCTCTTCGTGCATCCGCGTCATCGCGCCCAGCGGATCCCGTCCCCCAGTCGTTGTGCGAGTTCAGGATAACAGCCTGCTCCTCCGCCGACTGGTGAGGGAGGAGTAGCGTGTTCATTGTTGCGCTGATCCGGCGCAACTCTTCGCCTCGGTCTGAGGAAAATACGTGACGGGTATTTTTCTGCTGACCCGGATCGGCCTCGCATCCCGGATGCGGGTGGGCCCGGTTCATTCCGTCAGATGATCAGTTCATTGGCGTGATCCTTCCATGTCGCCGGCCGGTGGAACTGCCAGCGCGATGAAGCCGAATTGTTCGGGATCGTCGGGCAGGTCGCAAGCGGCGACGACCAGTGCTGTCCAGCCCGGTTACAACGCGGACAGGTCACGGCGCGCCCAGACGCCGGCACCGTAGGTCTCCGTGATTGCGGTCGCCTCGGCGCGCGCACCGGCCAAGACATCATCATGGCCGTGGTCCGAAAACACGCTATAGGGGAGACCGACGATTACACCGCTCTTCCACGTCAGTGATCCAACCGTGCCCCGGCGGCGGAAGTGAAGAGGATGGTCGAACAGCACGCGGTTGTGGTCCGCGACCGCGTGCGCGTAGTAGCGCTGGTGGGACGGCACGCTGAGCCGGGCTTTCGTCAGCTGCCACTCGCCGCCGAGGACCGTAGGCAGCAGCTCGTCGGCGTAGCGCCTTTCGACCACGAACCGGGCGGCGTCGGTTTCGCGGTGCAGCCGCCGCCAGTCGGACCGTTCCCTCGGACGGTCCTGCGGCGGTTGTCCGCCTAGCTTCTGCGTGATGGAGAACGCCGAAGCGAACGCTTCCAGCGCCGCGCGCGTCTGCGGGAAGTCGACGGTGTCGGTCATCACACCAGCCCTTCCAATTCCCGCTTCTGCCTTTTCCACTCCCTGCGCGCGCCGTTCACGATGCACGTCTTCGCATGGTCGATGTTGTCAGAGGCCACGCTATCGGCCTGTTCGTTCCACATGTGCAGTCTGGGGTTGTTAGGGAACAGATAGAACAACCCTTCTGGACCTCTGGAGCAGCGAACAGCAAATATCGGCGTTGCGAAGAGCGAGCCCCACGCGATGACGGCATACTCGTCCACGAGAATGTCGCCTTCCGTCGTCTCCAAAAGCGACTCTTTGGGGAGCGGGCGAATTCGATGTGGTATGCGAACGTCCCTGGTGCTGCCGGCACGTATGTCGTTTCAGTCATTTCCAAAGGCTCCTTTCATGATCGGGATACTCCCGCACCAACAGGTCTGCTGGTATCGGCGTTGTCAGCGGTGACGACATCTGCTTCATGAGGCCGTTCTGCTAGCAGTTCGGGCTTCCGGTAGACGGGATGGCGCGCCGTGAATGTTCCGATCGAGTCCCTGGCTGACGATGATGCAATCGCTCTGTCGCCGGTTCATTTCAATGGCATTCCTGGCATAGACAGCGGCAAGGTCGTCGAGGGTCGCAATCAGCAGCCGTTGGCAGCGCTGCGTCTGGAGGAATTTCGCCAACAACGCATCGGCGCGCACCGACTGTCCGCCGGTGTCGAGCGACGCGAGCCTCAGCGCGGGCAGCAACTCGTGCACGCCTTCGGTGATTCCATGCACGCGGTCGCTGACGGCAGGGCTAGGATCGGCGAGGTCACCGATGAGCACCCCGAGTACCCTCTCGTCTGCCCAGGTGTCGAGCGCGAACTCACCAAGCGCGCGCCCGGAGATGCGGCCAGCGGCGCCGTTGTCGGGCCCCTAGAGCGGCGCGCCGGGCACCGGATCGACCAGCGCAAGGGCCGGGATGCCAGGGACGACAAGGCGGCGGGCGATCTCGGCATTCGCATCGGCGTCGGCGTTGTACTCGATCAGCAGATCGACGTGCGCGGCGATCGCTGCCTCGGCGTTGGCGACGGCACGCGCGGGGTCGCCGGCATTGTCGAAATATACCATGTCGACTGGCAGGCTACGCGCCGCCAGTTCGAAGCTGCGCCGCAACTCGGCTCCCGTGAAGCCGAGCCCGTCCAGCGTCACACCTGGCGTCTCATCGAGATTGGCGAGCGTGATACGAAAACGCTGCGTCTTGGCCCGTGCGGGACTGAGACCGCATGCAAGCAGTCCGGCCAGCAGTGGCCGGCGCCGCAGCACCGGCCGCGGCGCCATGCGCTACTGAATCGCCTCGATGTTGACGAAGGTGCCGGTCAGGCCGACCGCCTTGGGCACCGTCATCGACAGGAAGAACGTGGCCCGGTGTTGGCCATGACCACTGGGCGGCCAGCCGGGCTTGGTCATGAGAATCCAAGCGATTCTCGCCACTTGTTTGAATTCGGGCAAGCCTGATTAAGGCGCGGTAAGCGGAATCCACTATATCTTCCGCGATGACAGCTCGCACCTCGCGGGCGAACTGCTTCTGGCAGATTGGCGCTGGGCTGGGCGTGCCCGGGCCCAAGGCCCCTGCCCTTCCGCTTATGCCGCCGGCCCGCCTGCATCGACCTTGCATTCGGCCACCTCTGCAAACGACCCTTTGTGGTCGTTCAGGAGTGCGCCTGACTTGATTTTTGAGAGGCAGATATCGGCTGTGATTGAGCAACGAACCTAACCCGCCAGCAAGTTCCACCGGTCGTCCGTCCGGGGCCCGGCGATAGGCGTCCACCCAGGCCGCCGTGCGCATATCCAGTGCCTCGGAATCGGTCAGCCCCTTGGCGAGGCACAATCGCTCCAGAGCGATCAGCCAATGTTCGTAGTAACGCGAGCCGTCATCCCGTGGATCAAGCGCGACGGCTTCGCGCAGTAGGATGTCCAGTGTGTCAGCCCATTCGCGCCAACGGAAATATCCAGCCTGGCTGAGTTGCACAGTCAGTGCGAAAACCTGGGCCTGCCACGGCTCGGCGAAAACCGGCCCACTGCTGTCGTGCGGCACGCCGGGAAGCGCGTCGATCACCTCGTACGGGGTCAAGATAGTCGTCCCACAGGTCGAGATACACCGCATCGGCAGGGTTGGCTTCGCCTTGAGCCAGCCGTTGTCGGCGCCACCCAGTTCGGCGAACTTCCTGCGTTCGATCATGATGGTTTCTCCTGTGCGGAAGCGAGGCCGTGGCCCCAGTTGTGAATGCAAGGCGGTGCTCGACGGTAGTGCCGAAAACAGAAGAGATGGAAAGTCATCGTTTCCACTTCAGGAGGCATCGGCATGTCCCTGCCCGACCTGGAGGCCTGGGCGATCTTCGCCAAGGTGGCCGAGACCGGCTCCTTCGCCGCCGCCGCCGAACTGGGCCTGTCCGGACCGACCGTGTCGAAGGCGATACCGCGGCTGGAGACAAAGCTCGCCGAACGGCTGATCCATCGCACCTCGCGCCGCTTCCGCGCTGACCAAGGCTGGACGGATCCTGGTGGTGCGCGCAGCCCAAACCCTCGCCGAAGGGCTAGGCGGAAGCCCACGCCACGTCGGCAGTGCCGCACGGCCGCGTGCGCCTACCCGCCCCAGCGTCGCGCCCGCGGGCCCGAACGTCCAGGTCTGTTCTCGGCTCCGCCCATCTGGTACAGTTCGTGAACCGCTAGACT
Organism: uncultured Alphaproteobacteria bacterium; assembly: GCA_963794185.1. Taxonomy (GTDB): domain Bacteria; phylum Pseudomonadota; class Alphaproteobacteria; order Acetobacterales; family Acetobacteraceae; genus JAMXLO01. The sequence continues at coordinate 126,946 of CAWCDM010000023.1, read as the reverse complement.
ACGGAGTGTCACTCGGTGGCCACGCCAGTTCCCAATACCACTCCGGCGCTTGGCCAGGACACCGCTGCGCTCAGCTCCCCGAGCGCGGATCTTCAGGCGTTGCTGGGACCGCCACCAATCATTTATGGCGAGGCCAAGGATGCCTACGACGCACTCTTCGCGCGTGTTCAGGCTTCGGTGCGACCCAAGGACATCTTCGAGGAGTTTTGGGTCAGGGACGTTGTCGACTTGGTTTGGTGGGCGCAGCGTCTTCGCCGTCTGAAGGACAATCTGCTGGTTGCCACAACGCAAGAAGCGATAACAGCGGTAATGCTGCCCATAATCGGTGACGACAATGCGCTTGATCTGGCTCATGGTTGGGCAGTGCGGAAACCAGAATTCGTCGAAAAGCTCCAGAGCTACCTGAGACAAACTGAACTCTCGATGGATGTCGTGATGGCCCAGGCGCTACAAATAAGACTGAATGACATCGAACGCATCGACGGGATGATCATGAACGCTGAGGCTCGCCGTAATGCGGCACTGCGTGAGATCGATCGACACCGTGCTGCCCTGGCCGATGCGCTGCGGCGCGCTACCGAGAGCGTGCGCGACGCGGAGTTCACGGAGGCGGGCTGTGACCAGGCCCCTGCGTGACCGGCCGCACCCACAGCCGGATACCCCCAGTCGGGCGAAGATCGCGGCCAACAGGGCCAATGCGCAAAGGAGCACGGGCCCGACATCGCCCGCCGGTAAGCAGCGAGTTGCCCGCAACGCCCTCAGCCACGGCCTCGCGGTTTCCGTCTGGGCTGATCCCAGTTGTTCGGCGCAGGTCGAAGCACTTACGGCTCTCATAGCAGGGGAGGGCGCCGAAGAGTCGCGGCTTTCTCTGGCGCGCCGGATCGCCGAGGCGCAGATCGATCTGATTCGCGTTCGCGCGGCGCGCATTCGCCTGCTGGCCCGTGGCACCGACGATCCGGAGGAAGAATACCGCAGGGAGTTCTACCGGATGCTGAAGGTCGCCATCCCGCTACTGCGCGACTATGGCAAGGCGGGCGACGCGGACACCCATCCGGGTTCACGCCTGGACTCATTGTATCGCCCATTGAGCGCCGCCGAACGCGATGCCGCCGTCATCGGTGACGCGGCAAAACAGCTCGCGCGGCTCGACCGCTACGAATGCCGCGCGCTTTCGCGACGGAAAGCGGCTATTCGGGCCTTTGACGCCGCGCCGTTCGGTTCCGTGGCACGCCCGCCTTATGCAGGACAGTAAGGGCCTGAGCCTGGACAACCGAATTGGAAGAAAAGAATCGAGATTGGCGGCAAAGACGCAACGAACGAATCTGTAAATGGGAGTGACACTGAGGCTGGCGCATCTACCCTGGCTGTATGATCGATTCCACTGCGATCGCGGCGCGTTTCGATGCGCTTTCGCCGTTCTTGAACGAGAGAGAACGTCGTCTGCTTGCTGCGAGTGAAGCGCAAGCCGCGGGACGCGGCGGAGTAGCCGCGGTGTCGCGGGCGACCGGTATCGCACGCAGCACAATCGGTCGTGGCCTCGCGGACTTGCGGGCCGGCGTCATGCAGTTGGGCAATCGGGTGCGTCGGGCGGGAGGTGGCGGCAAGCCGGCGATTGAGACCCAACCTGGACTTTTGGAAGCCTTGAACGAGTTGGTGCAGTCGTCGATCCGCGGTGATCCCGAAGCTGCCCTGCTGTGGGTCAGCAAGAGCCAGCGTCGTCTGTCTGCGGCGCTGGCGGAGCAGGGCTTCATCGCCGGCCAGAAGCTGGTAGGTCGCCTGCTGGGTCGCCTGGGCTTCAGCCAGCAGGCCAACAGCAAGACGCGCGAAGGCGCAAGCCACCCCGACCGCAACGCCCAATTCGAGCACATCAACGCTGAAGTGAAGGCGTTCCAGGCGGCCGGCGAATCCGCGATCTCGGCCGATACCAAGAAGAAAGAGCTTGTCGGAGACTTCAAGAATGCCGGCCGTGAGCTGCGCCCCAAGGGACAACCCGAGCCAGTTCGAGTGCACGACAGGCCCTTAGCTCAGTGCACATCGTGAGAAATGCACTGGACCGTGACGGTTCCCATCGCGCGTCCCCACGAAAAAGCGGGGCCTCGCCACGACGTATTATCCGGGCGTCGGTCGAGCCGAACGGTCATCCAGGCTGTTGCTTGAGCGGTCATACCGGGCAAAAAACCCGGCAGGCACTATCGCTTACCTGTTCTCGCTGCCGCGCCTTCGCAGTAGCTCGGTGCTGGGCTTGAGCAGGCGAACTCCTGCCCGCCCGTCATCCTCGCCGATAAACTCTACTCCCAGATCCACAGCGCGTCTCTCAGGCGATCCATAGTCTCAAGTCTCGCGCGAACGCGCTCCTCTCCCCGCGCCTCCATATTCCGGATCGTGTTGACGCTAACCCCGGACTCTTCCGCGAGCATCCGCTGCCCAGCACCCGCCAGTGCGCGGGCCGCTCGAAGTTGGTTCCCAGAGATCGCCATATGAACTTTTTACCCACGAACCGCTTGACCCCAAAGAGACCTTGCATTAATTGGGTTTTAAGACCAATTATATGGCTTATTCTTGGTGATCTTGTGGATGAGCGATACAAGCGGACGGATGCTGCAAGCGAGCCCACCGAAGCTCTGGAGTGAGCAGGAGTCCGCCGCGCAGCTGGGAATTTCGGTGAGCACGCTACGTCGAGAGCGGCGGCTCGGCCGCATTGGATACACAATGATCGGCGGCAGGCCCCGGTACACGGAGCAGCACTTGACCGCCTACATTGTTGCGCGGGAGGTCACGCCATGCGAGGCAACAAACAACCCCACCGACCGGGGCAGATCGGACAGTTTTGGCTCAGCAGGCGTCGGAACAGCCGGGTGTGGTACCGTACATGGTTCGACCCCGGGACCCGACAAACGCGCAGAGCATCTCTTGGCACTGCAGATTTTGCAGCCGCAGGGATCGCGCTTGCTGAGTGGATCACCAAAAACGTTGCGACCCGTCGCGCCCAACCAGCCGACCTCACCCTCGCCCGCGTCTTCGCTCGGTATCAGGAACGCCATGGCAGGCATGTCATCGGCGCCGAAGCCCAACGAGTGAGCCTCGCCATGATGCTGAGGGCGGTTCCGGAAGCCATTACAGTTGCCGCGTTCACGTTGGACGCGCAGCACGAAGCGGTGCGTGCGCTACAAACCCGAGGCTACGCCGCCGGTACGATCAAGCGGAGCCTGGGTGCAGCGAAAGCTGCGGTCAACTGGGCGTGGAACAACGGCGAGCTCGAGCGGCCCATACCCTTCCTGAAGCTTCCGGAGGGCCACGGACGCGAGCACGTGCTGACCATCGCGGAGCTGGCGCAGCTCTGGAATGCGGATATGCCACAGCATGTGCGGGTGTTCCTTGCGCTCGCGATCGGCACGGCAGCGCGCCCGGAATCAATTCTGCAACTAAGCCGGTTTCAGTGCGATCTGGACCACGGGACGATCAACCTCAATCCGCCGGGCCGCGTTCAGACCAAAAAGCGCCGGCCGATCTTGCCGATGGCAGACTGGCTTCGCCCCTGGATCGAGGCGGCCGAGGGCCCGCTGGTCGCTTGGCGCGGCAAGCCGGTGCACAAGATCGCAGGCGCATTCCAGACGATGCGCGATGCAGCCGGCTTCGGCCCGGATGTGACCGCCTACACACTGCGGCACACGATCGCGACGGAGCTAACCGCACGCGGAGTGCCCGAACTCGAAATCGCCGCCCTGCTGGGGCATCGCATGCCCAACAGCCGAACGACACGGGAGTACATCCATGTCGCGCCAGAACGCCTCGTCAGCGCCCGCAAGGCACTCGACGCAGATCGCAGCTGAAATCGGACGGGTGGCCACCCGTCCGATGTCTCCCCAAACCTCCGTGCGTGCTAGTTGCGTGCTAAGTGCCGACGGCTGGTGTGCCGCTAACTGGTTGGCGTTCTGGAGCGGGCGAAGGGATTCGAACCCTCGACCCCAACCTTGGCAAGGTTGGCAGCCGTATCCATTAACATCAAACAGCATACACCTACGGCTTCAGTGCACATTGTGAAAATCACACTGAGCCGATTGCGGCGGGGTAAAATGGAGTGCCAGGTCACGCGGCGACTGCGGTCGGCTTCGGTTCCTCATTGACAGCGTACTCGCCCGGTCATGTGCGCAAGCACGGTCGCCGCCACATGGTCGGCCGCCGCAATCAGCACCGCGTCCAGTACATGCGTGTAACGACCGGTCACTGTGCCGGAGGCGTGGCCAAGCAATGCGCCGATCGTGGCTTCGGCATAACCCAGATCGCCGGCCACGCTGGCAAAGCTGTGCCGCAGGGCATGCAGCGTCACGCCCGACAACCCGGCCCGCTTCATCAGGGCGCGCCATACGCCCTTCAGGCCACCGTAGGGCAGGTCACGGCGTTCGCCAGGCAGCACCCATTCGCAGCCTTCGTGTCGACTCAACGTCGCCAGCACGGCAAATGCCGCGCCGCCGATGGGCCGCACCGATGCTCCCTCCTTCGAATCCGTCAACCGAAACGCCCGACCCAAATCATCAACCTCGACCCAGCGCAGGCCGAGGATTTCCCCTTTGCGGCAACCGGTGAGCGCCAGTAGCCGCACCGCTGCGACGGCCGTCGGGTTTGCGCCCGCTGCGGCGGCATCGGACAGGGCAGTGCCAAGCGCCGAATAGTCTGCCGGTGACAGCCTGACCCTGCGGACCTCGGATGCCGGTCGCCTCACGCCGAGGGCCGGGTTGTTGGGGATGACCCCCTCGGACATGGCGAATGAGAGTATCCCGCCCAGCAGACCCGCCGAGCGGGCGGCAGCGCCGCGCCCGCCCGTGACGACGGCCTTACCGCGTAGCCTGGGGCTCTTCTCCACCACTGCCGTCTTGCCCGCCATGACATCGCGGATGAAGCGGGCAACGTCGACGGGGGTGAGGTCACGCACACGCTTGGTGCCGAGCAGGGGGATGATGTGCCGGTCGATCCTTCCCAGGTCAGACATCACGGTGAGGGGCTTTTTGGGCAGCCCGCGCTTGCCCATGATCAAGCCCTGCGCGATGGCGGCCTTGTATCGCTCGCACAACTCCGTGACGGTCATGGCCGCACGTCGAGTCGCCCGTTCCTCGGCCGGATCTGCGCCCCTGGCGACCTGGCCGAGCAAGGCCATAGCCTCCTTGCGGGCCTGCTCGCAGGTGAGGTGCCCGTGAAGTCCCAGTTTGGCCCGACGGCTACGCCCGTCAGCACGGTATTGGATCAGGTAGCTGCGCTTGCCTGACGGATAGATGCGCACGCCGAAGCCGGGCAGCTCATCGCACCAGATGAAGTAGTCCCGCGCCTGAACCTCTGCGCCTTCGACAACGCGTTTCGTGAGCTTCGCCACTGCCGTTCGCCTTCAGGCTGACTTGCTGCCGGAAGCACTACGGAAGCACACGGAAGCAAATCAGGGAAGCCCCCGGAAATGGCTGGCCTTATCTCATACTCCGTAACTTATTGGATTCATTCAGTTTATCCATTGACGGCAATCTCCGGAAAAGCCGGGAAAATGCTCGACCGTAGCCTTCACACGGCGGGGGTCACAGGTTCAATCCCTGTCGCACGCGCCATCACGCGGACCGGCGCGTGCCGGGGATCAGACCGCTTCCTTCAGCTCCTTCGCCACGCGGAACGCGACCTTCTTGCTGGCCTTGATCTTGATCGCCTCGCCGGTGGCGGGATTTCGGCCCATGCGGGCTGCCCGCTTCCTGACCTGAAGCACGCCCAGGCCGTTGATCCTGATCTTGTCACCCTTCTTCAGGTGCCTGGTGACCAGGCCGACCATGTCGACCAGCACCGCATCGGCCTGCTTCTTCGCCATCTCGTGATTCTCGGCGAGCTGCGCGGCTAGGTGCTTCAATGTGACCGTGGCCTGCGGCGCGGCCGCCTTGGCCGGCGCTGCTGCCTTCGGGGACTTTGCTGCGGACTTGGCTGCCGCAGGTGCCTTCTTGAGTGCCATGGCTGACCGACTCGCTGTTTACAGTTGGGTTGCACGGTGACGGAATCACGGTTTTTGCCGCAGGACAAGCATTACTTGCGATTCCATGGCCGAGGTGGGGGACTTTCCAACGCCGCCGCCTGTGGCATGGTGGCCGGACGGATCGGTTCGACGGCGACCCAGGCAAGGACGGAGACGCACCACGATGTACGATGTTCACTACTGGCCGACACCCAACGGGAAGAAAGTGACGATCCTGCTGGAGGAACTGGGAACGCAATACAAGATCGTGCCCTGTAATATCGGACGCGGCGACCAGTTCAGTGCAGAATTCCTCAAGATGAACCCAAATCATCGCATGCCGGTTCTTGTGGATCACAACCCGGCAGGCGGCGGCGAGCCCATTGCCATCTTCGAATCCGGGGCGATCATGATGTATGTTGCCGAGAAGGAGGGAAAGTTCTTTCCCCAGGCGACGCGGCCGAAGTATCAGGTCACCCAGTGGCTGATCTGGCAGATGGCGAACCAGGGACCCAAGAGCGGCGAGTGCGGGCATTTCCGCCGCCTCGACGACACCAAGGGCGACCAGTCCTATGCCGTGCGCCGCTTCACCGACGAGGTGAACCGGCTCTTCGGGGTGCTGAACAACCGGCTGTATGAGAGCCGCTGGCTGGCCGGCGACGAGTACACCATCGCCGACATGATCAGCTATCCATGGACGGTGAACTGGAAGGCCCAGGGCCAGGACATCGAGGAGTTCAAGCACTTCAGGCGCTGGTTCGAGGAGATGGGCGCGCGGCCGGGGGTGCAGCGCGGCATGGCGGTGGGCGCCGATCTGTCCGAGGACCAGTCCAAGCTGCCGCCCGAGGAGCGCGAGCGGCGGGCGAAGATCCTCTACAACCAGCGCGCCCGGCCGGTGCCGGCGTAGGCCCCCCTCACCTCACCCTGCCCTCTCCGCCCCAAGGGGCGGAGAGGGTGTCTGGCCGGAAGGAGCCGTCATGGCGGACATCGAATGCTTCTTCGACTGCTCGAGCCCGTGGACCTATTTCGCCTTCCACAACCTGCTTCTCATGGAGAAGGAACTCGGCATCGAGGTCGCCTGGCGGCCGATCCTGGTCGGCGGCGTGTTCAACGCGGTCAATCCCAGCGTGCACAACGCGCGCGAGGCGCCGGTTCCCGCAAAGGTCGCCTACAACAAGAAGGACCAGACCGACTGGGCGCGCCACCTCGGCATCCCGATGCGCTACCGCCCGACGGTGTTCCCGGTGAACAGCGTGAAGGCAATGCGCGGCTGCCTATTGCTGGAACCCGAGGGCAAGCTGGTGCCGTTCGCTCTGGCGACGTTCGAGGCGTACTGGGGCGACGACAAGGACATCTCGCAGGTGCCGGTGCTGCGCGAGATCTGCGCGAAAGTCGGCGTGGAGGCCGAAAAGTTCCTCACCGGCATCGAGCGGCAGGAGATCAAGGACAGGCTGCGCGCCACCACGCAAGAGCTGATCGATCGCGGCGGCTTCGGCTCGCCCACCATGTTCGTCGGCGGTGACGACATGTATTTCGGCAACGACCGCATGCCGCTGATCCGCGACGCGCTGCTGCGGCGCAGGCGCGCATGAGCCCGCACCAACTCTCAAAACATTCGGAGGATTCCGTCATGACCAACCCATCGGCCGGTCCGACCGAGGTTCACGGCTATCACGCCCATGTCTACTACGACGCTGCGACGCTCCCGGTCGCCGAGAAGCTGAGCGAGGCACTCGTCGCGAATTTCCCGGTCGAGCTCGGCCGGTTCAGCGGCGAGGCGGTCGGGCCGCACCCGGTCCCGCAATTCCAGATCATGTTCAAGACGGACGCGTTCCAGAGCGTGGTTCCCTGGTTGATGCTCAACCGTGATTGCCTCGACATCCTTGTGCATCCGCTGACCGACGACATGGTGGACGACCACACCGTCCATGCCCTGTGGCTCGGGACGCCGATCGAACTGAAGCTCGACACCATGCAGCGCCGGGGCTACCGCGCCGAACTGCTGCCGACCGCCTGAAGAACCACGCTCCCTGGAGGTCCGACAATGACCGACCCAACCGCCGACCCGGTCAAGATCGATGGCTATCACGCCCACGTCTATTACGATGCGGAGACCCGCCCGCTAGCCGAGCGGCTGCGGGAAACCATCGCCGCCACGCATGGCGTCGAGGTGCGGGCCCTGAGCGACGATCCGGTTGGCCCCCACCCGGTCTCGCAGTTCCGCTTCACCTTCACGACAGCGCAGTTCGACAGGATCGTGCCGTGGCTGATGTTCAACCGTCAGGCCCTGGACGTTCTGGTGCACCCGCTCACCGACAGTTCCTACGATGACCACAGTCGCTACGCGGTCTGGCTCGGTGCCCCGGTGGCGCTGAAGCTCAACACCCTGAGCCGCGGCTACCGCGCCGAGCAGTATCCGGCGCGCTGAGGCGGCGCGGTCGGCGACCGGTCGCGCAGGCAGCCGATGCTGCTCGGCATGCCGGCGTTGCGCGCCACGCTCGAGCGGAACCAGCGCCTGATCGGGCTCGATCCCGGCAGCCGCACGATCGGCGTCGCGCTGTCCGACGTGGGTCTGACGCTGGCCTCGCCCTACAGCAGCATCCGGCGCCGCAGGTTGCGCGACAACGCCGCCGAGATTGCCGCGATCGCGCGCAGGGAGGGCGCCGGCGGCCTCGTGACGGGGCTGCCGCTGTCGATGGACGGGTCGGCCGGACCCGCGGCGCAGGCGGCGCGCGACTGGGCGTTGGCGCTGTCGGAGACCACCGGACTGCCGGTGGCACTCTGGGACGAGCGGCTGTCGTCGGCGGCGGTCAACCGGTTCCTGATCGGCGAGGCCGATGTCAGCCGGCGCCGGCGCGCCGAGGTGGTGGACCGCATGGCGGCCGCCTGGATGCTTCAGGCGGCGTTGGATGCAAGCCGGTAAGGCACCAGCCGTTGGCAGCGACGGCTTCTCCGGGCTCGGGCACGACTGGCTGCGGCTACCCGGTCAACCGTCGCCAGAGCGGCAGCCGGCGCTGATCGCTCAGGCGCCGGGAACGCAGCACAGTGCCTGCAATCGGCACCAGCGCGGTCACGGCGAGCGTGCCTCGCGCCTCGCGGATGGCCTGTTGTCGTATCCTGACTGCCTCGCGTTCCGCATGGCCCGGCGAGGATCGCGCAGCCAACACCGCAAATACCGCCATGACCACCGCATTGATCCCGAGGAGGATCAGCGTGGCGTAGATCGGCTGGACATACCATCGCAGCACCTGCCATCCGGCGGCGTTGCTCAGCACAAGCACGCCGAGCGCGAAGACGGCCGCGATCGCGCCGAAGGCCGCCCGCATCCCCTGCCGCTTCAGCATGAGCTGAATCCGCAACAGCTCCGCCTCGGCCGCTACGCGCGCCAGACTAACGGCGCGCATGTCGGCGCCCCATGCGAGCAATGACATAGCCGGCCTCGATCGAAAGCAGCAGCGTAATCAGCGGCCGGTCGCGCGCAGCCTGGCGCAGCCATGTCGTGAGCGTCTGCAGGCTGAATGTCAGGTAAGCCAACACCTGATCGGAAATAACGGTGACGGGCCCGAGGCTCTGGCTCGCTCACCTGGCGGCTCAATCGGTCGATCTGTTCATTCACGGCCATGCTGGCTATCTCCAAACTGCAATTCCGTCATTGCCGGACCGGGCCGAGCGTGTCCGCGGCGCGCGCGCCCCGTGACCCCATCGCCACGGGCGGTCCATCGGTCGAATCCCCTCCCGGTCTGCTTTTCCGATTGCGCATTGATCGCGGCGCCGAGCAGCACCACGAAGGCTGACAGGTACAGCCACGTGAGAAGTATGATCACGCCGCCCAACGAGCCGTAGGTCTTGTCGTAGCTGTTGAAATTGGCGACGTAGAGGGTGAATCCGATGGACGCGACGATCCACAATGCTGTCGCTGCGATGGCTCCTGGCGATACCCATCGCCACTGCGGTTTTTCCCGGTCGGGCGCATAGCGATACAGCGCCGCAAGCCCGAGCAGCACCACCGCGACAAGCAGCGGCCATTCGAGAACGAGCAGCAGCCATTTGGTAGTCCCGCCCAATCCGATGAACTGGACCGCCGCGGGCAGCACAGCCAAGAGGGCGATGACCACCAACCCGCCCAGCATCACGGCAACGGTCAGCCCGAGTGCAAGTAGGTTCAGCTTGAAGAACCCCCGCCGCTCTTTCTCTTCGTAGGCGATGTTGAACGCGGTGATCAGACCGATCATGCCGCGCGAGGCGCTCCAGAGCGCCAGCAACAGGCCGATTACAGCACTCAGTCCCAGCGTACCGCCCGAGGCGCTGACGATTTTATGAAGCTCATCGACGAGCAACTGCTGTGACTGTTCCGGCAACACGCCCGACAGTGCGCTGACCTGCTTTTCCACCTGCGCCGGATCGAAGACCAGCCCGTAGATGGCCACCAATGCCGCGAAGTCCGGGGAACAGAGCCAGCAGTATGGCGTAGGTGACACCGCCGGCAACGAGGAACAGGTTGGCGTCGGAGACCTCCTGCCATGAGCGCCACAGGACGTCCATCCATCCGCGCGCCGGTATCTTCCCGGGATGTTCAGCATCACGACCGCGGCCGCCGCGATCGCTGACGGCCCTGGTCCGACGCGGCAGGGTCAATGCCTCGAGGTCTCTCTCAAGGTCCTCGACGCGTCCTTGGTTGCTCATTGGCGGGCTCATGTCCGGTCGTTTCCCGAAGGTCTATCGACCTTGGCATCGACTGGAATAAGTCGCTCCGGCTCCCCAGGGTTGCCGCGCCACTGCTGAACCAATCGACAACATACCGTGCAATCGGCTGTTGAACTGATCGTGCGCATCGAGCGGACGGGCTTCAGGCAGCAGCGCCCCTGGTGTGGCGCTGCTCATTGCAAACCGTCACCCACTCGTCCCGATCAACTGGCAAGGCATGGTTATGTTGTGGTCGATATCCTCAGACGCGAGGCAGAGCGAGCGGCGCTGCGGCGGCCAGCTCCCCTCACCCCCTGCCGCGGCGAGACAGGGGGACGACTTTTGCCGTCGCGGATCGCAGTGCGCCGATCCGCCCTACGGCCGCTGTACCAGTTCGATCATGTAGCCGTCCGGATCCTTGACGAACGCGATGATCGTGGTGCCGAACTTCACCGGGCCGGCCGGGCGCGTGACGGTGCCGCCGGCCTTGGCCGCAACGTCGCACGCCTTCGCCACGTCCGGCACGCCGATCGCAAGATGACCGAACGCGCCGCCCATCTCGTATTTCTCGACGCCGTAATTGTAGGTCAGCTCGATCGCCGTGTTGCTGTCCTCGTCGCCATAACCGACGAACGCCAGCGTGTACTTGCCGTCCGGCACGTCGCGCCGGCGCAGCTCCTTCATGCCGAACGCCTTGGAATAGAAATCGACGCTGCGCTGCAGGTCGCCGACGCGCAGCATGGTGTGCAGATAGCGGCTCATGTGTTCTCTCCCCTCGCGGACAATGCATCCGGTTCCAGGCCCAGCAGGAACAGTCCCGCTGCGTCCGCCGCAGCGACGGCGGCCGCACGGTCGGCAACAATGGTGCCTCCGGCCTCGAAGGCAACCCCCCGCAGACCTGCCGATGCGGCGGCGCGGATCGTTTCGGGGCCGATGGTCGGCAAGTCGGTGCGCCGGTCCTGGCCGGGCTTGACCAGCTTGACCAGCACGCCGCCGCGCCCGGGACGCGCCAGTGCGCCGCAGCGGCCCAGCATCGCATCGGTGCCCTCGGCCGCCTCCACCGCCAGAACCACGCCCTGCTGCACCACGCAGCCCTGGCCCACATCCACCGCTCCGAGCGCGTACACGACGGCAACGCCGCGGCGGATATCCGCCATCGCCACCGCATCGGGCGCCGCGCGCGACAGCAGGCCCGGCGGTCCCAGGGCCTCGTTCAGTATCTCGTGGGCGCCGAGCACGCGGAACCCCTCCTCGCCCAGGACCCGCACGACGGCCGCCAGCAGCCCATCGTCGCCGGCGAAGGCCGCCCGGCCGATGCGGCCCAGCAATCGTGCCCCCTCCGCGTCCGGCCGCAGGTCGAGCAGCGACGGCCGCCGCACCGTCCCGATGAGCACGAGGTCCTGGCAGCCATGCGCTCGCAGGGCAGCAAGAATGCGCCCTGCGGCAAGGATGCGCAGCACCTCGTGCGGCCAGGGCGCCAGCACCGCCGGTTCGGCGAAGCCTTCCAGCCCGACAAGGAACACATTGCGCCCTGCGGCGCGCGCCGCGGCAGCGATCTGGCCCGGCAGCCCGCCGCCGCCGGCCAGGATACCGAGCGTCGGGCGATCACTGGCTGTGCCGCTCACGCACGCTCTCCGCTGTCGCTCACTTGCCGCCGCAATTGGCAAGGTGTTCCACGTTCGAAAGTACACCTCGCCCGCTTGCGGGAGAGGTGGCCGCGCAGCGGCGGGAGAGGGTGCACCGGCAGTCCAGTCTCGCCGGGATGCTCCCTCTCCCGCCCCGCTAACGCGGCAGCGACCTCTCCCGCAAGCGGGCGAGGTGTACATTTAGCAGTCATCGAAGGGCCAGAGCCCGCGTCCCGCCTGCGTCACTCCGCGCGGATCAGTCCCCGGTGGCTGGGGGCGTCGACGAAGGCGAGCACCTCGGCGATCAGCGCCTCGCTCCCATAATTCGCCCGCACGTCAGCCAGGCGCTGGGCGAACACGCCCTCGCGGCGGAACAGGTCGCGGAATGCGTTGTGCAGCAGCTGGATCTGCGCCTTGTCGAAGCCGCGGCGCTTCAACCCGATGACGTTCAGCCCAGCCAGTCGGGCGCGGTTGCCGATCACGCTGCCGAACGGGATGACATCCGCCTCTACGCCTGAGACCCCGCCGATCATCGCCGCACGCCCGATGCGCACGAACTGGTGTATCGCCGCGGCCCCGCCGATCACCGCATGGTCGCCGATGCCGACATGGCCGCCCATCACCGCATTGTTGGCGATGATGACGTGATCGCCGATGGTGCAGTCATGCGCGACATGCGCCACTGCCATCAGCAGGCAGTCGGCTCCGACCCGGGTGATGCCTTTGCCGGTGACCGTGCCGCGATGGATCGTGCAGTGTTCGCGCACCTGGGTGCGCGCGCCGATCTCGCAGCGTGTCGGCTGGCCCTGGTATTTCAGGTCCTGCGGCGCAAGTCCCACGGTGCAGAAGGGATACAGCACGACATCCGGGCCGATCCGCGTATGGCCGTCCACGACGACATGCGAAATCAACTCGGCGCCGTCCTCGATCACCACATTCGCGCCGACCGAGCAATAGGGGCCGATGCGCACACCGTCGCCCAGTTCGGCACCGCGTGCGATGATCGCGGTCGGGTGGACGAAGGTGCTTACCGCATATCGCGCGATCGTGTCGGGCATGGCATCCATCCTGGCAGGTCTCTCGCGCGCAGTCGGTTTGGCACTGGCCGCGAAGCTACGGCCGGGCGCCGGCATCGACCAACTCAATCATTGTTGCCGGATGTTTCCGCAACGGCTCGTAACCATTTGTTTCATATGAGAATTTGGCGACTTTGCGGCAAACCGGGGGTCAGCCTGGCGCAGCGCGGTCCATGATCATCGCGGCATAGGTCGCCTCTGCCACCGAGACCCCGTCCACCCGGGCGATGGCGTTGAACTTCCACACGTTGCCGCGGTTCCGCTCCTTGGTGACGTGGATGCGAAGCTGATCGCCCGGCAACACCGGGCGGCGGAACTTCGCGCCCTCGATCGACATGAAGTACACCACCTTGCCGGCCGCGTCATGGCCGAGCGTCTCCACCACCAGCACCGCCGCGGTCTGCGCCATGCTTTCGATGATCAGTACACCCGGCATCACGGGGTGATTGGGAAAGTGGCCCTGAAAGAACGACTCGTTGACCGAGACGTTCTTGATGCCGATGGCGGACCGGTTGCACACCACATCCACCACGCGGTCGATCATCAGGAACGGATAGCGGTGCGGGATCGCGTGCATGATGCGCGCAATGTCCACGACCTCAATCGTGTCGCCCCGGGAGGCAGTCTCTGTGGCGGTGGAATCCATGACGCTCAGTCCGTGTCCGCCTCCGTCCCGGGAGCCTTGCTCTTCGGCCGTCTGCCTGCCTCGCGAACCAACCGCCGCAGGATGGCCACGTGGCGAAAGAACTCGCGCACCGGCTGCGCGGGGCTCCCCACCACGTCCGCGCCCGCCGGCACGTCCGACATGACCCCGGCCTGCGCCCCGATCCGGGCCCTGCGCCCGATCCGGAGATGGCCGGTCAGGCCTGCCTGCCCCGCGACTATCACGTGATCGTCCAGCACCGTGGAACCGGAGATGCCGACCTGCGCCACGATGACACAGCCCCTGCCAGTGCGGACGTTGTGCCCGATCTGCACCAGATTGTCGAGGCGCGAGCCGGCGCCGATCACCGTGTCATGCAGCGAACCCCGGTCGATCGTCGTGTTGGCGCCGACCTCCACGTCGTCCTCCAGCACGACACGGCCAAGCTGCGGCACGCTGACGAAGCCGTCCTCGGCGATGCCGAACCCGAACCCGTCCTGACCGATGCGCGCGCCTGGGTACACCACCACCCTGGCGCCGAGCAGGGCGTGGCTGATCGTGGCATGGGCGCCGATGCGGCACTCGGCGCCGAGCACGACGCCGTCGCCGATCACTGCGGACGGGCCGATGCGGCAGCGCGGGCCGATTTCGGCGCCGTTGCCGATCACCACCAGCGGCCCGACCTCGACGCTGGGGTCGACCGATGCATCTTGTGCCACGACCGCGGACGGGTGCACGCCCGCCCGCGCCGGGGGAACCGGATGGAACAGCGCCGCAACTCGGGCCCACGCGACATAGGGTTCGGTCGTGACGATCGCCACGGCAGTCGCGGGAACGCGCTCCGCCATGTCCGGATGCACGATCACCGCACCTGCCCGAGTCTCGGTCAGAGCCGATGCGTATTTGCGGTTGTCGAGGAAGCTCACATCGCCTGGTTCCGCCGTCTGCAGCGGCGCGACGCCGGTCAGCATCAACCTGCGCGGCGGCGCATCGGCCTGTGCGGCGTCCACCACGGCGGCCAGGCTGTGCGGACCGCTCCGGTGGAAGAAGCGGGCGTCCCCAGCGATCGGCGGCCAGTCCACGCGCCCGCCCTGTGTGCGGCTCAGCGGCGCTGTTGTGGCGTCGGCGCAGGCGACTTGGCGGGCGGCTTTGCCGCGGCGGCAGGCGGCGCCGGCGTGGCCTGTGCCGCCTGCGGCGGTGCGGCCGCAGGTCCCGGCGCGCCTTGAGCGGCCTGCGGTTGCGCATCAGCAGGCTGCGCGGCAGCGGCCGGCGTGGCGCCTGGCGGCGGCTGCATGGCCACCGGCGAGACGCCGTCCGGCGGGATCAGCACCGCGGTCAGCACCTTGTTCAGGTCATCCACGACCTGTGGCGTCAGGTCGAAGTCGTTCGTCGTCCCGAGAATCTGGGCGCGGTTCAGCACGATGTTGATGCCATGGCTGATCGCCACCTGCTGGGTCACCAGTTCCACCGCTCGGTCGATCTGGGCCATCACATACTGGCTGGCTTCCTGTATGATCCGGTTGCGCTCGCCGAAGGTGCGGCGCGATTCCGTGATGCGGTCCTGCAGATCCTTCTCGCGCGCGCGGATCTGATCCGGTGTCAGCTTGCTGCGCTCGTTGGCGAGCTGCTGGCCGAGATCGCGCAGCGTCACCTGCTCCTTCTGCGCGTCCTCGTTCAGCTTCTGACGCCGCGCGAGGAATTCCTTGTCGGCCTGCTGAAAGGCGGCCGATGCGCGCATCACGTCGGTCACCGACAGGACGCCCACGATGGCGGCCGGCGGCGTCGCGCCTTTCGGCAGCGGCGGCACGTCGGGCGGCGGCGGAAGCTGCACCTGCACCTGGGGGGCCTGCCCTTCGGCTCCCGGTGCGGCACCCTCGGGCGCCAACAGGCCGGCCCCTTGCGGAGCGCCGGCAGCGGGCGCGGCCGGACGCGCGGCCGGGCGCGGCGTGCCGGCCGGCCGCTGCGCCTGGTTCGGCACGAACCATTCCGGGTTCTGCTGCGCCACGCCAGGCAATGCACCGGCCGACAGGAGGGCAGCCGCAAGGGCGGATGCCGCGATAAGACGGAATTGAATCACTAGAACCTCGTACCGAATCCGAAGCGGAAGATCTGCGTCTGGTCGTGATCCTGTTTGTACACGAACGGCGCCAGGTCAATATTCAGCAGACCGAACTGGGTGTGCCAGGACAGCCCGACGCCGGCGCCAATGCGCGGGACCGCCGAGGCGAACACCTGGCAGGGCTGGCCATTGGCCTCCTTGCATGAACTTTGGTTGATGAAGTTCGCCTGCGTCAGGTCGCCGACATCGACGAAGGCGCGTCCCGAGAGCCCGATATCGGCGGGAATCGGCAGCGGAAAGTGCAGTTCGGTCGATTCGGTCCAGATGAAGCGCCCGCCCAGCGGATCGCCCGTCACGGCGTCGTGCGGGCCAGCGCCGCCGATCTGAAATCCGCGCAGATTGTCGCCTCCAAGGAAGAATCGGTCGATGATCTGCTCCTGCTTCCCGAGATTGAACAGATAGCCGACGCTGCCGGTGAACGCGACCCCCCAGTCGCTGTTGCCGGTGAACCGGTCGAGCGGAACGAAGTACTGGCCGGTGACGTTGGTCCGCACGAACTCGGCGTTGCCGCCGAGGCCGGCGAAGTCCGTGCCGACCGTGGCAAGGTAGCCAGTGTGCGGATCGATCTTGCTGTCGCGGTGGTCCAGTGTGATCGCCTGGCTGATCTGCGACAGCAGCGTATAGCCCTCGAGCTGAACGATGAACGGGCTGGCGCCGGCCAGGACGTTGAACACGGTTCGGCCGACCAGCGAATAGGTCCAGACCTGGCGCAGATACTCGTTGAAATCGTAGCCTGCGCGCACGTCGAAGCCGACACGCTTCTCGTCATACGGCTGCGTGCCCAGGTTGTTGGTCTGGATGAAGAACAGATCGCCGCCGACCACCAGGTTGCGGTCGAGGAAGTAGGGGTCGGTGACCGACGCCGTGATCGAGCTGCGCCGCTGGGCGAGCACGCCGTTGATCCCGGCGCTGATGCCCGAGCCGATCAGGTTGCGCTCGCTCAGCCCGATATCCAGCAGCGCGCCGGCGTCGGTCGAGTAGCCGCCACCCAGGGTAAGCTCGCCGGTCGCCTTTTCGGTGATCGTGGTGGTCAGCACCGCCTTGTCCGGCACCGAACCCGGGGCGGTCGTGATATCGACGCCATTGAAGTAGTTCAGGTCCTGCAAACGCTGGCGCGAACGGCGAACCGCCTCGGCGCTGAACGCATCGCCCTCCTGCAGACGGAATTCGCGGCGGATGACCTTGTCCTCGGTGCGGGTATTCCCGACGATGTCCATCCGCTCGACATAGACGCGCGGCCCTTCGCCGACATCGAACGTCAGGTCCACGATGTGCTTCTCGCGGTCCCGCGTGATGCGCGGCTTCACGTCGACGAACGCATAGCCCCTGGTGTGCACGGCCGTTTCCATCGCATCGGCGCTGCGGCCGACCGCGTCGCCGTCGTACCAATCGCCCTCGTCGATCTGCAGGTCGGGACGGAGATCGTCGCCGTTGAGGTTGCGGATCTGCGAGTTGATGGTGATCTTGCCGACGCGATAGCGCTCGCCCTCGTTGACGGTAAAGGTCAGAAAGAACGACTGGCGATCCGGCGACAGCTCGGCCTTGGCGTCGCGCACCTCGAAATCGGCGTAGCCGTTCTTTAGGTAGAAGCGCCGCAGCAGTTCCTTGTCGAAATTCAGCCGCTCCGGATCATACTGGTCGGAGGTGGACAGAAAGCGCCACCAGCGCTCCTCGCGACTGTTGATCACCTCCGACAGCCGGCTCTCGCTGAAGGCGTGATTGCCAACGAAGGCGATCTTGCTGATCAGCGTCGACGAACCGTCGTTGACCTGAAACACCACATCGACCCGGTTCTGGTCCAGGCGGATCACCTGCGGATCGACCCGCGCGTCGTAGTAGCCGCGCTTGGCGTACATATCCAGGATGTGCTGCCGGTCGGTCTCGGCAAGCGACGGCGTGAACACGGCACGCGGCTTGAGCTGCATCTCCGGGCGCAGCTGGTCGTCGCTGAGCTTATGGTTGCCTTCGAAGGCGACGCGGTTGACCAGCGGATTCTCGACGACCTGCACGAGCAGCGTGTCGCCGTCGCGGCTGAGCTTGACGTCCTGGAACAGGCCGGTCGCGTAGAGCGTCTTGAGGCTGCGGTCCACCCGGTCCGGATCGAATGGATCGCCGGTCTGCACGAGCATATAGGACAGAATCGTGCCGGTCTCGATGCGCTTGTTGCCCTCGACCTTGATGGCCTGAATGGTGCCTTCCCCGCGCGTCGGACCGGCGCGAGCGGCAGCCGGCCGCGCGGGCGTCGAGGCCGGCCGCACGGGTGCGGCCGGTCGGGCAGGCACCTGCGCCGGACTGGCCGCGCGCTGCGGCGCGGGTGGGGCGGCGAGGTCCTGGGCGGCGGCGGCTCCCGCCAGCCAGACGGGCAACAGGCAGGCGGCAGCGAGCCGCACGGCACGGGTGCGAATCAAACAGCTTCCCTCCGCAACTGAAGCGCCATACCAAGATCGCGTCGCAACAGTCGATTCCCATTTGCCGGCGCGGCAGGATACCCATCGTCACCCGCCGACGCTAGGTCGGCTGTCGATGGCCGAGAACTGCGATGTCGCTCATCCGGTGAGAGACATACCAACCGGGACGCCAGGTAGGCGCGGATGGAGCGGGATCGCGAAGCAGCGTGACCGAGGTGGTCGGCCAGAATTTCTTCCGCGGCGACTTAGAGAAACGTACACCTCGCCCGCTTGCGGGAGAGGTCGGAGCGCGTAGCGCGACGGGAGAGGGTGCAGCGGCAGTCGGGTGCCGACTGGACGCACCCTCACCCGCGTCGCTGACGCGACCTCTCCCGCAAGCGGGCGAGGTGTACTTTGCGGCCACACGCTTCGAGTCTACGAATATGCACCTGCACGTTGTCGTGCGTCGATGCTCCCCACTCCGTTCCTACGTCGGCAGCGCGTAGCCGATCGCCGCTTCGATCTCGCAAGTGCGCTGCACCGCGGGGCGCGCCATCATGCGGTCGTAGTGCGCGGACAGTTTGGGAAACGTCCCAGGTGCGGGATGCGCCCAGCCAGACATAGCGCCAGTACAGCCGGAACAGGTGGATGTCGGCGACCGAGTAGCGCGGCAGCACCCACTCGCCGCGCCCGAGCCGCCCTTCGGCGATCTCGAACACCTCCCGCGACCGCTCCGGGCCCTGCCGGCGCGCGGGATGGACCGTGGCGGCGATGAACGACATCCAGGAGAGCGCCTGCGCCTCGGCCTCGAGATCGCCGTCCGGCCACAGACCCGCTTCGGGAAAGCGCCTGGCCAAATAGAACAGGATCGCCGCCACTTCGGTGAGCGGGCGGCCGTCAATCAGCAGCGTCGGGACCTTGCCCTCCGGGTTCAGCGCCAGATACTCCGGCGCGCGGTTCTCCTTCCGGGCCAGCGCGATGAACCTGCTGTCGAACGGCGCACCGATTTCGTGCAGCGCGATATGCACCGCCATCGAACTCGAGCCCGGCGAATGATACAGCGTCAGCATGGCCATCCCCCTGAGCGGGCCGCCTCAGCCGATCAGCTTGGCCATCCAGTTGAAGATGCCAAGATGCGTCAGATCGTTCCAGGTGGCGAAGATGAACAGACCCGCCAGCAGCGCCAGGCCGGCGCGGAACCCGTATTCCTGCGCGCGCGGCGGAATCGGCCGGCCGCGGATCGCCTCGGCCGCGTAGAACAGCAGGTGCCCGCCATCCAGCACCGGGATCGGGAACAAGTTGATCAGGCCCAGGTTGACCGACAGCACGGCGATGAACGAGACCAGACTCGCAACGCCAAGCTGCGCCACCTGACCCGATAGCTGAGCGATGCGCAGCGGCCCGCCGAGGTCCTCGGTGCCGCGCTGGCCGCTGATCATCTGCGCGACGCCGCTGATGGTCTCGGCGGTCACCTGCCAGGTCTGGACGACACCGCTCCAGAGCGCCTCTGTCACGCCCAGCCGCTGATATTCCACCTTGCCGCCGCGGATCCCGAGCATGCCGACCTTCTGACCGCCCGCGTCGCGCTGGTCGGTCAGCACCGGCAGGTCGAGCGTGGTGCCGCCGCGGCGGACGGTGATCGTCAGCCGCTCGGCCGGGTGCGCCGCGATGATGTGCTGGAGGTCCTCGAAGCTGCCGACCGACGTGCCGCCGATCGACACGATCCGATCGTCTGCCTGCATTCCGGCGCGGGCAGCCGCGGTATCGGGGAGCACCTCGCCTGCGACCGGCAGCGTGACCGGCCGTCCGGCGGTTGCGAACAGCGCCGCGAACAGCACCATTGCCAGCAGGAAGTTGGCGATCGGGCCGGCCGCCACCACCAGGGCGCGCGCGGCCACTCCCTTCTGATGGAAGGTGCGTCCGGGGATCCAGCCGGCCACGACCTCGGCCGATGCCTCCTCCGGGCGCTCCTGGCCGTGCAGCTTCACGTAGCCGCCCAGCGGCAGCCAGGCGAGCTTCCAGACTGTGCCGACCCGGTCCCGCCACGTGGCGATCGCGCGGCCGAAGCCGATCGAGAAGACCTCGACATGCACCCCGCACCAGCGCGCCGCGAGGTAGTGGCCGAGTTCATGCACGAATACCAGCACACCAAGAACCACGATGAAGGCGAGGCCGGTGCGGAAGAAATCAGGGATCACGTGGAACACTCTCTCGGTCCTGTCCAAAACCTATATGGCGCGTTCGGCCGCCATGCGCACAGCCGTGCGGCGGGCTGTGGCGTCCAATGCCAGCACCTCGTCCAGCGTGTCAGCCGATGGCGTCCCCATCGCGTCCAGCACCCGCGCCACAGTCCCGGCAATATCCAGGAACCTTATCCTATGTTGCAGGAACGACTCAACTGCTATCTCGTTGGCCGCGTTGAGGATCGCCGACGCTCCGCCGCCGGCGCGCAGCGCTTCCCGCGCGAGACGAAGTGCCGGAAATCGGACGCTGTCCGGTTCGGCGAAGTCCAGCCGGGCCAACGCGGCAAGGTCGAGGCGCGGCGATTGCGTCGCCATGCGCGACGGCCACGCCAGCGTGTGGGCGATCGGTATGCGCATGTCCGGCGAGCCAAGCTGGGCCAGCACGCTGCCGTCCCGGTAGCACACCAGGCCATGGATCACCGCCTGCGGATGGACCAGCACGTCAATCTGCGTCTCGTCGAGCGCGAAGAGCCGCGCCGCCTCGATCACTTCCAGGCACTTGTTCATCATGGTCGCCGAATCGATGCTGATCTTGGCGCCCATCGACCACACCGGATGGCGCAGCGCGGCCTCGGGCGTGGCGTTGGCCATCTCCTCCACGCTCAGGGTGCGGAACGGCCCGCCCGAGGTGGTCAGTACGATCTTCTCCACCGCGTCGCGGTTGCCGTCCGCCAGTGCCTGGAAGATGGCGTTGTGCTCGGAATCGACCGGCAGCAGCGTGGCGCGGGCGTCGCTGACCGCGCGCAGCATCACCTCGCCGGCGCAGACCAGCGCCTCCTTGTTGGCCAACGCCACGATCGCGCCGCGGCGGATCGCGGCGAGCGTGGCAGCGAGGCCGGCGGCGCCGGTGATCGCGGCCATGGTCAGGTCGGCGGGCAGCGCGGCGGCGGCAACGACCTCCTCGGGGCCGGCGGCGACCTCGATCCGGGTGCCGGCCAGCGCGTCGCGAAGCTTTGCATAACTGGCCGGATCGGCGATCACCGCCCGTTCCGCTCGCAGTGCGACCGCCTGCTCGGCCAGCAACCCGACATTGCGGCCGGCGACCAGGGCGCGGACGTGAAATCGCTCGGGAGCGGCGGCCAGCAGGTCCACCGTCTGGGTACCGACGCTGCCAGTGCTGCCCAGGACGGTGACGGAGCGGGTCGATTCTGTCATTGCCACAGGACTACTCCACGTCCGAGGGCGAGCGCCAGCACGGCGCCGGCCAGGGCGGAGGACAGGATGGCATCGAGCCGGTCGAACAGGCCGCCATGACCGGGTATAAGATGGCTGGAATCCTTGACCTCAAGGCGGCGCTTGACGAAGCTTTCCAGCAGGTCACCGGCCTGGCCGACGATAGCAATGGCGGCGGCGACCAGGACGGTTCGCCAACCAAAGCCGGAATCCGCCAGGAATGCGGCGGCAAGAAGGCCGACCGCAATGGCGGCGAGCAGGCCGCCCGCTGCGCCGGACCAGGTCTTGCCTGGCGAGATGCGCGGCGCGAGCCGGGGGCCGCCCAGCATCCGGCCCGCCAGATACGCGCCGATATCGGCTCCCCAGACGATGAACACGACGAACAGCACATTGGCGCGACCGGCGACCGGATCGCCGCGCAGGAACAGCAGCGAGGCCGCGGCCAGCGCGACATAGGCGAGGCCGGCAATGCACAGCAGCGCGCCTCCCCGACGTGCGGTGGGCAGCCGGCACAGCATCAGCCACTCGACGGCAAGCCCCAGCGCAGCCGCGGCAACAAGCACTGTGAAGACGATGCCGCCCAGCCAGATGCAGGCCAGCGCGACCGGTGCAAGCACGACGGCGGAGACCACGCGAATCCCCAGATCGCCCCACCGCAGCGCCCTTCGCTCAGTCGCTGGGCGCTCAGACGCTGGGTGCTCAGCCCGGGCGTGCACCGAACCGCCGCTCGCGCCGCCCATACGCTGCCAGTGCCGCGGCGAAGTGCTCGGGGCCGAAGTCCGGCCACAGCACATCCAGGAACACCAGCTCAGCATAGGCGGCCTGCCAGAGCAGAAAGTTGGACAGCCGCTGCTCGCCGGACGTGCGGACGACCAGGTCGGGATCCGGCATCCCGGCGGTGGCCAGAAACCCGGCGAACGCGTCCTCGTCGATCAGCGCCGCATCGAGCCTTCCCCCCTGCACCGCCTCGGCCATGGCACGTGCAGCGGCGGCGATCTCGGCCCGGGCGCCGTAGGACAGCGCCACCGTCAGGTTGAGCCTGCCGTTCGCCGCGGTATCGCGCTCCGCCGCCGCAAGGTCGCGCTGGATGTCGGGATCGAAGCGCGCACGGTCGCCGATGATGCGCAGCCGCACCCCGTTGGCCTTCAGCTCCGCGATTTCACTTTGCAGGTAGTGGCGCAGCAGGCCGGTCAGGTCCAGCACCTCGCCCGTCGGCCGCCGCCAGTTCTCGCTGCTGAAGGCGTAGATGGTCAGCCAGGCGACGCCGCTCTGGATCGCCGCCTCGATGGTCCGCCGCACGGCACGCGCACCCTCGCGGTGGCCGGCGATCTTCGGCAGCCGGCGCGAGGCGGCCCAGCGGCCGTTGCCGTCCATGATGATCGCGACGTGGCGGGGCGGCGCGTCCACGCCATCCGCCGCCACAGCGGGCGCGCGCGATACGCGGTTGGCCGATGTCGGCACGCGTGACGCTCAGACCTGCTTTATGTCTTTCTCCTTGTCGGCCAGCACATCGTCCACGCGCTTGATGTACTGATCGGTCAGCTTCTGCACGTCGGTCTGCCAGTCCTTCGCCATGTCCTCGCCGATCTCGTGCTTCTTCTCGTGCGTCTTGATCTGCTCCATGCCGTCGCGGCGCACCGCGCGCACCGCGACCCGCGCCCCTTCGGCGTATTTGTGGGCCGTCTTCGCCAGTTCGGCGCGACGTTCGGTGGTCAGCTGCGGGATCGGCACGCGGACGAGCTGCCCGTCCGAGGCAGGGTTCAGCCCGAGCCCCGAGTTCGCGGATCGCCTTCTCCACGGTGCCGACCAGGCTGCGGTCCCAGACCTGGACCGTGAGCATGCGCGGCTCCGGCGCGCCGATCGTGCCGATCTGGGTCAGCGGCGTCTCCGAGCCGTAGGCCTGCACCTTCACCGGCTCCAGCAGTCCGGGATGCGCCCGGCCGGTGCGCAACCCGTTGAACTCCCGCCGCAGCGTTTCGAGCGCGCCATCCATGCGGCGGGTCAGATCCTGCGTCAGCTTGTTGTGGTCTGCCTGTGCCATGACGGTCTCCCGAACATATCCCCTAGGTTTATTGCTGTTCGACGATGGTGGTGAACCGCCCCTCGCCACGGATCACCGCCGCGAAGGCTCCCGGGGCGTGGATGTTGAAGACGACGATCGGCAGCTCGTTCTCGCGCGCCAGGCTGATCGCGGCGGCATCCATCACGCCGAGGTCGTTGGCCAGCACGTCGTGGTAGGTGAGCTGCTCGTAGCGCCGCGCATCCGGCTCCTTGCGAGGATCGGCCGAATAGACGCCGTCCACCTGGGTGCCCTTAAGCAGGGCGTTGCAGTGCATCTCGGCGGCGCGAAGTGCCGCGGCGGTGTCGGTGGTGAAGAACGGGTTCCCGGTGCCGGCGGCGAAGATGACCACCCTGCCCTTCTCCATGTGGCGCTCGGCGCGGCGGCGGATATAGGGCTCGCAGACGCTCGACATCGGGATGGCGGACTGCACGCGGGTGGCAACGCCGCACGTCTCGAGCGCGGACTGCAAGGCTAGCGCGTTCATCACGGTGGCCAGCATGCCGATGTAGTCGGCCTGCGCCCGCTCCATGCCGGCGGCAGCGCCCGATACGCCGCGGAAGATGTTGCCGCCGCCGATCACGGCGCAGACCTGCACGCCCATGGCGACCACATCGCCGACATCGGCGGCGATCGCACGAACGGTGTCGTTGTCGAGGCCGTAGTCGCGCCGACCCATCAGGGCCTCGCCCGACACTTTCAGCAGGACGCGTCTGTACACCGGCTGGACTGGCACGCGGAGCGGATCCCTGAAGATCGCGCCGCACCCTACTGTCTGGGCCGCGCCGGAACAAGGCGACGCCGGTCACGCCGGGCAGTGTCCCGAACGCATCAGGTTATGGGCGATGCTGCACAAGACAAAAGTCCTCCCCCTCCCCCCACCCCTCCCGCAAGGGGAGGGGGAGAGTTGAATACTGCCTCGGTCAGCGCGCCAGGCCGGGGGTCCCTGCCGGCACCGCATAGAAGTTCATCGTCAGCGCGACGCAGGTATAGTACCCCATCAGCACGATCATGTCGGTGATGCTCTCATGACCGAGCACCTGCACCGCGCGGTCGTACAGCCCCTGCGGCACCAGCCGTTCGGCGGCGAGCGCCAACGCCACCTCGTAGACCGTCTGCTCGCGCTGATCCTGGAATGACGTCGGCAGGCCGGCGATGATCGCTTCGACCGCGGCAGCGGGCAGGCCGACCTCCTTGCCGCGCTTCTCGTGCGCGTTGTTGGGATAGGCCGAATGCCATTTGCTGGTGATGACGAGGACGGCGATCTCGCGTTCGCGCTCGGACAGCGACGACCGGCCGGGCGTGAAATGCTGCCCCAGGGGCTCCGCCGCGTGCACCAGCTTCGGATTGTGCACCCAGACCTTGTACGGTCCGGGCAGCCGCCCGCGCGGGCCATCGACGAGGAACCGATAACCCTCCTGCTGCTCCGGCGTCATCCGATCGAAGGGGATCTCGGTGTAGCGTCCAAACGTTGGTGCATCCGACATTCTGGCATTTCCTTCTTCGGCTCGCCGCATCCTAGACCGGTTTGCGCGCGCGCGGACATCGGGGCAGGATACGGACACGATGACGCTCATGCTGTTCCGGCGTGTCATGCTGTTGATCGGCGTCCTGCTGCTTTCGCCGATGCTGCTCACCGCTGCGTCATCGAAGACCGAAGATAGAAAGCAGGGCGAGGGCGCATCGCTTGCCGGACAGCTGTTGGTCGCAGCTCCCGAGATGGGCGATCCGCGCTTCCAGCACACGGTCATCCTGATGGTGCGGCATAACAAGGACGGCGCGCTCGGCATCGTCATCAACCGGCCGCTGGAGGAGGTACCGACAGCGAAGCTGCTGGATGCGCTCGGCCTGGACAGCAAGGGAAGCGACGGGCGCGTACGGCTGTTCGCCGGCGGGCCGGTGCAACCGGAGATCGGCTTCATCGTGCACACTGCCGACTACCACCGCAGCGACACCGTCGGTATCGACGGCCGCGTCGCGATGACCGCCAATCCCGAAGTGCTGCGCGACATCGGCCATCGCGACGGCCCGCGCCAGAGTCTTGTTGCGCTGGGCTACGCCGGTTGGGGACCCGGTCAGCTCGAAGGCGAAATGGCCCTTGGCGGCTGGTTCACCGTGCCGGAGGAGCCGAACCTCGTGTTCGATTTCGATCGGGACAAGCTGTGGGACGAGGCGATGAAGCGCCGCACCATGCCGATATAATGTGCTTGCGCTGCACCGCAGTCAGTGCGTGCGTCCAGGCAGTGGCCATCCCTCGGGTCATGCCCAAGGGCATGCCTTTCCCACTCTCACTTTGAGGTCCTGGCAGTCGCCGTGGAAGAGCAATTCGAACACGGTGACTGGCGCACGTACCAAGTTACGCACGCGTTGCGGACAGCGAGGCACAGCGCACATCGAGATGGCGTCGATAGAGAAGGGCAACCGCGTCAATTCCGCCAAGTCCCAGATCGTCAATGCAGCCATTGCATTCACCGACGCGCTCGCCGGACGGTATGCCGGCCGTGCCAATGAGCGCGATCGCGCAGCCGTGGCAACCAAATCCGGCTTGCCTGGTCCGCACCTCAGGTAACAAACTGCCGCCAACACGGGGAGAAAGTTCATGGACCTCAGGGGAGCGGTTGCACTGGTGACGGGCGGCAACGGTGGGCTCGGGCAGCGCATCTGCCACGCACTCGCGGAAGAGGGCGCGCATATCGCCGTCATGTACGCCCAGAGCCGCGACCAGGCGGAGGGCGTCGCCCGCGAGCTGACATCCAGCCATCAGATCAACGCCGCCGCGTTCGCATGCGACATCACCGATGGCGCGGCCGTGCAGCGGCTGGTCGGAGACGTCACCGGGCGCTTCGGCCGTCTCGACATTCTCGTCAACGACGCCGCCTACAACAAGGCGATCCCGTTCAGCGACCTCGACAACCTGACAGAGGACGTGTGGGACAGGATCATGGCGGTCAATCTGACGGGGCCGATGCGCCTCACCAAGGCGGTGGCGCCTGTGATGAAGGCGCAGGGACGAGGCCGCATCGTCAACATCGCCTCCGTTGCGGGACTTGGTCCGACCGGCTCGTCGATCGCCTATGCGGTGTCGAAGGCGGGCCTGATTCACCTTACACGATGCATGGCGGTGGCGCTGGCGCCCGAGACGCTGGTCAACTGCGTCGCGCCAGGGCTGCTGGAAGGCACGCGCGCGACATCGAATCTGCTGCCCGAGATGGTCGCGCGCAACGCGGCCGGTTCGCTGCTGAAGAAGGCCGCCGACAAGGACGACTGCGCCGACATGGTGGTCACCATGTGCCGCACCGAGACGATGACCGGCCAGACGATCGTCATCGACTCCGGACGCTACTTTCACTGAGGAACCGCCTCAGTACGCCGCCTCCAGCAGCCGCATGGCGTCCTCGATCTGATCCTCCGCGGAGCGCACACCCGCGTTGGCGTTGAAGTTCTTCACCGTCTCGTTGGCGATGGTCCGAAGGTCCTCCCGCGGGATGTCAAGCTGGCGCAGCCGTGTCGGCACCCCGACGCGCGTATAGAGGGCCTCGAGTGTGTCGGCGACGGCGAGTGCGGCCTGTCGTCCATCCATCCCGTCCCGCCAGACCTCGATTGCCTCCGCGACCTGCTGTGCCGATCGCGCATCGACCGCTTCGGAGAGCCGGATATTCGCGGCATGGACGACCGAGGTCGACTCGCCCTGCCCGACATGCGGATAGCGCACATGCAGCGCCGTCGAGACCGCGTAGTTGCCGGAGAACACGCCGCCCCGGAACCGGCGGGACCCGTCGTCCTCGGCACGGTTCTGCAGGAAGGCCGCGATGGCCAGATCGCTGCGCAGCGACGGGTTGTCGAGTTCGTCCGCCAGCCGCGGATAGGCGCGGTGTGCCAGCCGGAAGGCGTGGTTCCGGTCGCCCTCCGCCAACGGATTCATGTCCAGTTGCGCCATCGCGCCGACAACACCGGCAAAAACCGTTGTCGCCGTGGAGCGGATCAGATCCGGCGGCGCGCTGAGCAATGCGTCCTCATCGAGGAAAATGGCCTGGGGACGCGTCTTGGGATCGAAATACTCCATGCGGTGGTCGAGGTCCGGGTTCTTCAGGCCCGTGCCGGCGCGGTTCATGGCGCTGTTTGGCGTGGTCGGAATGTTGATGATCGGCGGCTTCGGCGCGAGCAGCCGAGGGCTGTAGGCCGGCTTGCCTTCCGGATACTGGGTCATGATCTGGAACGGGTCGCCCGGTTCCGCCATGAAGATCGCCACCGCGCGCACAGCCACGATGACGCTGCCGCCACCGACGGCGATCAGCAGATCGGCGGCGGCGGCGGTGGCGGCCTGCTGGGCGGCGCGCACCGAGGCGTAGGTCGAGTCTTTCTCGATGCCGTCATAGACGCCGGCATACTGGTTACCGAGGACCGCTTCAATGCGGCGGACGGTGTCGGTGCGCCGGTTGACGGATGGGGAGCAGACCACGAACGCCCGCTTCGCGCCCGCTCGATCCACTGCCTGCTGCAGGCCTTGCTCGATTACCTTCCGGCCGGAGTGAAGACGCCACGAGTAGCCCGCGGCGCGGAATGCGTTGTCGCTCATCGTTGTACCTCCGACGCCCAGCGCAGGACGCGCTCGTTCCATGTTACGCCCGCGGGGCTTGCGAACGATACGCACCTTCGGAGACGTTAATGCTTGGCGGCGTCTAACCGGAGGAAGTCCCATGAGCAAGGTCATCATCGAAAAGCACGGTCCGGTCAAAACCATCTGGATGAACCGTCCGGAGAAGCGCAACGCCTTGGACCGCGAGATGCGCCGCGAACTGACGGCCGCCCTGCGCGCACCGGTCGCTCCCGACGACAGGGTCGTCGTGATCCGCGGCAAGGGCAACGTGTTCTGCTCGGGCCTCGACATGGCAGAGCGCCGTGCAACTGCCGAGACCGGCGAGGCCAGCGGCATCGAGGACACGCTGCGGGCCATCGAACTGTGCCCGCTGCCTGTCGTCGCCGTGGTGCAGGGTGACGCGATCGCTGGCGGCAACGAACTGGCGCTGCACTGCGATCTGGTCGTGGCCAGCGAGAATGCCCGCTTCGGCATGTCGCTTGCCCAGGTCGGTCTCGCGCCGAACTGGTTCCTGGCCAAGAAGCTGATGGAGGTGCTGGGGCCGGTGACAACCCGAGAGATGCTGCTGCTGGGCGATCCACTCCCCGCGACCCGACTACATGCCCTCGGCCTGATCGCGCGTTGCGTGCCGGCGGATCAGCTTGAGACCGAGGCGGGGAAGGTGATCGAGCGGCTCGCCGCCAACGCGCCGCTGTCGCTCAAGGCCATGAAGGCAATGACGGTGCGCCAGCTTGAATTCCGCGACGGCATCCCGCACGACGATGTCGATGCCCTGGTGCGCGCGGCGCTCAGCAGCGACGACGCGCGCGAGGGCATGCTGGCGCGGCTCGAGAAGCGCACGGCGCGGTTTCACGGCAGATAGAGCGTATCTGCTCAACCCGCCTGGAGCACTGATCCGCCGCGCAGAATGGCGAGAATGGCTTGGTGTGCATTGATGCCGCGTCGCGCCGCAGTGCCGACGACGGATCTGATGGTGGCGAACAGGTCGGCACCCCAGCTCGAACGGAAGCCGCCGGTGACCTTGCGGTAGGTGGCGGTGGGCCGCAATTCTCGCTCGCTACCGTTGTTGTCGGGCGGGACGTCAGGATGTTCGAGGAAGGTGAATAAGTGGCTGCGCACCTTGCCGTAACGTTTGCGTAGTCGCTTGCCGTGGCGGTTGGTGGGTGCCAACACCATGATCGCGTTCAGGTCGCGATCCAACCTGCACTGATAGGTTCGTCGTGTGCTCTCGGCCAGTTGCTTGCGCCGCCGCGCCAGCACCACGGCACGCAGCAACAGCATCTTCATGCGCGGCGCGAAGATCGCGTCTCCCGCCTCGATCGCATACTGGCAATCACGCAATTGATGCGCCAGGCAGACTTGCCAAAGATCGGCATGCCCCTGCTGGGCGCTGTAGAGGTCGGACACCCAGATGCTGGGTCGATGGCCGGCCAATACATCGGCGACAACACTGGCCGCACGGCTATTGCGGATCACGTGGATCACCACCTGATCGTTCTGGAATACCCAGTTCCAGTGGGTGCGTCCGTCGATCCGTACGGTGGTCTCGTCGGAGCAGATGATCCGAGAACGGCGCAGCCGAGCGAGGATAGCCGTCACCTCATTGTCGAAGCATGGCGCGGCGCGGCGGAACATCGCATCCAGCGCTCCCTCGCTGATCTGCAAGGCAAACAGTTGGAGGAACAGCTGTGTCAGACGACGATAGCTGATCGCGTGGCTGAAGCGCAGGTAGATCGCCAACGCCAGGATGTTCACACTGAACGGCGAACCTTCTTCCATGCCCTCGGGCACCGGCGCCAGCGTGACGCCGCGACAGCGCGGGCAGTGCCCGGCATACCGTTCCACGCGGGTCACCACGGGGCGAACCACTGGAAGCTCTATCTTATCGTAGCGACCGTGCAGCACCTGGTCCGCTTCACCCAACGCCGCGTGGCAATGCACACAGGCCGCCGCCTTGGCAATCACTGTCTCATCGGGATCGATGGACAGTGGCCGGCCGCCACCCTTACGACCCAGACTGCCCTGGCGCGGCCCGTTGCGCTTGGTCTTCTCCGCTTGATTGGGCTTCTGTCCCTTCGATGGTGGCAGGCTGGAATTGCCGGGTGTCTTCGGCGGGTGGCCGAGCTTGGCTTTGAGTTCCGCGATGTGCTGTTCGGCCGCCTCAAGCCGCTGCCACAGCGTTTGGATCAACGCGTCCTTCTCGGCGTGGCTCAGTTGGCTGAGGTCGGGAAGCTGGGGCACCCGAAGCTTGAATCGAGTCGCCCGTGACCGCGTCAATCATTTCTTTGTGGATGGTCAGCTCAGCGCCAAACCGCCCCCAAATGCTCCGGCGAACCGGGGATGAGCAGATACGATAGAGCAACACGACCAAGGACCGAATCGCGATGACCGAACCCACCGGACCGCTGAAAGGCTCCCGCATTCTCGATCTGACCACGGTGCTGTTCGGCCCGTTCGGCACACAGACCCTCGGCGACTGGGGAGCCGAGATCATCAAAGTGGAAAGCCTGACCGGCGATACCTGGCGCACATCCGGCCAGTTCCGCAACCGTGGCATGAGCGGCCAGTTCATGGCGACAAACCGCAACAAGCGCAGTATCGCGCTCGACCTGAAGCATCCTGACGGCAAGGCAGTGCTGCGGCGGCTGATCCCGACCGTGGATGCGCTGGTCAGCAACATTCGGCCCGCCGGCCTGGGCCGGCTCGGCTTCAGCTACGAAACTTGCACGGCGCTCAATCCGAAGCTCGTCTATGCGGTGGCCACCGGGTTTGGCCAGGATGGCCCCTGGCGTGCCCGGCCGGCCTTCGACGAGATCATCCAGGCGGCGTCCGGCTTCGCCTCCGCCATGGGCACGGATGAGGAGCCAGCCTTCGTCCCCAGCCTGATCGGCGACAAGATCTGCGGCATGGCGCTGACCTCCGCCGTGACGGCCGCGCTGCTGCACCGCGAACGCACGGGCGAGGGCCAGATGGTGGAGGTGCCGATGCTGGAAACGCTGGCGGCGTTCAACAGCATCGAGATGTTCGGTGGTCAGGCGTTCGTCCCGCCCATCGGACCATCGGGCTACAAGCGCATGAAGGCGCGGCGGCCGGTACGGACCAAGGATGGCTGGCTGACCATGCTGCCCTATTCGGGGGCAAACTGGTGCGCGTTCTTCGAGGCCGTGGAGCATCCGGAATGCATCGAGGAGTTCTCGGTGCGCGACCCGGTGGCGCGGGCGCGGAATATCGACCGGATCTATGACCGCATGCGCGACATTGCGCCGAGCCGGACCACGGTGGAATGGGAGGAACTGCTGCTGCGGATCGACGTGCCGCACACGGGGTTTGCGAAGTTGAGTGAGGTGATGGAGCAGCCGCATCTGAAGGCGGTGGGGCTGTTTCAGGAGTTGGAGCATCCGAGCGAGGGGAAGATCCGGCAGGCGCGTCCTCCGGCGCGGTTTTCCGGCAGTCCGGCGGGGGTGTGGAGGCTGGCACCGCGGCTAGGCGAGCACACGCGGGAGGTACTGCGGGAGGTGGGGTACGGGGAGGCGGAGATCGACGGGCTGGTGGAGGGGAAGGCGGTGGGGGTAGGGTGAGGAGCACCATGTAGCGTATCAACAATGTTGACACACTATGCCGCGCCGCGCTATTACGCGATGTCGGCGTCCCAGGAGCGTGTCATGAAGGTCGTGGTGAAGAAATGGGGCAACAGCGCCTCGGTGCGCATTCCGGCTTCCGTCATGGCCGCTGCCGCCCTGTCGCTCGACCAGGCCGTCGATGTGCGGGAGGAAGCCGGGCGGATCGTGATCGAACCCATCCGCGAGGAAACCTTCGATCTCGACGACCTGGTGGCCGGCATCACCGATGAGAACCGTCACGATCCGGTGGATACCGGTGCCCCTCGGGGAGGCGAATTCTGGTGAGGCGACCTGGCTTCGTGCCGGACGCGGGGGATGTGGTGTGGTTGGAATTCGATCCTCAGGCGGGCCATGAACAGGCTGGCCATCGGCCCGCAGTGGTGCTCAGCCCCGCGAGTTACAACGGCAAGACCGGCCTGATGGTCTGCTGCCCGTTGACCACGCGGATCAAGGGATATCCCTTCGAAGTGGCTCCTGCCAGCCAAAGCGGCGGCGCCGTGCTCTCCGATCAGGTCAAGAGCCTCGACTGGCGCGCACGGCGGGCCACCCGCAAGGGAAAAGTCACGGAGCTGGAGTTGCGACAGGTCAGGTCTAAACTGCGCGCGCTGATAGGATGACAGGTCGGCGTCGATCCGGCTTGTTTGCGTTCCCGCGGTCGCAGCTCAGATTTGCTCCTTGCTCCAGACGCTGAACGCTGCTCGGTGCAGCCTCTTCCAATAAAGGTGCAATCGATGCCACTGCTCGATTTCTGGAAGTCCACTCCCACCGCGGTGGAGCAGCTTGCGATTGACCAAGTCGTCTCCTCCGCCGGCAATGGCATCCTCCTCGACAATTCGGTCTGTTGCCATGAGCTCCAAACCTATCTGTCACAGGTTCCGAGTCCCAAGCTCGGGAGCTACATTGATCAATGTCTCTCATCTGCCTTCGGCAAGAGCGGGTTCGTGCTTCAGGACCTCGTAAATGAATTGGGACGGCGATTGGATTACGAAGTCACGAACGGGCGCTACCAGGGAATCCAGCACGCTGTCGGCTTCGACGGAATTTGGGTTTCACCTCAGGGACATACAATCATTGTGGAAGTCAAGACAACCGATACCTATCGAATTGCGCTTGATACCATCGTAGGTTACCGCGACAAACTCGAGTTAAGCGGCACAATCAAATCGCCTAATTCTATATTGATAGTCGTCGGTAGGCAGGACACTGGGGAACTTGAAGCCCAAGTTCGTGGGTCTCGGCACGCATGGGATGTACGCCTGATCAGCGCGGAAGCCTTGATCAAGCTGGTTCTCCTCAAAGAAGGCTCAGAGGCGGTTGAAACAGGTCTCAAGATCCGAGGCCTGCTGACCCCGATGGAATATACCAAACTCGATAAGATGATTGACGTCATGTTCACCACGGCCAAGGACGTGGAGACAGCTGTCCAAGCCGAGGACGAACACGAAGGCGAACTGGCAAATAAGCTGGATTCCTCGGGTAAGGCCAAAGGGGTTTGGCAGTTCACTGAAACAGGGATCTTGGAGGCGAAGCGAGAGCAGATAATAAAGGCAGTAGGCAAGGCTTTCGGGTCGCCATTGATCAAGAAGAGCAGGGCCTTGTATTGGAGTTCCTCCCACGACCAGCGAGCCGCCTGCACAATCTCCAAACGATACGTCCAGAAGGGCTCCTATCCATACTGGTATGCGTATCACCCCCAGTGGGATGAGTTTCTACGTGAGGGCACCGAGGCGGTGCTTGCGCTGGGGTGCATGGACCTATCTGTAGCCTTCGCAATTCCTTGGTCAGTGATAAGCGACAACCTGAAGCACCTGAACACTACCACAACCAAAGACGAGCACACCTATTGGCAAGTCAAGCTTATCAAGGATGGCTCAAACGGCTATTCTCTTCTCCTCCCGAAGAAATCTGGGAAGCTGGCGATCAGTGGCTATAGTGTCGATTTGAGCACATAATGTGTGCCTCTTGACGTCCGCTGTCCTGCTTTGCAACAGGCATTATATCACCCGATGATCGACTGTGCCCACGTCCTGGTGGGCGCGATCAAGCCTGCATGGCGAAGCGGCATCGTCAGCAGCGTTGGACGTCTTATCCGCATCGTCTTCACGGCTGCTCAGTACGGCTCCCCCACGAAGATAAACGTCGTCCCCGTCACGATCGGGGCGCTGGCGCCGACGAACGACACGTTGGCGTCCTTCACCTGCCGCGACCCCGCCCGGCCCGACGCCTGCAGCGCGCCTTCGATGATGTGCCACAGCCCGTGGATGCGTCCCGTGCCGAGGCTGCCGCCGAACGTGTTGAGCGGCAGGTCGCCGTCGAGCTCGATGCGCCCGTCCTGGATGAAATCGAGCGCCTCGCCTTCCTTGCAGAACCCGTAGGACTCCAGCCCGTAGATCACCGAGGCCGAGAAACCGTCGTAGATCTGCGCCACGTCGACATCCTTCGGCGCAAACCCGGACCGCTCCCAGGTCAGCTTCGCGGAACTGCTGCCGCCCTCCATGTAGCTGCTGAGACTGCCGATGCGCCCCGCCACCTCGAAGTGCAGCCGCTGTCCGTATCCGGCGAGATACGCCGGCGCGGCTTCAGATCGCGCGCCCGGTCCGCCGTCGTCAGCACGATGGCGACCGCCCCTTGCACCGGGATGTCGCAATCGAACAGGCAGAACGGATAGGCCACCATCCGCGACGCGAAGTAGTCCTCGCGCGTCAGCTCCGTGCCGTAGAAATACGCGTGCGGATTGTGCTGCGTGTGGCGGCGCTGCGTCACCGCCAGTGTCGCCATCTTCTCGCGGCTCTGGCTGTTCCGCTCGAGCCAGCGGGTATAGGCGACCGCCATGCCCTGCCCCGGACCGCCGAACCCGTAGGGTGCGGTGAACTGCGCCGCGCCCGCCGCATGCGCACCCGGAAGGTTCTGGTATGTGCCGCGCGGGTTGTGCA
The DNA here is from genome assembly GCA_963794185.1 of uncultured Alphaproteobacteria bacterium. GTDB lineage: Bacteria > Pseudomonadota > Alphaproteobacteria > Acetobacterales > Acetobacteraceae > JAMXLO01. The sequence goes on along the minus strand of CAWCDM010000023.1, from coordinate 91,811 downwards.
TCGCCCGCCACACCACCGCGTATTTGCACACGCCGGCCAGCAGCGCGTTGACCGCCTGCTGCACGGCGCCGCCGATATTCGTCGTTCCCACCTGGATGTGCCACGTCAGATTGCCGGCAGCTTCAGCATCGCCATCATGCAGTTGACCGACACGATGGAGATGCCGTCCACCTCCGCGTGCCCGGTCGCCGGGAGTTCCGGATAGGTCGCGAGACCGTCGATGTCGGACATCTGCAGCCCCGAATCCGCGACCGCCTCCTTCACGGCCGTGAGCGCATGGGCCGCGAGCGGAATCTCGGCTGTCCGGGAAACTTTGGAAAAGCCCACGCCGCTGACGGCCACTTTGCATCGGTTCTCCCACATGCGGCTTCCCCTCATTCAGCCGGCGTCGTCGGCGCGAGACGAAACTGCGGCAGCGTGATGTCGTCGTTCAGCTTCTCGAAGATGACCTCCACGCGGCGCCCGACCTTCGCCTCGGTATAGGGCGCTTCCAGCAGGTTGCCGGCGAGCAATGCGCCGGGCGCGGCATCCAGCTCCACGATGATGCTGGCGTAGGGCACGGCGGCGGAAAAACGTTTGTCGCCGGTGTGATACATGATGGTGTAGGCGTAGATCGCTCCGGCGCCGTGCACGGGTTCGAATTTGAGGTCCGTCCCGATGCATTTGACGCACGTGGCATACGGCGGATGCTGAAAATTGCCGCAACTTTGGCAGCGTTGCAGCGCCAGTTCGCCTCGCTTCGCCGCATCCCAGAATGGCTTCGTCCACTCGCTTGGCACGGGGATAGGCCGGGTCACCTTGCTCCAGTCACTCATTCTGTTCGCCCTCAGATCGCACGACTTTCCGCCAGCACTGCAAGCTCCCCGCGAGACAGTCCTAGTTCACCGCAGAAGATTTCCGTGTTGTGCTCGCCGATAAGCGGTGCCCGTCTGGAGATCCGCCAGGGAGAGCCGTTATAGATGGCCGCCTCGCCTGGATAAACGAAGCTGCGGCCGAGCTCGGGGTGCTCCACCTGCTTCCAGAAACCTCGATCATGCAGGTGGGCGTCCTCAAGCAGCGCCTCCGGGGCACGGACCGCTCCCCAGGTGAAGCCGCGCTCTTGGGCAGCGTGGTAAGCCTCCTCTGCCGGCAGGCTGGCAATGAAGTTGGCGACGAGATCATCGATGATGTGCGCCGTGTTCGCCGTGATGACCGCCTGGTCCTGGTATTTGGGGTCCTTGAGATCACCAGCCATGCCGTAGCTGTCCAGGAGGTCCGCCAGCTCCCGCACGAACCTGGGGGTCAGCCGACCCCCCACCAGCGCGCAGACATACGTGCCGTCCTTGGCGCGGAACTGGGTGCGCGGCGTGGGACCCACGGCATGATGGCGGCCGGTCTGACGACGCAGCACCTCTCCCCGGTAGATGTAGTTGGCGATTGCCGCCTCGGTGGTCAGCGCACTCGCCTCATGTATGGACGCGTCGATATACTGCCCCTGCCCCGACACCGTTCGGTAGACCAGAGCGGCCATGATCGCCATGGTGGCGTAATGACAGCCCATATGCCAGGCGTTGCCGCCGCCAGGCGCGATGGGCGGCGCGTTCGGCACGTCTGCCTCGTCATAGCCGCAGGATGCCATCTCGCCACCCGCCGCCATGTGGAGCAGGTCGCTGGAGAGGTAATCCCGCCAGGGACCGGTCTGGCCGAACGGGGTCAGCGAACACATGACCAGCCGGGGGTCCTGCTTGCGGAGCGACTCATAATCGAGCCCCAGGGACACCAGGAACCCCGGCCGGAAGGTTTCCAGAATGACGTCTGCTGTCGCCGCCAGGCGCCCGAATAGCCGGCGCCCGTCCGCAGTTTCCAGATCGAGGGTAATGCCGCGTTTGGACGTGTTGTAGTACCAAAAGGACAGGCTGCGCTCCGGGTGAGGGATGTCGTCGAGGAATGGCCCGACGTGGCGGTTCCGCTCGCCACCAGGTGGTTCGATCTTGACCACATCGGCCCCGAGGTCGCCGAGCAGCTTGCCGCAGAACTGTCCCTTCTCATCCGCAAGCTCCAGGATTTTCAAGCCTGCCAGCGGGCCCGGCAGGGTGTCGGATTCCGTCACTGGAGCATATCCTCCATGTAGGGAAAGCGCGCCCGCCTTGTGGGCCAGAACGTGCCGTCGATGAAGCCCGCACGAAGCTCTTCGTGGCTGTAGCCAAGCAAGCCCTCGACGATCTCCCGGGTGTGTTGACCAATCAGTGGCGCAGGCAGGTGGTTCGACGCTGGCGTTTCCGAGAGTTTGAACGGGGCGTTCTGCACCTTGTGTCGTCCGAGCGCTGGATGCTCCATCGCCAGATACATTTGCCGGTGGTGCAACTGAGGATCATGCTCCACCCGGTCTTCGGCACTTTGTACGGGAAGGGCGCGGACACCAGCTTCCTGGCAGCGCGCCGTCAGCTCGTATTTCTCCCGCGTCATGCTCCACGCTTCGATGTGCTCGTCCAGTTCCTCCTGGTGCTGCACGCGTCCCGCGACCGTGGCGAATTGTTCCGCGGTGGCCCACGACGGTGCGCCCATCACCTGTACCAGTCCGCGCCATTCCTCGTCGGAGTGGCAGACGATCACGCACCAGTCGTTGTATCCGCCAGGAAGCGTGCGATAGGCGTTATGGGGCGCAACGGTCGGCCCACGGTAGTTGTTGACCAAAGGCGTGCCGGGCCAGTGCGCACGGTTGCCCGGAGGGAACCCCGCCCGTCGCGACCCGCGCCCGTTCACCGTGAAGTCCAGCAGCGCCGAACCATTGAGGGGAACGCTCGACACCATCTGCGAAAGGTCGATATGCTGGCCTCGGCCCGTCATGTTGCGATGGTAAAGGCCGGTGAGGGCACACATTGCCCCGTACATGCCGCCGGTATCATCCATATACGACCAGCCCCAGCCAGCCGGCGGTTTGTCGGGCAGGCCGGACAGATGGGTGAGTCCCGAAACCGCCTGGGCCACAGGGCCGAACGTGGTGTAATGGTGATTGCGGCCGGTGTGGCCGTAGCCCGACATGGACACATAGACGATGTCCGGTTTGATTTGGCACAGCGTCTCATAGCCGAGGCCCCACTTCTGCAGGACGCGGGAGCTGAAGTTCTCGATCACGATGTCGGCAATGGCGATCAGCCGCTTCACGACCTCCAGGCCTTTGGCGCTGCGTACGTTCAGACTGAGGCTCTTCTTGTTGACGTTCGTGTCGTTGAAGTTTCCCGAGGTATTCAGATTGACCTCGAGATTCTGCGGCGTGGTGGTGCTCGGCAGCCTGCCGCGCTCGTTCTCCGGCCACTCGATTTTTATGATCTCGGCCCCGAGCGTCCCCAGCCAGCGCGTGGCCCATGGTCCGGCCCGCACCCAGCTGAAGTCGACCACGCGAATGTTTTCAAGCGCTCGCGGTCGAGACATGGCGCCGTTCTCCTGCATTACCGATACCATCGCCAGCATCGCGGATTGTCCCTTCTGATGCCTGCGCGAACTGTTGCCCTGGAACCGGAACTCTCCACCGACGGAAATCGCCGCGCCAGCCTGAGCCGACGCGGCATTCGCCGGGTGGTTTCAGCAATGATCTCCGGCAAAGATGACAGCGACCGATCCCGGCTATCCCCAGGTGGTTTGGCCGCCAACGGCCGTGATGGTGATATGTCCCATCGTTGTGTCGGCCTTGGCGCCGTGCCAATGGCGTTCACCGGCCTTGATATGCACGACATCACCCACATTGATCTCATGCTGCTCTTGCTGCGTTGCCACCATGCCGGAGCCCGACGTCACGACCAGCACCTGGTCGCAGGAGTGCGTATGCCAACCCGTTGTGCAGCCCTGGCTGAAGTTCACCACGCTGCAGTTGTAGTTCACGGAATCGCCGGGCTCAATGATGGTCTGGCGTGACCGGGAAACCGGCCCTGCCCAGCCTTCGATCCGATCTGCGCCTTCCACTGGAACATTTGGTATGTCTCGAAGCGTGACGACCTTCATGACGATTTCCTCCTCGTATTGACTGGCCCAAGGTATCCGAAATCCGTTCCTCGGCAACCCACGCTATCCGTCTTCGGGGGTGGGAGTATACGCATGACCGCCCCGAGTGGGGGAGTGGACGACGATCGTCAGATTTGCGACACAACCCTGGGATCATCATTGGGAGCTGAATGATGCTTGAAACCCGCGAAGGTGGCTGCCACTGCGGCCGAGGACCGGTTCCGCGCCCGGGTCGACCTGGACCTCCTGTCGCAGTGCAGCTGCAGCATTTGTACGAAGAAGGGGATTCTCCACCTCCCGATTCTCCCTGCCGATTTCGAGTTGCTGCGCGGCAAGGATGCTCTGACCGTCTACACATTCGAGACCGGCGTGGCGCAGCACACTTTTTGCACGCATTGCGGCATGCATGCCTTTTACGTGCCACGCTCCCAACCGGACAGGATCACGGTGAACGCGAGATGCCTCGACAATATCGACGGACCAGCTCTCAAGCCTACTCGGTTCTTCGACGGCCGCCACTGGGATGAAGCCCAGCGCAAGCGGATTTCAGACGGCGGACACATCGCGGCGGCAGAACTGGACGGCGCCGTGACGCTGAGGAGCATTTTGGACCGCGCCCGGGAATAGCGTCGGAGTGCTCAACGCGCTCTGATGACAGACGGTGCAGCAGACTGAAGCCGAGCCCGGTAGGGGAATTGCATTGCGGCCGCAGGCCCTGCCAGGCTGCGTGATCGAGACAAGGAGTGCCAACATGAAGATCGGTGTATTTGCCACATTCATGTCGCCGCTGGCCACGCCGAAGATGATCCGTGACTTCGGTCGACAGGCGGAGGACATCGGCCTTGATTTCGATCTGGATGGGCGAGCACGTCGCGCTGTTCGACAAGAACACCTTTGGCTATCCGGGCTCGAGAGATGGACGCATCCCTGTTCCACCAGGCGGCGGGATGCTCGATGTCGTCGCTACGTTCGGGTTCCTGGCGGCCGCAACGAACAAGCTGCGCCTTGGCACCGGTGTCGCGCTCGTGCCGCAGCGCAACCCGATCTACACTGCCAAAGAGGTGTGTACGCTCGATTGGCTGACGGATGGTCGCATCGACTTCGGCATCGGCGTTGGCTGGAACAAGGAGGAAGTCGAGGCCTGCGGCTATCGCTGGGAAGATCGCGGCGCGCGCTGTGATGAGTTCCTGGAGGTCATGCGGCGGCTGTGGACCGAGCCTGCTGTCGACTTCACGGGGAAGTGGGTGAAACTCGAGACGTGCCGGCTGGATCCCAAGCCGATCCAGAAGCCGCACGTGCCGATCATCGTCGGCGGCTATGTCGATGCGGCCTTGCGTCGGGCCGTGCGTTTCGGCGCCGGCTGGTACGGTTTCAATCGTGACCCTGCTGCCACCAAGGAGATGCTCAACGACCTCGACGCGGCATTCACGAAAGCGGGGCGAAAGCGCGGCAAGGAGTTCGAAATCATCATTACGCCACCAGCCGCGATGCCGATCGACGCGATGCAGGAATACGCTGAGGTTGGGGTTGATCGTCTGGTGGTGAACCTGGGAAGCCAGCGACCCGAGCGGGTCGATCAACGCATGACGGAGATCGGGCAGCTCGTGAGGATGATCCACTGAGTGCCGATCACTGTTGAACTCGCTCGCGGAGGAAAAACGATGGCTGACAAAATCCGACTCGGTCTGATCGGCGCCAGCGTGAAGGGCACCTGGTCGGCGCGCTCGCACCTGCCAGCGGTGCAGGCCAGTGCGGATGTTGAGCTGACTGCGGTGTGCACCACGAAAGCCGACAGTGCCGAGGCGGCGCGGCGGGCTTACGGTGCCCGCCTGGCCTTTGACGACTATCGCGCGATGATCGCCTCGCCGGAGATCGACGCAGTCGCCGTCGTTGTGCGCGTGCCATCTCACTACGCGACGACCAGGGCAGCGCTCGAGGCGGGCAAGCACGTCTATTGCGAATGGCCGCTTGGACGGACGACAACGGAAGCGGTGGAACTCGCGGCACTGGCCAAGGCGAACCGGCTCGTCACCGCGGTCGGCCTGCAGGCCCGCGTCAATCCTGCGTTGGTGCACATGAAGCAGCAGGTCGAAGCCGGCTTCGTCGGCGAGGTGCTGGCGGTTCACGTCAGCCTGCTGCGTGATGGTGTCCTGTCCCGGCCATCACACCGTACCTGGCAGCGGGACGCCGAACTCGGCGCGAACACTTTGACCATTGCTGCCGGCCACACGGTGGACGCCATGCGCTTTGTCGCCGGTGACTTCAGTCGGCTGTCCGCCGTGGTGGCGACCCAGGCGAAGCAGTGGCTCGATACCGGCACCGGGACGCTGCTCGATGTCACTGCGCCCGACAACGTGCTGCTCAGCGGCCGCCTGGCGAATGGCGCTGTAGCGTCGGTTCACATCGGCGCCATTCCGTTCGCCGGCAGTGGCTATCGCATGGAAATCTATGGTCGCGAAGGGACGTTGACCGCAACCGGCGAGGATTTGCCACAGTTGGGCACAGTTCTTCTTCATGGCGCAAAGCGAGACAACCAGCTCGCGCCGATGCCGGTGCCGGAGCGGTTGACGATTGCCACGCCCGGCACGCCTTCAGGCGAAGCCCGCAACGTTGGTCAAATGTACGCGTTGTTCGCTCAGGCCATCCGGGACGGCAAGAGCGACCAGCCGACCTTCGAGACTGCGGTCGACCTGCACCGCTTGATCGACGCCATCAGACAGGCATCAGATGACGGGCGCGAGGTGAGGCGCGGTTAGGTCCCCACTACTTCAGGTGCCTGCCGAAATAGTCCGTGATGCCGGTCCACGCCTCAAAGGCCGGCTTCTCGCGATAACTGGGCTGGTAACCGGCCAAGAATGCGCGGCACGCTTCCCTGTAGATATTGGTCGTCATGTCCTTGACCGCTGCCGTGGCGCGCTTCTTCAGTTCCGCCCCCATCGCCACCGGCGGGTTCCGGTCTTCCCCGCCGAACACCGCGAACAGGTATCTGCTCAACCCGCCTGGAGCACTGATCCGCCGCGCAGAATGGCGAGAATGGCTTGGTGTGCATTGATGCCGCGTCGCGCCGCAGTGCCGACGACGGATCTGATGGTGGCGAACAGGTCGGCACCCCAGCTCGAACGGAAGCCGCCGGTGACCTTGCGGTAGGTGGCGGTGGGCCGCAATTCTCGCTCGCTACCGTTGTTGTCGGGCGGGACGTCAGGATGTTCGAGGAAGGTGAATAAGTGGCTGCGCACCTTGCCGTAACGTTTGCGTAGTCGCTTGCCGTGGCGGTTGGTGGGTGCCAACACCATGATCGCGTTCAGGTCGCGATCCAACCTGCACTGATAGGTTCGTCGTGTGCTCTCGGCCAGTTGCTTGCGCCGCCGCGCCAGCACCACGGCACGCAGCAACAGCATCTTCATGCGCGGCGCGAAGATCGCGTCTCCCGCCTCGATCGCATACTGGCAATCACGCAATTGATGCGCCAGGCAGACTTGCCAAAGATCGGCATGCCCCTGCTGGGCGCTGTAGAGGTCGGACACCCAGATGCTGGGTCGATGGCCGGCCAATACATCGGCGACAACACTGGCCGCACGGCTATTGCGGATCACGTGGATCACCACCTGATCGTTCTGGAATACCCAGTTCCAGTGGGTGCGTCCGTCGATCCTGTACGGTGGTCTCGTCGGAGCAGATGATCCGAGAACGGCGCAGCCGAGCGAGGATAGCCGTCACCTCATTGTCGAAGCATGGCGCGGCGCGGCGGAACATCGCATCCAGCGCTCCCTCGCTGATCTGCAAGGCAAACAGTTGGAGGAACAGCTGTGTCAGACGACGATAGCTGATCGCGTGGCTGAAGCGCAGGTAGATCGCCAACGCCAGGATGTTCACACTGAACGGCGAACCTTCTTCCATGCCCTCGGGCACCGGCGCCAGCGTGACGCCGCGACAGCGCGGGCAGTGCCCGGCATACCGTTCCACGCGGGTCACCACGGGGCGAACCACTGGAAGCTCTATCTTATCGTAGCGACCGTGCAGCACCTGGTCCGCTTCACCCAACGCCGCGTGGCAATGCACACAGGCCGCCGCCTTGGCAATCACTGTCTCATCGGGATCGATGGACAGTGGCCGGCCGCCACCCTTACGACCCAGACTGCCCTGGCGCGGCCCGTTGCGCTTGGTCTTCTCCGCTTGATTGGGCTTCTGTCCCTTCGATGGTGGCAGGCTGGAATTGCCGGGTGTCTTCGGCGGGTGGCCGAGCTTGGCTTTGAGTTCCGCGATGTGCTGTTCGGCCGCCTCAAGCCGCTGCCACAGCGTTTGGATCAACGCGTCCTTCTCGGCGTGGCTCAGTTGGCTGAAGTCGGGAAGCTGGGGCACCCGAAGCTTGAATCGAGTTGCCCGTGACCGCGTCAATCATTTCTTTGTGGATGGTCAGCTCAGCGCCAAACCGCCCCCAAATGCTCCGGCGAACCGGGGATGAGCAGATACGCGAACAGAGGGCAGTGCAGGCTATGGACGAGATCGAGGATCGGCGCCGGTCGCGTCGCCGTGGTGGCGGCATCTGCGGTGGTGCGGTGGATGAAGCCGCCCCAGCAATCGATCGCGGCATCGATCGTGCTGCTGCAGGCAAATAGCAGCGTGTGCCGGCCGCCCGAACAGAAGCCGATCGCGCCGATCTTCGAGGTGGCGCCGGACAAGCCCGCGCAGGTGTTCCGCGGCGGCTTCGAGGTCCTGCACCGCCTTCCTGGCAGGCAGGCCAAACATGACCGGCAACACCGTGTTGATGCCGCTTGGGTCCTTGGGGCCACCGGCACGGGCGTAAAGGTCGGGTGCCAGAGCGTTGTAGCCGATATTGGCGAAGCGGCGAGCGATGTCGCGGATGTGGTCGACCCAACCCAAAAGCCTCATGGATCACGACGATGCCGGGATAGCTGCCTGGCTGGCCAGGCCGCGTCAAACAGCCCGGAATGCTGTCACCGCTACACTTGAAGTGGATTTCCTCGTCCTTTACGCGAGGGGGATCGGTTACTGCACCCGGTATGTTCGCCATCATCTCCTCCTTGGCCGGTTTTCTGACAGCAACGCGATCTGGTGGTATCTTCGACAGTCCGCATGAGTTTCAAAGATGCTCTCTGGGGCTCCCGCGCGTCGGTCGTGCGGGTCAATGGCAAAGGTGCCGCGACGGAAACGTGAGGCGCGCACCTTCAACCGTCGCGGTGCGCGCCGTTCACTATCGTCCGGCCGTCACCGACGCCACGCCGTCAACTGACTGGTGCGGGTCACGGGGATAGCGCGCCCGCTGCGTCGCAAGCATGGCGAACCGGTCGAGGAGCGGCGCTGCTATTGGTCCCCTACAGGAACTCTGAGGTGAGCAGTAGCGCAAGGGCCGCGATGGCGGCGAGCCAGACCGACGCCAGCCCAAAGAACACTATGATCAGCAACCTCATGCGTAAACCCAAGGACGGGGGCGCCGGCGCAGTCACGAGATTGCACGCTGCCGACGCAAAGAAAAGGCGCGCAACTGACGATGCACGCCCAAAGGTGTGTTGGAAAGTGTCTCAATCCTGGATTGCCCGTCACTCCGTTGCAAATGACGAAGCTGCGACCGTCATATAAATCAGGTTGTCAGCACGCCGCCATAAAAAGTCGTCCGCCGCGAGCGCGGATAGGGGGAGGAACACTGGGTCCCGCCTTTTTATAGCTTGATCCCAAGCTCTCACCCCTCCACGAAACCAGGGCAAGTCCAACCAGCGTGATGCATATTGTCGGCTCATGCGTGTCGCAAGCTTCGGCCTATTCAGGATGTCTGCTGTCCTTCGGCAACAGATCGCTGGATTCTTTTGAGCGGTTCCAGAGGCATCCAACCGTTGCCAAAACTATCCGCCTGCAGACACGGCCCCCGCATCACCCCTTCCGCGCCACCAAGAAGATCCGCTGAAACGGCAGCAGCGTCGTGCCGTCGACGCGGCGCGGATAGTGCGGCCGCACGGCCTCGGCATACGCCCGCCCGAACGCCGCCTTCTGCTCCTTCGGCAGCCTGTCCAGGAAAGGCCGCAAACTGCTGCCGGACGCCCACTCCAGCACCGCGTTGTCGCCCGAGAGTGCGTGCATGTAGGTGGTCTGCCACATGTCGAGCGAAGCGGCATGCGGACGCAGCATGTCCCAATACTCCATCGCCGAAAGAATTCCGGGCGCCGACGCGACACCCCGCAGACGCTCGGCCCACGGCCCAGCCGCCGCGATCTGGTACGGCACCTGGCGCATCGGCGTGTCGTGCATCGCCGGCATCTGGATCGCCAGCACGCCACCGGGTGCGACAAACGACAGCAGGCGTGGCAACAGCAGTGGGTGCTCGTCCACCCATTGCAGCGCGGCATTCGAATAGATCAGATCGGGCGCCTCGGGCGGCTGCCACGCAAAGAAATCCGCCTGTTCGAACCGGCAGTCCGGTGTCGCGGCGCGCGCCTTCTCCAGCATCGCCGCGGAGCCGTCCACGCCAACGACATCGGCCGCGGGAAAGCGCTGTCGCAGGATCGCGGTGACATTGCCGGCGCCGCAGCCCAGATCGACCACGCGCGCCGGCGCCGCAAGCGGCACCCGCGCCAGCAGATCGAGCGCCGGGCGCAGGCGCTCATCGGCAAAGCGCAGATACTGCACCGGGTCCCATACCGCGGCGGGACGCGCCATCGGCAACCTCCTGTCCGGCACGAAGTTGCGGATGCGCCCTATACGTCGGCCGGCGTGGCCCGGGCAATGCGCTCGCCGTCGGGCTGCGCCGCCGTCGGCGCCGCAGTTTCCGCCGCAGGCAAGGTCAGACGGAAGGTCGTGCCGGTGGGCCCCGTCTCCAGAAGTTCGATACCGCCGCCATGCGCCACCATCAGGTCGCGCGAAATGGCCAGGCCCAGCCCGGCGCCGCCGCCCTGCATGCTGGCGGCGAAGGCCCGGAACAGATCGGCGCGCACCGCTTCCGGCAGTCCCGGCCCGTCATCCTCCACGTCGAGCTCGACCGGCTTGGTCATACGCGCCGACACGCGCACGTTGCGCGCGCCCGCTTCCGCGGCATTGCGCAGCAGATTGACCAGAACGCGGAACATCTGGTTGCGATCGGCCTTCACCCCGACGGACGCATCGACCGCATTCTCCACGCGCAAAGCACTGCCGGCAGGCGTCGCGGTCTGCGCCGCCTCGTCGACGAGCGGGGCCAGTTCGACCGGGGCAAGCGCCAGCAGCGGCGGCCCCTCCCGCGCATAGTCGAGCGTCCGACGCACCAGATCGGTCGCACGATCGACCGCCTGCGCCAGCGTCTCGCCGGCGCGCTGCACCTTGGGATCGGGGCTGAACTGCAACCGCTCCGCCACCAGCAGCGCCGGGGTCAGAATGCCGCGCAGGTCGTGGCTCACCTTCGCGACGACGGTGCCGAGCGCGGCCAGCCGCGCGTTGCGCCAGAGCGCGGCGCGCAGTTCGTGCTGCATGGCGGCCAGCTCCCGCCCGGCAATGGCAATCTCATCATTGCGCAGTCCCGTGACATCGTCCGGATCGAGCGGCACCGTGCGCTCGGGATCAGCACGGAAGGCCGCGATGCTGCCCGTGATCCGGTGCATGGGCCGCACCAGCAGCACCAGGACAGCCAGATACACCAGGCCGCCGGTGACGGCGGCGACCAGCAGGGAAATCCCGGCAAAGTCGCGGGCGAACTGTCGCAACGCATCGCCGAGCGCCTTCTCGTGGATCACCACTTCAACGGTGACATTGGCGTCGTGCGGACTTCTCGCCACCACCCGCACCATACGGTCCTGCGTGCGGACGATGGCGGCAAGCGCGCGGCCGATGCCCGTGAACAGATTCGTTTGCGTCAGGTCAAATACCGCAACCGTCGCCCCGGTATCGTGTCCCACCATCAAATCCATAACGCCCGGTTGGCCAACGCGGATAGCCTCGACGCCCGCCAGACGCAGCAGTTCGTCGCGCTTCGGCGGATCGAGCGGGCCGCCGGAGGCCGCAATCAAGGCGAGTGACGCATCCTCGATGCGGTCCGTCAGCCAATCCTGCCGCTCATGGGCGATATAGGGCAAAAAGACCACCACCTCGCTCAGCAGGACCGCAAGCGTGGCAAGCAGCCACAACCGAGCCGAGAGACTCTGCCGCGGCCTGACATGCGGTGCCGTAGCACACGATTTCGTCATGGAGGAAAAATGGCCGGAACGGTTGCCTAAGGCAACCAGGAAAGCAGCCGGACCAGCCATTTCGTGCGCGGCCCGAACAGGCGTGGCGCGAAAAAGCTGGTCGCGGCGCGTCTGGCGGCCTCGGAGCGGGTCGGATAGGGGACGATCAGCGACGCCAGGGCCGACAGCTTCGCGCGTTGTGCAATGGCCAGCGCCCAAAGGCCGATCATCTCGCCGGCATGCGGGCGCAAGGATCCCGGCGCCGATCACCCGGTTCCCGGCTACGACAACCTTCACCAGACCTGTCGTGTCGCGCTCGGTGACTGCCCGGTCATTGTCGGAGAGCGGCCATCGCAAAATGGATACCTTCTCGCCGGCGGCGCGGGCCTCGGCCTCGGTCACGCCGGCCTGCGCGAGCTCGGGATCGGTGTAGGTGACGCGCGGCAGCGCCGCGTAGTCGATATGCGCCGGCAGCCGAAACAGGGCGCGGCGGATGACGATGCCGGCATGATAGGAGCCGACATGGGTGAACGCGCGGGGCCCGATGCCCTGAGGATCGGCGATGTCGCCTACCGCATAAACTCGCCGGTTGGTCACGCTGCGCAGGCCGCGATCGGTCGCGATCCCGCCCGGTCCGGCCCGCACCTTGCCGGCCGGCAGATCGAGCGTCGCAACATTGGGCTGCCGCCCGACCGCGACCAGCAGGTGACTGCCCGCGACCCTCCTTCCATCGGCGAGGGTCAGGGTTGGTCCCGGTTCGACCGCAGCCACTGTGGCCCCTTCCAACACGGTCACGCCACGCGCCGACAAAGCGTCGCGCAGCCCGGCCACAAGTTCCGGGTCTTCCTTGCCAGCGATCGTCGCTGCCTCGACCACGCGTGACCTGGCAGCCGAGCCCGGCGAACGCGTCGGCCATCTCCAGGCCGATCGGGCCGCCGCCGAGGATCAGCAGATGATCGGGCTGTTCGGCCAGATCGAACAGCGAGGTATTGGTCAGGTAGGGAACCTGGTCCAGGCCAGGGATCGGCGGCACGGACGCAGTGCCGCCGGCGGCGATGACAATGCGCCGTGCGGTGATCCGCCGCCCGTCCACGGCCAGCGCGTCCGCGTCCGGTGAAGCGCGCCTCGCCGCGCAGCACGGTGGCGCCGAGCGCGCGGAACCGCGCCTCGGAGTTCATCGGCGCGATCGTCTCGATCACGCCATGCACGTGCGCGCGCACCTCCCCCCAGTCGATGTCCGGCTCGGGCAGGTGCAGGCCGAACCGTCCCGCCCGCCGTGCCGCTTCGGCAGCGTGCGCGGCGGCGAGCAGGGCCTTGCTCGGCACGCAGCCGAAGTTCAGGCAATCGCCGCCCATCCGGTCACGCTCGATCAGCGCCACGCGCAGGCCGAGCTGCGCGGCGACAGCGGTCACCGAGAGACCCGCGGCGCCGGCACCGATCACCGCCAGATCGAATTCAGGCATCCGATCGTTTCCACCGCCGCCACACGACCGGCAGCAGGGACAGTGCCGCCAGGGCGACCAGCGGGCCAAGAACGCGAGGGGAGAAAATGATCCCCAGGTCGGGTTTGCCGCCGGCGGCCAGCACCGCGCCGATGCCGGCGCCGATCGAAGCAAACACGAAAGTGGCCGGAACGACGCCGATCAGCGTCGCGGCGGCATAGGGCAACAGCCGCATCCCGCTCAGTGCGGCAGCCAGGTTCACCAGCCAGAACGGGAAGGCCGGCACCAGCCGGATGGCCAGCAGGTAGCTGAACCCGTCGCGCTCCAGTCCGGCGCGGACCCGGTCGAGGAATCGGCCGCCGCGACGAGCGATGGCATCGGCCAGATGGTGGCGGACGGCGAGGAACAGCGCGACCGCACCGGCCGTGGACCCGATGACCACAAGAACCCCGCCGAGCAGGGTGCCGAACAACAGACCCCCCGCCACGGTCAGCACGGCCGATTCCGGCACGGAGAGCGCGACGGCCACCGCATAGATCGCAACGTAGAGTGCCGGCGCCGCGATCGGGTGGGACCCGACCCAGACACCCAGCGCCGCCTGGTTGCGTGCCAGCCCGGCCCAGCTGATCTGCTGCGCCAGGCCACTGGCCCAGGCAGCGGCAACTGCAGCGAGTAGCAATGCAAGCGGCCAGAATCGGCGGACGAAGCGCATGGCGGAACCATGTAGTGGCTTTCGGCGCGTTGTCGCGTGATAATGTGGGACGGTGGCAACGCCGGCGGATGTCAGCGTGGCGCGATTGACGGCCGGAGACCGCCCTCCTATAAGCCGCCGCCTGCGACGGGCACTGCGTTTGGTGCCCGTGCCCGTACCCGCGCGGGTCGCCAGGCATCATCGGAGATTTGGCTGTGAAGCGCACCTACCAACCGTCGAAGCTGGTCCGCAAGCGGCGGCACGGGTTCCGTGCCCGCATGGCGACGGTGGGAGGCCGCAGAATACTGGCGAACCGCCGTGCCAAGGGCCGCAAGCGCCTGTCGGCCTGAACCGGAGCGACCTTGCCTGGGCTTGGACGCCTGACGCGTCGTGCGGAGTTCCTGCGTGCAGCGGCGAAGGGGCGCAAGGCGCCGATGCCGGGGCTGGTGCTGCAGGCGCTGCCGCGGAACGACGACGGCCCGGCGCGGCTGGGCTTCACTGTCACGAAGAAGATCGGCAACGCCGTGATCCGCAACCGCACCCGCCGCCGCCTGAAGGAAGCCGCAAGGCTGGTGCTGGCCGACCAGCCGCCGCGCGGTGTCGATCTCGTCCTGATCGGCCGCGAGGGAACCGCGAAGCGCGACTTCGGTGCGCTGCAGGACGACCTTCGGCGGGCGATGACCAAGGCCCTGCGTGTCGAGCCCGCGGTCCGAGCCAGGGCGGGCTCGGCCGCATGACCCCCGCAGCTCATGTCGCCGTCGGCGCGGTGCGCGTCTACCAATGGACGGTGCGCCCGGTGATCGGCGCCAATTGCCGCTTCTTCCCAAGTTGCAGCGACTACGCGGTCGACGCATTCCGCGCCCATGGCGCGCTGCGCGGCGGCGGGCTGGCGGCGCGGCGCATCCTGCGCTGCAACCCGTGGCACGCGGGCGGCTACGACCCGGTCCCCGCCTGCGATTGCCGAACGGGGCGGTGATGGACCAGAAGCGGCTGTTCCTGGCGATTGCGATCTCGATTGCCATCCTGCTCGGCTTCCAGGTGCTGATCTCGCCGCATCTGCCGCAGCCGCCCAGGCCGCAGCAGATCGCCAGCAGCGAGACCACACCGACACAGACGCCCACGGTCCCCAGTCAGGGTTCGCCGGGCGTCGCTGCGACGGCCGCCGCCCCGACCGTGCCCAGGGAGGTGCCACGGCTGCAAATCGCGGCCCATCGCGTGCGTGGGTCGATCAGTCTGCTCGGCGCGCGGCTGGATGATCTCGTGCTGATCGACTACCGCGAGACGCTGGAGCCCAATTCGCCGAATGTGCGGCTGCTGGAGCCCCGCTCGGAGGAGCATCCGTACTACGTGCAGTATGGCTGGAGTGCCGCGCCCGGCGAGCAGGTGAAACTGCCTGACAACGACACGGTGTGGACCGGCTCGGCCGACACGCTGAGCAGCGGCCATCCCGTCACACTGTCGTGGGACAACGGCGCCGGCCTGACCTTCCAGATCACGCTGTCGGTCGACGACGACTACATGTTCACGGTCCAACAGTCGGTGAAGAACACGACCGGCCATCCGGTGACATTGTTCCCCTGGGCGCGCATCCGGCGCGACTACACGCCGGAGGTGGCGGGCTATTACATCCTGTTCGAGGGCCTGCTCGGCGTCGTCGACGGCAGGCTGCAGGAAACCACCTATTCCAACGCCAAGAGCGAGGGCGCGAAGAAGGACGGCATCGCCTACACGGCAACGTCGACCGGCGGCTGGGCCGGCATCACCGACAAGTACTGGCTGACCTCGCTGGTGCCGGACCAGTCGGTCGCATCCACGGTCAACTTCCGCCACACCTCGGAGAACGGCGACCATTATCAGGTGGACTACGTCACCCAGGATCCGAAGGTCGGTAGCGGCCGGCGGCGAGGCGTCGGTGACCATCGCGGCTGTTCGCCGGCGCCAAGATCGTGCGCCTGCTCGATCGGTACCAGGCCGAGGACCACATTCCGAACTTCGACAAGGCGGTGGACTTCGGCTGGTTCTATTTCCTGACCAAGCCGATCTTCTATTGCCTCGACTGGCTGAACGGCCTGCTGGGGAATTTCGGCCTGGCGATCATGGTGTTCACGGTGTTCGCCAAGGCGCTGTTCTTCCCGCTGGCGAACTACTCCTACCGCTCGATGAGCAAGATGAAGCTGCTGGCGCCGAAGATGACGGCGCTGCGCGAGCGGTTCAAGGACGAGCCGCAGCGCATGCAGCAGGAGATGATGGCGATGTACCGCACCGAGAAGGTGAACCCGGCCTCGGGCTGCCTGCCGATGGTGGTGCAGATTCCGGTGTTCTTCTCGCTCTACAAGGTGATCTTCGTCACCATCGAGATGCGCCAGGCGCCGTTCTTCGGCTGGATCCACGACCTGTCGGCGGTCGATCCGACCAACATCTTCAACCTGTTCGGGCTGATCCCGTTCGATCCGGCGACGATCTCGCCGTTCCTGCATCTGGGCGCCTGGCCGCTGATCATGGGCCTGACCATGTTCCTGCAGCAGAAGCTGAACCCGCCGCCGCCCGACCCGGTGCAGGCGCGGATGTTCCAGTTCATGCCGGTCATCTTCACCTTCATGCTGGCGCAGTTTCCCGGCCGGGCTGGTGATCTACTGGAGCTGGAACAACCTGCTGTCGATCGCGCAGCAATGGCTGATCATGCGGCGGACGCACCTGGCGCGGCCCGGCCTGGCGCGTACCTGAGCTCGCGCGCACCTGACCGACGAGGACAGCGGCTGCGATCGAGGCGGGGCGGAAGCTGTTCGCCGCCGAATGCCGCTTCGTTTACGCGGCGCAGCGGCTCGACCAGTTGCCGCCGGCGGCGGGACCCGAGGTCGCGTTCGCGGGGCGGTCCAACGTGGGCAAGTCGTCGCTGCTGAACGCGCTGACCGGGCGGCGCGCGCTGGCCCGCGTCTCGACCGAGCCGGGCCGCACGCGGCAGCTCAATTTCTTCGATCTCGCCGACCGGCTGACATTGGTCGACATGCCCGGCTACGGCTATGCGCGCGCCGGCCGCGCGGTGAAGCAGGACTGGCAGGGCTTGATGTTCGACTACCTGCGCGGCCGCCCCACGCTGCGCCGCGTGATGCTGCTGCTGGATGCGCGCATCGAGATGAAGGAGGCCGATACCGAGGTGATGGAACTGCTGGACCGCGCCGCGGTGACGTTCCAGCTTGTGCTGACCAAGGTCGGACGCGGTGAAGCCGGAGGCGCTGGCGCGCAAGCTTGCCGAAGCGACGGCGCTGGCGCGGCGGCATCCGGCGGCGCATCCCGAGGTGTTCGCCACCAGCAGCGAGACGGGTGCAGGGGATCGCCGAACTGCGCGCGGCGATTGCGGTGCTGGCCGTGGGTGGTGATCGCGCTGGTGCGGGTTCACGCTGACCGGTCACGATGGGTATCACTGCGCTCTACCCACCCTACGCCTTTGCCTATGCGCCGCAGCTCACGTTTCGTAGGATGGGTGGAGCGCAGCGATACCCATCACGGCGGCACCAGATACCGGTTAGCCTGACACGGCCCTGACCTCCAAACGTCGTATTTCGCGGCCGGCATCGTGGATGTGCTTCGCCTTGACCTCACTCGCATTTCGCCCCTTTCTCGCGGCGCAACACACCCATGTTACCAGCCTTGCCGGTTCCGCCATTTTAGCGTGGTACACATATGATTTTCCAAATGCGCCGACCGCTTGTGCTGCGCAGCGTTGTCCCCCATCTGCGCACTCAGCATCGCGGCATGTATCCGGAAGGACGGTTGATGACCCTGCGCCGCTTCGCCGCGCTGCTCGCGGTTCTTTGTACTGCTCGGCGTGGCCGTCGCCGAAGCCCAGATGCCGAGCGGCCCGCCCGCGGTCGGCGTGGTGCGCGCCGAGAAGCAGGCCGTCACCGAAACCTCCGAATTCATCGGCCGCGTGCAGGCGGTCGATCGCGTCGTGATCACCGCGCGCGTGACGGCGTTCCTGGAACAGCGGCTGTTCATCGAAGGCACCGAAGTGCATGAGGGCGACCTGCTGTACCGGCTGGAGCGCCCGCCGTTCGAGGCTGCGGTGGCGCAGCAGGAGGCCGCCGTCGCCGATGCCAGCGCGCGACTGGCGAATGCGAATATCCAGCTCGCGCGCGCACAGTCGCTGCTGAACACGCCGGCCGGCCAGCGCTCGGCGGTGGACGATGCGACCGCCACCCAGCGCTCGCAGGCCGCGCAGTTGATGGCCGCCCAGGCGCAGCTCCGCATGGCGCAGCTCAACCTCGCCTATACCGAGATCCATGCACCGATCGGCGGCAAGATCAGCCGCACCGCGGTTACCGTCGGCAACGTCGTGTCGCCCGCGTTCCGGCCCGCTCGCCAGCATCGTCAGCCAGGACCCGATGTATGTGCAGTTCCCGATCGCGATGCGTGCGGAGCTCGATCTGGAAAAGCGCTACGCCGAGCAGAGCGGCATGAACGCCGTGGTGATCAAGGTCCGTCTCCCGGACGGCACGATGTACGACCAGACCGGCAAGATTGACTATGTCGAGCCCAGCGTGCAGGCCACCACCGACACGATCCTGGTGCGCGGCAAGATTGCCAATCCGCCGCTCAAACCGATCGAGGCGGGTCAGCCGGTGGACCGGCGGCTGATCGACGGCGAATACGTCACCGTGCTGGTCGAGGGCATCGAACCGGTCATGGCGCTTGCCATCCCGCGCGCCGCCGTGCTGTCCGATCAGCAGGGCGACTATGTCTATGTGGTGGACGGCCAGAACCATGTAGAGCAACGCCGGCTGAAGCTGGGCCAGTCCACGCCGACGACCGCGTTGATCCAGTCCGGCCTCAACGAGGGCGAGATGGTGGTGGTTGACGGACTCCAGCGCGTCAGGCCGGGGATACAGGTGGCGCCCGGCCCCGCCACGCCGCCAGCCGCCGCGCCCAAGGCGCCGGGGTAGCAGGCGCGTGATCTCGGCTGTCTTCGTCGATCGCCCGCGGCTGGCGATCGTCATCGCGATCCTGATGACGCTGGCAGGACTTTTGTCGCTGCTGCGCATCCCGGTCGCGCAGTTTCCCGACATCGTGCCGCCGCAGGTGACAGTCTCGACCACCTTCCCCGGCGCATCGGCCGGCGTGGTAGAGCAGGTCATCGCGCAGCCGCTGGAGGCGCAGATCATCGGTGTCGACAAGATGATCTACATGAAGTCCACCAGCGGCAATGACGGCAGCTACAGCCTGACCGTCAGCTTTGAACTCGGCACCGATCCCGACATCGATACGGTCAACGTCAACAACCGCGTGCAGCAGGCGCTGTCCCGACTGCCGAACGAGGTGCAGCGCTTCGGCTTGACGGTGCGCAAGCGTTCGGCCGCGATATTGGAGTTCCTGCAGTTCTACAGCGAGGGCGGCAAGCAGGATCCGCTGTTCATCAGCAACTACGTCACCATCAACGTACTGGACCGGCTGCAGCGCACGCCGGGTGTCGGCGATGCGTCGCTGTTCGGCCGGCTCGACTATTCGATGCGCGTGTGGTTCGAAATGAGCCGGCTGATCGACCTCAATCTGGCGCCGTCGGACATCATCGCGGCGATCCAGGCGCAGAACGTGCAGGCGGCGGTGGGACGCATCGGCGCGCGCCCGACCAGCGACGCGACGCAGTTCCAACTCAACGTGCAGACACAGGGGCGCCTTACCACGCCGGAACAGTTCGGCAAGATCGTGATCCGCGCCAATCCGGATGGTTCGGTGCTGCGCCTGTCGGACGTCGCACGGGTCGAGCTTGGCGCGGCCAACATGGACACCGAGAGCCGGTTGAACGGCGATCCCGCGGTGTCCATCGGCCTGTTCCTCGCACCCGGCGCCAACGCGGTGCAGACCTCGGCGCGCGTGCAGGCCGCGCTCGACGACCTGGGGCGGCGCTTCCCCGACGGGTTGAAGGCGCGCGTGTTCTACGACAGTTCGTCGTTCGTCGCCTCCACGATCACCGAGGTGCAAAAGACGCTCGGCATCGCCTTCGTGCTGGTGATCCTCGTCGTCTTCCTGTTCCTCGGCAGCGTCCGCGCCACGATCATCCCCATGGTCGCCATACCGGTCAGCCTGATCGGCACATTCGCCGTCCTGCTGGCGGCCGGGTTCTCCGCCAACACCGTGTCGCTGCTCGCGATGGTCCTCGGCATCGGCGTGGTGGTGGATGACGCGATCGTCGTGGTCGAGAATGTCGAACGGGTCATGGCCGAGGAGCCGGACCTTTCGCCGGCGGAGGCGACCAAGAAGGCGATGCGGCAGATCACCGGGCCGGTGATCGCGATTTCGCTTGTGCTGCTCTCGGTGTTCGTGCCGGTGGGTTTCATTCCCGGCGTGTCCGGCACGCTGTTCCGCCAGTTCGCCGTCACCATCAGCGTGGCGATGCTGATCTCTGCCATCAATGCGCTGACGTTGTCGCCGGCGCTGTGCGCCGTGTTCCTGCGCCATCGCGGGCGGCCGCGCGGTCCGCTCGGCCTTGTGCTCGGCGGCATCGACCGCGTGCGCAACGGCTACGCGAAGGTGGTGCAGCTTCTGCTGCGGCGGGCCTTGGTGTCCGTGGCAGTGATCATTGCGGCGGGTGTCGGTATCTGGCTGCTCGCGGTTCGCACGCCCACCGGGTTCCTGCCGGAGGAGGACCAGGGCGCATTCTTCGTTGCCGTGCAGTTGCCGGACGGCGCATCCGTGTCGCGCACCCACGCCGTGGTCGAGCAGGTGGAGAGCCTGATCCGGCCGATGCCGCAGGTGGAGGGCATACTGTCGATCGTCGGCTTCTCCCTGCTAGATGGCGGCAACGAACCGAACGCCGCCTTCGTGGTGCTGCGGCTCAAGCCGTTTGCCGATCGCACGGCCGTCGCCGACCGCGCGCAGGCCATCATCGGGCGTGTGTTCGGCGCGGCACAGCAGGTGCGTGCGGCGAGCGTGTTTCCGTTCAACCTGCCGCCGATCATCGGGCTCTCGACCAGCGGCGGATTTGAATACCAGTTGGAGAACCTGGAAGGTCGCGAACCGGCGGAAATGGCGAGCGTGATGCAGGGCCTGATCGCCGCGGCAAACCAGGACCCGCGGATGACGCGCGTGTTTTCCACCTTCACCGCCACCAATCCTTCGATCTGGCTGGATATCGACCGCGAGAAGGCCCAGGCGCTGGGGCTCAACGTCGCCGACGTGTTCAGCACGCTGCAATCGACGCTCGGCGGCTTCTATGTCAACGACTTCAATCTTTACGGCCGCACCTGGCAGGTGAACATCCAGGGCGATGCGCTGGATCGCAGCGATGTTTCCGCGGTCTACAAGATCTACGTGCGCAATGGCCGAGGCGAGATGGTGCCGCTGCGCTCGGTCGCCGATCTGCGCATCGTGCTCGGCCCGCAGGTGATCACCCGGTTCAACAATTACCGCGCGGTGACGATCAACGGCGGCCCGCGGCCGGGCGTTTCATCCGGCGATGCACTGCTCGCCATGGAGCAGGTGTCGGCAAAGACGCTGCCGCCGGGCTACGACTTCGAATGGTCGGGCACCGCCTTTCAGGAGAAGGCGGCGTCCGGTCAGACCGGCGCGATCCTGTCGCTGTCGGTGCTGTTCGCCTATCTGTTCCTGGTGGCGCTGTACGAGAGCTGGGTGATCCCGATCCCCGTTCTGCTGTCGGTGACCGTCGGCGTGCTGGGCGCGTTCGCCGGCATGCTGATCGCCGGCCTGTCGCTCGACCTCTACGCGCAGATTGGCCTGGTGGTGCTGATTTCGTTGGCCGCCAAGAACGGCATCCTGATCGTCGAATTCGCCAAGGAGCAGCGCGAGGCAGGGCTGCCGATCCTGGAAGCGGCCGCCCTTGGCGCGCGCATCCGGTTCCGTGCGGTGATGATGACGTCGATCGCCTTCATCTTCGGTTTGATCCCGCTGGTGTGGGCGCAGGGTGCGGCGATGCTGAGCCGGCGCGCCGTGGGCACCGCCGTGTTCGCCGGCATGATCGCCGCGAGCTCGATCGGTGTGTTTCTGATTCCGATGCTGTACGCGACGTTTCAGGGGATGCGTGAGCGGGTCAAGGCAAGGTTCCGCGGGCGGGCTGTTGTTCGTAGACAGAAGGAGCATTCAGCGGCGGAGGACTGATGTGCGTTATGTCAGAGACGGCAAACTCAGATGCTCTTCAATCCGCCGTACCCGGCGGTCCAACTCGCTGATCAAGATGCCGTGGCCCATCACCGACGAGTGGTACTCTGTGGCTTGTCGGAGGCTGGTCTGACCGTGCTCCAAATCATCCAGCTTCCGACTGTGCCCATGCAGCAACCATGTATGGTCGTTCAGGACCCTCGTGTGATCTGTCAGGATCCGTGTGTGGTCATTGAGCACACTCGTGTGTTCGTTCAGCTTTGCAGTATGTTCGTCGAGGATGCGTGACTGCTCATCGAGGATGCGCGAATGCCCATTAAGGATGACCGTGTGCCCGCTGACGGTCTCGGCGACTTGCACCAGCAACTGATAAACTGCCGCGATGTCGACGCCGTTGCCACCGCCGCTCATCGGTCTCGCTGCTCCCAATTGCTGGCATACGTTACCCGTTGCCCAATCTGCCGGCAGTCACATTGCCAAATAGCTTACGCCCCGCCGATCAGCGCAAGCGTGTGCCGCGCGATGACCACCTCCTCGTCCGTCGGGATCGCATAGGCCGGCAGCTCGGAGTCGGCACGTGTCAGCAGAGGACCGCCGGTTCGGTTCGCCGCCTCGTTCAGCGAAAAGCCGAGCCAGCGAAGCCGATGCAGCACGCGCGCTCGGATCTCCGCGCTGCGTTCACCAATGCCGGCGGTGAACACAAGCCCATCGATGCCGCCCATGCCGGCGGCCAGTGCACCCGCCATGCGCGCCACGTGATACACGAAATACTCCACCGCCAGTCGCGCCAGCGGCGCCTCGCTCGTCAGAAGCGCACGCATGTCGTTCGAAACGCCGGACAACCCCTTCAGGCCACAATCGGCGTACAAGAAGTGCTCGATCCGATCGACGGTCCAGCCCTTCTGCCGCAGCAGCCAAAGGATCACGCCGGCATCCAGCGACCCAGGTCGCGTCCCCATCGGCAGCCCGTCCAGCGCCGTGAACCCCATCGAGGAATCCACACTGCGCCCACCGGCCAGAGCGCACATCGAAGCACCGGATCCGAGATGCGCCACCACGACACGACCCAGCGCGACCTCGGGCGCCTGCTCGGCCAAGGCGCCGGCAATGTATTCGTAGGATAGTCCATGGAATCCGTAGCGCCGCACGCCCTCACGGTACAGCTCGTCGGGGATCGCGAACCGGTCGGCCACCGCCGGATGTCCGCGATGGAACGCCGTGTCGAAGCAGGCCACCTGCGGCAATTTGGGAAAACGGTCTGCCAGCGCCTTCAGCACGACCACGGCGGGCGGATTGTGCAGCGGCGCCAGCGGCTCCAGCGCCTCGATGCGCGCAAGCGTTGCGGCATCGATCACCACCGGCGCGGCCAGATCAGGTCCACCGTGCACTACGCGATGACCGAACCCCATCAGGCCGCCTTCCGCAAGCGGCCCGTCGCTCAAGGCAGCCAGCTCCGTCAGTGCAGCCGCGTGATCAGCGGTGGTCACCATAACGTCCTGCACCGGCTTGCCATCGGCAGCAGTTACCAGCAGGCGTCCCTGGCCGCCAACCCGTTCGACCTCGCCGCTCTGGCTGCGGTGCAGGGCGCCGTCCGTCACGACGTAGACGGCGAACTTCAGGCTGGACGAGCCGGCATTCAGAATACACAGGCGACGATTTTCCATACCTCTTGGCCTTTCGCATCCGGAGCGTGCATGCTTCGCAATCCAACCACCGACGAGCCCTGGAGACAGCGTCCATGACCAAGTTCGGCCTCGCCCAGTCCATCCGTCGCGTGGAGGACCCGCGCCTGCTGAAGGGCGGCGGCCGCTACACCGACGATATCGTCCTCCCGGGCATGCTGCACGGCATTGTGCTGCGCAGCCCGCACGCCGCGGCGAAACTCGGCGCCATCGACACGACGGCAGCAAGATCGGTCCCCGGGGTTAAGGCAATCTATACCGCGGCCGACCTGAACGCCGACGGCATCGCACCGATGCCCTGCGCCGCGCCAGTGCAAAATCGCGACGGCTCCGACATGGCGAGCCCGCCACATCCGGCACTCGCCGATGGCGCAGTGCGCCATGTCGGCGATCCGGTGGCGTTCATCGTCGCCGAAACGGTGACGGCCGCGCGCGATGCCGCCGAACTGATCGCCGTGGACTATACCGTCGAGCCTGCCGTCACCGACGTCGCCACGGCGACCGGCCCCGGCGTGCCGCTGGTGTGGCCCGATGTGGCGAACAACGTCGGGTTCGACTGGCAGATCGGCGACAAGGCGGCGACCGACGCGTTGTTTGCCAAGGCGGCGCACGTCACGCGGCTGACCGTCGTGAACAACCGCGTCGTCGTCGCATCGATGGAGGCGCGCGCCGCGATCGCCGACTTTGACCTCGCGCGCCGGCCGCTGGACGCTCTATGCCAACACGCAGGGCGGCTGGCTGATCAAGACCCTGCTCGGCGCGGTGTTCAAGACCGATCCGGGGAAATTCCGCGTCATCACGCCCGATGTCGGCGGCGGCTTCGGCATGAAGGCGTTCCTCTACGCCGAGCACGTGCTGACCTGCTATGCGGCGCACAAGCTGGGGCGGCCCGTGAAGTGGGCATCGGAGCGCGGCGAAGCATTCGTGTCCGACACGCATGGCCGCGACAACGTCACGCTGGGCGAGCTTGCGATCGACGCAGGGGGAAAATTCCTCGCGCTGCGCACGCGCAATCTTGCCAACATGGGCGCCTATCTTTCCACGTTCGCGCCTTACATCCCGACGCTTGCCGGCGGCGCCGTGCTGTCCGGCGTCTACGGCTTCCAGCAGATCTACGCCAACGTGCTCGGCGTGTTCACCCACACGGTGCCGGTGGACGCCTACCGCGGCGCAGGGCGTCCCGAGAGCAACTATCTGCTGGAGCGCCTGGTCGACGCGGCCGCGCGCGAACTGAACATCGACCGTGCGGAACTGCGCCGGCGCAATATGGTGCCGTCATCGGCGATGCCGCATGCCACGCCCGTCGGCAAGACCTACGACAGCGGCGACTTCGCGATGGTGCTGGATGCCGCACTCGAGCGGATGGACTACGCCGGCTTCGCGGCACGGCGCGCGGACGCCGCACGGCAGGGCAAGCTTCGCGGCATCGGCTTCTCGTACTATCTCGAGGTCACGATGGGCGATCCGACCGAGCGGGCGGAAATCCGCTTCGCCGAGGATGGCTTCGTCGATGTCCACGTGGGGACGCAGTCGACCGGCCAGGGTCACGAGACCGCCTATATCCAGCTCACGTCGCAGCGCCTCGGCATCGACGGGGAGAAGATCCGCGTCCGCCAGGGCGACACCGACACCATCCCGATCGGCGGCGGCACCGGCGGCTCGCGCAGCCTGTATTCCGAAGGCCAGGCGATCCTGGTGACCGCCGACACGGTGATCAGCAAGGGCACGCAGGCGGCGGCCGAAGTGCTGGAGGCCGCACCTGCCGACATCGCTTACGCCGACGGCACGGTTTTCGATCGTCGGCACCGACCGCGGCATCGACATCTTCACGCTTGCCGCGACGCAACGGCAGAAGGCGGCGGCCGGCGAGCCTGCGACCACGCTCGATGCCGCCGAGATTGTCAATGTCGCCGAGCACACCTTCCCGAACGGCTGCCATATGGCCGAAGTGGAAGTGGATCCCGAGACCGGCGTGGTGGAGATCATCCGCTACCGCGTGTGCGACGACTTCGGCAAGACCGTGAACCCGATGATCGTGCGCGGCCAGGTGCATGGCGGTGTCGCACAGGGCCTCGGCCAAGCGCTGCTGGAGCGCACGAGCTACGACGCCTCGGGCCAGCTTCTGTCCGGCAGCTTCATGGACTACGCGCTGCCGCGCGCCGACCGATCTGCCGGACATCGAGGTCGATCTGCTGGAAGTGCCAAGCGCTGCCAATCCGCTCGGCGTGAAGGGCGCCGGCGAGGCTGGCTCGGTCGGCAGCCCACCCGCGCGTGATCAACGCGATCATCGACGCGCTGTCGGTCGATGGCGTGACGCACATCGACATGCCCGCCACGTCGGAGACCGTGTGGCAGGCACTGTCGGCGGCGAAGGCGGCGTAGCACCCCCTAGGAGGCGCAGCGGGGCCCAACGAGCCATAACGCACGAGTAACGGGCGATTACAAATTCCCCTTGCTTCGCGGTGCTGCAGCGCCTAGGGTACTACAGATAGTTGTATAGCATGACACATATAGTAGCGAAGTGGGTCGAGGCTGAGGGGCGAAACTGGGCGAAACGGCCGAGAAGTCCAGCAGATCAGGCGGACCTCCAAGACTGATATCGCCCTGTATTACCCATGAGAAGTGTCGTGCTCTACTTTTGCGGTTTGCCTTTGATCGGACGAAGGCACCAGACCGCCCTTTTTAGGGCGCGGCTGGGCGCGGCAGTGTCACTGCGAGGATCGCACTTATGCACGGGAATATCAAGTTCGTCGATGCAAAAACGGGCCAGTGGGGCTTCATTGTTCGTCAAGACGGCGGACCCGATGTGCACTTCAGCGTTGGGGACTTCTTGGCCGATCCTCCCTGGATCGACGATAAGGGCGCGGAGGTGGCGTTCGAAATTGAAGGGCAGGAACGGCAACGGGCAGTCCAAATCATCCCTACCCTCAGTCCTGGTCCTATGCAGCCCTTCCGGCTACCAGGCAATCCGGGTAGGGCATTCCCGAATTGGGCAAGTGTTCCTCAAACACCCTTCGTGCATCGTGATGGGCGGCGATACACATCTGTGTACCAGTTGCTGGCGCATACCGCCCTTGATGAACGCTGGCACTTCGGAGATGATAGCGGTGTTGGCGCGTTCGAATACCCTATCTTAAGAAACTATATCGTATACACTTTCTACAGGCTTCAGTCAACTAACAGAATATCTGTGTCGTCACGGGACGACGAGGCTTGGGCAGCCTTTAACACAGGGTTGGTTGACGCGCTGTACGACCCTATTTTTGCATTGTTCAGGAGAAATATTTTATTTGGAACAGCCCCCGTGGCGCTTCTATGACTTTTGCATTCCCGGGAAGGGAGCATCAGGCAAGAGTTTAACATCAGTTTTTGACCCACTGCCTGATGCGGCGCGTTATTTCGATAATAACTTTGATATGATATTGGACACTGATCGCGATATACATGTCGACTATGAGCATGTTATATTCGATGGGGTCGCTGGCGACCGGTTCCCAGCGGAGTTCCTCATTGCGAAATCAACCACGTAATTTTGTGTGGGAGGACTATACGCAGAAGCTCCCACCGGAGCGGAACGACTTTCTAAGGCGTTTGAGTGCATCGATCGAAGCGGATTTAAGATGTACCCGGGCAATTAAAAATCGGTTAGAAGACGCCAAGGAGTTGGCTGAAAAGAGAACCCGGTGGAACTTTAAAACGGCAATCCCGCAATATCATCCTAGGCTGAACATGATGAGCCTATTGCTGCCATTGGCGCTCGTGGATGACGAGCACGTGGATATAGCCTTGGTAGTAACTAAGAACCCATCTGGGTCGTATCAAGGCCGGACGATCCTGCCGCTTCACTGGGCATACCAGAATGCTAGAACTGTTTGCCGCCCTGACAGTGATTGGCTCGTACCAAACAAAATTCGGCCTGGAGGAGACACCGGTGGAGATATATGAACTTCGTTGCTACTGCGGGTGGGGCGTCGAACTGCCGACTTGACTGCGGGTGGCTGACGACCGGCCAAAGAGCTTTCTTCCCGGCGAAGATACCCTCGCCAAGACGGACTATCTAGAATAATGCCTCCGAGGGCGCGGAAGTGCAGCCCGCTCATGGGACGTCGCGCAGGCCATACGCGGGACTGGATTTACGCAGAGCTGCATCCAAACTTCACGACAGCGACGCAAGCTGCACCGCCTACCGCGGCGGATCGATGTCGCGCGCGCCGAGTGTGCGCGCGCGGATCTCCTCCTTCCGGCGCCTCGCGACCGAAATCGGTGAACGCGCGCCGCACCGATTCGACCGTGGAGCCGAACACCTGCTTGCGGTTCTCCCGCGCCCAGGTACTTGAGCCGACGATCTGGGTCAGCGAGCCCTGGAAGTGCGGCATCACGTAACGCGCGAAAAGCTCGAAGCTGCGCAGCGTCTGCTCGCGATTGGCCCATTCATGCGCACGGAACAAAATGCCGCCGAAGCCGCCCTGGCTGTATTCGAGCAGCCGCTTGATGCCCTTGACCACGGTCTCCGGCGAGCCGACCAGCGTGGTGCCCATCTTCACGCCATCGCGCAGCGGATCATCGGCGCGGCCCGGCGGACGGCCGAGCGTGTCCTCGAAATAGGTCTGCGTCTCGACCCGCTCGCCCTTCTTCACCTCCAACAGCGCCTGTTCGTCGTCCTCAGCGACATGCGCATTGACCACGACGCGCCAGTTCTTGCGGTCCATCGTCTTGCCGTTCTTCGCCGCGGCCTCTTCGGCGATCTTCCACTGGCTGGCCAGCGCTTCGGGACCGCCAGGCAGGCCGGCACCGATCGACAGCACGCCCACGCCGTGCGTCCCCGCGGCGATCATGCCGAACGGCGTGATCGTGCTGGCGACGGCGATCTCGAAATGCGGATCGGTGTACGGCGCAAGATGCAGCCGCGCGTCGCGCATCTCGAACCAGTCGGTCTTCATGGTGACCGGCTCTTCGCATTTCAGCAGACGCATGATGGCGTCCATCGCCTCCAGCATGCGCGGGCGCTGCGTGCTGGGCTCGATGCCGAGCATGTAGGCATCCGAGGTGAGCGCCCCCGGACCGCAGCCCATCATCGCGCGGCCGCGCGTCATGTGGTCGAGCTGGACGAAGCGCTGCGCCACCATGAAGGGATGATGATACGGCAGGCTGGTCACCCCGGTGCCAAGCCGGATGTGCTTGGTGCGTTCGGCGGCGGCGGCGATGATCAGCTCGGGCAGGGCGATCAGCTCCCAGCCGGCGGAATGATGCTCGCCGATCCAGGCTTCGTCGTAGCCGAGCCAGTCGAGCCACTCGAGCAACTCGACATCGCGGTTGATCGCCAGCGTCGGGTTTTCCCCGACACGATGGAACGGTGCCAGGAATATGCCGAACTTCATGCCGCGATGGGCCATGTGCCTGTTCTCCACGTCTCTCGTCGGGGTCCATCGTGCAACGTACGTCGCCGGTAGCCAAGCGGCGCTCCTCGTGGCAGCCTGAAGCAC
Source organism: uncultured Alphaproteobacteria bacterium (assembly GCA_963794185.1). Taxonomy (GTDB): domain Bacteria; phylum Pseudomonadota; class Alphaproteobacteria; order Acetobacterales; family Acetobacteraceae; genus JAMXLO01. The sequence continues at coordinate 62,282 of CAWCDM010000023.1, read as the reverse complement.
GAGCCGGTTCTCGGGAGGAACGGAACATGCGCCTGGAAGGTAAAGTGGCGATCGTGAGTGGCGCGGCCTCTGGCATGGGCGCGGCGACAGCGCGACGATTCGCCAAGGAAGGCGCCAAGGTCGTGATCGCCGACATGCTGGAGGAGGACGGCGCCAACGTTGCCGCCGACATCACGCGCGCCAACGGCACGGCCGAATTCATGCGCCTGGATGTGACCAGTGAGGCCGACTGGACGACCGTGGTCGACGCGACCGTGCAGAAATACGGCAAGCTCGATATCCTGGTGAACAATGCCGGCATCAGCGGCAGCGCGGTATCCGACATGCTGGACACCGACGCGTGGGACAAGCTGATGGCGGTGAATGCGCGCGGCGTTTTCCTGGGCACCAAACATGCTGTGCAGGCCATGCAAAAGGCCGGGGGCGGTTCGATCGTCAATCTCTCGTCGATCTCCGGCAACACCGGGCAGACGATGACGCATATGGGCTATAACGCGTCGAAGGGCGCGGTGCGCACGCTGACGAAGTCCACCGCGGTGCAGTTCGGCCGCGACGGCATCCGCGCCAATTCGGTGCATCCCGGGCTGATGCCGCCGATGCGCACGTCCGGCGCGACTGCCGATCCGGCGGTACGGGCGAAGATGCTGCAGGGTGTGCCGTTGCGCCGCGCGGGCGAGGTCGACGAGGTGGCGAATGCCATCCTGTTTCTTGCCTCGGACGAAGCGTCGTATATCACGGGCGCCGAACTTTATGTCGATGGCGGCTACCTCGCCACGTGAGCGTGGGAGGACCATGCAATGTCACTGAGCAAGCAGCAGATTCAGCAGTTCGACAACGAAGGGTTCCTGTTCCTGCCGAAGCTTTTCTCGGCCGAGGAGATTGCGGTTCTGCGCGGCGAGGCGGAAGCGATCTTCCGCACCGATCGCAAGGAGATCTGGCGCGAGAAGTCGGGCTCGCCGCGAACCGCCTTTGCGGCGCACACCTACAACGAGGCGTTCCGGCTGCTGGGGGCGCACCCGCGCATGATCCGTCCCGTCGAGCAGGTATTCGGCGAGCAGCTTTACATGCATCAGTTCAAGATCAACGCGAAATCCGCATTCGATGGCGAAGTGTGGCAGTGGCACCAGGATTACGGCACCTGGGCGCGCGACGACGGCATGCCGGAACCGCGCGCGATGAATATTGCCGTTTTTGTCGACGAGGTGTTGCCGATCAACGGCCCGCTGATGCTGGTGCCGCGGAGCCACAAGGAGGGCGTGCTGAAGGCCGGGCATGACACGTCCACCACATCGTATCCGCTATGGACGCTGGACAATGCGACCGTGGAGCGGCTGGTCAGGCAGGGCGGCATCGTCACGCCGACCGGCGCGCCGGGCGCGCTGCTGATGTTCCACGGCAATCTCGTGCATGGCTCGGCCGGCAACATCACGCCCTATCCGCGCAAGATCGTCTACCTGACGTTGAACGCCGTATCGAATTACATCCGCACACCCACCCGCCCCGACTGGATCGCGCATCGCGATTTCCGGCCGATCGAACCGGTTGCGGATGATGCGCTGCTGCGCTATGCGCGCGGCCAAAGGGCGGCGGCGGAATAATTGGCGTCTTGGAATTCCGCTGGAGATAGTGTCTAACCCAACCAAATTTGGACCGGCGCGACCGCTTGGCGTGCCATGGGAGAGAAGCATGACCGTCAGGAAGCCGGGCCTTGTCGTGACGCGCCGCCGGGCGTTGCTGGGGGCGGGCGCGCTTGCCGCTCCGTATATCGCCAGGGCGGCCGAACCGATACGCATCGGCCTGCTGCTCGCCAAGACCGGGCAGATCGCGCCGCAGACCGAATATCTGGCGCAGGGGACCTATCTCGCGCTGGAGGAGCGCGGCAATAAGATCATGGGCCAGCCGGCGGAGCTGGTCTGGCTCGATGAGCCGTCCCCGCAGGGCGCCACGCAGAACATGCAGAAGCTGGTGCAGGAGAACAAGGTCTGCGCCATTCTCGGCGGCTCGCTGTCGTCAAATGCGCTGGCCGAGGAGGCGACCGCCGCGCAACTGAAGATTCCCTTTGTCTGCGACAATGCCGCAGCGACCGAGATCACCGGGAAGAACTGCAACCGCTACACGTTCCGGCTGAACACGCCGGTCCTGGTGCAGTCGCGCATGCTGGCGCCCTTCGCGCTGACCTACGGCAAGAAGTGGTATTTCATCACTGCCTCCTTCGCATTCGGCCAGGATATTCTCCGTTCATCGCGCGAACTGCTGAAACAGGCCGGCGGCACTGAGGCAGGCATCGACGAAGTGCCGCTGAATACCCCCGACTTCAGTTCTTTCATTCTGAAGATCCGCCAGGCACAACCGGACGTCGTGCTGGGCGGATTGTCCGCGGGTGATCTGTCGACGTTCCTCAAGCAGTGGAACGAACTTGGCATGAAGGGGAAGATTCCCTTCTGCGAGATTGCTATCGGCGATACCGATATCTGGGCTGTCGGACCCGACGCCGCGAACGGAATCTTCACCAAGCTCTGGTGGTACAACAACCCAAACAACCCGCCGGAGGAAAAGGCGTTCGCCGAGGCCTACCTGAAGAAGCACAACCGGCCGGCCGCGGACAAGGCGTGGATGGGCTGGATCACCGCGAAGTCGCTGTTTGAATTGATCGAGCTGGCGAAGTCCACCGAGCCAATGGCGATCATCGAGGGTCTTGAAAACTGGAAATTCAGCGCGGGCAGCACGTCATACAGCTATCGCAAATGGGACCACCAGATGCTGCTGCGTAATCTGGTTGTGTCGGTGAATCCGAAGATCACCGACAAGTGGGACTATTTCGATGTGAAGGCCGCGCTGCCCGAAAACCCGGCCGAATTGGAGAAGGTGTTCGGCACGCCGGAGGAGATCGGCTGCAAGATGACGTGAGGGGACGCAGACCCCTCACGTCATGGCCGGCGAAGGCCGGCCATCCACGTCTTCTTGGGAGACCCGATTGCTCGACATCATACTTTCCCAGGTGGCGAGCGGCCTCGTGCTTGGTGGCCTCTACGTCCTGATCGCCATCGGCCTCTCCATCATTTTCGGCCTCCTTGGCATCGTGAACTTCGCGCACGGCGTGTTCTTTACGCTTGGCGCCTACTTCGCACTGACCCTGTACCAAACGTTCGGTTGGCCCGCCGTGATCCTGGCGCCGGTCATCGTCGGCGGGATCGGCGTGGTCGCGGAACGGGTGCTGATCCGCCGCCTCTACGACAAGGAGCCGCTGCTCAGCCTGATCGTCACCTTCGCGCTCGCGTTGATGATCGAGGCATCGGTTCGGCTGATCTGGGGCGGCATCGGCCAGCCGTTCAGCCCACCGCCATTCCTGTCCGGCTTCATGATTTGGGGACCCATCCTGATCACCCGATACCGGCTCGCCGTGCTGCTCACGACGGCGGCGGTACTGATCGGCCTGTGGGCGTTCCTCACCTACACCAAGTTCGGCCGCATCCTGCGTGCCGGCTCACGCGATCCCGAGATGGTCGGGCTGCTCGGCATCAACCTGCCGCGCGTGCTCATGTGGGTGTTCGGCCTCGGCTGCGGCATCTCCGGCATCGCGGGTGTGCTCGCCGCACCGCTTTGGACAGTGACGCCCTCGATGGCCACCAACGCGATCATGCCGGCCTTCGTGGTCGTCGCAATCGGCGGCCTCGGCTCGTTCGCCGGCGCGGTGATCGCGGGGCTGCTGGTCGGCGTGGTCATCGCGCTGACGATCCAGATCAAACCCGAAGCCTCGGGTGCGGTGATGTATCTGTTCATGGCGCTGATGCTGCTGCTTCGGCCGCGCGGTCTGCTCGGCGAGCGCTGGGAGCGATTTGAGTGAACGCCCTGCTGCCTCATCCCGTGCTGTGGATCGTCCTCGTGCTGGTCGCGCTGACCGCGCTCTGGCAGGCAATCGGCGCACCGATCAGCCTGATCACCCAGATCGCCATCTACATGCTGTATGGCGCCGGCGTGAACCTGCTGGTCGGCTACACGGGCCTGGTGCCGTTCGGCGCCTCGGTGTTCTTCGGCTGCGCGACCTACGCGGTGGCGATCTCCATGCAGCGCTTCATCGGCAACGAGATCGAGGCACTGGTCTTCGGCGTGATCTTCTCGCTGGTCCTCGCCTCGGTGATCGCGCTGATCATTCTGCGCCGGCGCGGTCTGTATTTCTCCTTGCTGACACTCGCCTTTTCGCAGATCGCGTTCGAGGTCGCGTTCAAATGGACCGATATGACCGGCGGCGAGAATGGCCTGCAAGGCGTGCCGCGACCGTTACTTGCCAACGACTGGACGTTCCACGCCTTCACCATCGCCACGGTCGCACTGGGTATGGGACTGCTTTGGCGCATCGCCCACGCCCCGTTCGGCCGGCTGCTCCAGGCGCTGCGCGACAACGAACAGCGCGTCCGCAGCCTCGGCTACAACACCTTCCGCATCAAATTTGAAGCCTTCGTCATCATGGGTGGGGTGGTCGGCTACGCCGGCGGGCTGCTCGCCCTCATGCTGCACGGCGCCTACGCCGATAACCTGAGCTGGCAGCACGCCGGCGATTCGCTGCTGATGACCGTGATGGGCGGCGTGCACCACTTCCTCGGCCCGCTATGGGGCGCGATCGCATTCATTCTGCTGGAGGACCGGCTGTCGGCCATCACCGAAAGCTGGTGGCTGGTCTTCGCACCGATCGTCATGGTGTTCGCGCTCGCGTCGCCGGAAGGGATGCAGGGCCTCGTGTTCCGGCTGATCGGACGCGACGATTGGACCCTCACGCGGAGAGGCGTGCCACCACGGCCGACGCGCATCGGACCGTATCGCGGCGGCCGGCAGGCGCATCTGGATGCGGACAGGCCGGTGCTGGAAGTGCGAGGGCTGCACAAGAGGTTTGGCTCGCTCGTGGTGGCGGCGGATGTGCATCTCGACGTGCAGCCGTTCCGCCTGCACAGCCTGATCGGACCAAACGGCGCCGGCAAGACGACGTTCTTCAACATGCTGACCGGTCTGCTGCGCGCCGACGCCGGCGAGATCCGCTTCGACGGCCACGTCATCACGCATTTGCCGGTGCATCGACGCATCCGCCTCGGCTTGAGCCGCTCGTTCCAGATCCTCAGCGTGTTCCGCAACCTGACGACATTCGAGAACGTGCGGGTCGCGGTGCAGGCACAGAGCCGGCTGCAGAATTCGCTGTGGCGCGACGCCTACCAGCTTGCCGACATAAACGCGCGAACCTGGTCGCTGCTTGCCGCCGTGGGGCTGGACGAACGCGCCGCCGAACCCTGCGCCAATCTCTCGCATGGCGAACAGCGCCTGTTGGAGATTGCCATCGCGCTTGCCACGGACGCCAAGCTGCTGCTGCTGGATGAGCCTCTGGCCGGGCTCGCCGAGGCGGATCGCGAGGTTGTCGGAGCGCTGCTCCGCGAGCTCGCCGCCACGCACGCGGTCCTGCTCATCGAGCACGACATCGATCGCGTGATGGCGCTGTCGGACCGCATCACCGTACTGCACCAAGGGCGCGTGATTGCCGATGGCAAGCCTGCCGAGGTTGCGAACAACCAGGATGTGGTGACGGCGTATATGGGCACGGCACGTGCCGGCGGCCCGCAGCCGACCGTGCGCGCCGCGGCGCCGCGGCCGGCAGCGACGAAGCCGATCCTCCAGCTTGAGCAGGTGCGTGCCGGCTACTCCGGCAGCCTGGTGCTGACCGATCTCGATCTCGTGGTGCACGAAGGCGAAGCGGTGGCGCTGCTCGGCCGCAATGGCGTCGGCAAGACGACCATGCTGCGCGCGATCACCGGCACGGTGCACAAGAGCGCCGGGCGCATCATCATGGACAGCAAGGACATCACCCACGCGCGGCCGCATGAGATCAACCGGCTTGGCATTTCCATCGTGCCGGAAGGGCGGCGGCTGTTCCCAAATTTGAATGTAATGGAGAACCTGCAGATCGCCGCGCGTCCGGGTGGCGCCTCGTTCGAGGAGATCTTCGAGCTGTTCCCCAAGCTCAGGATCCTGCAGCGTGCGCGGGCGGAAAGCCTGTCGGGCGGCGAGCGCCAGATGCTCGCCATCGCAAGGGCGCTGACGGTGCCGAGCCGGCTCATTCTGCTGGACGAGCCGTTCGAGGGACTCGCGCCGGCGATCGTGCAGGAGGTGATGGACGCGTTGGTGCGGCTGCGCGGACGCGCCGCCATGATCATCGTGGAGCATCACGCGGAGACGGTGCTGCCTATCGCCGATCGCGCCTACGTTCTGGTCAACGGCCAGGTCGCCTATGAGGGCAGCGCCAGGGCACTGGAAGCCGATGCAGCATTGCAGTCGCGCCTGCTCGGCATCGTGCACCAGGAACTGACCGCGGCGTAGCGGCGGCGCGATACGGTGTCGCCTGCCGTCATCTTCGCGAAAGCGCTGTTGTCATCTGGGCGAAAGCACGTGCGTCATCCTCGCGAAAGCGGGAACCCAGGCGGCAACTGGGTCCCCGCTTTCGCGGCGATGACGATTGCGCGGGGATGACGATTGAACGCGACGCAGTTGGGTTATACCAATCCGCGTTACGTTCATTTCCTTTGTTCTTAATCCCTCAATCTTTCAACTTGCTGTCCTGGTGGCGATTTTCGCCCCAGGAGGTATCGGATGAGCGCGGCGATCGCAATCACTCGCTTGGACCGGACAGCGTCGGAACTTCGGAGTTTCGTCAGCAAGTGCGGCGATGGCGCGCAGGTGCGTCGCCTTCTGGCAATCGCGTTGGTGCTGGACAGCCATTCACGTGCCGAAGCGGCGGAGCAGAATGACATAAACCGACAGACACTGAGTGACTGAGTGCATCGCTACAATGCGAATAAGATCGATAACCTGACGTCGTATCACAGCCAGAGCGCCACCCCGCTACTCACCGAGACAGAAAAAACGAGTTAAAAACGTTAGTCGTGAAAGACCCAAATCCAGAGAAAAACAAAGTCATTCACTGACGCTGCCTAAATATACAGATAGAAATCACCCGTCAGTTCTCTGTGCGGTGCATAAAAGCACAGTAAGAAAATAGATGCGCCAATTTAATCTGACCCAGTTGCAGCCACACCATACCACCCAAAAACAGATCAAGTAACCAAGAAGACTATTAAAAAAAACTTCACCAGCTTGATGAAGAATACCCTTCTCAACACCACCGCTGACACACCGATAGAGATATGGTTGCAGGACGAAGCCAGAGTGGGTCAAAAGGGCTCCTAACTGCAATCCCTCTGCGCCGCCATCGTCGCTACTGCAGCAGCTTCAGCGCGTTGATCAGCGTCTGTATCACCCCCCACGCAAGCGGGAGGCCGACAAAGCCCCAGGCGAGGATCAGCTGCAGCTTCGTGGTGTTCCTGGACATGGTCCGTCTCCCTCTCAGTCGGCCACGCCCATGGCGTCGGCGTCCTCGTGCTTCATGTGGTGCCGCTCATCGACCGCCTGGACGAACAGGTTGCAGAAGAAGCCGACCACCAGCAGCGCCGCCATCACGTACATCGTGACGTTGTAGGCGGCGGCCTTCGCCACGCCGTGCTCGACGTTGTACTGGCGGATGTAGTTGACCAGCACCGGTCCGAAGATGCCGGCCATAGACCACGCTGTAAGCAGCAGTCCATGGATGGCGCCGACATAGCGTGTGCCGAACATGTCGCGCAGATAGGCCGGCACGGTGGCGAAGCCGCCGCCATACATGCTGAAGATCAGGCAGAAGCACAGCACGAACAGCGCGATGCTGCCGGTGCCGCCGGTGTACGGCACCAGCGCGTACAGCATGGTGCCGAGCGCGAAGAACACGAAATAGGTGTTCTTGCGGCCGATATAGTCCGACACCGAGGCCCAGAAGAAGCGGCCGCCCATATTGAACAGGCTCATCAGCCCGACAAAGCCTGCGGCGGCGGTGACGGTGACGCGGCCCGGGAACATCTCCTGGGCCATCGCAGAGGCCTGGCCGAGCACGCCGATGCCGGCGGTGACATTGAGGCACAGGATCCACCAGATCAGCCAGAACTGCGGCGTCCGCAGCGCCTGGTAGACGAACACGTTGCGCGTGGTGATCAGCTTCGTCGACTGCTCGGGCGCGACGTAGCCCGCGGGCGCCCAGCCCGGCGGCGGCAGGCGCACCAGCCCCGCGCCCACCATCATGAAGCAGAAATAGATCGCGCCCAGCACGACGAAGGTCTCGGCGACGCCGACATGGGTGGGCGTGGAGAATTGCTGCATCAGCCAGACCGACAGCGGCGAGGCGATGAAGGCGGCGCCGCCGAACCCCATGATCGCCATCCCGGTCGCCATGCCTGGACGGTCGGGAAACCATCGGATCAAGGTCGAGACCGGCGAGATATAGCCGATGCCCAGCCCGAAGCCGCCCAGCACGCCGTAGCCGAGATAGACCACCCAGATGTTGTGGACATAGACCCCGAACGCGGAGACCATGAAGCCGCCGGACCAGCACAGCGCGGCGGTGAACATCGCGCGGCGCGGTCCACCTTCCTCGACCCACCGCCCGAGCAGCGCCGCGGACAGCCCGAGGAAGAAGATCGCGATGCTGAAGATCCAGCCGAGATCGGTCAGCTTCCAGTCGTCCGGCGCGGATTGCGTAATGCCGATCAGCTTGGTCATCGGCAGGTTGAACACGCTGAACGCGTAGGCCTGCCCGATGCACAGATGCACGCAGAGTGCCGCCGGCGGCACCATCCAGCGGCTGAAGCCGACATCGGCGACCGAGCGGTCGCGGTGAAGCAGGCCGGACAGGCTCGGCGTTGCCGCGCCCCGGAAAGGCAGTTGTGCCCATTGGTCTCTCCCAGAATGATTATTGATCTTATTTTAGCAAATTCCCAGGACTTTGCCTAGGTAGATTCAGCCCCGGTTTGATTCGCCTAACTGCTCGACTGCTTCGCGAGCAGCAGGATCAAGCTTGCACAACCTGCAGATGCGCGACTATCTCGCTGCGCATCCTCGGGTCCCAGAACTTCCGTATGTGGTCGGCGATGGCATGCAACCGCCTTGTCGTGCGGCTGGTGCGCGAAGAACCTGCCGATCTGGTTGGCCATGTAGGCCAGCTTGTCAGGCGACATGTTGCACCTGTTCCGGGTGCGTGTTCGGCGATGCGCTCGGGATGGGTGAAGACCTCGAAGCCGTCGGCGCGCGCGATGCCGACCAGCGTGATGCCGGCCGCCTCCGCGATGCGAACCGCCAGCGCCGTCGGCGCCGACACCGCGACCACCACCGGCGCGCCGAGCATCGCCGCCTTCTGCACCATCTCCACCGAGATGCGGCTCGACAGCAGCAGCAGTCCTTCGGCCACGGCGGCACCATCCCGCGCCAGCGCGCCGGTGAGTTTGTCGAGGGCGTTGTGCCGCCCGACATCCTCGCGCACGGCGACGAGGCCGCGCGCCGGATGCCAGAACGCCGCGGCGTGGACGGCGCGCGTCTGCTGGTTGAATTTTTGTCCGGCGGGCAGCGCCGCCATCGCGGTGTGGATCGAAGCTGCGTCGAAGCCCACCGCCGACGCGATGCGCGGCGGCGTGCGCACCGCATCGGCGAGGCTCTCCAGCCCGCACAGGCCGCAGCCGCTGGGTCCGGCGAGGCGGCGTTGGCGGAGCCGCGATCCGGTCCGCGCGCTGCGGCGCCAGCCACATGCGCAGTTCGATGCCCTGCTCGGCCGCGACGACGTCGAGTTCCTCGATCTCATCGGCCGTCCGCACGATGCCTTCGGTCAGGCTGAACCCGACGGCGAAGTCTTCCAGGTCGGCCGGTGTCGCGAGCATCACGGCGTAGGCCGTCCGGTTGTAGCTGAATGCGACCGGGGTCTCCTCAGGGATCGCACGCGCACCCCGCGTCACCGCATCGCCATGGAACGCGGTGCGCGCAACGCTGCGGACCGGCGGCGGGAGGGTCATGGCCGCTCGCTGTATCGACGCCGCATCACTTTGCCGGCGCGACCTCGACGCGGCGGCTCTTCTGCGTCAGCTCGCGATACTCCTCCTGCCATTCGCTCGGACCATTCGACGGCGTCACCTGAACCGCGGTCACCTTGTACTCGGGGCAGTTCGTCGCCCAGTCCGAATAGTCGCTGGTGACGACATTCGCCTGCGTCGCCGGATGATGGAACGTCGTGTAGACCACGCCCGGCGCGACACGGTCGGTGATCTTCGCGCGCAATGTCGTCTCGCCCGAGCGCGACGCCAACCGCGCCAGATCGCCATCGCGGATGCCACGCTGCTCCGCATCGTGCGGGTGGATCTCCAGCACGTCCTCCGTGATGCCACGCCACGTTGGCGGTGCGCCGGGTCTGCGCGCCGACATTGTACTGGCTGAGGATGCGCCCCGTCGTCAGCAGCAGCGGGAAGCGCGGCCCGGTCTTCTCGTCGGTCGGCACATATTCGGTGACGACGAAATTGCCCATGCCGCGCACGAAGCCGCCGATATGCATCGTCGGCGTGCCGTCCGGCGCTGTCCTCGTTGCATGGCCACTGGACCGAGCCCTGCGCCAGCTTCTCGAACGAGACGCCGGCGAAGGTCGGCGTGGTGCGGGCGATCTCGTCCATGATCTGCGACGGATGCGTGTAGCTCCAGTCCGCCCCCATCGCGCTGGCGATCGCCTGCGTCGCCTCCCAGTCGGCGAGGCCGGCGCGCGGCGCCATCACCTTGCGCACCAGGTTGATGCGCCGTTCGGCGTTGATGAACGTGCCGTCCTTCTCCAGGAACGTGGAGCCCGGCAGGAACACGTGCGCGTAGTTCGCCGTCTCGTTCAGGAACAGGTCGTGCACCACGACGCATTGCATCGCCGCGAGACCCTCGGTGATGTGCTGCGTGTCGGGGTCGGACTGCGCGATGTCCTCGCCCTGGATGTAGATGCCGCGGAACGAGCCGTCGACCGCGGCGTCGATCATGTTGGGAATGCGCAGCCCCGGCTCCGGCCTCCAAGCGTCACGCCCCATTCGCGCTCGTAGATCGCGCGCACGGCTGGGTTCGAGATGTGCCGGTAGCCGGGCAGCTCGTGCGGGAAGGAGCCCATGTCGCAGCTCCCCTGCACGTTGTTCTGGCCGCGCAGCGGGTTCACCCCGACACCGAGCCGGCCGATATTGCCGGTCGCCATCGCCAGATTGGCGAGCGCCATCACCGCGGTGGTGCCCTGGCTGTGCTCGGTCACGCCCAGCCCGTAATAGATCGCGCCGTTGCGCGCGGTCGCGAACAGCCGCGCCGCCGCGCGGATCGTCTCGGCCGGCACGCCGCTGACCTTCGCGACCGCCTCGGGGCTGTTGCGCTCCTCGGCGACAAAGTGCGCCCAGTCCTGGAACGCGTCCCAGTCGCAGCGCTCGCGCACGAAATCCTCGTCCACCAGGCCCTCGGTGACGATCACATGCGCCAGCGCGGTCAGCACCGCGACGTTGGTGCCGGGCTGCAGCGCCAGATGATGGCTGCGCCTCGACATGCGGCATGCGCACCATGTCGATGCGCCGCGGATCGACCACGATCAGCTTCGCGCCCTGGCGCAGCCGCTTCTTCATGCGCGAGGCGAACACCGGATGCCCGTCGGTCGGATTGGCGCCGACCAGCAGCATCACGTCGGCCTGCTCGACGAAGTCGAAATTCTGCGTCCCGGCCGAGGTGCCGAAGGTGGTGCTGAGCCCGTAGCCGGTCGGCGAGTGGCAGACGCGGGCGCAGGTATCGGTGTTGTTGTTGCGGAACACCTGCCGCGCCAGCTTCTGGACCAGATACGTCTCTTCGTCGGTGCAGCGCGACGACGTGATGACGCCGATGGAATCCTTGCCGGCCTCCGCCTGGATGCGCTTGAACTCCGATGCGACGCGGCCGATCGCTTCGTCCCAGCTCACCTCGCGCCAGGGATCGGTGATCTTCTCGCGCATCATCGGCTTCAGGATGCGGTCGGGATGGCTCGCGTAGCCCCAGGCGAAGCGGCCCTTCACGCAGGAATGCCCGTGGTTCGCCTTACCGTCCTTCCATGGCACCATGCGCACCACGGTGTCGCCCTGCATCTCCGCCTTGAAGTTGCAGCCGACGCCGCAATAGGCGCAGGTGGTGATGACGGAATGCTCCGGCTGGCCCAATTCGATCACCGACTTCTCGATCAGCGATCCGGTCGGGCAGGCCTGCACGCAGGCGCCGCAGGAGACGCATTCCGAGGACAGGAAATTCTCGCCCGCGCCCGGCCGCGACCTTCGACTCAAAGCCGCGCCCCTCGATGGTCAGGGCGAAGGTGTTCTGCACCTCCTCGCAGGCGCGCACGCAGCGCGAGCAGACGATGCAGCGCGCGGGATCGAACTGGAAATACGGATTGGATGCGTCGATCTCGGAATGCAGATGGTTCACGCCGTTCTGGCCGTAGCGCACCTGGCGCACGCCGATCAGCCCCGCCATCTCCTGGAATTCGGAATTGCCCGCGGTCGGCGAGGTCATGCCATCCAGCGGATGATCGGTCAGATACAGCTCCATCACGCCGCGGCGCACGCGGCGCACGCGATCCGCCGTGGTGGAGACCTTCATGCCGGGGGCGACCGGCGTGGTGCAGGACGCCGGCGTACCGGCGCGGCCCTCGATCTCGACCAGGCACACGCGACACGAGCCGAATGCATCCAGCGTGTCGGTGGCGCAGAGTTTCGGGATTCTGATCCCGGCGTCCATCGCCGCACGCATGACCGACGTGCCGGCGGGAACCGTGACCTCCTGGCCGTCGATCGTCAGCGTGACCTGCTCGGTGGCGGCGCTGGCCGGCGTGCCGTAGTCGATTTCCTGGATCAGCGGCATATGTGTTCTCCAAATCCTGTCATCCCCGCAATTCCTGTCATCCCCGCGAAAGCGGGGACCCAGGCACGTTCAACCGGTGTCGCGGCCCTGGGTCCCCGCTTGCGCGGGGATGACGCGGGGCGAGATGACGCGGGGAAGGTAACGCTCATTCGGCAGCCGCGCGATGGACCGCGCGGAAATCTTCGGGGAAATGCTCGAGCGCGCTCATCACCGGATACGGGATGAAGCCGCCGAGCGCACACAGCGAACCAAACTTCATCGTGTGGCAGAGGTCGCGCAGCAGTTCGAGATTCGCCTCCGGCTGCTCGCCGGCTGTGATGCGGTCGATCACCTCCATGCCGCGCACCGATCCGATGCGGCACGGCGTGCACTTGCCGCACGATTCCGCCGCGCAGAACTCCATGGCAAAGCGCGCCTGCTTCGCGAGGTCCACGGTGTCGTCGAACACCACGATGCCGCCATGGCCGATCAACCCGTCGCGCGCGGCGAACGCCTCGTAGTCGAACGGCGTGTCGAACAGCGCCGGCGGGAAATACGCACCCAGCGGACCGCCGACCTGCACCGCGCGCACCGGCCGCCCGGTCAGCGTGCCGCCGCCGATGTCGTTCACCAGCTCGCCGAGCGTGACGCCGAAGCCCGCTTCGAACAGGCCGCCATATTTGATGTTGCCGGCAAGCTGGATCGGCATCGTGCCGCGCGACCGGCCCATGCCGATCTCGCGGTAATACTCCGCGCCTTTGGTCAGGATGATCGGCACGCTCGCCAGCGAGACGACATTGTTGATCACGGTCGGCGCGCCGAACAGGCCCTTGTGCGCCGGCAGCGGCGGCTTGGCGCGCACCTGGCCGCGCTTGCCCTCCAGGCTGTCGAGCAGCGAGGTCTCCTCGCCGCAGACATACGCGCCGGCGCCGACCCGCTGCTCGATGTCGAACGCGTGCGATGAACCCAGCACGTTCGCGCCAAGAACGCCTTCGCGCCGCGCCACGTCGAGCGCCGCATTGAAGGTGGCGATGGCGTGCGGATATTCCGAGCGCGTGTAGACATAGCCCTTGGTCGCGCCGACCGAAATGCCGGCGATCGCCATGCCCTCGATCAGCACGAACGGATCGCCTTCCATCAGCATCCGATCGGCGAAGGTGCCGGAATCGCCCTCATCGGCATTGCAGACGATGAACTTGCGTTCGCCCGTCGCATCGGCCGCGGTCTTCCACTTGATGCCGGTGGGAAAACCCGCGCCGCCCCGGCCGCGCAGTCCGGATTGCGTCACCATCTCGATCGTCGCGGCCGGACCGATCTCGATGGCGCGCGCGAGCCCCCTGAGGCCGTCATGCGCGCGATAGTCGTCCAGCGACAGCGGATCGACGATGCCGCATCGTGCGAAGGTCAGGCGCGTCTGGCGCGCGAGCCAGGGAATGTCCTCCGGCCGGCCCAGCCGCAGCGGATGCGCCCCGCCCGCCAGCATGCCCGCCTCGATCAGCCCGGGGATGTCGGCCAGGCTCACCGGGACCATAGGCGATGCGGCCATCGGCGGTGGCCACCTCGACCATCGGCTCCAGCCAGAACAGGCCCCGCGAACCGGTCCGCACAATCTCCACGTCGGCCGCCTGGCGCAGGAAGGCGGCGACCGTGTCGGCGCCCAGCGCCAACGCAGCAGCGTCGCGCGGGATGTAGACGCGCGTGCTCATCGTGCCCGATCCAGTGCGGCGTCGATGCGCGTGCTGTCGAGCCGTCCCAGCGGGTTGCCGTCCAGCATCGCGGAAGGGCCGACGGCGCACAGGCCGAGGCAGAACACCGGCTGCAGGGTCACGGCGCCGTCGCCGGTCGTCTCGTGCCAGTCCACGCCAAGCCGCTCACGCACGTGCGAGGCCAGCGCATCGGCGCCCAGCGACTGGCAGGCCTCGGCGCGGCATAGCAGCAGCACATGACGTCCCGGCGGGTGGCGGCGGAAGTCATGGTAGAAACTGACCACGCCGTGCACCTCGGCACGCGTGAGGTTCAGCGTCTCGGCGATCATCGGCACGGCCTCGGCGTGGATATAGCCGAACACCTCCTGCAGGGCGTGCAGGATCGGCAGCGTAGCGCCTTCACGCGTCGCCTCCGACGCGATGATCGCCGCCCCGCGCTCCTTCGTCCACGGCTCGAATCCGGCCACCGTCCGTGCTCCTGGCTGCCCCGCGTTCCTTGGTCCACGGTTCGAATTCGGCCACTGCCCTCCTCCTGGCTGCCCCGCCCCGGGTTGCACTCTAAATGAAGGCGCGGGCGGCGGAAATGCAAGGAACCCGACGGGGTACAGGCGCCCCCCGGCCGAGCGATGGGCGCACACAAAAGTGAACGTCCCGTCTTTTCAGGCCCGATCACGGCTGGCATAGCCTTTCCGCGGACCGTTCCGAACCTCAGAAAGACACCATGACGCGAGAAGAACTCATCCGCAGCCACTTCGATCGGTCCATGCGCCTGATCGAGCTTGGGCCGAGCTACAATCCCGTCGCGGCGAAGGCGGACGGGTGGAATACCACCACGATCGACCATGCCAGTCGCGATGATCTGTTGAAGAAATACGGCGCGCTCGGTGTCACGACGGTCGATCGGATCGAGGCGGTCGACTATGTCTGGCAAGACGGTCCGCTCACCGCCCTGATCCCGCAGGACCTGCACGGGCAGTTCGACGGGCTGATCGCCTCACATGTCGGCGAGCATTTTCCCGACCTGATCGGCTTCTTCAAAAGCGCCGCCACCCTGCTGCGGCCGGATGGGGTCCTGGCGCTGGCGCTGCCCGACAGGCGCGTTTGCTTCGACTTCTTTCAGCCGCTCACCATGACGGGCGACCTGGTCGATGCCCATGTGCAGGGGCGCACACGCCACCAGCGGCGGACGTTCTTCAACCAGGGCGCCTATTTTACCATGCGCGATGGGGACATCGGTTGGCAGCATGTCGGCAACGCCGCGCCATTCCGGCTTGTCAACTCGATCTTCGATGCACAGCGCGAGTACGACACCGCCAATGAAGACCCTGCTGCACCGTACTGCGACACGCACGCCTGGGTCTTCACCCCGAAGTGCTTCGCCCTGGTGATGCTCGAACTCAATCTGCTCGGCCACACGGATTGGGCGATCCGCTCGATCGAGCCCGCCGAAAGCATCGAATTCCTCGTCTGGCTGGAACGCAGGCGGCTGGTCATGTCCGAGGCCGACGCACAGGCGGCACGCTTATCGCTGCTGACCGAGATCGTCTATGAAGGCAAGGACGCGATTGCCCAGCTCGATGCCGCGGAGGCGGCGCCGGTCGCAGGCATGCAGGCAGCGGTTTCGTGGCCCGCGCCGCGGCCCAGCATCGCTGCCATCATCCCGCTCTACAATGGTGCTCGCTATATCGAAGAGACATTGACGAGCGTCCTGCACCAGACCGTGCCGCCAGCCGAGATCATCGTGGTCGACGATGGCTCGACCGACAATGGTGCCGGCCGGGCCATAGTCGAGCGGTTCGCGCGCAACCATCCGATCAGACTGCTGCACAAGCCCAATGGCGGGCAGTCCTCGGCACGCAATCTCGGCATTCGCGAGTCGACCAGCGAGTTGGTCGCGCTGCTGGATCAGGACGACGTCTGGTACGAGAACCACTTGGAAGAGTTGGTGAAGCCGTTCCGGCGGCGATCCGCTCCGCCCCTCGGCTGGGTCTATTCGAACCTCGATGAGGTCAACGAGGATGGCGAACTGGCGAGCCGGTGCTTCCTCGGCACGCTCGAGGCGAAGCATCCGAAGCGTCATATTCACGATTGTATTGGCGAAGATATGTTCGTGCTACCATCCGCGGCGCTGATCAACCGCAAGGCCTTCGACGCGGTCGGCGGCTTCGACGAACGACTGAGCGGCTACGAGGACGACGACCTGTTCCTGAGAATATTCCGCGCCGGCTATGACAATATCTACCTGGACATGGCGTTGTCGAAATGGCGGATCTATCCGGGCTCGGTCTCGTACACACCCCGCATGACGCGAAGCCGGGCGATCTACACCCGCAAGCTGCTCGAGATGTTCCCCGACGATCCCACCCGGGTCCGCTACCACTACTACGCCCGCGACCTCATCGTTCCGCGGTTTCGCGAACATGCCATCCGCGAATACGAGGAAGCCATCAAGCTCGGCGAACCGGCGGCGCTTGCCGAGGCATGGGCCGAGATCCGCTTCCTGGCGCAGCACGACACTACCATCATGGGCAGGCTGTTCCGCCATACGCTCGTGCGTTACCGCAGCGCGTTGATCGAGGGTGACAATGCCACCATCGATGCCGCATGGGCGGAGATGGCCGAGGCGGCGGCGGCGATGCCCAACGGGCATCTGCGGACCCAGATCACCTTGAAACTGCTGCGCAATGCCCGGGTCTCGAAATCCGCCTTTGCATTGCGCCGGCTGGCAAAGCCGGCGATGCGGTGGGTGTTGTCCGCCTGATGATAGTTTCCGCCCCCACCAGCGAGCTCCCTGCATCAGGAAATCTGGAGACCGCCCCTCAACCGTTCGCGTGGATGAACATGAACGCGCTGCCGCTCGCGGGATCGGTGCCGAACTGGACTGAAATGCGCCCGTTTGAAATGTCGGCCCGGGTAAAGCCGGCCAACGTCAGAGATGCCGTCGGCTTGCCGAACGCCGTGGCATGCAGCGTCAGGCCAGTGAAGCCAGCCGCGCCCTGGCCGTCCACAAATGCGAGGCCGAAGTCCTGAGGCGTGACGCCCCAGATCGTCGCGGAATCGCCGGTATGAAAGCCAACCACAGTGCTCCAGATGTCGGCAGTCGCTCCGCGATCATCCACAAAGAATGTATCTGCCCCAATGCCACCGGTCAGGAAGTTCGATCCGGTGCCGCCGTCCAGCACGTTCGTGCCGCTGCTGACTGCAAGCGCATCGGTGCCGCTGCCGCTATGAATGAACCAACCGGGTGTGCTGGCGCTGATGTTCAGGCTGTCAGCGGTGACGTTGATATACTGGCTGTTCAGGCCTGCCACCGGTCCGGCATAGGGCTGACCGATCGCCGGCACTGCCTGTGCGGTTGTCGTGTCAAAGACTGCAAGGCCAGCACCGGGCACGTTGTTGTTCACCGCTGCCTGATCGAGCGAATTGTCGACCTCGACCGTAAAACTCGCGTGACCGCTCGGGCCGGCAGTATAGACAAGCCGGTTGAGAATCAACTGGGCCTCGTCCACCGACTGCAGGTTGACACCCCCGTCTCCCTGAACACGCCGTTCACGAACGACTCATCAGTGCCAGCGGTCGGATCGCGCAGGGTGCCATCGCCGGTCACCGTCACCGTCACCGTCTCGTTCAGTGCGACGCCGTCCGACACCATCAGGTCCGTGAACGGATTGATGGACGCACCCGGAGCCATGTCGAACGAATCAGGCCCGCTGTCGGTGATGCCGAGATGCGGACTGCCCGATGTACTCGGGCCGTAAAGCAGTTGCATACCGGCCACGTCATTCGGATCGATGCTGCGATTGAGCGCTGTCGCGTTCGGCTGCATCACCGCCTGGCTGTCGATCAGATTGTGCGCCAGCCCGAGCGCATGGCCCAGCTCGTGAGCGATGACCTGAAAGAACACCGAAACCAAGCCGCTGTACACCACGTCGCCGTCGGGCAACAATGTCACGCCATGGAGACCGGGGTCTTCCACACCGACCGTGACATCGGTCGAGAAGCTTCCACCGGACGAGGACCAATTGGTCAGGCCAAGAGCGTTGCCCGACAGAGCTTCAAAGCCGATGCGGATGTCGGAAGCGGAGCTGTCCGCCACCTGTGTCAGTGATATATCGGCGACCGACTGCCACATCAGAACGGCTTTTTGGACCAGCGCGGCGAAGAGGCCGGTCATGGCGCCGGTGAAATTGACGGGCTGTCCAGGCAGATTGGCGGTTGCGAAACTCCAGGTTATGGCATTGCTCGCCCATCTGACGCCTTCCAGGGGGTCAGGCGCGGTGGGTGGCGCTGTGATCGCCGCTGCGTCGCCGATGCCTGAAACGAAAGCGTCTGCGGAGTCCAGTGGCACTCCGTCGCGAATGGATCCGTGAAAGCCTTTGTGCACTTCATATTTCCCCTATTCTTGTTTCATTGCCGTTAATTCTGCGTGCGGTCAACCGCTTCGCGTCGCATGGCCCGACGGGTCACTTCGGATTGAGACCGACGCAGCAGAACAGCGGGGCGCAAGGCGCACGCGCCCCGCCTTGACGCCCCCACCCCCTGGATACGCACACTTCGCCCCCGCTCCCGAACCTGGAGGCCTCCCATGCAGCAGCACACGTTCGGTTCCCTCGCGCCCGTCTCCACCCTGACCCTCGGCGGCGGCGGCCTCGGCATGCTCTGGGGCCCGACCACGTTCGACGAATGCGTCGCCACCGTGCACGCCGCGGTCGCCGGCGGGATCACCCTGCTCGATCTCGCCCCCCGCTACGGCGACGGCAAGGCCGAGGAGGTCGTGGGCGAAGCGTTCGGCGGCACACTGCCCGCCGGTGTGCGCGTCACCAGCAAGTGCAACCTCGGCAACCCGCCGCCCGGCGAGATCGAAGCGATCCTGCGCCGCTCGATCGAGGCCAGCCTGCGACGCCTTCGCGTGTCGCGGCTCGACGTGTTCTTCCTGCATTCGAACGTGGTGCCGGACGAGGCCTTTATGGCGGGATGGCGCGACGCCGCCAGCCGCATGACGCCCTACCCGATGTTCGTCGCGCATGTCCGTCCGGTGTTCGAGCGACTGGCGGCCGAGGGGCTGATTGGCGCTTGGGGGCTGACCGGCATCGGCCATCCCGACACCATCATCAGACTGCTGAACGAGCGCCCTGCCCCGGCCGCCGTGCAGTGCATCGCCAACCTGCTGGACTCGCCCGGCGGGCTGAAGTTCTTCGACGGGCCGGCGAAGCCGCGGGCGGTGATGGCGGCGGCGCACGCCAACGGCGTCGGCGTCATGGGGATTCGAGCCGTGCAGGCCGGTGCGCTGACAGCCGCGATCGACCGCCCGCTGCCGGACGAGCATCCCGAGGTCCGCGACTACGCGCGCGCCGCCGGCTTCCGCCGCCTTTGTTCCGAACTGGGCGCCAATCCGGCGGTGATCGCGCACCGCTATGCATTGTCGCTCGACATCGACACGCTGGTGCTGGGCGTGAAGAACCGGGAGGAACTGGCCGAATGCGTGGCCGCCGCCGAGGCGGGGCCGCTGCCGGCCGCACTTGTCGCCCGGGTCGATGCATCGGTTGCGCCCGAGCCCGCCGGGTGACCGTCCCGCCCGTTGCCACCGGTCGGCGCGGGTCCTACCCTGACCGCACAGGGCGTCCCGGCAGCAACCGGCCGGCCCGCCGTTGGCGAGCAACCCCACAGAGAGGGAACGAAAGCGATGAAGGTCGGCCAGGCAGTTGCTGAAATCATGAAGCGCGAGGGGATCGAGATCCTCTGCGGCTACCCGGTCAACCACCTGCTGGAATACGCCGCGGCAGCCGATATCCGCCCGATCATCGTCCGCCAGGAGCGGATCGGCCTGCACATGGCGGACGCGATCTCCCGCGTCACCTCGGGCCGCAAGATCGGCGCGTTCTGCATGCAGCACGGCCCCGGCAGCGAGAACGCCTATGGCGGCGTCGCCCAGTCCTACGCCGAGTCCGTGCCGCTGCTGGTCATCCCGCAGGGCTATCCGCGGCGCATCGCGAATGTCGATCCGAACTTCAGCGCCTCGCGCGAGATGCGCGGCGTGTCGAAGATCGCCGAGCATGTGATCGTGCCGGGGGAAATCGCCAACGTCCTGCGGCGCGCCTTCAACAACCTGCGCAACGGCCGCAGCGGTCCAGCGATCGTGGAGATCCCCACCGATATCTGGGGCGAGGAGATCGGCGATCTCGACTACACGCCGGTCAGCCACGTGCGCTATGCGCCCGACCCGGCGGATGTGCGCCGCGCGGCGGAGGCGATCCTGGCGGCCAAGCGGCCCGTGATCTACGCCGGCACCGGCGTGCATTGGGCCGAGGCGTGGCCGCAGCTTCGCGCATTCGCCGAACTGCTCGGCGCGCCGGTCACCACCAGCCTGGGCGGCAAGAGTTCGTTCCCAGAAAACCATCCGCTGTCGCTCGGCTCGGGCGGCAACGCGGTGCCCCAGACGGTACACCACTTCGTCGCCAATTCCGATTTGATCATCGGCATCGGCTGCTCGTTCACCGAAACCAACTTCGGCATCAAGTTCCCAAAAGGGAAGAAGTTCATCCACGCCACGCTGGATCCGAACCACCTCAACAAGGACGTGCCCGCCGCTGTCGGCCTGGTGGGCGATGCGGCGCTGACGCTTGATGCGCTGATCGGCGAACTGAAGCAGACCATCAAGTCGAACCGCGACACCGGCGCGGTGGTGCGCGAGATCACCGAGGTCCGGGCAGAGTGGATGGCGCAGTGGAAGCCGCTGCTCAATTCAAACGAGGCGCCGATCAGCCCGTATCGCGTCATTTGGGAATTGATGCAGAGCACCGACCCGAACAACACCATCATCACGCACGACGCCGGCAGCCCGCGCGATCAGATCTCGCCGTTCTGGGTTTCCTCCGAACCGATGTCCTATATCGGATGGGGCAAGACCACGCAGCTCGGCATGGGGCTCGGCCTGGCGATGGGGGCCAAGCTGGCAAAGCCGGAGAAACTCTGCATCAACTTCTGGGGCGATGCGGCGATCGGGTTCACCGGCATGGACTTCGAGACCGCGGTGCGCGAGCGCATCCCCATCCTGTCCTGCCTGATGAACAACTTCTCCATGGCGATCGAGCTGAAGGTGATGCCGGTGTCGACCGAGAAGTACCGCTCGACCGACATCTCCGGCAACTACGCCGACATGGCGAAGGCGTTCGGCGGCTATGGCGAGCGCGTGACGGATCCCGGCCAGATCAAGGCGGCGATCCAGCGAGGCATCGAGCAGACGGAACAAGGCAAGCCGGCGCTGCTCGAGTTCATCACCGCGAAGGAGACGCGGGTTTCGAAGTTCTGACATGAGTCGTGGCGGGCGATTGCCTGCCACTCGTCGCGCGTCATGGCGGGCGCAGGCCCGCCATCCACGACTTTGGTTGCGGCACATAGAAAGACGTGGATGGCCCGCCTGCGCCGGCCATGACGTTGGATAAAGGGGCGTCCAACATGACCATGGCCCGCGCTTCCACTCGGAACGGCCGCAAGAATTTCGTCTCGTCGGTGCCGCTGGCGCCGATCTATTCGTTCTTCGTCGAGTACCTACGTGTCGTCGATGACCGGGGCCGTCAAAGAATAAATTCGCAACAAAGACGCAAAGGCACAAAGCCCATCTTCGTGCCTTTGCGTCTTTGTGGTGAAGCTTCAAGGGGCATTGCATGAAGATCGGGCGCGTCGAAACGCTGCAGGCCGATGCCGGCTGGCGCATGT
This sequence comes from uncultured Alphaproteobacteria bacterium, assembly GCA_963794185.1. Lineage (GTDB taxonomy): Bacteria > Pseudomonadota > Alphaproteobacteria > Acetobacterales > Acetobacteraceae > JAMXLO01. The sequence goes on along the minus strand of CAWCDM010000023.1, from coordinate 40,110 downwards.
TCTCGTTCCTCAAGGTCACCACCGACGACGGCATCATCGGCTGGTCCGAATTCAACGAGAGCTTCGGCTCTGTCGGCCTCTCCGACGTGATCCGCGGCCTCTCCCCCGTGCTGATCGGCCGCGATCCACGCCGCTACGAACAGGTCACCCAGCACCTGCACGTCATCACCCGGCAGTCGCGCGGCGGCATCAACCAGCAGGCGATCGCGGCGATCGAGAACGCGCTGCTGGACGTGACCGGCAAGGCCTACGGCGTGCCGGTCGCGGCGCTGTTCGGCGGGCCGATCCGCGATCGCATCCCGGTCTACTGGTCGCATTTCGGCACCTACCGTGTGCGCAGCGCGCAACTGATGGGCGTGCCGCCACTGAACAGCTACGACGACCTCGCGCGCCACGCCGAGGAGGTGAAGCGGCTCGGGCTTCCGCGCGCTGAAGACCAACATCATCCCGGTCGAGAACGGCAAACTCGTCTCCTACACGCCTGGCTTCGGCCGCACGCCGGGCTGGCCCGAACTGAACTGGGACAACCGGCTGCTGCGCGGCGTGACCGAGCAGCTCTCCGCCATCCGCGCCGCCGTCGGACCCGACATGGGCATCCATCTCGACGTCAACTTCAACTTCAAGACCGAGGGCTTCAAACGCATCGCCGATGCGGTCGCGCCGATCAACCTGACCTGGCTGGAGATCGACACGCACGACGCGCCGGCGCTGGCCGAGATCAAGCGCGGCGCGCACTGCCCGATCGCGTCCTGCGAAACGCTGCACGGTCGCCGCGAGTTCAAGCCGTTCTTCGACAACTACGCGACCGACGTCGCCATCGTCGATGTGATCTGGAACGGGCTGAATGAATCGCTGAAGATCGCGTCGATGGCCGACGTGTACGAGATCAACGTCGCGCCGCACAACTTCTACGGCCATCTGTGCAGCGCGATCAGCGCCACCTACAGCGCGATCGTGCCGAATTTCCGGGTCATGGAGATCGACATCGACAGCGCGCCCTGGCGCGACGAATTTTACGTCACGGTTCCCACCATCGAGAACGGCGAGTTCGTATTGCCGAACGGCCCTGGCTGGGGCATCGACGTGAACGAGAAGGCGGTGCGCGCGCGTCCACCGAAGGGCTGAAGGGCAACAGATTTCACTCCCCCTCCCCTTGCGGGAGGGGGAAATGTACTTCTCTGCGCACCGACAATGCGCGACAACCGAGGAGACCGACGTTGGCCAAGTACAAGATCGCAACGCCCGCCGGGGCAAGCTTCACCGTCGCAGGCGGCGGCTACGACCTGGAGATGGAGCCGCTCGAAGGCATCGACGCCGAGATCGTCGAAGGACCCGACCGACGAGGACGGCTTCATCAAATTCTGCCAGGACGCCGATGCCGTCTACGCCAAGGGCATCCGCTTCAGCAAGAAGATCATCGACGGCCTGCCGGAACGGGTGCGCGGCATCATCCTGGGCAGCGTCGGCGTCGACAGCGTCGACGTGAAGGCCGCCACCGAGCGCGGCATCCCGGTCACCAACTGCCCCGACACCTTCATCGAGGAAGTCGCCGACCACGCGATGATGCTGCTGCTGTCCAGCTTCCGCCGCACCATCGAGCAGGACCGCATGGTGCGCGAAGGCAACTGGCGCGAAGGCCGTCCGGCGCTGCTGGGCATTCCCGCGCCTGATGGGCCAGACGCTTGGGCCTGATCGCATTCGGCCATGTCGCGCGCGCGGTCGCCAAGCGCGCCAAGCCGTTCGGCCTGCGCATCCTCGCCTACGACCCGTTCATCGAGGAACTGGTCATGGTCGAGCACGGCGTCATTCCCATCGACGCTGGAAGAGGTGCTTTCGCAGTCCGACTTCGTCTCGATGCACGCGCCGGCGCGGCCCGAGGTGGAAGGCATGCTGGGAGAGAAGCACTTCCGCCTGATGAAAAAGACCGCGATCTTCATCAACACCGGCCGCGGCCCGACGGTGCAGGAAGCGGCGCTGATCAAGGCGCTCGAGGAAAAGTGGATCGCCTATGCCGGCCTCGACGTGCTGGAGATGGAGCCGCCGGGCAACAACAATCCGCTACTCAAGATGGACAACGTCATCCTGAGCGCGCACACGGCATCCGCCTCAGCGCGCTTCGATCCGGCGCGCAAGCGGCATGTCGGGCGCGAACTGGCGCTGGTGCTGGAAGGCAAGTGGCCGATGAGCTGCGTCAATCCGGCGGTGCTGCAGAACACCAAACTGCGCCGCTGGCAGCCGGTCTCGATGGAGCGCGGCCCCAATAGCTGACTCACCCAATTTCCATCTCTCCGGCCGCCTGGCCCTTGTCACGGGAAGTTCCCGCGGCATCGGCTGGGCGATCGCGCAGGGGCTGGCCGGCGCCGGCGCGCGCGTTCTGCTGCACGGGCGCGACGAGGCGGCATTGCAGACGCGCGCAGCCGGAGCTTGGCGGCGATGCGGGCACTCTCGCATTCGACGTGACCGACGCCGCAGCGGTGTGCGCTGCCTTCGCCCGCATCGCCACCGAACACGGCCGCCTCGACATCCTGGTCAACAATGCCGGCATCATTCCCGCGCAAGCCGCTGCTGGAGACGTCCGATGCAGACTGGCAGGCGGTGATCGACTCCAACCTCACCGCCTATTTCCGGCTTGCACGCGAGGCGGCGCGACTGATGGTGTCGGCGGGACCACGCCCCGGACCCCGATCCGGGCGGCCGCATCATCATGATCTCTTCGATCATGGGGTTGCTGGCGCGTCCGACGATCCCCGGCTACGTCACCGCGAAGGCGGGACTGCACGGCATGGTGCGTGCCATGGCGGTGGAGCTTGCGCCGCACGGCATCACGGTCAACGCGATAGCGCCAGGCTTCGTACCCACCGACGCCACGCAGGCGCTGCATGCGGACCCGAAATTCAATGAGTGGATCTCCAGCCGCGCGCCGTTGGGACGCTGGTGCGAACCCTCCGAAGTCGCGGGCCCGGCGGTGTTCCTCGCATCGGACGCCGCATCCTACGTCACCGGGCATGTGCTAGTGGTCGATGGTGGCCTGACCGCGGCGCTGTAGATACATCCGCACTCGAACGAAGCGTTCGTCTCTAACTCTGCGTACTCTGCGCCTCTGCGGTGAATTCTACTTCCTGCACCTGCGCGCCCAATCGAGCCGCCACCGCCTGCGCGCCATTGCCTGCGATCCGCTCATGGCCACGCCCATCCTCGTCGCCGGTGCTGGCCATCGCCTGCAGGAACTCAGTGAGTTCGCCACGCAGCGTTTCTGCATTGCGGCCAACCTCGTCGGCGCCCACCAGCACCTGACTGCTCGCCGCATCCGTGGTCTGCGAAATCGACGAAACCTCCTGCATGGCCGCGGTAGCCTCGTGGTTGGCGACCGTGACGGTCTGCACGCTGGCGGCGATTTCCCGCGTCGCCGCGGCCTGTTGCTCGACCGCCGCGGCAATCGCCGTCGCGACCTCGTTCACTTCGGCAATCGCGGCACTCACCTCGCGCACCGCGGTGACGGCCTCGCCGGTCGCCGCGCGAATTGCGGTGATCTGCGTCGCTATCTCCTCGGTGGCCTTGCCGGTCTGCGTCGCCAGCCCCTTTACCTCGCCGGCGACGACGGCGAAGCCCTTGCCCGCCGCGCCGGCGCGTGCCGCTTCGATCGTCGCATTCAATGCCAGCAGGTTGGTGCGGGACGCAATGTCGGTGATCAGGCGCACCACGTCGCCGACGCGATCCGCGGCCGACGCCATGCCGCCGACCTTGGCATCGGTCACGCTGGCGCGCTCCACAGCGCCACTGACGGCACGAGTGGCGCGCGCCGTCTGTTGGCTGATCTCGCTGATGCTTGCCGACATCTGTTCGGCCGACGCCGCCACCGAGGCAAGATTGCTCGACGAGATCGTCGCACCATTGGCCGCGCGCGCAGCGCTGTCCCGCGTCTTCTGCGCCGCTGACGACATTTCGGCGGCCGTGACCCGCATCGTCGCAGCCGAACGCCCGAGGCCGCCATCACACCGGCAGCCGATGCACCGAAGTCCTGGGTGTGGCGATCCATCGCTGCCTCGCGACGCTCCTTCAGCGCGTGTGCGGTGTGGGCCGCGGCCTGCAGCGCGTGCGCCTCCTGTGCGTTCTGGCGGAACACCAGCATCGCCTGCGCCATCTGGCCGACTTCGTCCTTGCGGTCGACGGCGGGAATCTCGGCGGCCAGGTCGCCGTCGGCGAGACGGCGCATCGCGCCGGTCATGGCCACAATCGGCCGCGAGATCAGCCGACTGAACAACGTCGAGAAGGCGATCGAGAACAACACCGCCAGACCAGCGCCGATCGGGATGACGACGAGACCATTGTGCAGCACGCTCTTGATGTCGTCTTCCTTCGCGCTGGCCAGCTTCGTGCCGGCCGCGAGGAGTGCCGCGACCGCCTGCTCCTCGCCGGCATATTTCTGCTCCGCGTCGGTCATGAACATCGTGGCGTTGAAGGCGTCCTCCTCGACGAATTCGGCAGCCTGCTTCGCAGCCTCACCGTAGGCCTGGACAGACTTCTCGGCTGCCGTAGCAAGCCCGACATCGATCGCCAGACCCGCAAGCTGCAGCGATGCCATCGTGTTTCGTGCCTTATCGATGGCCTGCATCGAATCGTTCTTCGCAGCGCGCACGAGCGCCGCTTCGACGTTCTGCGCCTTCGAGTTGATCGCGCGATACAGTGCCGCCTGGCCACGGGCCAGATCACCGGCGACGCTACGCGCTTGCGCCCTCAGCGTCACCGCTGCGCCGGCTGCGTCCATCGTACGCTGGACGTCCAGCAGGCTGAAGGTGGCCAGACCTCCCATGCCGATCAGCACCAGGGCGCTGAGCAGTGTCGAAATCAGCGACTTCATGGTGATCGACGCGTTGTTCAGCAGCTTCAGCAGTCGCATGATCAGCCTCACAAACCGGATTGCGGACGGGCGCCGACGCCTACCATCCGGTGAACCAGCACCGGCGAATGCCGATTACTTGGCGTAGGCGCCGACGCCTACGACATAGTCGCCGACGGAGACCTCATATGAGGTCTTTGGCTCGACCGCCTTGGTCAGTGGGTCCTGCCATTTGAAATTGACCCAGCCTGCATCGGTGGTAGCGACCATCTTCCGCGTGAATGCCTCGCCGTCGACGTCCTTGAGATCGATCATCGACTTGCCGATCAGGCCAGGGTTGTTCCCGTGCGCAACCGCAACTCCCTTCGAATCCAGCACCGTCACATAAAGGTCCCGGTCGTGCCAGGACCCGTCCTTGGCATCGAATTCGGGAAACGCCTTTTCCGGACCCGCCGATTTCAGATAAACGCCTTGATCGCCATCGTCTTGGCTTCGTCAGGCGTCGCCTGGCCCGCGGCCCAGGCAGACGGCGCGAACAGCAGGACTGCGCCCAGCGTCACTAGCGGAACAGTGCGTGTCATATCCGGAACCTCCGTGGAATATGGTATCGTCGCGACTACGGCACCCTCATTAACGCTTGCTTTATGACGAGCCGGATTACACCGTCGTCGCCATCCGCACACACTTGCGCATGACCGACGGCAGCGCCGCGTCTGCCAGCGCGTCGATCGGGCACTGAAATCCTTCCGCGTGGATCCGCGGCACGCGCGCCGCAAACAGCCCGATCGTCAGCTCGAAATGCGTGAAGCCGTGGCGGACCTCACCGGCATGGCGCCAAGCCACGTCCATTGGTGCATGTGCCAGCGCCTCCGTCACATCCCAGGGTGTGGCACGCCACTCGGTTCCCGGCAGCTCGGTCATGCCGCCGAGCAGGCCCTGCGGCGGGCGGCGACGCAGCAGCACGTTGCCTGCCGTATCGGTGAGCCAGAAATGCACGCCGTGACGCAACGGCCGCGCACGCTTGTTCTGCCTGCGCGGCAACTCCGCCGCGATACCTGCGCGGCGTCCCGCGCAGCCTTGCATCCAGGGACACAATGCGCACGTGGGCCGCGTCGGCGTGCACACCGTCGCACCGAGATCGAACAGCGCCTGGGCGAAATCCGACGGACGCGCGACGGCATCCGGGTCGGCGCCAAGCTCCGCCGCAAGCCGACGCAGTGCCGGCTTGGCGGCCGGGAGCGGCTCCTGCACTGCGAACAACCGAGCCACCACGCGCTCCACGTTGCCATCCACCGGCACGGCCGGCAGGCCGAACGCGATGGCCCCGACCGCCGTTGCGGTGTATTCGCCGATGCCCGGCAGTGCCCTGAGGCCAGCGAGATCGCGCGGGAAGCCGCCCGCCGCGACGACCGCGCGGGCGCAAGCATGCAGGTTGCGGGCGCGGGCGTAGTAGCCTAGCCCTGCCCAGGCAGCCAACACGGCCTCCAGCGGTGCGGCGGCAAGCGCCTCGACGTTAAGAAAGCGCCTTAAGAAGGCTTCATAGTACGGTATAGTCGCTGCTACAGTCGTCTGCTGCAGCATGATTTCGCTGACCCAGACCCGGTAGGGATCCGGCACTTCACCGGGGCCGGCACGCCAGGGCAGCGACCGACGGTGGCGCGCGTACCATGCAAGGAGCAGAGAGGCAGGAGCGGTGACGACGGAGGACACAGACAGCGGTATGGCCAGAGACGCACGCCACGTCTATGGCGCCCGCCCGCTCGGCGCACTGGTGCCGCACCTTACGCGTCCGGCCTTCCGGCGTCGGGCGCCGGCGACCGCGCAGGTCCTGGCCGACTGGTCCGCCATCGTTGGCCCGGCCATCGCCGCGGTCGCTACGCCCCGGCGGCTTGTGTCGGGGACCCTAACCATCGCCTGCGCCGGACCTATCGCCATGGAGCTGCAGTATCTCGGCAGCGAGCTCATCGGGCGGATCAACACCCATCTCGGCGGCCAGGTCGTCAAAGGCCTTCGCTTCGTGCAGACGATCGCCATGGACGCTCCGGCGCCACCGCGGCGGACCGCGCCCGATCCTGCCGATCAGGCGCAAGCCGAGGCGGCAGTCGCAGGGTTGCCGGAGGGCGAGTTGCGCACCGCGCTGGCGTCACTGGGAAGTGCGCTACTGGCCCGCAAAAAGTCCTCGGCTGGAGCACGGCCATTGTGACCGGCAACTCCCGGCGAAGTACACCTCGCCCGCTTGCGGGAGAGGTCCAGTCGCGTCAGCGACGCGGGAGAGGGTGCGTCCCGGCAGCACTTGACTGCCGCGGCACCCTCGCCCGTCGCGCTGCGCGCTTCGACCTCTCCCGCTTGCGGGAGAGGTGTACATTTCGCGCGGTCAACCTGAAGTCAAGACACACGACATAGAGGTCGCCATGCCAATATCACGCCGATCGACACTACACCTCGCCGGACGCGCCGCAGCCCTCGGCACCGTGGGCTACTTCGGCTGGCGCCAAAGCCGTGCGACCGCCGCACCGCTGATCCTCGCCCAGGGGCCGGCGCCCGCCGCTCCGGGGGCATCGCGGGAAGACGAGCGCAAGACGCCCCGCACCCTGGGCGATGCCGCCGCCAAGGTGACCGTCTTCGAATTCTTCTCGCTCACCTGCACACATTGCGCCGGGTTCGCCCGCGAGACCATGCCGCAGATCGAGAAGGAGCTGATCGCGCCAGGCAAGGTGCGGTTCGTTTACCACGACTACCCGCTGGATCAGGTCGCGCTGACCGCAGCCATGGTCGCGCGCTATCTTCCGCCCAATCGCTACTACCCATTCGTCAACGCACTGTTCGCCAACCTGGACCGCTGGGCGTTCGCCCGCGGCGTCAACTCGACCGCCGAGCTTTGGAAGATGGCGGCGCTCGCCGGCATGAGCCGCGCGACCTTCGATCAGGCGATCGCCGACACCGACCTGCGCGACTGGATCCTGCAGCAGCAGCAGGCCGACCGGGACAAATGGAAGATCGACGCGACTCCGAGCTTTGTCATCAATGGCCAGAAATACGCGGGTGAGATGAGCTTCGAGGCGTTCCGGAAGCTGATCCCCGAGAGCTGATGCGCTACCAGATCTGGGGGATAGATATGCAATCCATCCAGCGGACCCTACTATCTGTAGCTTCGATCGCGGCCGACACGATTCGCGCCAACTAGCCAGGGAGCCTGCCTTGCCCGTGCATTTCAGCCGCCTCCGCATTGTCGGATTCAAGAGCTTCGCCGAACCGGCCAGCGTGGAGGTCCATCCCGGGCTGACGGGCATCGTCGGCCCGAACGGTTGCGGCAAGTCCAACGTGGTCGAGGCGCTGCGCTGGGCGATGGGCGAACAGAGCACGCGGTCGCTGCGCGCCGGCGAGATGGACGACGTGATCTTCGCCGGAACCGCAGGCCGGCCATCGCGGAATCTGGCCGAGGTGTCGATCACGCTCGACGAGACGGCCGGCGCGGTGCCGCCACCGTTCCATGAGCAGTCCGAGCTGGAGATCATCCGGCGCATCGAGCGCGGCGCCGGCAGCGAGTACCGGGTGAACGGCAAGGAGGTTCGCGCCCGCGACGTGCAGACGCTGTTCGCTGATCTGGCATCCGGGGCCCACACATCGGGGATGGTGAGCCAGGGCCGGGTGGGGGCGCTGGTCACCGCCAAACCCGAGGATCGCCGCGCGGTGATCGAGGAGGCCGCCGGCATCACCGGCCTGCATGCGCGGCGCCACGAGGCGGAGCTGAAGCTGCGAGCGGCAGAGGCCAATCTGGCGCGAGCCGAGGACCTGCGCGGCCAGCTCGAGGCGCAGCTTGCGGCGCTGAAGCGGCAGGCGCGCCAGGCCAGCCGCTATCGCAACATCTCCGGCGCGATCCGGCAGGCGGAGGCCGAGCTGCTGTCGATCCAGCGCGCCCGCGCGGAGGCCGTGCGCGGCGAAGCCCAGGCCGCGCTGCACGCCGCGCGCCTCGCCGTGGCCGCCGCGACGGAGGCCGCCACCCAGGCTGCCACGCGGGCAACCGACGCGGCGGCAGCGCTGCCGGCGTTGCGCTCGGCCGAATCGGACGCCCGCACCGGTCTCGAACGCCATCGCGTGGCGCAGGAGCAGATCGCCGCCGAGGAGGAGCGTGCCCGCGTCGCACTGGCGGACGCGGCAAGGCGGCTCGGGCAGTTGCGCCAGGACCTTTCGCACGCCGAGCAGCTCAGCCGCGACTTGGAGACGGCGGAACAGCGGCTTGGGACCGAGGATACGCAGCTCGCCGAGGCGGACTCGGGCTACGCGGCGCGTGCCGAGACGGCGGAGGCGGCTGCCACGCAGGCGGCTGAAGCCGTGCGTGCGGCGGAGGCAGAGGCAAACCGGGCCACCGAGGCGGCTGCCGAAGCGGGTGCCCGTGCCCAGGCCTTGGCTCAACTGCTCACCCAGGCGGAGCAGCGCTGGCGGCGTTTGGATGAGCAATTCATCCGGCTCACGGAGGAGCGCGACCGGATTCGCAGCCAGGCGATCGAGCCCGCTTCGGTGGAAGCCGCCGATGTCGAGCAGGTCCGCGCCGAAGTCGATCTGGCTGGAGCCCGATCCGCCCAGGACGCCGCCGAGCAGGCGCGCGCGGTCGCCATGCAGGCGCTCGCCGCTGCCCGCGAGGCGCAGTCCGCCGCCGATTCGGCGCGGGCGAAGCTGGCAGCGGAGGCGCATGCCCTGGCGGAGGTGCTGGCCGTGAAGGATGGCGAGCGCTGGCCGCCGATGGTCGATGCGCTCAGCGTTCCCGCGGGCCTCGAGGCCGCGCTCGGCGCCGCGCTCGGCGAGGAGCTGACCTCGGCGGCGGATCGTGACGCACCGCGCCACTGGCGAGAGCTGCCCGAATTCGCACCGAGCCCGGTCCTGCCGTCCGGCATCGGCTCGCTTGCGGGGCTCGTGGAGGGCCCACTCGCACTCGCGCGTGCACTGTCGCATATCGGCCTCGTGGACGATGAGGCGACCGGCGACACCAGCCACCCGGAGCTTGCGCCGGGCCAGATGCTTGTTTCGCGCGAGGGCGCGGTCTGGCGGTGGGACGGCTACACGATCCGCGCCGGCACCCCGACGGCGGCGGCGGTTCGACTGCAACAGCGCAATCGGCTGTCCGTGCTGCAACGCGATCTCGAATCGGCCGGGGCGGAAGCGGTGATTGCCCGCGCCGCACTCGACGCAGCCGAAGCCGCCGACCGGGCGGCGGCGGCAGCCAGCCAGCAGGCGCGCGCCGCAAGGGGCGAGGCTGAGCGGCGGCTCGAACAGGCCCGTGCCGCGCACGAGCGGCTGCGCACCCAGGCCGCCGCGGTTGCTGCCCGGCTCGCGGCGATCGACGGCCAGATCGATCGGCATGCCGCCGAACGCGATGAGGCGGCGGCCAGCCTCGCGCACGCTCGCGAGGCGCAGGGTTCGCTGCCCGACCTCGCCGCCCTTCGCCACGCGGTCGAGACCGCGCGCACCGGCCTGTCCGCCGCCCGCGGATCGGAGACCACAGCACGTCGCGAACGCGATGCGCTGACGCAGGAGCACGCCGTTCGGACCGCCCGCCGGGTCGCCATTGCGGCGGAGCGCGCCGATTGGGCGCAGCGCGCCGGGGATGCCGCGCGTCGGGTCGGCGAGTTGGCGGAACGCAAGGATGCCGCCGTGGCCGAGCATGCGTCATTGGCGGAGGTTCCGGCGCAGATTGCGGTACGTCGGGCCGAGGCGCTCGATGCGCTGGAGGTGGCCGAAGCGGCGCATCGCCTCGCCGCCGAGACGCTGACGGAGGCGGTCGACCGATCCACGGCGACCGACCGGGCGGCGCGTTCCGCCGAGGCGGCGCTGGGCACCGCACGGGAGGAAGCGGTGCGGGCCGAAGGGCTTGCCGGCCAGGCCGAGCAGACGTGGCAGGCGGTGGCCGATCGGATCGTCGAGCGCATGGGTGCGAGCCCAGCGCTGCCGGACCCGCCTGCGGAGATCTCGCCCGAATTGGAAGACAAGTCGCGCCGGCGCCTGGATCGTCTGCTCAAGGAGCGCGAGGAGATGGGTCCGGTGAACCTGCGCGCCGATGTCGAGGCGGAAGCGGTGGAGAAGCAGATCGCCACCATCACCGCCGAGCGCGAGGAACTGACCTCGGCGATCGCCAAGCTGCGCGGCTCGATAGGCCACCTGAACCGCGAGGGACGGGAGCGGCTGAACGCGGTGTTCCAGGAGGTCGACCGCAACTTCCAGGCGCTGTTCACCCGCATGTTCGGCGGCGGGCGCGCGCATCTCGCCATGGTCGGGTCGGACGACCCGCTGGAGGCCGGGCTGGAGATCTACGCCCAGCCGCCGGGCAAGAAGCTCGCCACCCTGTCGCTGCTGTCCGGCGGCGAGCAGGCATTGACGGCGCTGTCGCTGATCTTCGCCGTGTTCCGCTGCAACCCCGCGCCGGTGTGCGTGCTGGACGAGGTGGACGCGCCGCTGGACGACGCGAATGTCGAGCGGTTCTGCAATCTGCTGGACGACATGGTGCGCGAGACCGCTACCCGGTTCCTGGTGGTGACCCACCATCCGCTGACGATGGCGCGGATGGACCGGCTCTATGGCGTGACCATGCAGGAGCGCGGCGTGTCGCGCCTGCTGTCGGTGGACCTGCGGCGGGCGGCGGAGCTGGCCGAGCCGGCACGCATGGCGGCGGAGTAGCGGGGCACTCGATCGGCCGATGAACGATGCACGGCGCGGTGTGGCGTGAGCGGCAGCCCTACCGGCTGATCGTCGTCAGGTTCGGGCTGCCTGTTCTTTATGTAGTCGTCCTGATCCTGCTTGCCTACCGAATGACCATCGGCGTCGATCTGACCGACGAGTTGTACTATGTCACCTTCCTGGATGGATGGCTGAAGGACGGGCTGGGCCGTGGGGAAAACCTGGTGGTGCACCAGACGGCAGCCCTGATCGTGTTTCCCGCCGCACAACTCTATACGTGGATCGTCGGCAGCGAACGCGGGCTGGTGCTGTTCCTCCGCTTCATCTTCCTCGCCATGGCGTGCGCTGCGGGTCTTTGCCAGTACCGGTTCATCCGCCGCGTGCGAGAGGAGGCGGTTGCCTGGTCGTCGGCGCTGCTGGTCCTGTGCTTCATCCCGTTCAGCCTGCCCGCACCTTCCTACAATACGATCGGCATGTTCGGGATGCTGTCCGCTCTGGCGTTGTTCGGGGTTGCAGCCTTGCCGCGGCGGACGGCCGTGTACGCCTCCGCGGCGGCGATTTTCTCCGGCGTTGCCTGGATGGTCGCGGTCATCGCCTATCCGACGCTGGCCGTGGCGTTGCTTGCGCTGCTGGCGTTGGCACTGCTTGGCGCGCGCGACCGTGGCGAGCGGGTTCGGTCTGCTCGGCTACGCAATGATCTGCGTATTCTTCCAGTTCTGCGGCGCCTGTCTGCTGCTTGCGGTGTTCGGCTGGGCGCGCCTTTTGCAAATGCTGCGGTTCACCAGCACGGCCATGCAGAACCCGGAGTACGTGGACGCCAAGCTGGCCAAGTCGCTCGACCTGTTCGTTACCCATCCTGCATTTGACGCGCTGTGTCTGGCAGCGGCGGGCCTTGGCATTTGGCTGCTCGTCGCCGGTCGCGACCGACGGCGCGCCGTCTGGCCCAGCCTGCTCGTATCGGCGATCGTATTGACATCGCACGCTACCGCCACTGCGCTGTGGTTCCCGCCGCACGATATCGTCGTGCTGCTCGCCCTGGTCGGGCTCTTTGCGCTGCGTTCCTGTCCCGGCACCGAGGGGTCTGTGATCCGCGTCATCTATGCGGCTTCGCTCGTCGCGGGTCTGGTGACCGCGATCAGCTCCAGCAACGGCATCTACAACTTCCCGATCGGCGGTATGGCCGCAGCGGCGCTGGCGCCGGCCTTGCTGGTTCCACGCGGCGCGCCGCGCAACGCCGTGGCAGCTCAGTGCGGCATGCTGCTGCTGACGGCCGCGCTGTTCTGCACCAGCGCATTCGCCAGCGTCTATGGCGAGTTCCCCAATCCCCTGTCCGCACGAGCGGTACGCGTCAACAACGGTCCGTTTGCAGGGCTGCTGACCAATGCCGATCAGGCCGAGTTCATCGTAGCCGCGACCGCGGCCCTGGGCGAACGCGTCGGACGTGGAAAGACGATTGTCGTCTTGGGACGCACTGCAGGGATCTATCTGCTCACGGATGCATCGCCCATGGCGCCGTCCACGTTTGACTACTGGCAGTTCTACGGCTCGCTGCCGCCGCGGATGGAGGCGCTGATGGAGGCGTTCTATCGCGTGCCCGCGCACCGGCCTGATGTGGTTGCCGTCTTTACCGATGCACGGACCTATAAGCTGGCGCCTTGGGCCCACGATCTGCTCGGGGACTATGCCGAGGCGAAGCATGTCGCAGTCGGGTCCTGGTCGCTATCGGTGTACGAGCGTTGCAAGGAGCCTGCGTGTCGCGCGGCGATGACGCGTGATTTGCAATGACTTCGGCGGATGGAGGCTTTGGCGATCACAAACCCGGGAGCGTAATGCTCGGCCATAATTCCGCAACGCGCGCGATACACTGTGCTTCCACATTGTCGGTAACGGTCCCAGCCAAAGGAGCCCGTCTATGTCCAAATTTGTGGTCACCAAACGTCTCGGTTCGCTCGCCGCAGCCGTCGCCCTGATTGGCGTCGGCGTGATGGCGATGCCAGGACATGCGCAAGCCTGGTGGCGCGGCGGCTGCTGCGCTATCGGCTTCGGCTTCATCGCCCCACCCATCGTGGTGGCGCCGCCGATCTACGCTCCGCCGCCCGTCTATTATCCGCCGCCAGTGGCTTACGCGCCGCCGCAGCGTCCGTGGATACCGCCGCACTGGGAGGGCGGTTACTGGTTCCCCGGCCACTGGGGCTGAGCCGTCCTTCGTTACGGCGCTAGCACGAGTAAGTAAATATCCCCCGGCAGAGCCGGGGGCTTTATGATTGGCGCCGCTCAAAGCGGCGATCGGGGTCGCTGACGCGGCCCCGGCTTCAGGTGGCCACTGAAGTGGCCGGCTAGCGCCAGAGGTTCATCTTCTCCAAACGCTGGTCCTCCTGCTCCTGGTTCCGAATTTAGCCCGTCTTCGCGGATTCGCGGGTTTTTGAGTGGTCCGGTCCTTATTTATCAATGAGGTAGACGAAAAAGTCTTCACTACATCAGGTGACGCGGGCGACAGCGGCGGTGGTGATTTTGGGAGGCTGTTGGGGCGGCAACTGGAACTTGAGCTGTTGGATCAGGAGTTGGAGTGCCGCCTCGGGCTGGGTGTAGCGGGTCAACAGCAACTCCCGTCCGTCGGTTGTCGGCAGATGGACATCGATCATCTGGACGGCGGCGAATTTCTCCAGTGCGCTGCGCGCGGTCAATCCGGGCGCCAAAGCATGAAGACGGCGTTGCAGCGTGACCTGGAGGCAGTATGCCAGGAACGCGATGAAGATATGGGCTTCGATACGGCGCTCGTCCTGATGGAACACCGGGCGGATTGCCAGGTCGCCCTTGAGGTTCTTGAACGCCTGTTCCACGGCGACGAGCTGGATGTAGGTACTGCCACAGCAGCGCGGGATCGTTCTCGGTCAGGTTGGTGCGCAGCAAATAGCGCCCTTCGCGCCGACGCACCTTGCGCAGCTTCTGCCGGTTGAGGGCGTAGATGAACATGGAACTCTCCCGATCCATGTTGATCTCGATCAGGCGCCATGCCGTGGACGCACGCGATCGTGCCGCACCCAACTTCATCAGCATCTCCTCGCGCGATATCTCCATGGCGGCGAGCTCATGCAGCCGCTTCCACAACCACTTCATCTGCCGCCTGCGCATCGCGCGTTCCTTGTTGACGCGATCGACACTCTCGGCGAAGACATAAAGCTCATTGTCCTCGGCTAGCAGTTTGACTCGCACGCCTTCGCGCGTCTGCTGCCAAGGTTCGGCAAGCAGGTCTTTCTCCAGACGCGACAGGCGACCCTTCGGCGTTCCCACCAGGTACTGCACCGGCGGGTCACTGTTGCGCATTTCCGCCAGCACCGCTTCGGTGGGAACCCCGCGATCCATCACCCAGACACGCCGCGCGCGGCCGTATTGCTGCTCGATCCTGGCGAGGAACATTCGCAGCGTCGTGCAGTCCGCCGTGTTGCCGGGCAGCACCTCGTAGGCCAAGGGCAGGCCTTCCGGGGTGACCACCAGAGCGATTACCACCTGCGGGCAGTCCGGCCGCTTGTCGCGGCTGTAACCGTGGCGGCGCTTGTCGCCCTCCGGCACGTCCGAGGCATTGATCTCGAAATAGGTGCTGGTCAGATCATACAGCAGAACGTCGAAATCGACGTTGAACAGATCACGCCAGCGAGTCACCAAGTGGGTGAACAAGTCCGCTTTATGCTCCAGCAGGAAATCGTGACAGGCATAAAGTTTGTGCGGTTCGGCGAGGCGAAAATCCGCTCCCAGAAGCTCCGCCATGGCACTGCGGCCGAACCAGTCACGGTGCAGTTTCCACTCGCTGCCCGGCGCGATCAGCCGGTACGACACCAGGACCTGCAAGATCTGATCCCACCGCGTCCCCTTGCGGTTCACAGGCAGCCGATCGGCCCAGAACCGATCCAGCTGTAACTCTCCCCACAGCTGCCCAGCCAGCCAACACGCACCCCATTGCCGCGGCCGGCACAGCCGCATCTCGGACAGGCGAAGCTGCACGATCGAACTGTCGGGCGTGAGCCCGGCGCAGCGGTCCTCGGGAAACAGCGCCAGGCTCCGCGAATGCCCCGCGTCCTCATCGAAGACTTCGATGGACTTGCGCCAGGCCGCGGTCTGCGACGGGCTGATCTCACCCAAATATAAAACGTGGCGCTGCACCACCCGGCCGCCCTGGATGCGCTGGTTCTCGACGACGCTCCAATAGCTGTGCGTCTTGCCGTCCTTCTTTCGCCGGGTCTGCCGCAAAAACATGACCCGGCGAATCTCAGCGAGGCGAATCGAGCGAGCGGAACGGGGTAGGTCTTCACTACAGCCGTTTTCGACCGAGGCCCTTCAATATAGCCATGGAATAACAAACACTTATCGAACCGCCTCCGGACCAAAGTCGGTTTTTCCGGGTGCGAATCCGCGAAGTCGGGTTAGTTTCGGATCACCGCTTTGTCACGCCCGACAGGCGATACGGAATACCCGAGCACCCAGAAACTCGGACCAACGAAATTCCACCGGTCTCCCCGCAAACCCGTTCCAGGTGGATCGTGCTCTTTCTCTTGATGAAACCAACGATCTGCAAGGGATAGCCGGGGCACACTCCCGGAAATGTCAAACTTCTACTGCCTCCCCGGCAGAGCCGGGGGAACTCCCAATGTATTAGTTTTATCCTTGACCTTCCCATGTCGGCGACATGGGCGGCGAACAGGAGCGCCGCCGCGAATTCGCTAAGGAAGTGGCGGACTTGATAGAATTCGGTCGTGCAACATAAAGGACGTTACATTTCTCGATGCGGATTCCCGCTGCACGCCGCCTCGCGCTCGGCCAGTGCTAGGCGGCTACAGTCTGATCCGCTCCACTCCGTGCTGCATGAGCCGCACTCTGGTGCGATCATAGTGCTTGGTCGTGGGCGGTGATTTATGCGCCACCATCTCCTGAGCGTGCTCCAGCGCGCCGTCGTTGGAAAGATAGGTGGTGATCCCCGTCGCGAAAAAGCTGTGATTTCTGATCGACGCTTGGATGCCGGCCGCCACGACGCGGCGGCAGATCATCCGCCAGGCATCTGGCTGAGTCATAGGCAGTTCGGATAGGGCGGTCGCCGTAAGCGCCCGCGACGTGCGGAACAGAAAGCCCTTGCGGTCCCCGGCGATGCCGGCAGCATCGCACCCCAGTCAGGCCACCAGCCATCGCCCGGCTCACCCGTCCTTCCGTTCGGCGCGCAGGTTCGCCCAATAGTCCAGCCGCTTGGTAACCTCGCGCTCGAAGCCGCGGTCGCGCGGACGGTAGAACTGCTCGCGCGCCATGCCGTCCGGGAAATAGTTCTGCCCGGAGAACGCGTCCTCGGTTTCGTGGTCGTATTCATAGCCAGACCCGTAGCCCAGCCCCTTCATCAGCCTGGTCGGCGCATTGAGAATATGCGCCGGCGGCATCAGCGAGCCGGTGGCCTTGGCGGAAGCGCGCGCCGCGCCATACGCCGTGTAGATCGCATTCGATTTCGGCGCCGTGCCGAGATAGATCACCACCTGCGCGATCGCCAGTTCACCCTCCGGCGAACCCAGGCGCTCATAGGTCTCCCATCCGGCCAACGCCTGCGTCAGTGCCTGCGGATCGGCCATGCCGATATCCTCGGCGGCAAATCGCACCAGACGGCGGGCGATGTAGCGCGGGTCCTCGCCGCCGTTCAGCATGCGGGCAAACCAGTAGAGCGCCGCATCGGGGTCCGAGCCGCGCAGCGACTTATGCAGCGCGGAGATCAGGTTGTAGTGCTCTTCCCGATCCTTGTCGTAGAGCGTGGCGCGCCGGGCCAGCAACGCCTCCCAGCAAGGCAAGGGTTGCCACGATTGTAAATCTACGAGGACCCGGACTGCGTCCGAGTAAGGAACACATGCGGCCTCAGGACATCGACACTCGGGAACAATGCGCGCATGTGTCGCGTGTTCCACGTGATGATGCATGGTATGTCATGTGCAATCGCAGCCTGGCCGATGAGGGCGTCGTACAACCGTGGGCCTACACGATCCGCGCTGGCAAAGGCACGCACAACATCGAACGTCTGGGATGCCGTCAGACCTACAAGCCTGGTGACCGCACGCAGGCTCTCGAGTGCCGCCCAGGCCTCGTCTGCGCGAAAGCGAAACGGCGCGTGTTCGCCACGCCGTGTGAGAGTCGCGTACGTCTCCGCGTAGCTGTGCGCCGAGATGGCAAAGGCCGCCGCATCCCAATCGGTGATGAGCGCGAGTGATGCAGCGTGATGCTCATGTGCCTCCGCCAGGATCGCGATGGCAACATTGCTGTCAAGCAGAGCAGCCGCAGCCGTCAATTGTCACGGTCGCGCGTTGCGTCGAGCGCCTCGTTGGCTTCCGTCAGGCTGACGCGCCGCCGACCCGAGGCGGGTAGGACGAGCAATGGGCCGCGCCTCACCAGCGCGCCCACTTGTTTCGGTTCTGCAGACGGTACATAGCCACGAAGAGCATCCTCGATCACCTCGGTTGCCGTCATGCCTGTACGTCGAGCGATCTCATGCGCCCGTGCTCGCGCGAACGCGGAGCGGATATTCAATTGGGCGTTGTCATGGCGTGACATGGGACCTCCAGACGACGATCGTATCAAGCCGAGGTCAGGATGGCTAGCCAAATTGGTTTTTGGCTACGCCGCTGGGCGCTCGCTTCGTGGCGCGGCTCAACCGTCCTTCCGCGCGGCGCGCAGCTTCGCCCAGTACTCCAGCCGCTTGGCGATCTCACGTTCGAACCCCCGATCGCGCGGACGGTAGAACTGCTCGCGCGACATCCCGTCGGGAAAGTAGTTCTGCCCTGAGAACGCCTCGTCGGTTTCGTGGTCGTATTCGTAGCCAGACCCGTAGCCCAGCTCCTTCATCAGCTTCGTCGGCGCGTTCAGAATATGCGCCGGCGGCATCAGCGAGCCGGTGGCCTTGGCGGAAGCGCGCGCCGCGCCATACGCGGTGTAGATCGCATTCGATTTCGGCGCCGTGCCGAGATAGATCACCACCTGCGCGATCGCCAGTTCACCCTCCGGCGACCCCAGGCGCTCATAGGTCTCCCATCCCGCCAGCGCCTGGGTCAGTGCCTGCGGATCGGCCATGCCGATATCCTCGGCGGCAAAGCGCACGAGACGGCGGGCGATGTAGCGCGCGTCCTCGCCGCCGTTCAGCATGCGGGCAAACCAGTAGAGCGCCGCATCGGGGTCCGAGCCGCGCAGCGACTTATGCAGCGCGGAGATCAGGTTGTAGTGCTCCTCGCGGTCCTTGTCGTAGAGCGCGGCGCGCCGGGCCAGCAAAGCCGCCAACGCCCCCGAGTCCATCACCGGCGTGTCGGCCGGCAGGGCAAAAATCTGCTCGGCCATGTTGAGCACGTAGCGCCCGTCGCCATCGGCCATCGCACGCAGCGTCGCCCGCGCCTCCGCATCCAGCGGCAGCAGCCTGCCCCCGGGCTCTTGGTCCGGGGGGCCGATCTCCGCCTCGGCCCGCACAAGGAGAGAATCCAGCGCCGCATCGTCCAGCCGGCGCAGCACCAGCACCTGGCAGCGCGACAGCAGCGCGCCGTTCAGCGCGAACGACGGGTTCTCGGTGGTGGCGCCGATCAGCGTGATGGTGCCGGTCTCCACCACCGGCAGAAACCCATCCTGCTGGGCGCGGTTGAAGCGGTGGATCTCATCGACGAACAGCAGCGTGCCCTGCCCGGTCCGCCGCCGCCGCGCGGCCTCGTCGAACGCGCGCTTGAGGTCGGCGACGCCGGAGAACACCGCCGATAGTTGCACGAAATGCAGCCCGGACCGCGCCGCGAGCAGGCGCGCAATCGTGGTCTTGCCGCACCCCGGCGGCCCCCACAGGATCAGCGACGCAAGCGACCCGCGCGCCAGCATGCGGGTGAGCGTGCCGTCCGGGCCCAGCAGATGGTCCTGCCCCACCACCTCGTCGAGCGTGCCCGGTCGCAGCCGGTCGGCGAGCGGGCGCGGGCCTGCGGGCGCCGCGGGCTCGGTTGGGGGCCCGAACAGGTCATCGGCGGCGGCGGTTGGCGTGGTGGGCACTCGGTAATGATAGTCGGACAGCGGGGAGAATCGAAATCGATCGTCAGCGGCGGGTTGGTGATCAGGCGCGGATGTAGGCTCTGGGCCAACGCAAATAATCAAGCGGACACAGAGTTACACCGAGTTCGCACAGAGTTTCGCGGAGTGACTGCGGTGGCGCCAGACGCACAGCGCGGCCGTATTGTCAAATGCGATTCGCGCGAAGTATATCAGCGGGCCGAATAGCGGCCCGACCTTATACCAAGTGGCGATAAGATTGGCTCTCCGGCTTGTGCTTCCCGTCGTGGCGGGCGAATGCCCGCCATCCACGTCTTTGCTGATCGCAACAGCGGAAAGGCGTGGATGCCGACCTTCGTCGGCATGACGATGAGAACGGCGTCGGAGTGTCGGCGTCAAAGCGGGTTGGCATTATGCGTCAACTTTCTACTCCGGGAAACTCCCTGCACAACTCGGTGAAACTCTGTGTCAGTTTGATTACTTGCAGCCGATCAACCGCCCAATCGCGCCAAATCCGCGAGGTCCTGCGTGCGTTGCCTTGCGCGCCGCTCGTAGCTCGCCTGGTTCTTGGTGCACACCAGGCCGTACGGCCGGCCGCGACGATCGGTTGCCGTGTCGACATCGACATGGTCGCTGCGAATCGTCGCCGCGATATGCGAGCGGTGCTGCTCGCCAGCCCTGAAGTTCCAGACCTTCTGTGCGGGATCTGCGAGAAATGCGCCGAGCTGCTTGCAGGTACCTGGCAGCCGCACGACAGCGCACTCGCGCAACGCCAGTCGGCCGGCGGCGCCAACGGCTCGGCGATGCGGGCACGCAGATGGGCCAGACAGGCGGCACGCAAAGGCCCGACCGCGGAACCGAAGCTGACGGATTTCTCCATCGTCCGCAGTGCCGGAACAACCACGCGATCCAGATCGTACGTCTTTGGCCATGCGCGGATGTGACTGGTGGCGCGCTTCGCCAGCGACTCGTCGGTTGCGACAAGCGCGTTCAGCAGATCGGCGACGGCTGATGGTTCCATGTCGGCGCGACGCGACCAAGGCGGCTCCGGAGCAGCGCGTGCCGGATCGCCTGGCATCGCTGCGACCAGCCGGGCTGCCGCGCCACGCAGGTTGGCCTCACGGTTGACAGCGCGGGCCAGCAGATCGGCGCAGGCGGCGAACGACTTCGCGGCGGTCCTCTCGACGATGCGCTCGAGCAGCGCCGTCTGCCGAAGCGCCGGCAACCGGGCAAGCGCCGCCAGAAGCGCTTCGTTGTCGCCTTTGCCGTAAACGCCGGCGGCCGTGACCCGCGCAACGAACGCCTCGATGCGGCCGGCGTCATTGAGCCGGGCCAGCAATCCGAGCATGCGCGCCGCTTCGCTCAGCGTCGCGTCCTGCTGTGGATACCAATGCTGCGTCGGCCATTGTTCGATCATGTGACCGGCGAGGTCGTGCGCCTCCTGCCAGAGTGCCGACCTGCGATCGCCGCCACTGCCGGCCCAGCGCCGCAGCATGTCCTCAAGGTACGGCAGGGTCACGGACAGACCGGCCTGGCAGAGCACCGCGGCGATGCGATGGCGCGGCCACAGCACCAGAGCAGCGGCGCGATAGGTGCGCTCGAACGAGGCGCCCTCGTTGCCGGTGGCCTCCTGGAAGTCCACGTCTTCGAATTCCAGGTCCTCGAACGCATCGGGAGGCGAGAGTTCCTCGTCCTTCACCGGCAACGCGCCTAGAGCCGACGGGGTGCCATCGGGCGCTCGCCATTCCGACAGCTTGACCGACCGGTCATCGACCTCTCCGGCCTCGAAATCATCCTCGTCCGGCCCGGACCAGCCGCGCCCTCGCCCGTAGTTGCCCGAATATTCCGCGGTGCCGCTTTCCTCGATGGTCACCAGCGCCAGATGCAAATCGCAGTCTGCCTGCGGCGCAGCCGAAACCAGCACGCCGGCCACCGCGGCATCGGCGCCCTTCAGCGTCGCAGTACGACGACGAAGAACAGAACACGGCGAACGTATTGCTACGCCGCGTCCTTCCACCCGATGGCTGGCGCCGGCATCGAGTCCGGAGCAGGCCGGCCTCGGTGCGGCGCTCGGTCCAGACGCCGAACAGCTTTTCGGACACGCCCTTGCGCGCCTTTGACCGGCGCCCAGTGGTAGTTCGCCGAATCCATCATGATCGGGGCGTCGTAGCGGCCCTTGGGATAGACCATCTCGCGGCCATGCACGTGCTCCCAGATCGCCTGATAGGCGTCGCGGCTCTTCTTGCCGGGCGCGCCGTCGGCGCGAAAGAACATGCCGTCCTTGAACTCGCCGAACTTCTTCAGTTCCTCCATGCCGGCCTTGACCTCGCGCGGCAGCAGATAGCCGCGAGCCGCTGGCGCCGCCGAACTGCAGCACCGCGCAGAAAATCTCGGTCTTGTTCACCTGCGGGCCGTAGTGCACGCCTTCCGGGTAATAGCCGAGCATGCCGGCCTTGAGCGGGCCGTCCTGGCCGTAGTCGGATTCGCCTTCGATCATGAAGCGGTACTGATCGAAATTGTGCCGGTGCCGCGGCCCGGAATAGTCGGTGCCGAGCTGCGACAGCGAGAACTTGAAGTTGCCGGGCGTGCCGGGCACGCCTTCGGCCAGGTCGTCTGCGAGTGAAATGTCCCGCCGCGATGCTCGAGACCGCGCACGAGCGGGGCGTCTTCAAGCTGCACGATTTTCATGGTCGCGCTCCCAGGGTTATCCAGATTTGATGCTGATCATAGCAGAGCGCGGGCGCATCGGCACTGGCCATTCCGCCGCGGCATGGCCGAAGCAAGGCGGGCTTTGACCGGCCCGCGCCGAGGTCCTAAGACAGACGCGCATAGGGAAGAAACGGGGGTATCAGCGTGAGCGTCAGTCAGGGTCTGTTCCGGTCGCCTGCAACCGTCCTCGAGCCATCGTCGATCGCGCTCGTGGGCGCCTCCGAGCGCGGCAAGTGGCAGATCGCATGATCTACGGCAACCTCCGCCAGTTCGGCTATGCGGGCAAGCGTCTACCTGGTCAACCCGCGGCAGAAGCAGGTCTACGGCGAGCCCTGCTATCCATCGCTGCGCGACCTGCCCGAGAAGGTCGAGCACGCGATGGTGATCGTGCCGGCGGTCGGCGTCGCCGACGTGCTGCAGGACGCGGAAGCCGCCGGCGTGACAATCGGCCACCGTCTATGCCGCCGCGATGGGCGACGGCGACGACCCGGAATTCGAAGAAGCGCGGCGCCTGGCTCAAGGAATTCCTCGGCACGCAGCAAGCTGCGGATCTCCGGGCCCAATTGCATGGGCGCGTACAGCTACCGCGAGCGCCTGTTCGCCTATCCCAACACCGAACTCGGCCACGTGCCGGCAGGCTCGGTCGGCTGCGTCTTCCAGTCGGGCGGCACGCTGCAGTTCTGGCATGCGCACCGGCGCCGACCGCGGCCTGCGCTTCTCCTACGGCATCACCATCGGGCAACGAGGCCGACCTCGATCTCGCCGATTATCTCAACTTCCTGGTCGACGATCCCGAGACCAGACAGATCGTGCTGTTCATCGAAGGCATCCGCCGTCCGGACGCCTTCATGGCGGCGGCCGGCCGCGCGCTCGAAGCCGGCAAGCCGGTCCTGGCGATCAAGACCGGCGCCACCGCCAAGTCGCGCGCGGCGGCGCAGTCCCACACCGGCGCCATCGGCGGCGACTACGCGGCCTATCTCGCGATGTGCGATCGCTACGGCATCTGCAATTTCCGCTCGCTCGACGACCTGGTCGAAGCGGCGCTCGCCTTCCAGGGCGGGCGGCTGCCGAAGGGACCGCGCGTGGGCTTCGTCACCACCTCGGGCGGCACCGTCGATCTGCTCTACGACTATGCGGAGAGCGACGGCGTCGGTGATCCCCGACTACACGCAGGAGACCGCCAAGGCGCTGCAGCCCTTCATGCAGGAGAGGCATCGAGCCGAAGAACCCGCTCGACCTCGGCATCCCCTCGACGCTGCAGAACGCAGCCGACGTGTGCGAGATCGTGTCGAAGGATCCGAACGTCGACATGGTGGCGTGGGCCGCCATGCTGCCGAACAAGAAGCGGCGCCTGGGACGGCGTCGAGGCGCTGCACCACCATGCTGGCGCGCACCGACAAGCCGGTGATCGGCTTTGGCCGCATGAGCTACCAGATGCTCGCCGGAGATGGTGGAGGCGCAGGAGGCCGCCGGCTTTCCCGTTCCTGCAGGGCCTGCGAGCCGACCGTGCGCGCCATGAACGCGCTCTGGCATCACGCCGAGCGGCGCGGCCGCAGGGTCGGCTTGCCGCCGCCGCGCCAAGCCTTCGACGCTTACGCCGGCGACGCTTGACGCCGACGCTTGCCGCGCTCGGCATCGCGCTGCCGAAAAGCCGAGCTGGTGGCAACCGCGGCCGAAGCTGCCGCAGCAGCCGAGGCGATCGGCTTTCCGGTGGTGCTGAAAATCCAGTCGCCGGACATCCTGCACAAGACCGAGGCCGGCGGCGTCGTGCTCGATCTGCGCAGCGGCAAGGACGTGCCGCAGCCGCCGACACGCTCCTCGCTTCCGCGCGCAAGGCCAAGCCCGACGCGCGCATCGACGGCTTCCTGGTGCAGGAAATGGTGTCGGGGATCGAGGCGATCGTCGGCGCGCTCAACGATCCGCTCTACGGGCCGCTGCTGCTGGTCGGCGCCGGCGGCATCCTGGTCGAGCTGGCCAAGGATTCGGCACTGCAGCTCTTGCCGGTCGAGGCCGGCGAGGTGACCGCCATGGTCGCGGTCACTCAAGCTCAATCGCCTGCTCGAAGGCTATCGCGGCAAGCCGGCGGCGGACCGCGCCGCATTCGAGAAGACCGCGCTCGCGCTGGCGCAATTCTATCTCGATCATCGTTCCAAGATTGCCGAGATCGAGATCAACCCGCTGATGGTGCGCCCTAATGGGCAAGGCGCGGTGGCGGTCGACGTGCGGGTGGTGTGGCGAGACCAATAAAGACGAGTTGGGAGAGAAACACATGGACTTCGACCTTCCCGAAGAAATGCGGATGTTCAAGGAGTTGCTGCGGCGCTTCGTCAATGCCGAGCTGATCCCGATCGAGCGCCAGACCGTGACGCCCGAAGGCGAAGAGGTGAAGCCCGAATACCTCGGCCGCCTCCAGCAGCGCGCCAAGGACCTCGGCATCTGGATGATGGAAGTGCCGGAGGAATACGGCGGACCTGGCCTCTCGCTGTTCCAGCGCACGCTCATCACCGAGGAGCTCTCCCGCACCATCGCGCTGCCGGCGCGCGGCGAAGGCATCACCGGACCGTCGGTGCGGCACATCCTGTTCACCCTCAAAGGCGAGCTCAAGGAGAAGTACCTGATGCCGGTGCTGCGCGGCGAGAAGAAGGTCGCCTTCGCGCAGACCGAGCCCGACGCCGGCTCCGACCCCGGCGGCATGCGCACCACCGCCGTCAAGGACGGCAACCACTATGTCATCAACGGCACCAAGCGCTTCATCACCGGCGCCAACAAGGCCGACTTCATGCAGCTCATGGCGGCGACCGACCGCGCCAAGGGCTCGCATGGCGGCATCTCCTGCTTCCTGGTCGATATGGACACGCCGGGCGTGAAGCTCGGCACCTCCTACCAGACCATGATGGGCGACCGGCCGTGGGAGATCATCCTCGACAACGTGCGCGTGCCGGCGACGCAACTCGTCGGCGAGGAGGGCAAGGGCTTCGGACTGGCGCAGAAATGGCTCGGCGCCGGCCGCGTCAAGCACGGCGCACGCGCGCTCGGGGTCGCCGAGCGGTGTCTCGAAATGGCGACGAGCTACGCCAAGCAGCGCTCGACCTTCGGCCGGCCCCTCGCCGAGCGCCAGGGCATCCAGTGGAAGCTCGCCGACATGTATATCGCGCTGCAATCGGCGCGGCTGCTGGTCTACAAGGCCGCCACCCGTCTCGACAAAGGCGAGGACGCGCGCGAGGACTGCTACGTCTGCAAGTATTTCGCCGACGAGATGGCGTTCAAGGCCGCCGACGAGTGCATGCAGATCCACGGCGGCATCGCGCTCACCACCGACCTCCCGATCGAGAAGATGTGGCGCCAGCAGCGCAGCTACCGCATCACCGAAGGCGCCAGCGAGGTGATGAAGATGTGATCTCGCGGCACGTGCTGAAAGCCTACGGCTGAAACATGATCCAAGTCCGCCGCATCACGCATGCGACCTTCGAGACGCCTGACGTCGAGCGGCTGACCGATCATTTCGTCAAGGTGACCGGGCTGGTGGTGGCGGCGCGCGAGAAGGACCGTGTGCTGCTTTCGACCAAGGTCGGCCAGCTCGTGCTGCAGGTCAGGCGTGGCGAGCACGCTCGCTGCGCCAACCTCGCGTTCCAGGTGGCGAAAGACACCGATTTCGGCGCGATCGGCAAATGGCTGGCCTCGCAAGGCATCAAAAGCGAGGTCCGCAGCGACGACATCCCGGGGATGTCCAAGCTGCTCGCCTTCGAGGACATCAAGGGCACCACGATCGAGCTTCTGACCGAATGGAATTATCTCACGCCGAACCAGTCGGTCGGCGGCGTCGCGCCGTTCAAGCTCGGGCATGTTGCCTTCGTGTGCCCGGACGTGCAGGCGGTCGCGGACTTCTACCAGCGCATCCTCGGCTTCCGGGTGTCCGACTGGATCGAGGACATCTTCGTGTTCATGCGCTGCAACCCCGACCACCACACGGTGAACTTCCTCAAGGGCAAGCGCGCCGACCCTGCATCACATCGCGTTTCAGCTCCGCGATTTCTCGCATCTCGAGAACGGCTGTGACGTGCTCGGACAGAACCGTATCCCGATCATCTGGGGCCCATTGCGGCACGGGCCGGGACACAACGTCTCGATCTATCATCGCAATCCCGACGAGCAGGTGATCGAATATTTCGCCGAGCTCGACCAGATGCTGGACGAGGACCTTGGCTTCTTCGATCCGCGACCTTGGCACGAGGACCAGCCGCAGCGGCCCAAGGTGTGGACGCGTAGCAACCGTGCCAACGCCGGCTGGGGTCCACCGCCGAGCGCCGACTGGCACATGAACAAGGATGACTAGCGCGCGCGAGAGCGGTGCGACCATGGACAAGAGCCGGCAAGCCTTTTCAGTCGTGATTCCGCAGCGGCGCTGATGGGAACTGGCACCGCAAGCCTCCGCACAGGACCCCATCGCGGACTTCTACGGCGGTAAGACCATCCGCTTTGTCATCGGCGCGATCGCGGGTGGCGGCAACGACAGCTATGCGCGGCTGGTGGCGCGTCACCTTGGCAGGCACATCCCCGGCAACCCGACGATGCTGCCGGTCAACATGCCGGGCGCCAGCGGCCATATCTCGGCGGCGCACATCTACAATGTCGCCGCCAAGGACGGCACCGCGATCGGCGCGACCACGCCGGGCGTGATCACCGATCCGCTGTGGGCAGGCGACGCCGGCAAAGGCAAGTTCAACTACGATCCCGCCACGCTGATCGATCTCGGCAGCGCGCAGGCCGCCACGTACAACTGCTATGTGCGCACCGACGCGCCGGTCAAGACGATCGAAGACGCGTACGCGACCGAGCTGATCCTGGGCGCGGCGCAGGCGGGCGGCTCCACGCGCGACGCGCCGGTGCTGCTCAACAACGTGCTCGGCACCAAATTTCGCATCATCACGGGCTATCCCGGCACGCGCGAAATCCTGCTCGCGATCGAGAAGAACGAGGTGCAGGGCGTCTGCGGCATGGGCTGGGACGCCATGTATAGCCAGCGTCCGGACTGGCTGGAGAAGGGCGTGATCCGCGTGCTGGTGCAGGAGAACCTGACCGGCAGCGAGATGTTCGACCGCATGGGCGTGCCGAAATCGGTCGACCTCGCGAAGACTCCCGAGGACGCGGGCGATCATGGAGCTTGCCTATGCGCAGCAGGCCTTCGGCCGGCCTTATGTGCTGCCGCCCGGAACGCCGGCGGAGCGGGTGGCGGCGCTGCGCAAGGCCTTCATGGCCGCCACGCAGCGACCCGGACCTGCTGGCGGAGGCGGAGAAGATGCGGGTCGAAGTGCGCCCGCTCGTCCGGCGAGGAGATGCAGGCGCTGGTGACGAAACTCTATGCCACGCCGCGCGACATCGTCGAGAAGACGCGCGAGGCGCTGACCTACAAGGCAGCCGAAATAGCGCGCCGCTACTTCACGTCCAATATCTTCTTCGCGCGCTCCAGCACCGACGCCGGCGTGTTGGCGATCATGTCGGCGAACTTCTGCGCCTCCTCGCCGGTCGAGGGGCTGATGTCCATGTCGGTCTTGGCCGCCTCGGCGAGGAACGCCGGGTCCTTCATGGTGGCATCGAAGGCGCGGCGCAGCGCCTCGATCCGCTCCGGCGGCACCTCGGGCGTGGTCACATAGGCGCGGCTGATCGGGATGTCGGCGGAGAGGAATTCCATCAGCTTGCGGTCGTCCTCGTTCTTGGCGAGCTCGATCATGGTCGGGACGTCGGCAAGCTCCGGGTCGCGCTTGAGCGCGATCTGCACCAGGATGTAGATCTTCTTCTCCTTCAGCCATTCCGGGTGTGTCGACTTCCACGACGCCCAGGAGTTCGAGCCGCGCCCGCCGACCTCGCCGCGCTCCATCGCCAGGTTGACGACGTTGCCGCCCGGATAGCCGGAGACGATCTTGAACTTGGTGCCGACCAGCTCGTTCAGCGCCTTCGGATAGTAGACCGACGAGGTGGCGGTGCCGGGCGCGCCCACGACCAGCTCCCTGGTCATGACATCCTGGATGGTCTTGATGCCGGTGGTGTACCAGGAGTTGATCACATTGGGCGTGTCGGTGGTGTTACCGATCCAGGGGAATTTGCGGGTGTCGAATTCGACATTGGCGCCGCCGAGCGCCTGCAGGGCCGACATGCCCTGCATGATGGCGTGGATGGTGGTGCCGTCCTTGGGCGCCTGCACTGTCATGTAGTTGGCGGCCTGGACGCCGACCCCGCCCGGCATGTTGCTCACCACAAACGTTGGATTGCCGGGGATGTGCTTGCCCATGTGGCGGGCGATGAGGCGGGCGCGCAGGTCATAGTCGCCCCCCGGCGAGGTGGCGACGATCATGCGGATGGTCTTGCCGTGATAGAAATCGGCGATCGACTGCTGCGCGACGGCGGTTGACGACGCCAGTCCCGCCAAGGCAAGGATGGTTCCTCCAATGATGGTCCTGCCAGCAACCGTGTGCATCCTCAGTCCTCCCGCTCCGTCCGCGCGTCTGGGCGCGCGATGGCCCTCAGTAGCAGACTTCGCACGGGTCTAAAGGCAGGCCGGCGAGACGCGACGCCGCATCCGGCGACGCGTCACCGCCGTCATCTGTCCGCAATCGCCCGGCATGACGAAAAGCGATGTCGGGTCTCGTCATGAACAACAG
This sequence comes from uncultured Alphaproteobacteria bacterium, assembly GCA_963794185.1. Lineage (GTDB taxonomy): Bacteria > Pseudomonadota > Alphaproteobacteria > Acetobacterales > Acetobacteraceae > JAMXLO01. The sequence goes on along the minus strand of CAWCDM010000023.1, from coordinate 11,211 downwards.
TGCAGCGCGTTACCGGCTGGGCGTCGATGTGGGCGGAACGCACACCGACCTCGTGCTGCTCGATACCGCCACCGGCCAGCTCCTGGTCGAGAAGGTATCGAGCACGCCGAAGAACCCCGCGCTCGGCGTGCTCAATGGCGTCGCGAAGTTCATCGCCCGCGGCATCGCGCCGGGCACGATCGAATTCTTCGCGCACGGCACCACCATCACCACCAACGCGCTCCTGGAAATGCGCGGCGCCAAGGTCGGCTTGCTGATCACCGCCGGCTACCGCGCCGTGCAGGAGGTGCAGACTCAAGCCCGCGACGGCAACCTGTTCGACTATTTCTACGCCAAGCCGCAGCCGATCGCGCCGCAGAGCCTGACACGCGAGATCCCGGAGCGGTCGGACTACGCCGGCAATGTGCTGCTCCCGCTCGACCGTGACGCCGTGCGCCGCGCCGCGCGCGAGCTCAAGGCCGCCGGCGTCGAGTTCGATCGCGGTGTGCTACCTGTTCTCGTTCATGAACCCGGCGCACGAGGACGAGACCCGCGCCCTCATCCAGCGAGGAATTCCCAGGCGTGCACGTGTCGCTCTCGAGCGAGGTGCTGCCACGCATCCGCGAATGGCCGCGGCTCTCCACCACGCTGCTCAACGCCTACCTCGAGCCGGTGATGGTGCACTACATCGACCACCTCAATCGCGGGCTCAACCACGCCGGCGTGTCGACACCCAGCAGCGCTTCCTGATGCAGTCGAACGGCGGCGTGATGCCGTTCTCGGCCGCGATCGCGGGCGGCCGCACGGTGCACACGCTGTTCTCCGGCCCCGCCGCCGGCGCGCAGGCCAGCGCATATCTCGCGGAGGACGACGCGCGCGCAGGCCTCGTCACCCTCGACATGGGCGGCACCTCGCGCCGACATCGCATTCATCGAGGGCGGCGTGCCGCTGGAAACGACCGAAGGCTCGATCGCGCGCCGGCAGATCGACGTGCCGGCGCTCGACATGAGCTCGATCTCGGCCGGCGGCGGCTCGATCGCCTGGATCGACAGCGGCGGCTTCCTCAATGTCGGGCCGCAGAGCGCGGGCGCCGATCCCGGCCCCGCCTGCTACGGGCGCGGCGGCACGCGGCCGACCGTCACCGACGCCGACGTGATCTGCGGCTATCTCAACCCGGATTATTTCCTCGGCGGCGCGCAGACGCTGGACGTGACCGCCTCGCGCGCCGCGCTCAAGACCCACGTCGCCGATCCGCTCAAGATGGACGTGCTCGCCGCCGCCGCCGGCATCCAGCGCATCGTCGACATGCGCATGGCCGACGAAGTGCGGGTGTTCGCGGCCAAACGCGGCGTCGATCTCTCCGCCTTTACGCTGCTGCCCTTCGGCGGCGCCGGCGCCGTGCACGCGGCGGCGGTGGCGGAGGAGCTCGGCATGCGGCGCATCCTGGTGCCGCCACGGCCGGGCGCGTTCTCGGCGCTGGGGCTGCTCTGCACCGACGTGGTGCACGACTACATCCGCTCCGGGCTGCAGCCGCTGGCCGATGTGAGCGCGGACCACGCCGAAGACATCTTCCGGCAGCTTGAAGGAAAGGCGCGGGAGGAGCTCGCGGCCGAAGGCATGGATGCGAATGCCGCGCGCTTCCTGCGCGAGCTCGACCTGCGCTACACCGGGCAAGGCTACGAGTTGCGCACGCCGCTCGACGGGCCTGTTCGACGAGCGTCTCACGGCGAAATCCCTGACCTCGGCGCGGGAGCGGTTCGACGAGCGCCACGCGCAAATCCACGGGCACGCCGCCAAGGAGCGGCCGGTGGAGGTGGTGAGCTATCGCGTGCGTGTGCGCGTGACCGTGCCGAAATTCGAGCCGAGGGCAGAGCCGGCGCCGGCGTCGCCGCGCTCCCCCGACTTCGCCGTCAAAGGCAGGCGCAGAATTCATCTGAGCGCCGAAGCGTCGGTCGAGGCCCGGCTTTATGAGCGCGACCGCCTCGACATCGGCACGTCGATCGCCGGTCCCGCGATCGTCGAGCAGTTCGACGCCACCACCGTCATCCCGCCGGGCTGGACCGGCCGGGTCGACGGCTATCGCAATCTCATCCTTGCAGAGGACCTGAGCATGGACGCCATCACCATCCAGGTCCTGCGCAACAAGATCGCGAGCCTGGTCGATGAGATGCATTATCATTTCTATCGCTCGGGCTACTCGACCATCATCCGCGAGTTGCGCGACTTTTCCTGCGTGATCCTCGACCGCGACGGACGCCTGATCGTGGCGCCGCCGATGTTCTTCCATGCGCCGGTCTATCGCTATCTGGTCGAGCGCATCCTCAAGGTGCAGGGCGCGGCCGGCGACATCAACGAAGGCGACGTGTTCGTCTCCAATCACCCGTACGAAGGTGGCCTGCCGCACGTTTCCGACATGGCCTTCATCGCGCCGGTGTTCGCCGACGGAAAGATCGTCGCCTTCTCTGGCTCGATCGCTCACAAGGCCGATGTCGGCGGCGCAGTGCCGGGCTCGACCTCGGCGACCGCCACCGAGATGTATCACGAGGGCCTGCTGCTGCCGCCGATCAAGATCTTTGCCGGCGGCCAGCGCCAGCCCGACATCGAGCGCATCATCCTCACCAACAGCCGCCAGCCGGCGCTGATGCGCGGCGACATCCACGCCCAGATCGCGGTGACGCAGATGGGCGCCGCGCGTGTCAAGGAATTGTGCGAGCGCTTCGGCGCCGGCACCGTGACCGACGCCTTCGCCGCCATCCTCAAAGGCGCTGCCGACGAACTGCGCACGGCGATCACGAAGCTGCCGGATATGACGGAACCTGAGTCAGCGGGATAAGCATTTGGGGTAATTGTGCCTGCAGCCTTGGGATTTCATCAGTTCGAACAACCGGCGCTTCGGCTTTGTGTCGTAGATCTGCACGTAAGCAAAGCATTTCGCGTCGCCCTCCGCAGGCATGCTCTTGCCCGCAAATGACTTCGAACCAGCGTTCACCACGAGACTTCTGGTCCAATTTCTGTTCGTCGCTCCCAATAGCTGCAAAATCCGCACAGCGCTTAGCAACATCTGAGGAGCAACCGGACACATCAAGAGCAACTATTTACTGAATACGATGACAACCAGACGACAATTCATGCGGTCCATTCCTGCTTTCGCCGTAGCCGGCCATATGGTCTTGGGTGAGAGCTCTGTACGCGGTCAAGAACCAGCGCCTTTGAAGGGACATTTTCATCCCAAGGGCAAAGCGCCCTCGAAATTTACGCGGGAGGTGTTGAAGCAGGCAACCGCGAAGCTGCCGTTCGTCGACAAGAGAGATTTCGAGGAGCAGAAGAAAGGTTTCATCGCTCCCATGAAAGACCTCAAGATCATGGCGGACGCCGGCCACGTAGCCTGGGACATGGAGCGGTTTCGGTTCCTGGAAGAAAAAGAGGAATTCGACAGCATTCACCCCTCGCTGCTTCGTCAGTCCGTATTGAATAACAATTACGGGCTCTACGAGGTGATTCCAGGCATCTACCAAGTCCGAGGTTTTGACCTCTCCGACATCTCCTTCGTGCGGGGCAAGACCGGATGGATCGTTTTTGACCCTTTGGTAACCAAGGAAGTGGTTCGTGCGGCGTGGAAGCTGTTCCAGGAGCACCTTGGCAACGACTTGCCTGTCTCGGCAGTGATCTATTCTCACACACATGGCGACCACTGGGGCGGCGTGCGCGGCATCGTCGACGAAGCGGATATCAAGTCTGGGAAGATCCCCGTCATCGCTCCCGTCGACTTCATGGACTACACGGTTTCCGAAAACGTCTACGCCGGTAACGCCATGAATCGGCGACTGTTCTATCAGTATGGCCTCCTGCTTCCCGCCAGTCCGCATGGTTATGTAGGTCAGGGCCTCGGCCAAGGCGTGTCAGCCGGCGCGATGGGTCTGATGGCGCCCACCCGGCACGTCGAAAAGGATATCGAAGAATTCGAGGTCGATGGCGTCAAAATGGTCTTCCAGAACACGCCGAATACCGAAGCGCCTCGAGAGATGAACACGTACATTCCTGAAATGAAGGCGCTCTGGATGGCCGAAAACGTCATCGCGTCGCTGCACAACATCTACACGTTGCGAGGTGCTCCAGTTCGCGATCCGTTAAACTGGTCGAAATACGTCAGTCAGGCCCTTTACCGTTTCGGAGTGGAAGCCGAGGTCATGTTCGCCTCGCACCACTGGCCGCGCTGGGGTAACGATCGGATTCAGGAAGTTCTCCGCGGCCAGCGCGATCTCTATGCCCACATGAACAATCAGGTGCTGCACCTCGCCAACCAGGGCGTGACCATCAACGAGATTCACAACGTCTATGAGGTCCCAAAGGGCTTGCAGAGCAAGTGGTTCTGCCGAGGCTATCACGGTTCTCCTGAACACAACAGCCGTGGTGTCATCCAACGCTACCTTGGCTTTTGGGATTGCAACCCGGCGACCCTCATTCCGCTGTCGCCGGGCGACTCGGCACCCCTCTACGTCGAGATGATGGGCGGCGCCGAGAAGATCGTCGCACGCGGCCGGCAACTGCATGACGAAGGGAAGTACTTCCTCGCGCAGGAGATCGTGAACAAGTTGGTGCAGGCCGAACCGCAGAATCAGATCGCCAAGGACTTGCTGGCGGACGTTTTCGAGCAACTTGGATACCAGCAGGAAAACCCAGGGCTGCGGAACAGCTACCTCGCCGCCGCCTACGAACTCCGGACGGGAATTCCGCAGGGGGCAACCGTCGACTCAAGCAGCCCTGACGTGATCCGGGCGATGTCCACCGAATTGTTCCTTAACTTCCTACGCTTTTTCCAAGGCTGCGCTTGGAAAAAGAGGCGCTTTGCGCAGTCGCGTCATGGCCGGGACTTATGAGAGCATCCTTGTCATGAAAGAGAATGATGACTTCTCCCAATATTTCGGTGATGCGCTGGAGGGACGCTATGACTGTGTGGATCGCATCGTACTTAACGGCTATTTCCCGCGCGGCCACAGCGGAGGCGGTTTTCGCAGTTGGTGGCGTGATTTGACCGGCTCCGATGAGAGCCTCGACCAGGAGCATCTGGTGCGCATGGCGGGAAGATTTAGCCGACGGGTCCACCTCTATGCCAAAGCCAACGGCCTTGCGCTCATCCACTGCGCGGCTGGAGAACGCAAGCACCGGCTCGCCGAAGAGCATCTGCCAAAAGACCCAACGTTTACCGGCCTCTTTCTCATTCTGGTGGCTAAGGCGCCCGCACTGGTGTGGAAGATAACACGCGGCAAGAGCAAAGTGCCGCATCTGGAAGCCAGCAAGCCCTGGCCTTACGTCAATCACTACCACTTTCACTTCATCGACAAAGAGTGGGGACATCTCACCATCAAGATGAGCGGTCATCCGCCCTTTGGCATGCAAGTGATGCTCAACGCCCACGAATGGGTCGAACGCCGCGCCCGCAAACAGACCGTCTCCGTGATTAAGGAGGGTAACTGCTTCGTGGGTGGTTCGTTCCGGGCCTTGGATCAGATCGCAGACACCTTGTGCGAGAACCACACTATAGGGCGGCTGACCGAGGTCTGTGAGCGTTGGGTTTATTCGAGCTGTTTGTGCTTTGGTCTCGATATCGAAGAACAACGCCGCTCGGGGTTTCGTTATCAGTATTCGTGCTACCAGCTTGAATACAGCCGCAATCTACTCTTCAAGAGAGGCGCGACACTCGATGAAGTCTACCAAAGCATGATCGAACGCACCCGTCGCCTACTCGATGTGGACAAGCTCAAAACCATCTTCGGATGGAAGTACCGCCCGCGTCGCGTCCACCACGGCGCGCCGCGAGCCGTGCGCATCGAGCGCATCGTCGATGAAACCGCCTACGATGTCACTGTGCTCAAGGTGCACTTCGGCCGTCTAACCTTGAAGATCTACGATAAGGGTGAACGCGTCCTGCGCGTGGAGGCCATCGTACACAACGTTAAAGATCTACGATGCGGCAGCATCTTGGAGAAGCTTCCGATCATGCTGGCAAAGCTCCAGCGCATGACGATCGATTTTCTCAATGTGCTGCAAGCCGCCCACTGCAGCTTCCTGGAGGAACGCTTGCTGGATACTCTGCCGCAGCCCACACGCACCGGTTCCCGGCGCCTGGCAGGTATCGATCTCCAGAAACCGCGCATGCGCACAGTTACAGAGGCCGTCCTCGCTCTGGCCCCGAAGCCCGGCGGATTCACCGCCAAAGAACTCGCCCGAAAAGTCAACGAGTCCAACGGCGCCGCCTTGGCATACAGCTCGCGCCAGGCCGCCTACGACCTCAGCAAACTGCGAGCCAAGAGCGTGATTGAGCGAGTCGTCCATACGCGCAACTACGCGATCAATGCTGACGGCGTTCGCCCTTTGGCCGGCCTGCTAATCCTGCGCGAAAAGGTGATCCGCCCGGTTCTGGCAGGAATCTGCAAATCGCGCCCAGGCCGTCCGCCCAAGATCGTCGATCCCATCGACATCCACTACCAGGCCCTTCAGCGCGAGATGTATCTCACTCTCCAGCATCTCGCACTTGCCGCCTGAAACCATACGACAACATGTTGTCGTGAAAATCACCCCAAGCGCCTAGGCATTCGCATGGACAGCCGCAAAGCCGAAGGCATGCGGTTCACGATCAACCTGATCACCCCGGACAACGGCGAGAAGTTTCTGGTCGAGTTGGAGAACGCGACGCTCACGAACATCAAGGGTTTCCTTGCCAGCGATCCGAACCTGACCCTCACGATCAATCGCTCCGATCTGGAGCAAACGATGATGGGCGCGAAAACTCTCGAAGCGCAGATTGCGGATGGAACCGCAAAGGTGGAGGGCGACGCAGAGATCTTGAAGCAACTCGCGTCGACCATGGTCGCTTCGACCCACGCTTCGAGATCATGCCCGGCACAAAGGCCAGGGGAACCGATGTGGTAAAGCCGATCCCTACGAGGCGGTTCCGCGCCAGACCATTGCAGAATAGGCCGTGCGCCTACGAGGGCTAGCGGCGTGGGTGTCGGCCGTGATTCAAGCTGGAGAGCATAAAAATCCGGGTGCTAGTCCGTCCGGCGCATGGGGAAACCAGTCGCCGATCCCTGGAATGCCGGGCCGTTTAACCCGGGATCCGAGCCCACAATGCGGCTTGAGCACCCACTTCTTTATGCTCTCCTTTTTCCTTGGCCGGGACGGCGCGCCCTTTAGCAACAAGGCCTTTAACGCACGGCTCAAGCTCGCCTGCGAGCGAGCGCGGGTGCCGGTCATTTCCGCGCATCCCCTGCGGCATACGGCCGCGACACTCCTCCTCAACGAACGCGGAGCCAACCTGCGCGACGTGCAGGCCCTCCTGGGCCATAAGAGCATCGCAACAACCGCGCGCTACACGCACGTGGATTCCGAGCGGCTGCGCACGGTCGTCGGAAACCTCCGGTTGCACCCATAGCCGTCTTTTTCTTTCCCATGAGCCAATTTCGACCAAAGGCAGATAGGGTGGGGGAAATCGCCGCCAGGGCGGTCGTCCAACTCCTCTTCGCCACGGGAAAGAGTTTCACGGTCGACGGGCTGCGCGAAAAGCTGCGGGAATTCTTCCGGCAGGAAGTTCGCCCGGAGCTGCGCGCCGTGGCGGCACTCATGGAGTTAATTACCGCGCTCATTTCTTTCAACCGCCAGTTGGGCCTTGTCGGCCTTCAGCTCCGCATTCTCAACGGGGTGGTTTCGCTGCTGACTAGCCGGGTCGAAAATAAGGCGCTGGCCACCTATGTGAGCGAACAAAGTGGCGCGAGCGCAAATCTTCAGCTGACAACAGGGGCCCTTGAAGTGCCCGCCTGCATCGCCTTCAGGCAGCCAATCAGCCAGGCGGAAATCGACCAGCTTTTCGACGCCGACAAGCGCGGGCTCGTTGTGAAACTTCGGGATCTCAAGCTTGTGGAGGAATTCGCCGGCGCCGACGGTCGGTTGCGCTTCGCCACCACTGAAGCATTTTTATGGCGCTTCGGCCTCGCAAGCTTGGGGGAATTGACCGCGGCCTCGTTGGCGAGTAATCAACCCGCCACGGAACCGTTGATATAAAGTAGTTGTGGTTGGACTTCCTGGAGCGACGAGCGGTCGACACGGCAGCGGGCGGCAATAATTGTAAGGTCCGATTCGCCGGCTGGTTGCGCTCAATAAGGGCGGTTATTGCAAACGTGACCTGACTGAATAAAACCACTCCACCAATGCGCAAATAGCCACCTTTACCCTGTTACGGGCCTCTTTGTAGGAGACGGCCGTCGTTGTCCGCGAATTCAGAGACAGAAAAGATGGGAGGTAAGTGCGATGGGGCTGGGGATTCGCTTTTGGAGCAGCTCCCCGCCGCGGCGAAAGAGCGTAAGTTCTCGCAGAATACTATTGGCACACCCTTTCCTGAAAGCCGCAATCAATAGCCTCGTGTCTTACTCGCCGTCTTCGCGAAGAACGACTCGATGACTTTTTCCAAGTCGGTCCCGTGGCATTTCGGGCAGCGCACCTTCTTCGTCTTGTGTTCCTTGATGGTCAGCACTTCGCCAAATTTGTTATGGCACTTGCGGCAGATGTATTCGTAAAGGGGCATAGGCTGCTCCGGTTAGTGGTTGAGGGTTCGATTTGGTTTGGTGAAATAATCCTCCTAAAAGCCGTCCCGTGCTTCCCGCTCCTTGTTAAAGGTTCACCGTTATTTGTCTGCACGCATTTGAGATCAGGAAAAACCGGGGGGCATACCAACGCGACAGCTTGCGGTCTAGAACTTGGGATGGGTAATCGGGGAGAAACGGAACAGAGAACTCACTTTAGCCGCGTTTATGGCTGATTAGGCCGGATCGTCGTCCGGCTCGATCATGCGCAACATCTGGACCGCCCCTTTGCAAACGGAGCAAGGTGGGGTAGACCAAATAGTCGTGTCACCGAGGGACATTTGACCATGCGGCTTGTGGAACTAAATGATGGATTCAAGGGTGGAGGGGGGCATCGGCTTTGGGCGCCGGAGCGTTGTCCCGCGGTGCCATGATTGACGAGACCCTTCTGCGCAGCCTCGGCATCCTTGTCGTCACGGCGGCGTTGTTTGCACTGTTGGCGCGGGTGGTGAAGATGCCCGCGATCGTTGCGTATCTGCTCGCGGGACTGGTGCTCGGGCCGGTGACGAAGCTGATCAAGGTCACCGACGCGCTGGCGCAGATCTCCGAGGCGGGCATCGCGCTGCTGCTCTTTGTCGTCGGACTGGAGTTGAGTTTCACCAAGGTGCGCGACGTAGGTAAGGTGGCGGTGGTCGCGGGACTGGGCCAGGTGGTGTTCACGGCGCTGGGCGGTTTTGCTTTCTGCTGGGACTCGGCTTCAAAGCGATGGATGCGGCCTTTCTTTCGACCGCGCTGACCTTCAGCAGCACGGTGGTGGTGGTGAAGCTGCTGGATGAAAAGAAGGAACTCGACAGCCTCTACGGGCGGATCGCCCTGGGCATTCTCCTCGTGCAAGACGTGGTGGTCATCCTCCTACTGGCGTTTCTCGTCGGCCTCGGCTCGAGGGCGGAGCTGAGCCTCGGTGCGGTGTCGCGAGGCCTGGGACTGGCCTTGGGCGGCATTGCGACGCTGCTCGCGGCGGTGCTACTGGCCGCACGCTACGCGCTGCCACGACCGTTTGTCTGGGCCGCTCGCTCGCCGGAGATGCTTTTCATCTGGAGTCTCTGCTGGTGCTTCCTCATCGCGCTGGCGGCGCAGGCGCTGCATTTGTCGTTGGAGATCGGCGCGTTTCTCGCCGGCATCAGCCTCGCGCAGTTGCCCTACAACCAGGAACTCCGCCGCCGCGTCCATCCGCTGATGAACTTCTTCATCGCCGTGTTCCTCGTCTCGCTCGGCATCAAGATGGGCATGCATGCCGCCTTCGCCCATTGGCACGCCGTCGCGCTACTCTCGCTGTTCGTCCTCATCGGAGATCCGCTCATCATCCTGTGGATCATGGCCCGCCTCGGCTATGGCGAGCGCACCTCCTTCCTCGGCAGCGTGAGCCTGGCGCAGATCAGCGAGTTTTCCTTCATCCTCGTCGCGCTCGGCGTCCGCGCGGGCCTGGTCGAGCCGAAGATCCTTTTCATCACCGCGCTCGTGGGCGTGCCGACCATCGCGATTGGCCTGCATGATCCTCTACAACCACCCGCTCTACCGCCTCGTGCGCGAGCTCGGCTTCTTGCGGATCTTTGGCGCGGCGCCAATAGACGACGAACCGCGGATGTCACCGGCGCGCCGTGGGCACATCATCGTCGTGGGCATGGAACACTCGGCCGCGTCCTCGTGCAGTCGCTCAGCGAGGCCGGCGAGCAGGTCCTGGCGATCGACACGGATCCCGCCAAGCTCACAGGCCTTCCGCGCGAAACGATGCTGGGCAACGTGGAATATCTCTGGTACTGGAGGAAGCCGGGCTGCCGCACGCCAAGCTGCTCGTCGACGCGCTGCGGATCGAGGAAACAAATGACTTGCTGGCCTACCGCTGCCGCAGCTTCGGCGTGCCGTGCGCGATCCACGTCGTGGACCTTTCGGAGAGCGAGAACCTGCTGGAGATGGATGCCGACTACCTGATGATTCCGAAAGTGGACGGCGTGAAGCTGATGAACCGCGAACTGGAACGCATGGGATTCCTCGCCCATGACCGCGTTCGCCGTCCTGCTGCTGGTCGCCGTGTTCGGCCTGGGGGCCGCGCGCTGGCTGCGGGTGCCGGCGCTGCCCATCCTGCTGTGCAGCGGCCTCGGCCTTTCGCTGCTCGGGCTCACACCGCAGAAGGAATCGCTCAGCAATGCGCTGGAACTAGGGCTGGCCTTCCTGGTCTTTGCCGCCGGGGTGGAGCTGAACCCGCGCCGTTTCGCATCGCAGCGCCAGGCGGTGCGATGGGTTGCCGCCATCCATTTCACCGTCGGCGGATTGAGCGCCTTTTTCGCCGCGCGGTTGCTCGGCTTTGCGCCGCTCGCTGCCCTCTATCTGGCGCTGGCGCTCTCCGCCAGCTCGACGCTGGTGGCGCTGCGCGAACTGCGGCGGCGCCAACAGACGTTCGAGCCCTTCGCACGGTTGGTCGTCGGCGTGCAGTTGATCCAGGATCTGGCGATGATCGTGGCCGTCGTCGTGCTCGCGCGCAGCCCCGGCGGGCCGGCGGTAGTAGTCACTGGGCTCGGCGGTGCGGCACTACTCGGCGCGCTGGCGGTGGCAGGCCAGCGCTGGGTGCTGCCGTGGCTGATCATCCGCAAGCGGCTCG
>CAWCDM010000022.1:0-95639 GCA_963794185.1 uncultured Alphaproteobacteria bacterium | reverse complement strand
TTGAAGCGCTGGCTGGCGTAGGTCGTGACGTAGGCCCCGGCGGACAGCAGTTCCACACGGTCGCCGGACGCGAGCGCCAGCGGCAGGCGATAGTTGCGACCTTCATAGAGAATGTCCGCGCCGTCGCAGGTCGGGCCGGCAATCGCCACCGGACCCGTCGCACCTCCGTCATGCGGCGTGACGATGCGGTATTTGATCGCCTCGCCCTCGGTCTCCGCCAGCCCGCCGAAGCGGCCGATGTCGAGATACACCCAGCGCACCGGATCGTTCGGATCGCGCCGGCTGACCAGCACCACCTCGGCGCTGACCAGTCCGGCGTCGCCGACGACGAAGCGGCCCGGCTCGATCAGCATCTCCGGCATGGCGTTGCCGAAATGCTCGGTCATCGTCGTCATGATGGCATCGCCGAACTGGTCGATCTCCGGCACCGGATCGCGATACCGCGTGGGAAATCCGCCGCCGAGGTTCATCATGCGCAGGTTCACGCCGGCCTCGGTCAGGTCGGTGAACAGCATCGCGACCTTGCCGATCGCCACCTCGTAGGCGCGCGTGGTGGTCTGCTGGCTGCCGACGTGGAACGACAGCCCGTACGGGTCGAGCCCCATCTCGCCGGCGCGCAGCATCAGCGCGCGGCGCGTTCTCCACGGTGGTGCCGAACTTGCGCGACAGCGGCCAGTCGGCGCCCTCGTTCTCCACCAGGATGCGGCAATAGACCCGGGCGCCGGGCGCATTCGCCGCCAGCTTCTCCAGCTCCTCGGCCGAATCGAAGGCGAACAGCGTCACGCCGCGCTGAAACGCGGCGCGGATCGCCGACGCCTTCTTGATCGTGTTGCCGTAGCTGATCGCCTCGGGGCGCGCGCCGGCGTCGAGGCAGCCTGCCACCTCCTCGAAGCTCGCCGCGTCGAAGCTGGAGCCGAGGCGGACCAGCCGCTCCAGCACCGGGCGGGCCGGATTGGCCTTCACCGCGTAGTAGATCTGCGCCAGCGGCAGGGCGCGCTGCAAGGCGCGGAAATTCGCTTCCACGCGATCCACGTCGAGCACCAGGCACGGCGTGGCCGGCTGCTGCTCAGCAAGGAAACGGGCGACCTTCGGGGTCATCGCACCGAGCCTCCCTTGGCTGGACGCCCGCCTGAAACAGGCGACGGGCGTGAGTTGACGAAACGGTCGAACGAACCAGCGACCAAAGCGATTGCCAGAACGCTTGACGTCGTTGCGTAACCACAAGAGGGCCAGAGGCACGTGCGTTGCTGCGTGGGGGCAATTAGGACCCCTCCGGGCTCGACGCAAGACTGAATCTCGATAAGTTGGCAAGAATCTGCCGCGCCGGGTGCCGTCGCTGCATCCGGCGCGGCGGCGGGGCGTTCTTCCTGCTTGCCTGCGATTCGGGCCCATACCGGGACCAGCAACCGACGAGGAGAGACATTGGACGCATCGCCCCCCTCGCCGAGGCACTCGACGCAGGCCGGTGCCGCGCCGCGCGCCCGCCCTGGCAGCATGTTGTGGCGCCGTCCAAGACGGTCACCATCGGCTCGCTTCGCGAGAGCACCACCGACCGCGTGTCGCTGGCCGCGGCGGGCTGTGGCTTTTACGCCACACTCGCGCTGTTTCCGGCGATCAGCATGCTGATTTCGGTCTATGGCCTGGTGTTCAATGTCCAATCGGTGGAGCAGCAGCTTCAGGTCCTGCGCGATCTGCTGCCGGCGCCGGCCTTTGCGTTGATCGACGAACGGGTGCGCCAACTCGTCGGTCAGGCCAGCGACACGCTGAGCACCGGGCTCATCGTCAGCCTCGTGATCACGTTCTGGAGCGCCGCGACGGGAACGAAGTCGGTGCTGTCTGCGCTGAATGTGGCCTACGACACCACGGAGCGGCGGGGCATCGTGGGCTTTCAGCTCATCGCGCTGCTGATGACGCTGTGCGCGGTGGCCGCGGCCGCCCTGGGGATCGCAGTGCTGGTGTTCCTGCCGACCGTGATCTCGTTCGTCGGTCTCTCGCAGTACAGTGCGAAGCTGATCAACTGGGTGAGCATCCTGTTTTTGGTCGTGCTGGTCGGCGGGACGATCGCGCTGCTCTATCGGTTCGGACCATCGCGCCGCCCGCCGCCCAACCAGCACATATTTCCGGGCGCCTTCCTCGCGACGGCGCTCTGGCTGATCGCCTCGGTGGGGCTTTCGTTCTACGTCTCGCACATCGCGAGCTTCGGCGTGACCTATGGGTCGCTTGGCGCCGTCGTCGCAATCATGCTGTGGTTCTACATTTCCGCCTACGCGGTGCTGCTGGGCGCGGAGCTGAATGCGCAGCTCGAGCAGGCCGCAGGCAGCTAGGAAGCGCCGGCTATGGCCCATGGAATGGCCCATCGAATGTCCCATTGGGACGATGGCTACGTGACCGACGTGGCGTACACCAGCAACTTCTACCGCGAGATCACACCGTGCTGGCTCGGCATGACCAGCCTCCTGCTCGGCCATCGCCCGCCGGACCTCGCCCGACCATTCCGCTACGCCGATCTCGGCTGCGGCAACGGCTTCACGGCGCTCGCAGTCGCGGCCAGCTGTCCGCACGCGGAGGTCTGGGGATTCGACTTCAATCCGGCCCATATCGAGTTCGCCCGCGCACTGGCGGCCCGCGCCGGCCTGACCAATGCGCATTTCGTCGAGACCTCGTTCGCGGCACTCGCCGTGCTAGCGGACGATGCGCTGCCGGACTTCGATTTCATGGTCTCGCACGGCGTGCTGAGCTGGATCTCGCCGGCCAATCGCCGAAATCTGATGTCGGTCATCGCCGGACGGCTGAAGCCGGGTGGCCTCGTCTACCTCGGTTACAACGTCACCACCGGCTGGACGGCGATGGTGCCGGTGCAGGCGCTGATGCGCATGGTGGCCAACGCGAGCCCAGAACGGACCGATCTCGCGGTTCCCGGCGTGCTGGATTTCATCGACCGGCTGAAGCAGGCCGGCGCGCTGTTCTTCCAGGCCAATCCGTCCCTCGAGTCGCGATTGCAGGACATCCGAAAGCAAGACGCGCGTTACATCGCGCACGAGTATCTGAACCAGGACTGGCATCCGCTGATGTTCGGCGACATCGCCGGCGAGATGGCGGACGCCAAGTGCCGCTTCATCGGCAGTGCCACGCTGGCGGAGAACATCGACACGGTGGCGGTGCCGGCCAACGTGGCGCCGATCCTTGCGGAGACGCGGGATCCCTATCTTCGCGAAACGCTGCGCGATCTCGGTTGCGCGCAGGGCTTCCGGCGGGACGTCTATCGCAAGGGCGTCGCGCCGATGCCGGCGGCGGAGCAGCAGGCACTGACGGAGTCGTTAGTGCTCGTCGGCCTTGGGATGGCGGTGCCGCAGGGTGGACCGAGCTTCGCCACGCCCATCGGCAACGTGGCCGGGCGAGCGGAGGTCTACCAGCCGTTGCTTGCGATGCTCGACGCGGCCCCTCTGAGCATCCGGGCGGCGCGGGAATCGCCCGCCTTCGCCGGCCGGTCGCTGGTGGAACTGATGCAGGCGTTCGCCTTGCTGGTGTCCGGCGGCTACGCCCATCCGATGCTGCCGGAGGGCGGCACGGCGGCGGGGCGCGAGGCTGCCCGGCATCTGAACCAGGCGATTGCACGCGCGAACGCCGATGCGGCCGATCTGCCTCGGCTGGCGGCTCCGGCGATCGGCTCGGCGGTGGGTGTGGACATGCTGGAGACGATGGTTGTCGGCGAGCTTCTGGCCGGGCGGCCTGCCGATGTCGATCCGCTGACGGCCGAAGTACTGGCCGTGCTCGCTCGCAGTGGCCGCAGCGTGCAACGGGATGGCGCTGCGGTGCCCGATCCGGTCGAAGCGTGCCAGATCGTCTCGGATGCCATCCGCACGATGATCGAGAGGCGGTTTCCTGTGTTGCGAAGGCTGGGCGTGCTGGAGGGGTGAGGCGGGTCGCCGATCATCCCGCGTAGGCGGCGAGCTGGATGATGCGGAGGTTTGGCACGACGGGTAGCCGACGATCACTTGTGATGAACGCTGCGCAACCGGCTGTCAGTGCCGCTGCGACTTGCAGCGCATCGGGTGTCCTTATTCCGAATGCAGCGCGCAGCTGTGCCGGATGGCGCAACAGATCGCGTGTCATGTCGATCAGCCGGACGCCTCGACTTCTCGTGAGCAGCGCCTCGTAGCGCTCAGCCAGCACATGGTTGCCGGCACGGTATGGCACCACAAGCACCTCAAGCAGCGTTACCGCGGATGCGATCAGCTTCCGTTTGCCGTCGTCCGCATCCTGGAACAGCGGAGCAACGGCGGGAAGGTATTCCGGCGACTCTTCGATGTAGTAGATGAAGACAGACGTATCGAAGCGGACGTTGCCGGGGCCGACATCGTCGATCAATCCCACGAAGCCCGTTCGCTCTCGATGTGGCCGGCGGGCTCCACGCCGCGCCAGATCTCCTTGCCAAGGCCGCGGAGTTCCAGAATCGAAAGCACTTCAGGCGCTTCAAGCGCCGTGGCAAGCAGATGCGTCGCTTCCTGCGCAATCGAGCGGCGGTCGCGTCTTGCGCGCGCGCAGTCGTTCATAGAGGCAGTCGGGCAGGTTCCTAATGTTGAGTGTTGCCACGACTTCCTCCGTTGCGCCTCGATTTTGGAGGTCGCAAGGCCGGCAGTCAAGGCTGGTCCGTGCGCAGGCATTGGCCACTTTTGGCCGGCTTCTTGGTATGGCGGCGCGTCCGCAACAGCCTCTTGGGCTGCGTCAGAGTTGCCCAGCGCGTGCGACCTCGGCTGCCCTGCTACCGGATCAGTCCGGTGAGCGGACTGGACGGATCGGCCCCCAGTCGCCGCGGCATCCGGCCGGCGAGATAAGCCAGCCGTCCCGCCTCGATCGCCAGTTTCATCGCACCGGCCATCTTGATCGGGTCCTTGGCATGCGCGATCGCCGAATTCAGCAGCACTGCATCGCAGCCAAGCTCCATCGCGATCGCCGCATCCGAGGCGGTGCCGACGCCGGCATCCACGAGGAACGGCACCTTGGTCTGCTCGCGGAGCATCCAGATCATCGCGGCGTTCTGGATGCCCAGGCCCGAGCCGATCGGCGCCCCAAGCGGCATGATCGCCACACAACCCATGTCCTCGAGCCGCTTGCACGCCACCGGGTCGTCGGCGGTGTAGACCATCACCTCGAATCCGTCCTTGATCAGCGCCTCGGCCGCTTCGAAGGTCCCGGGCATGTCGGGATACAGCGTGGGCGGCGGTCCGAGCACCTCCAGCTTCACCAGGTTCCAGCCGCCCGCCTCGCGTGCCAGCCGCAGCGTGCGCACCGCCTCCTGCGCGGTGTGGCAGCCGGCGGTGTTCGGCAGGTAGGTGTATTTCTTCGGATCCACGTGGTCCTGCAGCATCGGCGCCTTGGGATCCGACAGGTTCACCCGGCGCACCGCCACAGTGACGATTTCCGCGCCACTCGCCGCGATGGCGGCGCCGGTCTCCTCAAGGTCCTTGTAGCGACCGGTGCCGACAATCAGGCGGGAGCGGAAGCGGCGGCCGGCAACCACCCAGTCGTCATCGGCCGGCGATGTAGCATCCATGTCAACCTCCCCCGATGAAATGCACGATCTCCAGCGCATCGCCGCTCTCGAGCCAGGTGTCGGCGTAGCGCGAACGCGGCACGATCTCGGCGTTCCGCTCCACCGCCACCTTGCGCGTCTCCAGCCCGAGTGCCGCGAGCAGGCCGGCGACGGTCATCGGTCCGTCGAAGGCGCGGTTCTCGCCATTCAGTGTCATGGCAACTGCGGTCTGCATGCGGCAAGTATGGTCATCCGGGACCGGCGGGGCAAGGAATGGCAGCCCCGACGCCTACGCTCTGATGCGGGCCGGGTTTCCCAACGCGGTGGCGCCTGCCGGAATGTCGCGCGTGACCACGCTGCCCGCTCCGATCACTGCGTCGTCGCCGATCACCACGCCCGGCAGGATGATCGCGCCACCGCCGATCCAGACATTAAGGCCGATGTGGACGGGTCGTCCGAACTCGAGGCCCGCGCGGCGCTCCGTGCGTCCCGAGGATGATCCGCCGCATATATCTGCACCGCCGGGCCCATCTGCGTGCCTGCTCCGATCGTCACCTCGACGACATCGAGGATCACGCAGTTGAAGTTCAGAAACACGCCCGCCCCGAGCCGGATGTTGTAGCCATAGTCGCAATGAAAAGGGGCGCGAATGACCGCTCCTTCACCAACCTCCGCCAGGCGTTCCCGCAGCAGACGATGGCTATCCGCGGGAGAGCAGGCGAGCGCCGTGTTGTAGCGCTCCATCCACGCTTCCGCCGCCGCTCGGTCCGCCTGAAGTTCGGGATCGTTGGCGTTGTAAAGCTGTTCTGCCAGCATCTTCTGCTTCTCGGTGAGGTGCGCGCTCATGCGATCACTTCCGCTTCCCCCATGGGCGGCCGTCCGCAGCCACCGATTGGACGTAGTTCGATCGCAACCGCAGGGCCATCGGTGCAATAGCAGCGCAGTTTGTCGTTCTCGTAGCGTGGCGTACGAGCCGATTTCCAGTCCGCAGGCTGCCAGCAAGTCGCCGCCAGTTTAGGTGCGCCTCCAGTTCCGGTCGGCCGGCGGGGACGATTCCCAGGCGGGACTGCAAGCCTTCGCGTGCGACGGCTCAACTCCTTGGGATTGCCGGAGTGCAGCGAAGCGAATGCCGGGGCAGCTTGCGGTATCGTAGGGGTTCGCCAGCAGCGCTACAAAAAAGCAGGCCCGCCAAGCGCGGAAATCCGTAGGTCTGCCATTGGCTGGTCCGCTCTATCCACTCGATTCTGCCGCACTTCCAGCATCGGCTTCAGTTGTTCGCGCGGCAGTCAGTGCGGCGGCCTCAGCCAAGCGGTTGGGACAGGTCTGGTATCTGTCGTTCAGACACTGCAATTCGCGGCACTCTTGGCAGGCCGACATCTCGTCGGGAACTTCGTCAACGACATGCCGCTTGATGCAGTTCCGGATCAACTTTCCAATCATTTCAGCTCTGCCCCCCGCATTCGTCCGATGGTGGCCGGTTCCGCACGGGGTCATCCCGTGGTCACCCCAGTCGGACTTCTCCATACAGCCTACCAGCTTGGCGAACGGAAGGATTTGATTTGGATCAACACCAGCGCGATTTCCGGTGTTCGCCATCCTGGGAGGGCGATCCGCCGGGACCATGCCCTGTTGGTCCGGACTGCTCGGATGCTGCCTCGACATATTCCAGGACGGTGTTGACGGCCGGGCCGCCGCCCCTTCACCGATCTGGGCCAGGCTTTCCCTAGCGCAGCATCCGAGAGCGCGCGCCCCGCGACCACCGATTGGACCGACGCGCCCAGCTATGCTACGCGCGCCGTCATGTCGCAAGCGGCGTCCCCACCGCTGATCGCCGTGCTGAACGGTCCGAACATGAACATGCTCGGCCTGCGTCAGCCGCATCTCTATGGCAGCGCGACGCTGGACGACGTCGAGCAACTTTGTGCCGAGACCGCGGAACAACTGGGCCTTGCCATCGACTTCCGCCAGACCAATGGCGAGGGCGAGCTGATCTCCTGGGTGCAGGAATGCCGCGGCCGCGCGCATGGCATCGTGATCAATCCGGCCGGCTATACCACCAGCTCGATCGCCCTGATGGACGCCTTGCTGGCCAGCGAACTGCCGGCGATCGAGGTCCACGTGACCAACATCCATCGCCGCGAGGAATTCCGTCATCGCTCCTACGTGTCGCAGGCAGCGGTCGGCGTGATCTGCGGCCTCGGCGTTCGCGGCTACGCGCTGGCGCTGACCGCAATGGCCGATCTTCTGCTCGAGGCGCGCGCATGACCCGCATTCCATTCGATCCCGACGCGATCCGCGCGCTTGCCGCCGTGCTGACCGAGACCGGCCTGACCGAAATCGAGATCGCCGAGAAGGACAGCCGCATTCGTGTCGTGCGCGCCGCGCCGCAGGCCGCGCCCGGTTACGTGGTACCGCCGGTGGCGCATGTCGTGCCAGCGCCCGCGGCCGGCCCGTCCGAGGCGGAGCCCGCCAGCCATCCCGGCGCCGTGCTGAGCCCGATGGTCGGTGTGGTCTATCTGTTTCCCGAGCCAGGCGCGCCGCCTTTCGTCACGCTCGGCCAGAGCGTCGAGGCCGGACAGACGCTTCTGCTGATCGAGGCGATGAAGACGTTCAACCAGATCAGGGCGCCGAAGGCGGGCACCGTCACGCGCATCCTGGTGCCCAACAGTACGCCCGTCGAGTACAGGCGAAGCGCTGCTGATCCTGGAATGATGCGTTGTTCCAGAAGATTCTCATCGCCAATCGTGGCGAGATCGCGCTTCGCATCCAGCGCGCCTGCCGCGAGCTAGGCATTCCCACCGTCGCGGTGCATTCAACCGCGGACGCCGAGGCGATGCATGTGCGCCTGGCCGACGAAAGCGTCTGCATCGGGCCGCCGCCGGCGAAGGACAGCTACCTGAACATCCCCGCCATTCTGTCGGCCGCCGCGATCACCGGCGCCGAGGCGATCCATCCCGGCTACGGGTTTCTCGCCGAGAATGCCGGCTTCGCCGAGATGGTGGAGGCGCATGGGCTGACCTTCATCGGTCCCTCGCCGGCGCATATCCGCATGATGGGCGACAAGGTGACCGCGAAGGCCGCGATGGCGCGGCTCGGCGTGCCGCTGGTTCCCGGTTCCGACGGCGTGGTGGCGGATGTCGCGAAGGCGCTGGCCGTCGCTGAACGCATCGGATATCCGGTGCTGATCAAGGCGGCTGCCGGCGGCGGCGGGCGCGGCATGAAGGTGGCCCAGGATGCCGCCTCGCTCGATGAGGCGTTCCGCATCGCTCGCACCGAGGCGCGCGCGGCATTCGGCAACGATGCGGTCTATGTAGAGAAGTATCTCGACCATCCGCGCCACATCGAGCTGCAGGTTTTCGCCGACGCGCACGGCAACGTCGTGCATTTCGGCGAGCGCGACTGCAGCCTGCAGCGGCGCCATCAGAAACTGCTGGAGGAGGCCGGATCACCCGCGTTGAGCGCGGCCGAGCGGGATGCATTGGGCGCCACCGTCACCGACGCCCTGTCGCGAATCGGCTATCGCAACGCCGGCACGCTCGAGTTCCTGTACCAGGACGGCCGCTTCGCCTTCATCGAGATGAACACGCGCCTGCAGGTGGAGCATCCGGTGACCGAGATGGTCTGCGGCATCGACCTCGTGCGCGAGCAAGTCCGCATCGCGGCGGGTGAGCCGCTCGGCTACGTGCAGCGCGATATCCGCTTTTCCGGTCATGCCATCGAGTGCCGCATCACTGCCGAGGACCCCGTGAGCTTCACGCCGTCGCCGGGTCGGGTGACGGCGTTCCACGCGCCGGGCGGGCTGGGCGTGCGCATCGATTCGGCATTATACGCGGGCTATGTCGTGCCGTCCTACTACGACAGTCTGATTGCCAAACTGATTGTGCATGCGCCGACCCGGGTCGATGCGATCAATCGCATGCGGCGTGCCCTGGATGAATTCGCCGTCGTCGGCATCC
Source organism: uncultured Alphaproteobacteria bacterium (assembly GCA_963794185.1). GTDB lineage: Bacteria > Pseudomonadota > Alphaproteobacteria > Acetobacterales > Acetobacteraceae > JAMXLO01. Next base: position 86,150 of record CAWCDM010000022.1, on the reverse strand, counting down.
AGACGACAATCCCGCTGCATCAGCGGATCGTCGATGATCCGGAATTTCAGGCGGGCGACTTCACGATCCATTGGCTGGAACGCTTCGTCGCCCGCTGACCGTGTTGCTGTCCGGGCGTCAGAACGCCATCCAGGCGAACAGGAACAGCGTGTTGTTGCTGCTGGCGTTGCGCCCGAAGCCGTCATAGTTGGTGTTGCCGCCGTTGAACTGCGTATAGGCCACATACTGGATGCCAAGCTTCAGATTGGCCCAGGGCGACCATATCGAGTCGGCTTTGCCGAACGGCACCCAGTCGGCCTCGAAGGTGAAGGAGTTGCTGTTCGGCTTGCCGTTGGCGCTGCCGACCGTCGAGGCGGGCGCGAACAACACCGGATTGGCCGGTCCCCATGTGTTCTGCCAGCCCACCGTGAAGCCATAAGTGTTCTGGTACCAGTAGGAGACATTCAGCCGGATCTGGTTCAGGCTTGAATTCGCCCCGAAGGTGGTGCCGTTTTCCGTGTTGAATACGGCCGAGGTGCCTTCCAGGTTCTGATGTTCATGCGTGAAGATGCTCTCGACCGTCACGATGTGGGTGCCGTCGCCCAGGAACTGATAACCGGCGTCGAAGGCGTAGTCCTGAAAATGGTCCCGGCCATTCGCTCCGCTGCTGACGAACGTGCCCGTCGTCGGATTGACGTTCGATTGCAGGTACAGTGCGCCGACATGTGCAGACTGTTGGTTCCAGTTCCACTCATAGGCCGCGCGCAGATAGGGCATCACGCCCTGGGTGCTGCCCGGGCCGAGGCCATTGCCGATCCTGGCGAGCGACCATGTGCTGAGCGTGGTGTAGCCGCCGGCTTCCAGATAGAGACTGTGGTCGTACCACATATAGGCCGTGTAGCCGATCGAGTTGCCCGCGAAGGCGCCGTCGAGAATTGGCGTCGCGGCGGGAGTGGGCGCGAGACCGGACGCGACGAACGGGAACCCCCAGGCGAAGGTGGAATTGTAAGGATCCTGCACGGTTGGATTGTTGTTGATCGTGGTGCCGACCCGCAACTCGTTGCCGCCCAGATCGAATGTCGTGGTGTAGGGGCGCAGATCGGTGTTGTCGAGGTTCGAGGCATTTGGAATGTCGGAATAGGTGAACTGGACGAAGCCACCCGTGTGGTCGCCAATTCTGCCGGCAAGGAAGACGCTGATCTGGTCGAGTGCGAAGTTGTTGTTGTTGTTGAAGTGATGCGTGACCTGGTCGTCCGGCACGTCGTTGTTGGTATGGGTGAACGACGTAAGAACCATCGCCGACAGCGGTATGGATGCCGCCAGCCCTTCGCCGCCCCCTTGGGTGTAGCCGCCGATCTTGAAGGCGCGCCCCAGCGGCGTGAGTTGCGGTCCGTAGGCGCCGATGTGGCAGGCGGTGCACGGCTGGCCGGTCTGCGAGGCGAAGTTCGGCACCGCCAGGGCCGAGCGATAAGGCAGCACAAATGCCACAGCTGCCAACATCACGAGACCGATCGCCGTCGACAGTTTTTTCGGCATTTGAACGTCCTCTCCCAGGATATCCTCTAATAACACTACCTTAGTAGGTTTGTCATCGCAACGTGCAATGAACCGCCCTGTAACAGATCGAATGATGCTATCGATAGGCTGATTGCGACATTTACTGGTATTTGACGCATAATTCACAATAGGAGTTGCAAATTGGCAACAGTGCCGGTGAGATCGACATCCCTGCCGTCGCTGCAGGTCAACGATGCCAACGCCGCATCACCGTCAAGCCCAGAAGGCTCTGATCTGAGCCGCTTCCTTGATGCCGCGCTGGTGTCCGGCCTGAGTGCCGGGACCGATCCCGGTCGGCGAAACAAGATTGACCTGACCAGGATAGCCAGCAATCAGAAGCGTCTTGGTTCCCGCCCACTCGATCGCGCGCAGCTCTTGCTGAAGATCGTTTGGAATGGAGGCATGTCCACACCCGGCGAGTGTGCGCCATCAGCCGGTGGCGAACGCCGAAGTCGATACTACCGCCCTACAAAGTTCGGCTTCCGCTTTTCCCTGAATGCGGCGACGCCTTCGCGGTGGTCCTCGGTCTGGTCCAGCTGCGGCTGCACGAAGGCCTCGTAATCGAGAAAGTCCTCGTAGCTCGGTCCGCTCGCCATATGGAAGAGCTTCTTCGCCATGCCGAACGCGAAAGTGGGACCGCCGGCGAGGTCCGCCGCCAGCTCGTCGGCCTTTGCGATCAGCTCACCATCCGGCACGACGTAGTTGACCAGCCCCAGGGACAGCGCCTCCTGGGCCTCGACGAAGCGCGCGGTGAACACCAACTCCTTCGCGCGCGCCAGGCCGACGCGGCGTGTCAGGAACCAAATCGCGCCGCCATCCGGCGCCAGGCCGATGCTCCGGAAGATCTGCGAGAACCGTGCGGTCTCAGAGGCGACGATCAGGTCGCAGGCCAGTGCGATGCTCCAGCCGATGCCGACGGTGGGGCCGCGCACCGCGGCGATGACCGGCTTTTCCGTCGCGTGCAGCGTGCGCAGAAAGCTGTGGCTGCCGCCCTGCATCTTCTCGCGTTCGGCACGCAGCCCGCCGCGCTGCATCCGCCCGACATCGGCGCCGGTGCAAAAGGCGCGGCCCTCGCCGGTGACGATGATGGCGCGCACCTGCTCGTCGAATTGCAGCCGCTGCGCATACTCGCCAAGCTGCCGGCGCATGTCGACGGTCAGTGCGTTCAGCTTCTCGGGCCGGTTGAGCACCACCTTCGCCACCGGCCCCTCGATGATCAGATCGACCGACATTGCCGCGTCCCTCCCGCACCGTTAGCGCCATCCAAGCGTGTTGACGGCATGCGGGCAAGGCTGCACCGTGACGCCAACCGACAAGACCAGGGGGAGTCCGGCATGCCGCGTCCGTTCGAAGGCATCCGCATTATCGACATCACGCATGTGCTGGCCGGACCCTTCGCCGCGTATCAGCTTGGGCTCATGGGAGCCGACGTAATCAAGGTGGAGCACCCGGACGACCCGGATCAGAGCCGCGATTCCGGCAGCGACAACGTGCTGAACCACGCCAACATGGGCACCGGGTTTCTGACCCAGGCTTCCAACAAGCGTGCCATCACCTTGAATTTGAAGACGGAGCAGGGACGCGACATCCTGAAGAAGCTGGTCGCCACCGCCGATGTCCTGGTGGAGAACTATCGTCCAGGCGCGTTCGAGGCACTGAGTCTGGGCTATGAGGATCTGCGCCGGATCAACCCGAAGCTGATCTACGCGTCGTTCTCCGCGTTTGGCCAGGGAGGTCCACGGCGCGAGCAGACGGCCTACGACCATGTGATCCAGTCCACCTCGGGAATTATGGCGATGACCGGCACGCCGGCGGCGAACCCGATCAAGATCGGTGCGCCGGCGATCGACTACGCCACCGGTACGATGGGCGCCTATGCGCTGTCTGCGGCGCTGTTCCAGCGTGAGCGCACCGGCGAGGGTCAGCGCGTCGATATGGCGATGCTGGACGTGGCGATCATCCTGATGGCCTCGCATGTCACCGGGTATATGCGCAACGGCCATCATCCGAAGCCGTCCGGCAGCCGCACCGGGCACGCCACCAGCATGGCGTATCAGACCAAGGACGGCATGGTGATGATCGGCGCGTCCAACCTACGGCAACAGAAGCGGTTATGGACCGTTCTCGAACACCCCGAGATGATCAAGCGCACCAACGACGAACGCCATGCCGATCATGAGCGCGAGGAAAGGCTGCTCGCCGGGATCATGCTGAAGCGCAGCGCGGCAGAGTGGGAGGAGTATCTGCAGGCGCGCCATGTTCCGGCCTCGCGCGTGCGCACGATGGGCGAGGCGTTGGCCGATCCGCAGATCGCGTCCCGTGGCGTGCTGCATCGGCACGAGGCGGCGCCGGGCATTGATGGGTCGTTCACCGTGCCGGTGGCCGCGTTCAAGTTCGCCCATGACGGGCCGCGCGTGGATCGCCCGCCGCCGATGTTCGGCCAACATACCGACGAGGTGCTGGGCGAGCTTGGCTACAGCCGCGCGGATATCGAGCGGTTTCGGGCGGCGAAGGTGATTTGAAATTGTCATTCCCGCGCAAGCAGGAACCCAGGCCGGCAGGCACGGTGCCGGTTTAACTGGGTCCCGCTTTCGTGGGGATGACGGCAGTTGAGGAGGCGACGATGCAACTCGGGCGGCTTGGTGTCTGGTATTCGACGGACAAGCTGGGCGGTCCCCGGCAGATCAAGGACTTCCTCGGCACGGCCGAGCGGCTCGGCTACGATACCCTGTGGTATCCTGAATCGCGCGGCTACGAGTTGCTGTCGGTTGCCGGCTTCATGCTGGCCAATACGACAAAGCTGAATATCGGCAGCTCGATTGCCAGCATCTACGCGCGTGACGCGTTCACATCCCGCCGCGGCATGCTGACCCTTCACCAGCTTTACGGCGAGCGCTTCATCCTCGGCCTCGGCGTCAGCCACCTGCCCATGGTGGAGGGTGTGCGCGGGCACAAATACGAAAAGCCGGTGCCGGTCATGCGCGCCTATCTCGATGGCATCACACGGGGAGAATCCGGCTCGGAGAACTGGCCGATCGTGATCGCCGCGCTTGGCCCGCTGATGCTGAAGCTCTCTGCCGAGCGGACGCGTGGGGCGGTGCCATATAACACAACGCCGCAGCATACGGCCGAGGCCGCACGGATTCTCGGCCCGAACAAGTGGCTGGCGATCGAGCAGAAGGTCACGTTGGAGACCGATCCGGCGAAGGCGCGCGCACTAGGCCGCAATGAGCTGTCTCGCTACATGGTCCTGGACAACTACCGCAACAACTGGCTGCGCATCGGCTTCTCCGACGCCGAATTGGCAAATGGCGGTTCCGACCGGTTCATCGATGCGATGGTGCTGTGGGGAACAGCGGACAAGGTGAGGCAGGGCTTGCGCGCGCATTTCGACGCGGGCGCGACGCATGTCTGCATCCAGCCCGTGCACGAGGACGGCAACACGACCGCGCGCGATCGCATTTTGACGGAGCTCGCCGAGACCTGACGCAACGCCGCCCGATTCCGCGACCCTGAGGAGCAATCAGCCATGTTGGCAATCCCGAAAAGCGGACCGCTCGCCAGGACGGCGATGGCCTATGTCCTCGCGGGCGGACGCGGCAGCCGGCTCATGGAACTCACCGACCGGCGCGCCAAGCCGGCCGTGTATTTCGGCTGCAAGTCGCGGATCATCGACTTCGCCTTGTCAAATGCACTCAACTCCGGCATCCGCCGCATCGGCGTCGCCACCCAGTACAAGGCGCACAGCCTGATCCGCCACCTGCAGCGCGGCTGGAACTTCTTCCGCGTCGAACGCAACGAAAGCTTCGACATCCTGCCAGCAAGCCAGCGCGTCTCGGAGACGCAGTGGTACGCCGGCACGGCCGATGCGGTCTATCAGAACATCGACATCATCGAAGCCTACGGGCCGGAACACATCATCGTCCTGGCCGGCGACCACATCTACAAGATGGACTACGAGCCCATGCTGCAGATGCACTACGAGCGCGAGGCCGATGTGACTGTCGGTTGTATCGAGGTGCCACGCATGGAGGCGACGGCCTTTGGCGTCATGCATGTCGATACCACAGACCGCATCGTCTCGTTCCTGGAGAAGCCTAAAGATCCGCCAGGTATGCCTGACAAGCCGGACGTGGCGTTGGCCAGCATGGGTATCTACGTGTTCGCGACCAAGTTCCTGTTCGACGAACTGCGTCGCGATGCCGCCGACCCGAACTCCAGCCGCGACTTCGGCAGGGATATAGTCCCGTATCTGGTCAAGCACGGCAAGGCGGTCGCACACCGTTTCCCGCAGTCCTGCGTGCGGTCCGAATTCGAGGCCGAGGCATACTGGCGCGATGTGGGCACACTCGACGCTTACTGGAAGGCGAACATCGACCTGACGGACGTGCTGCCGGCGCTCGACCTTTATGACAGCGAGTGGCCGATCTGGACGTATGGCGAGGTCACGCCGCCGGCCAAGTTCGTGCACAACCAGGATGGGCGGCGCGGCCAGGCGATCAGTTCGCTGGTCTCCGGCGGGTGCATCGTTTCCGGCGCTTCGCTCACTCGTTCGCTGCTGTTCACCGGTGTGCGCGCACATTCCTATGCCAGCGTCGAGAACAGTGTCGTGATGCCGTATGTGGACATCGGCCGGTCAGTTCTGCTACGAAACGTCATTGTCGATCGCGGGGTGCGGATACCAGCGGGGCTGGTGGTTGGCGAGGATCCGCTGCTGGACGCGCAGCGCTTCCGTCGCACCGAGGAAGGCATCTGCCTGATCACGCAGCCGATGATCGACCAATTGCGGAAATGACGCCGATCGGCGTTCTGTCGGTTGTCTCCGAGATATTTCCGCTGATCAAGACCGGAGGCCTCGCGGATGTCGCGGGTGCGTTGCCGGGCGCTCTCGCGGCCGAAGATGTGGCGGTGCGTTCGCTGATTCCGGGCTATCCGAGGGTGCTTGCGGCGCTGGACAACGGCGTTGTCGTGGCGCGTTTGGACGAATTGTTCGGGGCTGCAGCGCGCGTCGTGGCGGCAAAGGCCGCCGAGCTCGATTTATTCGTGTTGGATGCGCCGCACCTTTTTGCGCGCGACGGCGACCCGTATCGCGGCCCGGATGGCAATGACTGGCCGGACAACGCGTTCCGTTTCGCCGCGCTGTCACGTGTGGCGGCGCTGCTGGGACAGGGGCTCGTGCCAGGTCATCTTCCCGATATCGTGCATGCACACGACTGGCAGACGGGTCTGGCGCCGGCCTACCTGCATTACGCTGCCGGCCCTCGGCCTGCGACGGTGATGACGGTGCACAACCTGGCGTTCCAGGGCCAGTTTCCGTCCGGACTGCTGACGCAACTGGGATTGCCGGCACACGCCTACGCGACCGACGGCGTCGAGTATTACAGCAGCATCGGCTATCTGAAGTCCGGGCTGCAATTCGCCGACCGCATCACCACTGTCTCACCGACCTACGCGCTGGAGATACGTACGCCTTCCGGCGGCATGGGTATGGACGGCCTGTTGCGCACGCGCGCCAATGTGCTGTCCGGCATTCTCAATGGCATCGACGAAACGGTTTGGGATCCGGCGCATGATCCCCATCTCGCAGCTCGGTTCGACATCGGCCGGCTGACCGAACGTGCCGCCAACAAGGTCGCGTTGCAGGCACGGTTTGGTCTCGAGGTCGATGCCTCGCGAATGTTGTTCGGTGCGATCACCAGGCTGACTGCACAAAAAGGTACCGACCTCCTGCTCGAGGTCTCGCCGACGCTGATCGAAGCCGGCGCCCAGCTGGTCTTGCTCGGGTCGGGCGACCGTGCGCTCGAGTTTCGGCTTAGTGCCGCTGCGGCGGCGCATCCGGACAGCGTCGCCGTGCGTCTGGGCTACGATGAGACATTGGCGCATCTCATCCAGGGCGGCTGCGATGCACTGCTGATCCCATCACGCTTCGAACCGTGCGGCCTCACCCAGCTTTGCGCGATGCGCTACGGCGCTCTGCCCATCGTCGCCCATGTGGGCGGTCTTTGCGACACGGTGGTCGATGCCAACGAGATGGCGCTAGCGGCCGGCGTCGCCACGGGATTTCACTTTGCACCGGTCGAGACGGGTATGCTCGTCGCGGCGGTCGGGCGGGCGTTGTCCGTATGGCGGCAACCGCAGCTGTGGCGCCGGCTGCAGCGCAACGCCATGCAGACCGACGTCGGCTGGCGTCAGCCGGCCAAACGTTATGCATCGCTCTACCGCGACTTGATCTCGCGACAGCGCAAGTGAGGCGGAGCATGGACATCCGGAACGCGATAGCGGCGCAACGTGAACTGGCGAGCACATTGTTCGACCAGTTGCGGTGCGACGGGCTGGACGAACCTGGGGTAACGCGCGATCCGTATGGTCCCGGTGAACAGCGCGCGCATGCCACGGTTACCGCGGCGGCGCAGAAGCTTGGACTGCGCATCGAACACGACGCGGCGGCCAATCTCTACATGACGTTGCCTGGGCATGATCCGACGGCAACGCCCATCGTGGTCGGCTCGCATCTCGACTCGGTGCCGCATGGCGGCAATTTCGACGGCGCGGCGGGCGTGGTGGCCGGCCTCGTCGCTGTCGCCGCGCTGCAGTCGCTCGGCATCATCCTGCAATGCGACCTTACGGTGATGGGCATCCGCGCCGAGGAGAGCATCTGGTTCCAGGTGTCGTATATCGGCAGTCGCGGCGCGCTCGGAATGCTGCCCGATGGCGCACTCGATGTGCGGCGGATCGACACCGGACGCACGCTCGCCGAACATATTGCCGATTGTGGCGGCGATCCGGACGCGCTGCGTGCCGGACGCCGTTTCCTGGAACCGGCTCGACTGCGCGCCTACCTGGAACTGCACATCGAACAGGCGCCGAGCCTGGTTGCGGCTGGGCGGCCTGTTGCGATCTGCACCGGCATTCCCGGCAATTTTCGTTATCCGGATGCGCGCATCGAAGGCAGCCACGACCATGTCGGCCTGCCGCGTCGCTTCCGCCGCGACGCGGCGATGGCGGGTGCCGAATTCGCCATGGCGCTCGATCGTGTTTGGGAGCAGCATGACTCGGACGGTGTGCCGATGGCGTGCACGATCGGCCGGTTCCATACCGATAGCGCAGCGCACGGGATGACCATCGTTCCGGGCACGTTCAACTTAAGCCTCGATGTCAGGGCGTACGACGAGGCGGTTCTGGCCGACCTCGATCGGCAGGTGGACGCGATCATCGCCGGCATCGAGCAAAGGCGTGGTGTGGTGTTCCATCGCGGGACGAAGGCGCGTGCAGCGGTGGGACAGGTCGATCCCGCGATCAAGACTGCGCTGGAGGCGGGGGCGGCCGAGCTGGGCATTCCGGTGCTGCATCTCGGCAGCCCGGCATCGCACGACGCTGCGGCCTTTGGGGCGGCCGGCGTGCCGATGGGAATGATATTTATCCGGAACGACAACGGCAGCCACAATCCTCGCGAAGCAATGACGATCGATGACTTTCTGGCGGGCACTTCATTGCTGACCTGCTTCCTAGCCCGACACTCTTAAACCAACGGCGCGAAGCGATGGTCTTCGGTTATCGCTCGTTAGTCATGATAAGTACGCCAAGCGTAACCAGCATCCATTCCTGTCGTCATCCCCGCGAAAGCGGGGATCCAGTTGCCGCCTGGGTCCCCGCTTTCGCGGGATGACGACGAGGGGCGCTGGCTCATCCTGATAACGGAACCCAGATCACGCTTCGCGGTAGCCCAGCAGCATCAGACCCACCAGGATGAAGCAGAGCGGCCACAGCCAGGCGGCGATGCGGCTTGCCACCGGGTTCGTCGTACGATCGAGACGGAGTTCCAGCCAACGGGCGCATCCGGCGACGATGCCTGCTAGCGCGAGCGGTGTGTGGGTGAGCTCGATGAGCAGCTGATCCTTCACGTTCGCGATCGCATGGCTGTGCGTGAGCAGCAGTATGCCACCACCTGTGCAGAGCAGGGGAAACACCAGCGCCGCCTTTGGATTGGTTTCGCGGCCAGTGCGCACGCGCCACTCGAAGATCGCAAAGGCAGCGATCAGCACGACGAAGACGCGATGCTGCAGCACCTCCACGTCGCGGAAGCTTGCAAAGAACCCGATGTCGCCGAGCGGCCACACCTCCGGATCGGACCGCAGGAACAGGAAACCGGCAAGGCCGAGGAACAGCAGCGGCCAGTGGCGCGCCCACCGCAGCCCGGCCTGATTGAGCAGCGACAGCACGCCGATTGCGAGCACGAACAGCCCTGACCAATGGTGGTTGTATTCCGACCAGGCGATGTCAGCGACATTGCGCGGCGGCAGATCGCCGGAACCCGGCACGAATGCGATCTGCGGCCTGGCGTTTTGGTGCGCCGCATCGGCGTCCAGTTTCGCCTGCAGCGCCGGCAGTGCGAGTGCGTCGTGGTCGGGAGAAGCGAAGCGCGGCCATAACGGTGTGTTGCGTTCGACAATCTCCGGCCATGTGACCCTGTCCTGCGTGAGATCGACGGCGGGCGGCACGGACGTCAGCGAAGCGGCGGCGAAGAAGATCGCGACGCCGATGCCGATCTCGATTTCGGCGAATCGCTTCAGACGGGTGATCGGCAGCGCGGGTGCGGAACGCAGACGCTCGACGAGTAGAAAATTCGCCGCGCCAAGTCCGAGCAGCATGAGGAACATCGCGATCTTCGCACCAACCATCACGCCATAGGCGGTCCCGTAGAACCCCTGCCACTCGCTGATATAGAGCACGCTCATCGTGATGCCGCTCAGCAGGATGCAGGCGACTCCGACCATCGACATGCGCGAGAAGCGTGCGCCCACCAGGCGCAGCGCCTGGCCATTGTGAATGCTGCCGAGCGCCAGCAGGAAACTGGGGATGCCGCCAATCCAGATCGCTGCGCCGAACTGATGCAGACCCGCTACCAGCAGGAGCGGCGTGCGGCTGTCGAGCCGCGCCGCAGCGTGAGTTGTCAGCGTGGCTGCGGCAAGCTCGATCGCAACGAGCACCAGCAGCGGTGCGACAGGCGGGCGCTGGCCGAGCGCGAACAGGGTCAGCGCGATCAGCGCCGCGGCGACGGCCTTGACCATGCCAGCGATGGCGAAATGCGCTCCCAGTGCTTCGCCGAGCGAGAGATCGACGGTGCCGACCAATACAGCGCTCTGCAGTCCGACGGTCGCCAGCTCGCAGGCAAGCAATGCGACGGCACTCCAGGCAGCGAGTCTCACGCAGTTGCGCCCGATGCTCTCGCCCGCGGAACCGAGCTGGCTTGCCAGTGGATGTAGCAGTAGGGCAAGGAACAGCACGCCGCCGAGCGCCATCGACTGGGCGACGATGGTCAACCCGTGGACGACGATCGACAGGTAGCCGAACAGATCGATCAGCAGTGACACGCGCTATTGACCTGTCACGGTGAAGGGCACGTCTCCGCGGGTGATATGGCCATCGATTGCCAGCACCTGCCAGCGAACGACGTAAGGGCCGGGCGCCGTGAGTTCGGCGCTGCTGACGATCACGTTGGGCGGGCCGGCCTGGCTGATCCTCAGCACTGTCTGGGTCTTATCGGGACGCGTGAGGGTGAGGCGGGAGCGGGCCCGGTCGACCCGGCTGTTGTAGCTGAACGAGAGGGTCACCTTGCCGGCCAGCACGCTGTCTCCAGCCGTCGGTTGGCTCTGCTCCAGGATGGCGTGTGCCATGGCGGCCGCCGGTGTCAGCAACACGCCGAGCAGCGCCAAGACGAAAATTCGGCACGAAAGCCAAGGCAGCACATCGGTTGGCAAAGGCACCCCCTCCTGTTGCGGCGCGCAGCTATCGGCTATCAGTCGATGGAACGCAATTGCACCCCCGCCGCAGGCTGATAACCGGACGCACCTCATGAGCCGCCAACCGCCGCGCCGTCGCGCCGACTACCGGTACTTCCACGCGATCACTACGCGCTGGATGGACAACGACGTATTCCGCCATGTGAACAACGTGAACTACTTTTCATTCTTCGACACCGCGGTGACGTATTTCGAAATGACCAGCGGCGTGGTGGACCTGTTGGATGGTCCGGTCCATTGCGTGGTCGCCGAGGTGATGTGCCGCTACCACAGCGCCGTGGCGTTCCCCGATCGCATCACGGTGGGGATCAGGGTGGTGCGGATCGGCGGCAGCTCGGTGCGCTACGAGATTGCCGCGTTCCGCAACGACGATGACGAAGCGGCGGCGGAAGGCTATTTCGTGCACGTCTTCGTCGATCGTGCGACGCAACGGCCGGCGCGGGTGCCGGAGGCATCGCGCGCACTGCTGGAGAAGATTGCAATCTGAACAAAGGAGGGATCACAAGATGGATTTCGGCATCAGGGGCAAGAAGGCAATCGTCTGTGCGGCGAGCAAGGGGCTTGGCCGCGCCTGCGCCATGTCGCTGGCGCGTGAGGGTGTGGACGTGGTGATCACCGCGCGCACCGCCGCGGACCTGGAACTGACCGCCGACGAGATCCGCAAGGAGACAGGCGTAAAGGTGACGCCCGTCCCCGGCGACATCACCACCGAGGCCGGTCGCGCCGCCGCACTCGCGGCATGTCCGCAGCCCGACATCCTGGTGAACAACGCCGGCGGCCCGCCGCGTGGCGACTTCCGCGACTGGGGCCGCGAGGAATGGATCAAGGCGGTCGATGCCAACATGCTGGCGCCGATCTTCCTGATCAAGGCGGTCATCGACGGCATGATCGAACGCAGGTTCGGCCGCATCGTCAACATCACCTCGGCTTCGGTCAAATCGCCGATTCCCGGAACTTGGCATGAGCAACGGTGCGCGCGCCGGCCTCACCGGATTCGTCGCCGGGCTTGCGCGCCAGGTTGCCCGCCACAACGTGGTCATCAACAACATCCTGCCAGGCCCGTTCCTGACCGACCGGTTGCGCAGCGGCTTTCAGGAAGCGGCGCGTGCCAGCAACCGTCCGGTAGATGAACTGGTGCAGGAACGCGCGAAGAACTCGCCGACCGGCCGCGTCGGCGACCCGGCTGAATTCGGCGACGCGTGTGCGTTCCTGTGCTCCGCCAAGATCGGTTTCATCGTCGGACACAACCTGCTGCTCGACGGCGGCGGGTTCAACTCCTCGATCGCCTGACTGTTTCGACGCGCCGGACGATGGCGACAGGTCATTGAATTTGCATGCTATCACAATGATTTGGAGGTATCGGCGGCACGGCAAGTGAACCGACAATTCTCATTTCGGCGGACGCCGCGCCATGGCGCCCCACCGTCATGGCCGGCCCACGGGTCGGGCCAAAAGCCCGCCCGAGGACAGGCTCCGGCTAGCCATCGATGACTTTTCTGATCTGGAAGCCGCCTGCGAGCGTGTGGCGCCACGCGCAGGCCGAATGACCTGAGTTTGGGGCGTGGTTCATTCGGCACCTGGCATCCCGCCGTGTGGCCTCGCGGTTCGATTTATAAGAAGAACAGACTGTCACATATCTTTAACAAAAGTGACATATGGCCTTCGCGAAGCACCCTTAGGGTGCGGCACCGCAGCCGGTCGCCGGGGGTCCGTCGCCGCAGAACGACGGCCCGGTCCGGGTGCTGAACGAGGAGTATGCATGAAGCTTACATCAAGGCTGGTCGCTCTCGCGATCGGCTGTGCGGTTGCCTTTCCGGCAGCAGCGCAGCAGATCACCGGCGCGGGAGCAACGTTTCCAGCGCCTGTCTATACAAAGTGGGGCGAGGCCGCGAAGGCAGCCACCGGTATTGAGCTCAACTACCAGGCGATCGGCTCGGGCGGCGGACAGAACCAGATCCTGAACCGCACGGTCGATTTCGGCGCCTCCGACGCGCCGATGGACCCCGCCAAGCTGACCGAGGGCAGGCTGCTGCAATTTCCCACCGTGATGGGCGCCGTTGTCGTCATCGTCAACCTGCCTGACGTGAAGCCCAACGAGCTCAAGCTGACCGGCGAAATACTGGCCGACATCTTCGCCGGCAACATCACCAAATGGAACGATCCCAAACTGGTCGAATTGAACCCTGGTGTGAAATTGCCGAGTTTGGCAATCGCGCCGGTGCACCGCGCCGACGGCTCGGGGACCACCTTCGTGTTCACCTCCTACCTTTCGGCAGTGAGCCCGGAGTGGAAAAGCAAGGTCGGCGCCAACACCAGCGTGAACTGGCCGGCAGGCGCTGGCGCAAAGGGCAACGATGGCGTCGCCGCCACCACGCACAACACGCGCGGCGGCATCGGCTATGTCGAGAACGCCTACGCGACGCAGAACCACCTGATCACTACGCAGCTTCGCAACAAGGCCGGGCACTTCGTCGAACCGACCATTGCCAACTTCTCCGCGGCAGCAACGAACGGCGATTGGGCCGGCGCGAAGAACTACGCGGTGAGCCTGATCGACCTGCCGGGTGACACCAGCTGGCCGATCGTCTCGACGACATTCATCGAGCTGCCAAAGGACCCGAAGGATCCGGCTCGCAGCGCCAACGTGCTGAAATTCTTCGATTGGGCCTACAGCAAGGGCGACAGCATCGCCAGCAGTCTGGAATACATTGCGCTGCCCGAGCCGGTGAAGGCCGCGGTGCGAAGCGCCTGGCGCTCGGAGATCAAGGGGCCCGACGGCAAGCCCGTAATGTGAACCGGAACAGCCTGCGCATGCCGGGAACTGCGCCTGGCATTCGCGCCTGGCCGCCGATCGGAATCAAACATTTGCAGCAAGTCATCGTCGCCCCATCAAGTCGGACCGCTCCACGGCGCGCCGTGCATGTCGGCGACGCCGTATTCGCCGGCCTTGCCCGCTTCTCCGGCGCCTTTGTCCTGGTTCTGCTCGGCGGCATCATCGTTGTGCTGTTTCTCGGCGGGCTCGACGCATTTCGCCAGTTCGGCCCGCTGTTCCTCGTCTCGGCCGCGTGGGATCCGGTCAAGGACGTGTTTGGCGCGGCGGTGCCGGTCTACGGCACTATCGTCACCTCCATCCTTGGGCTGGTCTTCGCCGTGCCGGTGTCCTTCGGCATCGCGTTCTACCTCACCGAACTCGCGCCGGCCTGGGTGCGCCGCCCGATCGGCACCGCGATCGAATTGCTCGCCGCGGTTCCCTCGATCATCTACGGCATGTGGGGCTTCTTCGTCATCGTGCCGGTGATGGCGCAATACGTGCAGCCCTGGGCGATCGACACGTTCGACGGCATCCTGGTGCTGGAAGACCTGTTCGCCGGACCGCCATTCGGCACCGGCATCCTGACCGCATCGCTCATCCTGGCGATCATGATCATCCCGTTCATCGCCGCCACCATGCGCGACGTGTTTGAAACAGTCCCGGCGGTTTTCAAGGAATTGGCCTACGGCGTCGGCTGCACGACTTTTGAGGTGATGCGCTCGATCGTGATCCCGTACACGCGCGTCTCGGTGGTCGGCGGCATCATGTTGGGGCTCGGCCGTGCGTTGGGCGAGACGATGGCGGTGACGTTCGTCATCGGCAACACCAACCGGATCTCGACCTCGCTGTTCGGACCGGGCAACACCATTGCCTCCATCGTGGCACTCGAATTCCCGGAAAGCCAGGCCGGCAGCCTGAAGCTTTCGTCGCTGCTCGCCCTCGGCTTCATCCTGTTCGTGATCTCATTCATCGTGCTGGCCATCTCGCGTCTGCTGCTGCGGCCGAGGCTGAAGGTATGAGCGCGACCGTCAGCAGCCACGGCGCCATACCGGGACCGGCGAAGAACCAGGGTGTGGCACGCGCGCTCGGCCGGCGGCGGCACGGGATCAACCTGATCGTGAAGGTGCTCTGCATCATCGCCACGGTGATCGGGCTGCTGTTCCTGGCCTCGATCCTGTTCACCCTGCTCTGGCGCGGCCTCGGCGGTGTCAGCCTCGCCGTCTTCACCCGCATGACGTTGCCGTCCGGCTCGAACGGCGGCCTGCTCAACGCGATCATCGGCAGCATCATCCAGACGCTGCTGGGCGCCCTGATCGGCACGCCGATCGGCCTGATGGTCGGCACCTATCTCGCCGAATACTCCGCCGGCTCGGCGATCGGCAACGCCGTCCGCTTCGTCTCCGACGTGCTGCTCTCGGCTCCTTCCATCCTGATCGGCCTGTTCATCTATCAACTCGTGGTCGCGCCGTTCGGCGGCTTCTCCGGCATCGCCGGCTGCCTTGCACTGGCGGTGATCGTGATCCCCATCGTCGTGCGCACGACCGAGGACATGCTGCGGCTGATCCCCGTCTCGCTGCGTGAAGCGGCGTTTGCGCTGGGGACGCCAAAATGGAAAGTCATCGTGCTGATCTGCTATCGCGGCGCAAAGGATGGCATCCTGACCGGCGTTTTGCTCGCCGTGGCGCGCGTCGCGGGCGAGACAGCGCCGCTGCTGTTCACCAGTCTTGGGAACCTCAACTGGTCGCTCAGCCTGACCGCGCCGATGGCCAGTCTGCCCGTCACGATCTACCAATACGCCGGTTCGGCGTTCGACGATTGGGTCCAGCTTGCCTGGGTCGGAGCATTGCTGATCACCGTCGGCGTACTGGCTATCAACATCGCGGCGCGCTTCATGCTGCGCGGCGGGAGATGAACACATGAGCACCACAATGGGCGACCAACAAAGCCGGCAATCTGCGGGCTTCGGTGGCGTTGCAGCACGCTCGGCCGAGAGCATCAACGAACCACGCATCGCCATTCGCAACCTCGACTTCTTCTACGGCGACAACCGGGCGTTGAAGGGCATCAACCTCGATCTTTCGGACCGGCAGGTGACCGGCATCATAGGTCCGTCCGGCTGCGGCAAGTCGACATTGCTGCGCGTGCTGAACCGCATGTACGACCTGTACCCCGGCCAGCGCGCCTCCGGCGAAGTGATGATGGATGGTGAGAACATTCTCGACCCATCCACCGACCTGAACGCGCTCCGCGCACGGGTCGGCATGGTGTTCCAGAAGCCGACGCCGTTTCCTATGACGATCTACGACAACATCGCCTTTGGTGTGAAACTGCACGAGAGACTGTCCAAATCGGCGATGGATGAACGGGTGGAATGGTCGTTGACCAGGGCGGCGCTGTGGGAGGAGGCGAAGGATCGGCTGGCGACATCCGCCATGGGCCTCTCCGGTGGCCAGCAGCAGCGGCTTTGCATTGCGCGTACCATCGCGGTACGGCCCGATGTGATACTGCTCGATGAACCGACAAGCGCACTGGATCCGATCAGCACCCTGAAAATCGAGGAGCTGATCGACGAACTGAAGAACGACTTCACCATCGCCATCGTCACGCACAATATGCAGCAGGCGGCGCGCTGTGCCGATCAGGTGGCGTTCTTTTATCTCGGCGAGATGGTGGAGGTGGCGCCGGCGGCACAGATGTTCACCGCGCCCAGGGAACGCCGGACCCAGGAATACATCACCGGCCGGTTCGGCTGATCGGGGGAAGCGTCATGTCCGAAACGCCGCAACATGTCGTCAAAAGCTATGACCAGGAGCTGAAGCGGCTGCGCAGCATGATAACGCAGATGGGCGGTATCGTGGAGACCCAGGTGGCCCTCGCAGCAGAGGCGATCATGCACCGTGACGCCGCCGCCGCGACGCGCGCGGTGGAGGAGGACCCGAAGGTCGACGCGCTGGAACGCGAGGTCGAGACATTTGTCATCCGGCTCCTGGCGCTGCGCCAGCCCGTTGCCGGCGATCTCCGCCAGATTGTCGCGGCGCTGAAGATCACCGGGGACATCGAGCGGATTGGTGACTACGCGGCCAACGTCGCCAAGCGATCGATCGTACTTGCGGAGTTCTCGCTGCCATTTCCGCTTGCGGGCCTCGCGCATATGGCGCGCCTGGTGCAGCAGCAGCTGAAGTCAGTCATCGACGCGTTCGGCGACAACGATGCCGACAAGGCGATGGAGGTCTGGCGGTCCGATCAGGTGGTCGACGACATCTACAACGCTATCTTCCGCGAGTTGATCACCTACATGATGGAAGACCCGCGCAACATCACGCCCTGCACCCACCTGTTGTTCATTGCGAAGAACCTCGAACGGATCGGCGATCACGCGACCAACGTGGCGGAAACGGTGTATTACTCGGTCAAAGGTGAAAGCCTGCCGGAGTCGCGGCCCAAGGGCAACACGTCTGCCTACGCGGTGGTACGTCCGCGCGAATGATGCGGTCCGGACGCGAACACGGGAGTAGCAAGATGCCTGACAGTCTGTCGAGCCTGTCCAAACCATTGGTCCTGGTCGTGGAAGACGAGGCCGCGCTCGCCACCATGCTGCGCTACAATCTCGAGAAGCAGGGCTTTCGCGTCGAGGAAGCCGCCGATGGCCAGGAAGCGCTGATGCGCATCTCCGAGACGCAGCCAGACCTCGTCCTGCTCGACTGGATGCTGCCGGTGATGTCAGGCCTGGAAGTGTGCCGCCAGATCAGACGCCGCTCCGCGACACGCGATCTGCCGGTGATCATGGTCACCGCGCGCACCGAGGATCAGGACGCGGTCCGAGGCCTCAACACCGGCGCCGACGACTACATTGCCAAGCCGTTCTCCATGGAGTTGCTGCTCGCACGCATGCGTGCGCTGCTGCGTCGTTCCAACGCACTGCCGGCGAAGGGACAGCTCGTCTTCCACGACATCACGATGGACCTTGCGGCGCATCGCGTGCAGCGCAACGGTCGCGCGGTGCATCTTGGCCCGACCGAGTTCCGGCTGCTGGAGTTCTTCATGCAGCATCCGCGCCGGGTTTTTTCGCGCGAGGAGCTGCTTGATGGCGTATGGGGTCCTGACATTCACGTCGAGCCGCGCACGGTCGATGTGCACATTCGCCGGTTGCGCAAAGCTATCAATGGTACGGGCGAGCTTGACGTGGTGCGAACCGTGCGGGCCGCCGGCTATGCCCTGGATACCGAGCCGGTCTGAGCTGGTGGCCATCAAGTCTTCCTGACCGTCCTTTGGACGCGCCACGAATTAACTGCGTCAGTTGTGGAAAGCCATTCGCGCTTATCGTCATCCCCGCGAAAGCGGGGACCCAGTTGCAGCCTGGCTCCCCACTTTCGCGGGGATGATGACAAAAGGCGCCGTCACGCGACACCTGGTTCGATTAATTCGCGGCGAGTCCTTTGCAAGCACGTTTGAGTGCGTGGCGTCGGTTCTTCGGACGTCCCGGCCGGGCAGCAAGCGTCGTGACATTGCGCGCCAATTGCGGTTGGATACGCGACAGATCGCCACGGTGACCGCGTCATGATGGCGCGGATACACCAGCCCCGTGATTTTGAGCGCAGCGAATCCCTGCAGGATTATCAAGGGTACTTGTGAAATTGCCTATCTCCCACACTCAAATCAAAATGAACCCCATGTAATGTAAATGTATAAATCTCGTCACGTGGGTGTCAGAGCCTGGATGTGAAATTGCCCCGCTGACTGCAACAACAAAGGGGTGAAAATATGGACACCGTCACCTGCAGGCGACGATTGCTGGCCTGCGTCTTCGCCACCGCGATCGGCATCAATACGATCCCGCCGGTCGCACTCGCTGCGCCGTCGGCGGACGGCAATACGACCACTCCGATCAAGCATGTGATCGTCATCTATGGCGAGAACCGCTCGTTCGATCACCTGTTCGCGACCTATGAGCCGCAGCACGGCGAGACGGTGATGAACCTGTTGTCGCAGGGCATCGTGGACGAGTTCGGCGCGCCAGGACCGAACTTCGACAAGGCGGCGCAGTTCCAGGCCTCCGATACCAAGCATTTCAGCATCGCGCCGACGAAGACGAGCCCCTACGCGACGCTGCCGCCGCCCAACACCGGCGGCACGCCCACCGTGGCGAGCGACACCACTCCGCCGCCGTTCGCAACAGTGGCCCTTGCAGCGACAGTCGACTATGGCCTGCTGCCGCGCGATTTCCGTCTGCTGACCACCGGCGCCTCCGGACTGCCGCACGGCGCAATCGATACGCGCATCGAGAACGCGACCACGCTGCCGAACGGGCCGTTCCAGCTCACGCCGGGCGTTCCATACGATGCCTACGCCGACAGTCCGGTGCACCGTTTCTATCAGGCGTGGCAGCAATCCGACTGCGACGCAGGCCACGCCACGAGCGCCAACCCGAGCGGCTGTCTCAACGACCTGTTCCCTTGGGTGGAGGTGACGGTCGGCGCTGGCAGCAACGGTCAGCCGCAACCCGCCGGCTTCAATGACGAGACGACAGGCGAGGGCGCGCCACCGCGATGGGGTTCTACAATGTGCTGCACGGCGACATGTCGTTCTTCAAGCGGCTGGCGGATCGTTTCACGATCAGCGACAACTATCATCAGCCCGGCATGGGCGGCACCGGTCTCGACAGCATCCTGGCCGGGTTCGGTGACGATATCTGGCATACCGACGGCAACGGCAATCCGACCGCGCCGCCGACCAATCAGGTGGAAAACCCGGATCCTCAGTCGGGCACCAACAACTTCTATACGCAGGATGGATTCTCCGGCGGGTCCTACAGCGCGTGCGCCGACACCACTCAGCCCGGCGTCGGGTCGGTGGTCTCCTATCTGCAGTCGCTGAAGTCGAAGATCGCACCGAACTGCGAGCCGACCTTTATCTGCTAACAACTACAATCCCATTTTGGCGACGGCACGTGGACACCACCGATACCTTCACCATCCCGCCGGTGCCGACGCACAGCATCGGCGACGTGCTGCTCGCCGCAAACGTGTCGTTCCACTGGTACGGCGAGGGCTTCGACCAGGTACAAGGCCAATCCAACCGATCCCATCAACGTGTACTGCAACATCTGCAATCCGTTCCAGTACCAGACTTCGATCATGACAAACGCGTCGGTGCGCAACACAGTCCTCAAGGACACGAGGGATTTCTACAGCGACGTCGCGACCGGCAACCTGCCGGCGATCTCCTTCGTCAAGCCGGGCGCCCTCAACGACGGACACCCGACCTCGTCCAAGTTCAGCCTGTTCGAGGCGTTCGTCCGCAAGATATTTGTCGAACTGCGGGCGCATCCCGACATGTGGCGCTCGACGGCGATCATGATCACGACGGATGAGGCCGGCGGTTACTACGACTCCGGCTACATCCAGCCGCTCGACTTCTTCGGCGACCGCCCGCGCATCCCGCTGATCGTCGTCTCGCCGTTCTCACGCGGCGGCCATGTCGTGCACAGCTACAACGACCATGTCTCGATCCTGAAGTTCATCGAGGCCAACTGGAACCTTGGCAGGATCAGCGGCCGCAGCCGCGACAACCTGCCCAATCCGGTGTCCAGCGCCGACAATCCCTATGTGCCGATTAACAGCCCGGCGATCGGCGACCTGATGGACGCCTTCAATTTCGACCAGAAGCAGAACGGCGATGACGGCTCGGGCGGAGACGGGCAGGGTGGCGATAACTGATCGCCCGCAACGCCCGCACAACGACCGGGGGCGCCCTGAGCGGGCGCCCCTATCGTGCCGCCCGATCGAGCCTTCCGAATTGGCGGCTCGTGCGCGCTGGCCGCTGAACTCTGCCTCTGCCCCGCGAGCCTGAAGGAACGCGGACGGCATCACTCTGCTCCTGCGCCAGCTCGAGGAGTTCGGCCTGCCGCGCCAGATACTGGCAGTGCAGCAGCCAATTGGTTGAAGCCTGCCCGCCTTCGCATTTCCGGCTTCCCAGTTGCAGCATTCAGAGGCACAGATCGATTCATGATAGCCATGCGCTGCTGGATCGGGCTGAATGCGCTGAACTTCTTCGTCGCGGCGGTGCAGACCGGGTTCGGGCCGTTCTTTTCCGTCTATCTGACGGAGCAGGGCTGGAGCCAGGTCGATATCGGCGTGGCGCTCAGCATCGGTACCGTATCGGCTTTGGCCTTCCAGCTCCCGTCGGGCGCCCTGGTGGATCATGTCCCGCACAAGCGCTTCGCCAATGCCCTGGGCCTGATGCTGATCTGCGTCAGCGCCATGATGATGGTGGCCGAATCCGCGCCAGCCGTGGTGTGGAGTGCGCAGGTCGTGCACTCGATTGGCAGCTGCATCCTCGGGCCGGCCATCGCCGCCCTCACGCTCGCACTGTCCGGCCAGGCTGCGTTCAGCGAGCGCATCGGCATCAATGCCCGCTACGCCTCCCTGGGCAATGCGCTGGCCGCCGCGTTGTTCGGCGCGCTTGCCTATTATCTATCCAACCGTGCGGTGTTCCTCGCGGCCGCGATTCTGTGCCTGCCGGGCATTGCGACACTCCGCCTGTTCCGCGACAGCGACCGTGTTCCCGCGGAGGATCATCCGGCGCTGCTCACCGCCAGAGAACTCAGGGAACGCAAGCAGCATCCCTGGCATATCTTCGGCGAACCGGCGCTGCACATCTTTGCCGTGTGCGCCGTTCTGTTCAGCGTATCGAACGCGGCCATGCTGCCACTCGCGCTCAACGAATTGGCAAAGCGTACCGGCGAGACCGGATTTGTCATCTCGGCAGCGATCATCGTGCCGCAGGTTGTCGTGGCGCTGTGCTCGCCCTGGGCGGGGCGGCTTGCGCAGGTCATCGGCCGCAAGCCCATCCTGCTGGCCGGCTTCGCGGCGCTGCCGATCCGCGGCCTGTTGTTCGCCACCTCACCCGATGCCGTCCCGCTTGTGGCGCTGCAGACATTGGACGGGGTGAGCGCAACGGTGTTCGGGCTGATGGTGCCACTGATCGCGGCGGACGTTACGGGACGGACTGGCTACCTCAATCTCGCAATCAGCTCGCTCGGCCTGGCGTCCGGCCTGGGCGCCACCTTCAGCACGACGGCGGCCGGTTGGTTGGCCGACGTGGTCGGCGCGCCGGCCGCCTTTCTGGCACTGGCGCTGGTGGGGTTTGCCGCGCTGGCAGTGGTCTGGACCCTTATGCCGGAGACCAAGCCCGACAAGCCGGTCACCGGGGCGCCGGCCGCCGTCACCGCCTAAGCCTCCCCCTATTGCGGTCTCGGCTCTGTCTGGGCCTGATGGCGGCGACCGAATGGGAGAAGGACCGATGCCCGACGCGCCGCACCTGAGCAAGCTGACCGGTGACTACCAGTGCCTGCACGAATTCATCCCGGCCGCGCGGGCGAAGGTGGACAGCAACATCTGGGGCTATCTGGTCGGCGCCACCGAGAGCGAGACGACCCTGCGACGCAACCGTGCGGCGCTGGACGCGATCGCGCTGCGCCCGCGCGTGCTGCGCGATGTCTCCAAGGTGGACTGCACCACCACCTTCCTCGGCATGAAACTGCGGCTGCCGGTCATGCTGGCGCCGGTTGGCTCGCTGGAATCCTTCGATCCGGGCGGGGCTGCGACGGCCGGCCGGGGCGCGAGCGAATTCGGCGTGCCGATCATCGTGAGTTCGGTCACCCATCCCGGACTCGAGGAGGCCGCGAACGCGGCGACCGGACCGAAGATCTTTCAACTCTATGTGCGCGGCGACGACGCCTGGGTGGACGACATCGTGCACCGCGCGGTGGCCGCCGGATACAATGCGTTCTGCATCACGGTGGACACCGCGTCGTACAGCCGGCGCGAACGCGACATCACGGCGCGCTTCGTCAAGCCGTGGCGCACGGCGGCCACGGGGCATTCGCACCAGGCGAGCTTCACCTGGGACAATGTGAAGCGTTTCAAGGACAAACATCGGATCCCGCTGATCCTGAAAGGCATCGGCACCGGTGAGGACGCGGCGATTGCGTGCGAGCATGGCGTCGACGTGGTGTACGTGTCGAACCACGGCGGGCGCCAGCTCGATCATGGCCGCGGCTCGATGGACGTGCTGCCCGAGGTGATGGATGCGGTGCGCGGCCGGGCACGCGTGATGGTCGATGGCAGCATCGCGCGCGGCACCGATGTGGTGAAGGCGATTGCGCTCGGCGCCGATGCGGTAGCGGTCGGCCGGCTGTACTGCTATGCGCTGGCGGCGGAAGGTGCTGCCGGCGTGCACCGGATGCTGCAACTCCTCGGGGAGGAGGTCGGCATCGCGATGGCGCTGGCGGGCGCCCGCAGTCTTGCGGAACTCAACCGGTCGTTCCTGCATTTCGGCGCGCCGCCGGTGACGGCGCCGCATGTGCACAGCGCTTTTCCGCTGCTGTTCCCCACGCCGGAGGCGCCGCGCTAGCATCGGACGTTGGAGCCAAGGGAGGAAACCATGCGCGGCGTAGTGTTCACCGGCGGTCGTGAGCTGGAGACGATGGAGTTCCCGGAT
The DNA here is from genome assembly GCA_963794185.1 of uncultured Alphaproteobacteria bacterium. Taxonomy (GTDB): domain Bacteria; phylum Pseudomonadota; class Alphaproteobacteria; order Acetobacterales; family Acetobacteraceae; genus JAMXLO01. The sequence continues at coordinate 62,501 of CAWCDM010000022.1, read as the reverse complement.
CCCACACCCGGTCCGGACGAGGTGGTGGTCGAGATGAAAGCCTCGGGCATGTGCGGCAGTGACCTGCATCAGTACCGCCGGCCGAAGGGGACGACGCGCGCCGCCACGGGCTTTCCGCAAAATCCCGATCCGGTGATCGCCGGCCACGAACCATGTGGCGTGGTGGCCGCGGTCGGTCCGGGCGTGTCGGAGAAGGAGGCGCGCATCGGCGAGCGGGTGATGGTGCACCACTACCAGGGCTGCACGCAGTGCAACCACTGCCGCTCCGGCTGGCAGCAGCTCTGCCAGGAAGTGCCGGTGAAGGTCTATGGCAGCAACTCGCACGGCGGCCACGCGAAATACCTGAAGGTACCGGCGAACACGCTGGTGCCGTTGCCCGACGAGATCAGCTTCTCCGCCGGCGCGGCGATCTCCTGCGGGTCCGGCACGGCGTACAGCGCGCTGCGCCGGATGCGCCTCTCGGGCAACGACATCATCGCGATCTTCGGCCAGGGTCCGGTCGGGCTGGCCGGCACGCAGTTCGCAAAGGCGATGGGCGCGCGGGTGATCGCGCTCGACGTGAACCCGCAACGCCTGGAGCGGGCGAAGGCGTTTGGCGCGGACGAAGTGGTGGACCCAGGCTCGAACGATCCGGTGGCGGCGATCAAGGACCTGACGCATGGCCGCTACGCCGACCTGACATTGGATACTTCCAGCAACCCGGAGGCGCGGCTGAACGCGATCCGCAGCACCAAGGTGTGGGGTACGATGTGCTTCGTCGGCGAAGGCGGGGATGTGAAGATCGACGTGAGCCCGCATCTGTTGCGCCGCCAGCTCACGCTGATCGCATCGTGGACGTTTTCCAACATCATTCAGGCGGAATGCGCGCAGTTCGTCGTCGAGCGCAAGATCGACGTGGACAGGCTGTTCACCCACCGTTGGAAGCTCGAGCAGGCCGAGGAAGCATACAAGCTCTTCGACCACCAATCGGACGGCAAGGGCGTGTTCCTGATGTGATGGCCAGTGCGTCCGTACACCTCTCCCGCTACGCGGGAGAGGTCGGAGCGCGCAGCGCGACGGGAGAGGGTGCCGCCGGTAAGGCCCTCTCCCGCTGCGGCATTCGCCGCAGCGACCTCTCCCGCATAGCGGGCGAGGTGTACTGCGCTGCCGAGCCACCATGATGGAAGCCCGCACACGCGAGGATGTCGTCACGGTCTACCGTGAGGTTGGCCGCCGCGGGCTGAATGCCGGCAGCTCCGGCAATGTCAGCCATCGCACCCGCACGGGCATGATCATCACGCCCTCCGGATGTTCCGCGGACACACTGCAACCCGATGGGCTGGTGGCGATGACCCTTGCCGGCGACGTGAAGGGTGCGGCGGCGCCGTCCAGCGAATGGGCGATGCATGCGGCGATCTATCTCGCCTATCCAGCGGCGCTGTGCATCGTGCACACCCACGCCGATGCCTGCACCGCGCTCGCCTGCCTGAATGAGCCACTGCCGCCATTCCACTACATGGTGGCGAATTTCGGCGGCGACGATGTCCGCTGCGCGCCCTACGTCACCTTCGGCACGCCGGAACTGGCGCGGCTTGCGGTGGCAGCGCTTGCCGGTCGCACCTCCTGCCTGCTCGCCAACCACGGCATGATCGTGCACGCCCCAAGCGTGGATCGCGCGCTGTCGGCGGCGGTCGTTCTGGAAACACTGTGCCGGCAGTATTTGCTGGCACGCGCAGCAGGCGTCGTACGACTGCTGACGGCTGACGAGATGCGCGCCGCGCATGACCGCTATAGGACCTACGGGCAGCGATAACAGGACTGGACCTGCGTGCCCGCCATGATTCGAACGAGGGTTGCGCGGCTTCATCTGAATGACGCCTCGATTGCCATTGACGACGTCGGTATCGAGACCATCTCGGCCAAGCACGCTGCAAACAGCCTGCCAACGCAACAGGGGGTAACAATGTCCACGAGAAGCGGCTTCGCGATTGTCGCGTCGATTGCCTGCGCAGCACTGGGACCGAGCATCGGTCAGGCGCAGCAGCCGGCGCCGCAGTCACCCAACATGACGTTCTTCGTCACCAGCGTCGGCCTCGGCAAGGGCGCGGACCTCGGCGGCCTGACGGGCGCGGACGGCCAGTGCCAGACATTGGCCCAGTCGGCGGGAGCGGGCGGCAAGACCTGGCATGCCTATCTCAGCACCCAGGCAGCGGGCGATGCAAAGGCCGTGGATGCCCGCGATCGCGTCGGACATGGCCCCTGGCAGAATTTCAAAGCCGAGGTCATCGCGCAGAACGTCGATGAACTGCATGGCGAGGCCAACAAGCTGGGTCCCCAGACGTCGCTGACCGAACGGGGCACCATGATCCCCGGCGTCGGCTTCTCGCCCAACTATCATGACGTCCTGACGGGCACGCAGCCGGACGGACGGGCCTTCCCGCCCGGCGACGACAAGACCTGCCGCAATTGGACGAGCAGCACCCAGGGCACGGCGATGGTCGGCCACCTCGACCGCAAGGGACTGCGCGACGATGCCGCGTCGAAGTCGTGGAATTCCTCGCATCCGTCGCGCGGACCCGATGGCGGCTGCAGCCAGAGCGATCTCAGGAGTACCGGAGGTGCTGGCCTGCTCTACTGCTTCGCAGCCAACTAGCACGCCAGGTTCACGGCATCGCGCGACCTCGCCGATAGCAGTACGCGCTGCGCCACAGGCGCATCCGATGACAACGTCGAGAGCGGGGGCGTATATCGTCCGCCGCTCTCGTCGGGCGGCGGAAAGCGTCAGGCCGCCAACAGTATCTCCGGCGGCGCATACGGCAGGTTGAGGTCGCGCGCCACCGCCTCGTACGTCACTGTGCCGGCATGCACGTTCAGCCCGTGCAGCAGATGCGGATCTTCTGCCAGCGCCGTCCGCCAACCCTTCTCCGCAAGCGCAATGACGAACGGCAGCGTCGCATTGGCCAGCGCGAAGGTGGACGTGCGCGCGACCGCGCCCGGCATGTTGGTGACGCAGTAGTGCACCACGCCTTCCTCCACATAGGTGGGGCTGGAATGCGTGGTCGGACGGCTGGTCTCGAAGCAGCCGCCCTGGTCGATCGCGATGTCCACCAGCACTGAACCTGAGCGCATCTGCCGTACCATCTCGCGCGTCACCAGCTTCGGCGCCGCGGCACCGGGGACTAGCACCGCGCCGATCACCAGATCGGCCGCCAGCACCTGGTGCTCGATCGCCTCGACGGTCGCGAACAATGTCGTCGCGCGCGGGCCGAACTGCAGGTCCAGTTCCTTGAGCCGAGGCAGCGACTTGTCGATGATGGTGACGCTGGCCTCCAGCCCCACCGCCATGCGCGCCGCATTGGTGCCTGAGACGCCACCGCCCAGCACCACCACCTTCGCCGGCGCCACGCCAGGCACGCCGCCGAGCAGCACGCCGGCGCCGCCCTGCTCCTTCTCCAGGCAGTGGGCGCCGACCTGCACCGACATCCGCCCGGCGACCTCGCTCATCGGCGCCAGCAGAGGCAGCGCGCCCGACCGGTCGGTGACCGTCTCATAGGCGATGCAGGTGGCGCCGGTGTTCATCAGTCCCCTGGTCTGCGCCCGGTCGGCCGCGAGGTGCAGGTAGGTGAACAGCACCTGTCCCTGGCGCAGCATTGCGATCTCGGCGGGCTGCGGCTCCTTCACCTTCACGATCAGATCGGCTGCCGCGAACACCTCCGCGGCGCTGTCCACCACCATCGCACCCGCCGCGCGGTAGGCATCGTCGGCGATGCCGATACCGGCGGCCGCATTGCGCTCGACCGTCACCTGATGGCCATGCAGGGTGAGTTCGCGCACCCCGGCCGGGGTCAGCCCGACCCGGTATTCGTGCGTCTTGATCTCCTTCGGGACGCCGATCTTCACGCGGAACCTCCTTCAGCCGGGGAGCGGGAATTGCCGAAGATACGGCATATAGTCCTCCTCGACGTCGATCTGCAGTGTCGCCAGCACGCGGACCACGGCGTTGTAGAAGGCAATGGTGATGGTCAGGTCCACCACCTGCTCGTTGCCGAGTGCCTCCTGCAGCGCAGCAAAGCTGGCATCGGACATCGCGCCGCCGGTGGTCATTTCGCGGGCAGCCCGCAGCACGGCCTTGCCCAGCGGGTCGAGCTTCGTCGGCTTGCCCTCGGTGTCGTCGATCAGCGCCCTGATGTCGTCGTCGGTCACGCCGAAATCGTGGCCGATCTTGACGTGGTGCGACCATTCATAGGGCGAGCGCGCCAGCCAGCCGACCTGCAGGATCGCCAGCTCGCGCAGGCGTGGGTCGAGCTTGCTGCCGAAGCGGATGAACTGACCCAGCCCGGAGAACGCACGCGCCGCGTTCGGCGAGTTCACCAGCGCCTGGAACAGACTGATCCGGCGCTTCAGCAGATCCTGGTTCTCCGCCGACAGATCCGACTGCTCGAGATACGGCACGCGCGCCATTCGCCCCTCCGCTGTTTCACCGGATGTTAATTGTCTCTTGATCCACTACGATCAGCATGCATCTTTAATGATATGGGAGTCGACTGACGATGATGCGCAGAAGCAAGGAAGTCTCCGGGCCACGACGGCCGGAAATGCCGTCCTGGCTGGCCGGGGCGATGATCGGGCTGACCATCTCCACCATGGCGACCAGCGCAATCATGCTGGGCGCCGGCTTGGCGCTCGGCCAGGCGGTCACGCGAGGGAAGTAGCGTTCAGACGCTGTCCGTCACCCGGTCACGCAGCCGGTTGCCCTCGCGCTGGCCGAAAAAGATGTCGGTGCTGATCTCGTCGACCGTGCGGCAGCCGGTATAGGCCATGGTCTTGTCGGCCTCGTTCTTCAGGATGTCGATCGCCTTCAGCGCACCCGCCTCGCCGCCCACGGCCGTGCCGTAGAGCGTTGCGCGCCCGGTCAGCACCGCCTTCGCGCCGAGCGCCAGCGCCTTCACGATGTCCGAACCCCGCCGCACGCCGGAGTCCAGGACCAGCGTCATGCGGTCGCCCACCGCCTCTGCTATCTCCGGCAGCACGTCGAGCGTCGCCGCCGCGCTGTCCATGTTCCGCCCGCCATGGTTGGACACCACAATGCCGTCGATGCCGTAGCTCAGTGCCTTCACCGCATCGTCCGGACGGTTGACGCCCTTCAGCATCAGGATGCCCGGCCAGATATCGCGGAACTTTGCGATGTCGTTCCAGTCGAGCGAGTCCGCCCGCAGCGCATCGCGGGCACCGACGCCGCTGAGCACCGACTGGCGGTAGTCCTCCGGGTAGTTCTCGTGGCGTGGAAAGCCGATCGAAGTGAAGTACTTCATCAGCACGCCGGTGACCCAGGCAGGATGGCGCATCATGTCGAAGGTAAAGCGCACCGTTGGATTGAACGGCAGCCCGAAGCCATTATGGGTGTTGTACTCGCGGTTCGCCGACACCGGCGAGTCCACGGTGACGATCAGGGCCTCAAACCCGTTGCGGTTGGCGCGCTCGATCAACTGATGCGATAGGTCCCGGCGCTTCCAGACGTAGAGTTGGAACCACAGCCGCCCGCCGACCTCGGGTCCTCCGGCCTTGGCGATCTTCTCCATCGAGGTCATCGACGCGGTGGACAGCGTCAGCGGGATTTTGGCCTTTGCCGCTGCCTTGGCCAATTCCAGTTCGCCCTCGTGCCAGCACAGGCCGGCGGCACCCGTTGGTGCGATCGCCATCGGCAGGCTGGCCGGCTTGCCGAACAACGTGGTGGCGACGCTGCGGCCGGAGACGTCCACCAGCGCGCGGTGGCGCAGCTTGATGCGCTCGAACGCGGAGCGGTTGTTGGCGACCGCGATATGGTCCTCGGTGGCGCGGTCGACGAAGTCGAACACGCCCTTCGGCAGCCGGCGCTGCGCCGCGGCGCGCAGATCGTAGACGTTGAGGCAGCGGTCGAGGCGGGCCATCACACCGTGTCCATCACCATGTCGCGCAGCCGGTTGCCCTGGCGACCGCCGAAGAAGATGTCGGTGGTCACCTCGTCCACCGAGCGGCAGCCAGTATAGGCCATGGTCTTGTCGAGTTCGTTGCGGATGATGTTGATTGCCTTGAAAGCGCCCGCCTCGCCGCCGACTGCGGTGCCGTAGAGCGTCGCGCGTCCGGTCAGCACCGCCTTGGCCCCGAGCGCCAGCGCCTTGGCAATATCGGAGCCGCGGCGCACGCCGAAGTCGAGAATGACCGTGCCGCGTTCGCCGACCGCCTCGGCGATATCCGGCAGCGCATCGATCGAGGCCACGACGCTGTCCATGTTGCGCCCGCCATGGTTGGACACGACGATGCCGTCCACGCCGTACTCCATCGCCTTCACCGCGTCGTCCGGGCGGTTGATGCCCTTGATCATCAGGATGCCCGGCCATTTGTCGCGGAAAATTCGAATATCCTCCCACGATAGCGAATCCTGGCGAGTCATCTCGGCAGTGGTGGGATCGTTGCGCGACATCCTTCGATATTCGTCCGGGTAGTTCTCGTTGCGCGGCATGCCGATGGTGGTGAAGTACTTCATCAGCACGTTGGTGAACCACACCGGATGTCGCATGATGTCGAGCGTGAAGCGCACATTCGGCGTGAACGGCAGCAGGAAGCCGTTATGCGTGTTGTATTCGCGGTTCGGCGGCACGATGGTGTCGACCGTGACTATCAGCGCCTCGAACCCGGCACGATGGGCGCGCTCGATAAGCTGGTAGGAGAACTCGCGGCGGTTCCAGACATAGAGTTGGAACCACAGGCGGCCGCCGACACTGGGGCCGGCTTCCTGCGCGATCTTCTCCATCGAGGTCATCGCGCCGGTGGCCAGCGTGAACGGGATCTTCGCCTTTGCGGCGGCCTTCGCCAGTTCCAGTTCGCCCTCGTGCCAGCAGAGGCCAGCGGCGCCCGTGGGGGCGATTGCCAACGGCATCGACACCGGCTTGCCGAACAGCGTGGTGGCCATGGTGCGGCCGGACACATCGACCAGCGCGCGGTGCCGCAGCTTGATGCGCTCGAACGCGTTGCGGTTGTTGGCGACCGCAATACCGTCCTCACTGCCGCGATCGACGAACTCGAACACGGCTTTCGGCAGACGGCGTTTTGACGCCGCACGCAGGTCATAGACGTTCAGGCATCGGTCGAGCGCGGACATTCGTAATCCCCTTGGGACGTATCCCGTATGACCGGATGATGAAGCCGGGCCGGGGGATGTCAAGCTAAGGAGCCGGTTCGCCCCCGATTGTCATTGCGAGTTCCACACCGGCCGCTCGCCGACCCGCCCTGTATGAGAAATTCCCCGACAACGGGCTGTTGGGAGCAAACTCTTCCCCTTTTCTTGTTATCCCCTACCACCCAACTCTTCGCGCTTTCTGCGTAGAAATCCGTTGCGATTGAAAGGCCGCGGTGCAATGCTCAGCGTGCCGTAATGGCCTGAACCTACAGGGTTCTTATCGTTTGCACCCGCTGATGCGGGAACAATCGGGCGGGCGGGAATTGGCGGAACATCCAAATTTGCCCGCACGGCCGAGGGAGAGGCTTTGCCTTTTTGGTTCCGGCTCTGCCGGCTTAGGAGCGAAGCGACCCGGCACGCTCGAACGCATTGCATAATCTTGCCCGAGATTGCTTCGCCTCTGGCTCGCAATGACTAGGACGTGGCGTTCGCCGGTCTGTCCTGGGGGCGCCGAATTTACCCGACCTCGCGCAGCACGTCAGTCTTCACGGGCAGAACCTGGCCGAGCCAGACCGCGTTCAACGTATGGTCGTCGCGCGGGCGACCGGATTGCGGATGCACCAGCACCGTCAACCCCATCCGGTTCATCATCAGGAACGGCACCAGCGTGGGAAACAGCTCGGGTGCGAATGCGATCTGGTACATCGCCTGTACGTGTGGTCCGACCGGATCGTCGTGCCAGCTCCCCATGCGCATGGCGAAGCGCTCCTCCACCCACTTGCGCAGCAGGGTGGCGCGGTCCTTGCTGCCGGGGTCGTAGTAGACATGCGCGTGGTAGTCCTTGATCGCAGCGGTATCTTTGGGTACGTCCTGCATACAGCCTCCTTGGGTTCAGCGAACCGCCTCCAGGATCGACACGTAGTTCGCCACTGCCGCGCCACCCATGTTGAACACGCCGGCAATGTCCGCCTTCGGCAACTGCATCGTTCCCGCGTGGCCGGTGAGCTGCATTGCGGTGATCGCATGCATCGAAACGCCGGTGGCGCCGATCGGATGGCCCTTCGCCTTCAACCCGCCGGATGGATTGACCGGTAGCCTGCCGTCCTTCGCCGTCCAGCCTTCCAGCACCGCGCGCGCACCCTGGCCGTGTGGCGTGAGCCCCATCGCCTCGTACTCCAGCAGTTCGGCGATGGTGAAGCAGTCATGCGATTCCACGAATGACAGTTCCCCCAACTTCAGGTTCGCTCCGGCCAACGCGCGCCGCCAGGCTTCCGCGGCACCCTCGAAGGACGTGATGTCGCGCCGGGAGATCGGCAGGAAATCGTTCACCTGCACCGCGGAGCGGAACCGCACCGCCTTGCCCATGGCGCGCGCCGTCTCCTCATCGGTCATCACCAGCGCGGCGGCGCCATCCGACACCAGCGAGCAGTCGGTCCGCTTCAGCGGCGGCGCCACATACGGGTTTTTCTCACTGACGCGGCGGCAGAACTCGAAGCCGAGGTCCTTGCGCATCTGGGCATAGGGGTTGTCGGCGCCGTTCCTGTGGTTTTTCGCCGCGATCGCCGCCAATGCATCCGACTGGTCACCGTAGCGCTGGAAATAGCGTTCGGCGATGCGGCCGAACACGCCGGCAAACCCGGCCGGGATGTCCGCCTCCTCTTTCTGGTAGCTCGCCTTCAGCAGGATGTCGCCGACCTCGGCGCCTGGTGTCGCGGTCATCTTCTCGACGCCGACGACCAAAGCGAAGCGTCCCCGGCCAGCCGCGAGAAAATCGCGTGCGCCGTGCACCGCGGCGGACCCGGAGGCGCAGGCGTTTTCGTAGCGCGTGATCGGCCGAAAGCGTAGTTCCGGCACGTGCTGCAGCACTAGGGATGCGGGAAAATCCTGCTTGGAGAACCCGTTGTTGAACAGGCTTACGAAGCCCGCTTCGATCTCGCCGGGGGCGATGCCGGCATCCTCGATCGCCGCGCCGGCGACGCGGCCGATCAGCGATTCGATGTCGGCGTCGTCCAGCTTGCCGAACGGCGAATGCGCCCAGCCGACGATACAGGCTTCGGTCATGACAGATCTCCTGATCCGGAAGCGGGAACCTAGCGGATCGGGTCCGCATTGGCGACTGGAGGCCGATGTCGCGGCATGCCCTCACGCATCAGAGCAGCAACCCCTCGATGCATTCGACAAACAAGGTTGCCGTCTCAACCGCATTGATGGCCTCCTGGACGGGCACCATCGCATCCGGACCAATCGCATAATCGGCCAATGACTTGATGTCATAGCCGCGCGTCAGGAACTGCCGCAGCGGCAGGGTAATTCGCGGCTCGGCGACAGCGAGCCTGCCGAATTGGCTGCGCTCGCCCTGGTGCGTCTTCGGTGTTCGACCCGTGTGCTCGAATATCAGCGACTGTGCCGCGTGGAAGCTGGCCAGGTAGGCGACCCGCCCGGCCTCATCGGGCATTTCGGCCGCCAACATCCTTGCGGCCTTGGCCAGCGATTGTCGCGCCTTGGCCAGATGCTGGTCGGCTTCGGGAGTCACAGGTCAATGCCGTCTCGCCGCACATCGTGCATCAGCGGCGTACGTTCTCGCCAGGCGCCCGCGGGGTACGGCAACGGATGAATCACCAGACCGGTTTCCTCCAGAATGTCGGTGACCAGCGGTACCAGCAGGTCCATTTCCCGCCAGCGATCAGCAAAGTCGCGCAAGAATATTGCGATGTCATAATCAGAGTCCGCATCTGCATCGCCGCGCGCGCGAGCCAAACAGCACGACGCGTTCGATGCGGTCGTGATAGAGCGTGTCCAGTGCGGAGCGAAATCGGGACACGATCGGATCAGTGATCAGGTGGTTTGCTCGAAGCTCCGCCATACCGAGGATGCTAGTCCGTCGTCCAGTCGACGTCGAACACCGCTGAGGCGTCAGAAGGTCAGCAATCGCGATCACCAGTTCGCCCCCTGCCGCGCGACGCGCTGCGCCAGCGACCAGCGGTGCACCTCGGACGGGCCGTCGTAGATGCGGAACGCGCGCACCTCGCGGAAGATGCGCTCCACCAGCGTCTCGCCGGTGACGCCCTGGCCGCCCAGCACCTGGACGCAGCGGTCGACCACGCGCCAGATTGCCTCGGAGCAGAACACCTTGGCGATGGAGGATTCGGTGGTGCCGCGCGCGCCCTGGTCCAGCACCCAGGCGGTGTGCCAGATCGCCAGGCGGCTCATGCGGATGTCGATCTCGTTGTCGGCCAGCATGAAGCCGACACCCTCGTGGTTCACCAGCTTCGCCCCGAACACCTCGCGGCTGCCGGCATACCCCGCGGCAATGTCGTGCGCGCGCCGCGCCGTGCCGAGCCAGCGCATGCAGTGCGTCAGCCGCGCCGGCGCCAGCCGTACCTGTGCGTAGCGGAACCCTTTGCCGGGCTCGCCCAGGATATCGCCGGCGGGCACGCGCAGATCGTTGAACCGCACTACCGCATGGCCGCCGGTGAACGCCTGGTCCAGGCTGTCCATCGTGCGCACGATCTCGATGCCCGGCTGGTCCATGTCGGCCAGGAACATCGTCGCGGCGCCGTCCTCGCCCTTGGCCATGATGATGGCGAAGCCCGCGCCATGCGCGCCGGTGATGAACCATTTGGTGCCGTTGATCACCCAATGGTTGCCGTCCTTCACCGCGGTGGTGTTCAGCGCGGAGGGATCAGATCCGGCACCCGGCGCGGGCTCCGTCATGCAGAAGCAGGAGCGGATGGCCCCGCTGGCCAGCGGACGCAGCCAGCGCTCCTTCTGCTCCGGCGTGGCCACCACCTCAAGCAGGTGGATATTGCCTTCGTCGGGCGCGAAGATGTGCATCGCGACGGGGCCGAGCAGCGAGTAGCCGGCCTCCTCGAACACCACCGCCTTGCCGACATTGTTCAAACCAAGCCCGCCGAATTCCGCCGAGGCATGCGGGGCAAGCAGCCCAGCCTCGCGCCCAAGCGCTGCCAGCTCGTGGCGGAACGCCTCGGTCGGTCCATGCGCGGTCTGCCGGGTGTCGCCTTCCAGCGGGATGATTTTGTCCCGGATAAAGCTGCGCGTGCGCTGCTGCAGGTCCTGCAACTCCGGCGAGAGGGAGAAATCCATCAGAATGCGCGTCCCATTAAAATGCGTGCCTTTGGGCGATCTCGTGGGCGAACTCGACGATGCCGGTGCCGATCGCGGTGAGGCCGGCATAACGCGGCTCGGTGGTCGCGCCGCTGCGCCAGCGATAGCCGAGCTGCAGGAAGATCACGCCCAGCTTGTACATCGCCAGCACGCGATGGAACAGGAAGTCGGAAACGTCGCGCCCGCTCAGCGCGGCGTAGGTCGCCACCGCAAGCTGACGCGGATAGAAGCCGCCCTCGTCGGCCGGCATCTGTTCCATTTCGTGCAGCGCCGGCGGATCCTCGGCATGCACCCAGTAGCTCAGCAGCGTGGCGAAATCGAACAGCGCATCGCCGCGCGTGCCCTGGTCCCAGTCCACCACCGCGACCGGCGATAGGTCGCGCGGGTTCAGGATCATGTTGTTCAGCTTGAAATCGTTGTGCAGCAGTGCCGGCGGACCATCCGGCACAAGGTGGCGCTCCAGCCAGGCGCCCAGTTCGGCATGCAGCAGTTCGGTGCCTTCCTCCAGTGCCGCCAGGCCGCGCCTGCGCCATCCGGACACCGCGCGCGACAGAAAGCCCTGCGGCCGACCCAGGTCACCCAACCCGACCGCCTCGGCATCGACCGCATGGATCGCCGCGAGCGTCTCCAGCAGCACCTGCGACAGGCGCGCGCCAACTTCCGGGCGGTCGTGCAGTTCCGGGGGCAGGTGTTCGCGGATCACCAGGCCCGGCCGGTACTCGATGATCTGGAACTGCGCCCCAATGACTGTTGCGTCGGTGCACAGGAACAGACCGCGCGGCACGAAGGCCAGCGCATCGGGAAGCTGCTTCAGGATGCGGAACTCGCGCGCCATGTCGTAGGCGCCGGCCGGCAGCTCGCCGAGCGGCGGCCGGCGTAGCACGGCTGGCTTGCCGTCGAGATGGATCAGGAAATTCAGGTTGGCGAGGCCGCCGGCGAACTGGCGCGGCGGCGGATCGTCGTCCAACCGCATCCCATGCGCGGCGAGATGCGCCCGCACCGCGGACCAGTCGAGCGGGACGCTCTGTTCCGGGGATCGCACATCGGCCGGCTGCTGCTGCACGGAGTCTCTCCCGTTGTCGCGCCAGGCGGCTAGCGGGCGAACGGGTTCTTCGCCTCGATCCGTCCGAACATGCGGCTCCAGGCCGCTTCCCGCAGCAGGCGATTTGGATCAGTGCCGCCAGCCACGGCGCCACCGCCCTGACGTACCGCTCGCCGCCCTGCCGCCGGAGCCGCCGCCTTCTGCGTCACCGGGGCCGGTTTTGCCTTTCTTGGTGCCATGGTTCCCTCCGGGCCGCGCTGCCGGCCTGCCTGTCATACCACCATTCGGGGGCACATACTGTCCACAGGGTAGCGCCGGTTGCATCGCCGAAAAGTGCCGCGTGACCCGCAAAAAACCGGCACAGGAAACCGACCTCGCAATCTGGACCGAGCCCAGGCTGCCAGCCGACCCAGGGTCTCGGCGCCGGAACGGCTCCGCCGTCGGGCCGGGGCCGCCACCGCGACGGCACGCGGTCCGCCGATCAGAACGTCGATCGTCTGGCGGATGCGGCCGCGGGCGCGATGCAGCAGCACGCGCTGGTTCTCGGCGCTGATGCCAAGCAGTTCGCAGGCCTCCTCTGCGTCGCGGCCCTCCATGTCGCGCAGGATGATGACAGCGCGCTGGCCGGCCGGCAGACGCTCGATCGCCTCGGTCACATGGTGCCATAACTGGCGCCCGCCGACGATCCGCTCCGGGTTCAGCGCGTCCCACAGGCTCGGCACCTCCAGCCAGTGGCCGTCCGGCTTGAATTCCGTCACGTCGACCGCCCTGCCGCCGGGCTCGGTGCCATCCAGCAGGGCGGGGAGGCCAACCAGGCGTCCCTCCCGGCTGGCACGGGTTCGCGCCCGGTTCAGCACGATGCTGAACACCCAGGTGATCAGGCTGGAGCGCCCCTCGAACCTGTCGATGCCGGCAAACACCGCGAGCCACGCGTCCTGGACCACCTCCTCGGCCTGCGCGTGGCTGCCGATGATCGAGGCCGCCACGCCGATCAGGGAATAGTGGAACCGCCGGATCAGGCCTCGGTAGGCCTGTTCCTCGCCTCGGCGCAGCCGAGCCAGGAATTCCGGCTCGTCGAACTCGGTCTGGCGCATGACGGACTGATCCGGGAGCACTGGTCTCTTGGTGGGGAACCGCGCAGACTCCGTAACGCATCGTCCCGCGCCGAGTCTCCAGGAATTGGAGGGGACCGAAAGAGGGCGCACAACGTGCCGACCTGTCGTGACATGAGCGAACTGGTCACCGACTATATGGAGCACGCCGCGCCGTTCCGAACGCGTGTCGAGATGTGGCTGCATCTGTGGCGCTGCGAGGCATGCCGCCGGTATTTCGATCAGTTGCGTCGGACAGCGGCGTTGCTTGGGAGCCGCCCGCCTGGACCTCCGCCACAAGGGACCGAGGAGGACCTGATAGCCGTCGTCCGCGGGCGGCGACGGAGCGATCCGTGAAGGCTGCAACGGTTGCACAGCTGACAGGCAGTAAACGCCGAACTTGCCGGCATTGCGCATATTATTCGCGCGCCGGTATTTGCGTGATGACTGTCGGCGCCAAGACGTATCGCCTGAGCCGAGACGCGACTCGGCAGTCGATGTGTTCCGTACGTAGTTCCCACGACTCGCAATGTTAACGCGATGTTAGAAATATCGGTTTAGGCTCGGCATGCTGGCGCCTGCTTGTCCACAGGTGCCGCGGGCGAGGGAGACACTTCGCATGATGCGATGCCCTGGCTACCCAAACCCCCTTCTCGTGATGCAGCTACATGGGGCCGGGATTGCGTGGTTCAGCAAGTCGTCCGACATCATGGCGGTCGCCCGCCGATGGCTGCGGGGCATCCGAAGGAAGTTCCTTTACTGCCATGGTTCTAATGCTTTATATTGCTGCGTGGGGAAGCGTTTGCTGAACGTCGCTCCTGGTCGGGCGGAAGGTTTTCCGGCCTGGCTCGGGGGGCACACGTCCAGGACTGTCGTGGTGCTGCGACTGCACGTCGCGGTGAGCCGCCACACCGTCGCCACGCTCTGCCCGATCCTTGTATCGTCGGCGCCAACCCGGACAGGAGAACTTTCTGATGGTGCACGTGAATCCGGCCACACAGGGCTTGGAAACTTCGCGCCCGGGCGAAAAAACATTCACGTGACACCCGGACAACATGTTACGCTTGCACCCATCTTGCATTAGGAGCTTCGATGTATCCTCTTGATGATCTTTTCGCAGCTTACGCCAGGACCTTCCAGGCGCACCGCGAGGCGGAGATGACGCTGCCAGAGTATCTGGAGGCGTGCCGTCAAGACCCGATGGTATACTCGACTGCGACTGAACGCCTGCTCGCCGCGATTGGCGAGCCCGAGATGGTCGATACTGCGAAGGACGCACGACTCGGCCGGATTTTCATGAACCGGACCATCCGGGTCTACCCGGCCTTCTCGGAATTCTACGGCATGGAAGAGACGATCGAGCGCATCGTCGGCTTCTTGCGCCATGCCGCACAAGGCCTCGAAGAGCGCAAGCAGATCATGTATCTGCTCGGCCCGGTCGGTGGCGGCAAGTCATCCCTCGCCGAACGGTTGAAGGCGCTGATGGAGGTGTATCCCATCTACGTGCTGAAGGCCGGCGATCAGATAAGCCCGGTATTCGAGAGCCCACTCGGACTGTTCAACCCGGAGCGTATGGGCGCGATGCTGGAGGAGAACTACGGCATCCCGCTGCGCCGCCTCACCGGGCTGATGAGCCCCTGGTGCATCAAGCGGCTGGATGAGTTCGACGGCGACATCTCACGCTTTCGCGTGGTGAAGGTGACCCCGTCACGGCTGCGTCAGATCGCCATCGCCAAGACCGAGCCGGGCGACGAGAACAACCAGGACATTTCCTCACTGGTGGGCAAGGTTGATATCCGCAAGCTGGAGTTGCATGCCCAGAACGACCCCGACGCCTACAGCTATTCGGGCGGCCTCAACCGCGCCAACCAGGGACTGCTCGAGTTCGTCGAGATGTTCAAGGCGCCGATCAAGATGCTGCATCCGCTGCTGACAGCGACGCAGGAGGGGAACTACATCGGCACCGAGAATATCGGCGCCATTCCGTTCAGCGGCATCATCCTGGCGCACTCCAACGAGTCGGAGTGGCAGAACTTCAAGAACAACCGCAACAACGAGGCCTTCATCGACCGGATCTACGTGATCAAGGTCCCGTACTGCCTGCGCGTCACCGAGGAGCAGAAAATCTACGAGAAGCTGGTCCGCACCTCCGAACTCGCCGCGGCGCCCTGCGCGCCGGCGACGCTCGAGATGCTCGCCCGCTTCTCGGTGCTGACGCGCCTGCGGCGGCACGAGAACTCCACGCTGTTCGCCAAGATGCGGGTCTATGATGGCGACAGCCTGAAGGAGACCGATCCCCGCGCCCGCTCGTTGCAGGAATACAAGGATGCGGCCGGCGTCGAGGAGGGCATGGACGGCGCGTCCACCCGCTTCGCCTTCAAGGTGCTGGCGGGCACGTTCAATCACGACACCACCGAGGTGGCGGCCGATCCAGTGCATCTGATGTATGTGCTGGAACAGTCGATCCGGCGCGACCAGATGCCGGCCGAGACCGAGAAGCGCTACCTGGAGTTCATCAAGGGCGAGCTGGCGCCGCGCTACGCCGAGTTCATCGGCAACGAGGTCCAGAAGGCCTATCTCGAGTTGTACCACGACTATGGCCAGAACCTGTTCGACCGCTACGTGTCCTATGCCGATGCCTGGATCGAGGACATCGACTTCAAGGATGCGGATACCGGTCAGCTCATGAACCGCGAGCTGCTGAACCAGGAACTGACGAAGGTCGAAAAACCGGCTGGCATCGCCAACCCCAAGGACTTCCGCAACGAGGTGGTGAAGTTCAGCCTGCGGGCGCGCGCCAACAACAATGGCAAGAACCCGTCCTGGACCAGCTACGAGAAGATCCGCGAGGTCATCGAGCGGCGCATGTTCAGCCAGGTCGAGGAACTGCTGCCGGTGATCAGCTTCGGGTCCAAGAAGGACAGCGAGAGCGAAAAGAAGCACGAAGAGTTCGTCAATCGTATGACGGCTCGTGGCTACACCGAACGGCAGGTCCGCCGCCTGGTGGAATGGTACATGCGGGTCAAGCAGGCGGGGTAAGCGCGGCCCCGTCGGAACAGGCACTGTAATGCATATCGTCGACCGTCGTCTCAATCCCAGCGGGAAGAACCTCGCCAACCGGCAAAGGTTCATGCGCCGCGCCAAGTCGCTGATACGCAAGGCGGTGCACGAAAGCTCGGCCAGCCGGAGCATCAAGGACGCCGATGAGCCGGGCGAGGTCGCACTGCCGGCGCAGGGCGTTCACGAACCCTCGTTCCATCGCGGCGCGAGTGGCGGCATCCGCGACCATCTGCTGCCCGGCAACAAGCAATACATCGAAGGCGACACCATCCCGCGTCCACAGGGCGGCGCCGGCGGTGGCGGCTCCGAGGGCAGCCCGGACGGCGAGGGACAGGACGACTTCCGCTTCGCGCTGTCGCGCGACGAGTTCGTCGACTTGTTCCTGGAAGACCTGGAACTGCCTGACCTGGCGAAGCGCCGCGTGGTCGATGCCGAGGCCGTGACCTGGCATCGCGCGGGCTATTCGGTCACCGGCTCGCCGGCGAACCTGGCGCTCATGCGGACGGTGCGCAACAGCCTGTCGCGCCGCATCGCGCTGAAGCGGCCGAAGCCCGACGAACTGCAGAAGCTGCGCGACGAGATTGACGCGCTCAGCCCCGACAGCGATGAGCGTGAGCGGCGGCTGGAGCTCGAGGAGCTGCTCACGCGCAAGCTGCGGCGCTCCAGCGTGATCCCGTACATCGATCCGCTGGACGTGCGCTACCGCAGGTTCGAGGCGCAGCCGAAGCCGGTGGCACAGGCGGTGATGTTCTGCCTGATGGACGTGTCCGGTTCGATGACCGAGCACATGAAGGATCTCGCGAAGCGGTTCTACGTGCTGCTCTATATCTTCCTCAAGCGCCGCTACAAGAACGTGGACGTGGTGTTCGTCCGCCACACCCATCAGGCACAGGAGGTGGACGAGGACACGTTCTTCAACTCGCCCGAGACCGGCGGCACCGTGGTGTCGACGGCGCTCGAGGTGATGCAGAGCGTCGTCGCCGAGCGCTACAGCCCCGATTCGTGGAACATCTATGCCGCGCAGGCCTCGGACGGCGACAACACCGCATCCGACAACGACAAGACCGCGGCGCTGCTCGTCGATACCATCCTGCCGGTCTGCCAGTACTACGCCTATCTCGAGGTCGGCCGCGATTCCGAGCATTTCCCGCCCGGCTTCATCCGCCGCGATTCCGATCTCTGGCAGACCTACACGGCGATCTGCAAATCCGGCGCGCCGATGGCGATGCGCAAGGTGGGACACCGGCGCGACATCTACCCGGTGTTCCGCGAGCTGTTCGCCAAAAAACAGGCGACCACGGGAGCCGAGACGACATGAATGACATGGGCGGCCCAGGGGGCGGTTTGGGGGGCGGCGTGCGCGCCGAGCGCCCCCTGTTCGAAGGGGCGGACTGGGACTTCGGAACGGTCCAGCGTGTGCACGACGCGATCGAGAAGATCGCCATCGACGAGCTTGGCCTGAACGTCTATCCCAACCAGATCGAGGTGATCGGCACCGAGCAGATGCTCGATGCGTATTCGTCGATCGGCATGCCGCTGTTCTACAAGCACTGGTCGTTCGGCAAGCACTTCGCCCGCAATGAGGCCATGTATCGCGCCGGCATGCAGGGCCTAGCCTATGAGATCGTGATCAATTCAAATCCATGCATCTGCTACATCATGGAGGAGAACACGGCAACGATGCAGGCGCTGGTGATTGCCCACGCTGCATTTGGCCATAACCATTTCTTCAAGAACAACTACCTGTTCAAGCAGTGGACGGATGCCGACGGCATCCTCGATTACCTCGAATTTGCGCGCGGCTACATTGCTCATTGTGAAGAACGCTACGGCGAAGTTGCGGTCGAACGCCTGCTCGATGCGGCGCATGCCCTGATGAGCCACGGCGTGCATCGCTATCCGCGGCCACGGACGGCCGACCTGCGCTCCGAGGAACTGCGCGCGCGCACGCGGCGCGAACACGAGGAGCAGGTGTTCAACGATCTGTGGCGCACCCTGCCTGGCAAGGGTGCCGAAAAGGCCGACCCGTCCGCCGAGGAGCGGCGGCGCGCCCTGTTGCAGTTGCCGCAGGAGAACCTGCTTTACTTCCTGGAGAAGACGGCGCCGCGCCTGTTGCCGTGGCAGCGTGAAATCCTGCGCATCGTGCGCATCATCGCACAGTATTTCTATCCGCAGTCACAGACCAAGGTGATGAACGAAGGCTGCGCCACCTACGTGCACTACCGGATCATGAACCGCTTGCACGAGAAGGGACTGCTGACCGATGGCAACATGGTCGAGTTCCTGCGTTCGCACACGAACGTGGTGTTCCAGCCGGCGTTCGATGATCCGCGCTATTCAGGCATCAACCCCTATGCGCTCGGCTTCGCAATGATGCGCGATATCGAGCGCATCTGCACCGAGCCGACGGCCGAGGATATGCAGTGGTTCCCTGCCATCGCCGGCGCCGCCGATCCGATGGCGGTGCTGCGCGACGTGTGGGCCAACTACCGAGACGAGAGCTTCATCCTGCAGTTCCTCAGTCCGCGCCTGATCCGCGAGTTGGGCCTGTTCCATGTACTGGACGATGCCAACGAACCTACCCTGCGGGTGGAGGCGATCCACGACGAGCGCGGCTATCGCAAGATCCAGCGCGCGCTGGCACAGCAGTACGACATCGCATGGACATTGCCGGATATCCAGGTGGCGGATGTCAATCTGGCGGGCGATCGGCGATTGATCGTGCATCATCGCGCGCTTAACCGCGTGCTGCTCGAAGAGCGTGACACGAGGTTCGTGTTGCAGCACCTTGCCGATCTCTGGAGCTACGATGTCCTGATGAAGGAAATCGATCCGGCCACCGACTCGGTGCTGAAGGAGCACACGGCGACCCCACGCAGTGGCATCGTCCAGCCCGATGGCAGCTAGTCCCTGACCCACTCTGACGGGCCAGGCCCTCTGTCGGCTGGAGGTCCGCCCGACAGATGACCGAGCCCCAAGCAGTCGGCTACCTGGACGGTGCCTACTTCTTCCGCGGCCTTGGCCAACCGGGCGGCTTCCTGGCGGTTCAGGGCTGGTTCTGTGTGGCCGGCCAGAAGAACCTGGCGATGTCGGCCGATCTGCGGGTCGGGGACAGCGTGGTGCGCATTCCCTGCCGCGAGCCACGCCCTGACGTCGCCGCCGCCAACGCAGCATTATCGCTGAATTCTGGCTTCAACGTCATCATCTCCATCCCGACTGATATCCACCCCGACCTTGAAGTCGTCATCGATTTCAGTGCCGGGCCGGTGCATTACGGCAGCGTCGTCGGTCGGATCTGCCACCCGGACCAGGAAATAGAGCAGCACGCCGGCGCGCTGTCGGCGCTGCGCCTGAAGAAGCTGCGCAACCTGCTGCTCAATGAACGCGAGCGTCTTTCCCATACCGAGCGCACCACGTCGATGCCGGTGACGGGTCAGATCGACCCGGCGTTCCAGTGCAACCTGGAGTGCCCGCTCTGCCTGTCCGAGATGGCACGCCAGCAGGGCTACAGCATGCCGGTCATGAAAGAGGCCGACCTCGACCATATCCTTTCGGCCTACGGCGACTACCTGGTCCGCATCTGGCTGTCGCTCTGGGGCGAGCCGCTGCTGAACAAGCGGCTTCCTGAACTGATCGCGAAGTGCAAAAGCCGGGAGATCTGGGTTCTCATCAGTTCGAACATGAGCGTGCCGCTGCAGGACGCGGCGATCGAGGCGATGGTAAAGTCGGGGCTCGATGCGATCATCCTCTCGATCGACGGCGCCACGCAGGAGACCTATCAGACATACCGCCGCGGCGGAGACCTCGCGCTTGTGCTGGACAACGTGCGCCGGATGGTTGCAGCCAAGCGTCGTCTCGGCCTGCACAGTCCGCATCTATACTGGCGCTATCTGGCTTTTCCGTGGAATTGCCACGAGATCGAATTGGCGAGGGAGATGGCCGCGGCGCTTGGTGTCGATGAATTTGGGGTCGAGCCCGGGGTCATGACGCCCGACACGCAGCACGTCCTGACGCCGCGCAAGCCTGATGAACAAGGTCGCCCACAGCAGCGGGAAATCAGTGCGCTGTGGCAGCGCCACGCCGACGAACGGCGGGACCGTCAGCAATATTTCGGCTGCGACTACCTGTACCAAAGCATCAGCATCAACTCGAACGGACTGGTCCATCCCTGCTGCTACGTCGTCTCGCCGGAACATGCCGTCGGCCATGCTGGCCAAACCCAAGACGAACTGCGAAACGGGCCCGTCATGCGCAGCAGCCGAAAACTGATGGCCTCATTCGCCGGCCAGCGGACCGACGCCGAGCACTCAGGCTTCGATCCGTGCCTGTCCTGTGGCGTGGTGCCCAGTACATCCGGCCATGTCATTACTCAGACCTCATTCGTGCCGTTGTATCGGCATCTGCTGCATGGCACGCCGATCAGGTGGTAACGGGCGGTGTGCCGCCACTTTATCAATGGCAGACTTTCACGAATCCCCGAGGCGCAACTCGTGCAGCAACATGTCAGCCTCTCACAGGTACTTTTTCGGAACTCGCGATCTCAATCACAAGCTTGCCCTCGGTGTTTCCTGCCTTGAGCGCCGGGTAGGCGTCGCCGACGGTGTCGAGGGTGAAATGCCGTGGATCGACCCGGGGGACGATCTTCCCGGCTTCGGTCAAACGGGTTGCTTCCCGCAAAATCTCGCCATGATGCGCGCGACCCTCGCCTGTCAGCATCGGCAGCAGGAAGTGATGAAGATCAGCGGCAACACCGCCGCCTCGCGCATGCTGAGATTGGCGGGCTTTGGTGCCAGCAGAGCGGCATCGACCGCGGCGTACTCCGCCAGCGAGCCCTGCAGCCCGCCGACGCCCCCGGTCATGCCGTAGACCTCGTCGCCGCGCCGGAAAGCGGTGACGCCGGGTCCGACCGCTTCGACGACACCGGCCAGGTTGATCCCGAGGATCGCAGGCAAAGGCTGGCGGGCGTGGGCCGCTTCGCCGGCATGGATCTTGGTGTCGAGCGGGTTGACGCCGCTGGCGTTGATTCGAACCAGGATCTGTCCGGCCTCGGGCTCCGGCCGAGCGACCGGCGCAACGCGAAAGGGGGCTCCGTTGCTGTCAAGAACTGCTGCCTGCATTGCATTTGTCGTGGTCATTGCACGTGTCCTTCACGTTTCGCCCCCCAATCTGAGTGCGTCTGCCTTGTATGGCAATCGACAGCAGTGCACCAAGGCCATTCAATTCTGAATGGAACAGGGCGGATGGAATGGAGCGATCTGCGTATCCTTCTCGCCATCGCACGCGAGGGCACTCTGGGCGCGGCGGCGCGGAAGCTGGGGCAAAGCCAACCGACAATGGGGCGCCGGCTGCGAGCCCTGAGCGATCCGTTGGCCAGACCCTGTTCCGACGCACCGGCGCCGGGTTCGTGTTGACTGACGAAGGGTCTGCAGTGCTGTCTCACGCCGAGCGCATCGAGGAAGAAGCGCTGGCTCTTCAGCGGCAATTGTCAGGACAGGATCGGCAGCTCGAGGGTACCCTCCGGCTGTCTTCGTCGGATTGGCTCGTTACTTATGTGCTGGCGCCCGTCCTCCCCCGGTTTGCTCGGCTGCAGCCCCGCGTTGTCGTTGAGTTGCTGACCGATGCGCGCTTCTACAGTCTGCCGCTCCGCGAGGCCGACATGGCGTTTCGGATCAGGCCCTTTGACGAGCCGGAAGTGATCTCGCGACGGCTATTGCATATCGACTATGGTGTATATTAGAGGTCGGGCCTCGATCATCCGCGTGCGGGCGACGGGGCGGGCGCGAGGCTGATCACTATGGACACGGCCTTTGGCGGCATGCCGGATACCGTTTGGCTGAAGCGGATCCTCCCCAACGCCAAGATCGTGTCGCAGAGCAACAATCGCGATGTCCAGGCGCGTATGTGCGCACTGGGTGTGGGCGTGGCTGTGCTGCCGCGTCCGCTTGGCGACACTATTGCCGGTGTGGAACATATTGATCTCGGCGAGGCTCCGCCTGGGCGCAACACGTGGGTCGGTTATCATCGCGATCTGCGAAGACTGGCCCGTCTGCGGGCATTGCTCGACCTGGTCATCGACAAACTGGCGAACTAGCCGGTGAGCGCGGTCGGATCCCAAGAAGCGCCCCTTCACCGGCTCGCTCAAGCTCGACATCGGCCGGATAGGACGGCGCCGCACCGGCAAGCTCCGCAGTACTGCGGGACACAACCTGCCAGCACCCGCCTCCGAGAAACTGCTCGACCGAGTGTACTCCAGCGTCTATTCGCCGCGTTTTTATTGACGATTTATTAACTTTGATTCCTGCCTATTCCGGAGGCACGTTCTTGGCCGCCATCAAGAGCTTCGGCGAACCGGGGCGTGGCGTTTCCGTTGGGGCCGTTTTTCACCGATAGCGAGGGAGATCAGTTATGACCGAGACGACTGCACTTCCGCATATCGCCGAACTGCAGCAAGCCGCCATGGCGTTCTGCAGCTCGATGCTGAACTCGGGCGCCGCCCCGCTTCTGAAAGCGCAGGCCGGTCTTCTCGCCGGCATGGAGGCGACCATGACCGACTGGCTGCGTCGGCGCCATGAGGCTGTTGCAGAGACGCAGCGCCTGGTCACCAGCCTGAACGCGAGCGGCGATCCGGCGGACGTCCTGAAGGCGCAGCAGGAGTGGGTGTCGGGTGCACTCCGTCGCCTGACCACTGACGCGGCCGCATATCAGTCCGCTACGCTGCAGTGGATGAACCGCACGCTGACTTGGTTCCCCGAGAGCGCGGAAAGCGTCGCGTCGCAGGCCGCCGCGGCGACGCGCACGGCGGGCAGACCGTTGCGGATGGCAGCCAGCACTGCCGAATAGCCACGTCCGTCACGCGGCGTTGCCGTGCGCTGATGCGCGCGCCCGACGTCGCGTCGCCGGAAGCTAGCTGGTAAGCGGCGGCATTCGATTGGCCACGAGAAACGTCTGGCGACCGGTTCCGTCATGCGTCGCGGTGGCAGCGCGGCGTTTCCTCTACACGGTCACCCGCAAACGGCACCGGGCTTTGCATTCGCCGTGAATTAGCAGCGTCAGCTGCAACCAGCCTTCCGTACTTCGCGTTATCCCCGCCTTCTCAGGGGACAAACTTCGCGGGATGACGAGAAGAGGCGCAGGCGCGTCCTCGCAAAATTGGATTCGATCAATTCGCGGCGAGTCTTTACCTGAAATCGACGACGAGGCGTGAGCGTGGCGAAAACCAGCCACGGCCAGGAGATCGCGCCCCGATGCCTTCTGGCCGCAGTAGGTCGACCTGAAAATCCTACTATAAAGTACAACGAAACAATCCCGCAGACGTTGGGACCACGGGATTGCTTCGCTGCGCTCGCTACGATTACGCGCGTGCTGCGGGATCCATCGCTTCACGCGCCTTCAGCGGCTGTTTCCGCCGGCGCCGGAACCGCCGTTGTCAGCCCCGCCACCGCCGCTCGGTGACGAACGGGCAGGATTGGTCGCATCCGGCTGCGTCGACCCGGTCGGACCGACGACACCAGGATAGCTTTGTCCCGGCACATTGGCCTGGTTGTTCATGCCGTAGGTGCCATTGGCCACAGTTCCATTGGTACCGGTCGCCGGGGTGCTTTCCTGCGGGCTTCCGAGCTGAGTGCCTGTCACGGACTTGCTGCCGACCCCGCCGCCATCGTTAGCAGCCAAGCCTGCCGTGGCGACGCCTGGTGCCAGCAACGACGCCAGGCTGAGAAGGCGTAACGTCTTTGTCATCAACTTGCTCCTGTGGCTCGTGGATCGAACCACAGCAACGCAGGGCCCGCCGCCGCGATGCGTGAGCTCACGACAATTCCATCAGGAGTGCCGCTGCTTGCCGCGCTCTTGCCTGCGCCAGCCGCGGCAACCCCGTCAGCCCAATTACGACGACAATTGCTCCAATGCCGGGTTCCCGCTGTACGTCAGCCTCGCCGGTAGAGCGGGGCTGGCACTTCAACTATTTTCCTGCACATACGCGTATGCACTGCTGCTGGCGGTGTCAGTCCCAAAGCGAACGGAGAGACGGCCGGATGCCATGTCTGCCTGACCGAAGCCCGCCAGCGTGAGCGAGGCAGTAGGCTTACCCGCCGCCGTGGCATGCAGTGTCAGCCCCGTGAAGCCCGCGGCCCCTTGTCCGTCCACCCAGCTGAGGTTGAAGTCTTGCGGTGTCACGCCCCAGATCGTCGCGGCGTCGCCGACGTGGAAATTGTCCACCGTGCTCCATGTGTCCGCCATGGCAGAGCGGTCATCGACGAAGAAGGTGTCCGCCCCGCTGCCGCCCGTCAGGAAATTCGAGCCGGTGCCACCGTCCAGGACATTTGTTCCGCTGGTTACCGCGATCGCGTCAACGCCGCTGCCGGTGTGGATGAAGCAGCTCGGCGAAGCGGCAGTTACGTTCAGACTGTCGCTCGTGATGTTGATGTATTCGTTGTGCAGCCCACTTACCGGTCCGCTGTACGGCTGTGTGGCTGCTGCCACATCCTGTCCGGTTGTGGTGTCGACCACGCCAATAAGGAAGTTCGCATAGAGCGTCTCGATTCCCAGGATATCCGAGCTGTCGAGGGTAGGGTTCGACGGCTCGGCAACTGGGTACATGACCGCCTGGAAATCGGTGGAGTGGTTCAACCCGAGTGCATGGCCAATTTCATGCTCGGCCACCTGCAGCAACGTGCTCAGGTATCCGCTGGTACTGGTAGGTTCCGCTCACGTTTATAATTGGAGTCTCGGCAGGGTCCTCCAGGCGGACCGCGACGCCTGGCGCGAACGTGCCCTGCGAACTGCGATAGAAGGTCTCGCCAATCTCGCCGCCGCCAATTAGATCCGCGAATCCGACACGGACGTCGACCAGAACTCAAGTCACTGACCTCGACGAGCGTCAGGCCCGAGACAGCGGCCCATGTGGCGAATGCTTGCCGAATGACGTCCTGAAATGGCGCCTCGATAGGATCGCTGTATGGGTGGGCCGCATCGAATGTCGCTGTAGCGAAACTCCAGGTGACAATCTGGCTATCCCATTTTGGGCCTTCGAAGGCATAATCCGCCACATCGCTGTCCTTCTGCGGCCCTCATTGCTCCTCGGTGGCGCCAGTTTGGCAACTATCCCGCGGTTGAAAAGGACTGCAACCGCGCGGCCCGAGGATCCGCCTGCATCCGCGTGCAGCGCTCCATGGCGTGCGGCGTGTTGACGCGTCGGTCGAACCTGCCCGCAGCACGGACCTCCATCCGATATGCCGCTGGCGTCCCGAACACGGCAACCGCGATCCAGCACCGCGCGACCGAGCCGACCACATTGTCGAGGTGGCGGGTCCCGACCGCGGCGCCATCACGACACAACTGCCGAGCGGCTGGAGGATGCGCGTCGGGCCCACGCTGATCGGGGATCACTCGCAAGTTGCCCTACGCACGGCGTCAAGCGGGAATGGCCGCCGCTACTCCGCCGCCTTCGCGCGCAGCGGCCAGTCGGCGACGTCGATGCGCGGCATATCGAAACGGTCCGTGGTCCGGGCGTACCAGCCGCGCCCATGCATGCGGCCGACCAGGTCCAGCCTCGGCGTGTCGATGTAGCACCGGTCGGCATCCAGCACGAATTCATCGGCCACATGGATGGCGACGACCTTGCCCAGGATCACGGCGCGATCCACGCCGACCTCGACGATGACCAGCCGCTCACACTCGAACGAGACCGGGCTTTCCGCGATGCGCGGCGGCTTCACGCGCGACGAAGGCGCGGTAGTCAGGCCTGCCTCCGCCAGTTCGTTCACATTCTTTTCGAAATCGATCGCGGTGATGTTCATCTGTTCGGCCAGCCGGTTGCTGACGAGATTGACCACGAACTGCCCGGTGCGGCGAATATTGCCGCCGGTGTCTTTGACATCGCCCGGTGCGCGGCCACCGATGCCGATCGCAACGACCGGCGGATTGCCGGAAACCGCGTTGAAGAACGAGAACGGCGCGGCGTTCACCGTGCCGTCGATGTCCTGTGTGGTCACCCAGGCGATCGGTCGCGGCACCACCGTGGAAACAAGCAGCTTGTAGATATTCTCGTTCGGCGTCTTGTCGAATTCGAACAGCATCGGCGTTCCTTTGTGCACTGCGAATGTGATCGGAGCGTTACGCGCCGGGGCTGCCCCTGTCCAGATGCGGCACGGCGCGGCAGGATGCGGACATTGCGTTCCGCCCGCACCCTTCGCCCCGCTGTCCGATGTTGAGCGCCTGGTGCTATGCGCTCGCCTGGGCCGCGACGCTGGCCGACCAGCTCCTACACCTGCCGCTCGCCGGC
The DNA here is from genome assembly GCA_963794185.1 of uncultured Alphaproteobacteria bacterium. Lineage (GTDB taxonomy): Bacteria > Pseudomonadota > Alphaproteobacteria > Acetobacterales > Acetobacteraceae > JAMXLO01. Next base: position 35,769 of record CAWCDM010000022.1, on the reverse strand, counting down.
GATGTTGGCGGCATCGCCATCTTGCTGTTGCTGTTGCTCGAGTTCCCCAACCAGCGCCGCTACGCGCAGGTCTTGTTCCTCGCGCTGTTCGGCATCGGTATGGTGGGTGTGGTGCTGGCGGCCGATCCGCTCGCATTGTTCCTGTCCGGCTGGCGGCGCGGCGCAAGCTACGCGGCGTTCTTCCTGGCGCTGACGACATTGCGCGACGCCGCGGAGACCAGTCCGCTGGTGCGCCGCTGCGGCCACCATCTGGTGGCGCAGCCGCCCGGTCGCGCTACGCGGCGTTGACCGCCGGCGGCCACGTCTTCGGCATCACGCTCTCCTATGGCGCGATCGAACTGCTCGCGGCAATGGTGATGCGTGCCAACACGCTGGAGACCGCCGGCGGATCGGCCGACATACGCGCGATCCGCACGCGGCGCATGCTGCTGGGGATCTATCACGGCTTCTGCGTGATGAACTGCTGGAGCCCGATCAACATCATGACCGCGGTCGTGTCCACCGCCGTTCCCGCCGCGCCGATGCGGCTTCTGCTGCCGATCGCCTTCGTCGTCTCGGTCGGCATGACGGCGCTGGGCTGGGTCGAGGACCGGATTTCCGGCGCCCGCATGCGAACGCGCCGCGGCCCCCGCCCGGCCACGACAGAATCCTGGACGATCCACTGGCGCATCGTCGCGCTGATCCTGTTCGTGATGCTGATGGCCGAAGGCACGTCCGTCCTGTTCGGAATTTCGCTGGTCGCCGGCGTGACGCTCGTCGTGCCGCTGATCGCCCTGGGCTGGCTGGTCGCGCAGTCGTGGCGGTTTCGCCGGATACCGTGCCAGCCGCCTCCCGGGCCTGCTGCGCCGTCGCGCCGGGCGTTTCCTGCTGCGTGTCCCCGGTCTCCGCAGCGAGGCGACCGTGCTGGGCGGCTCGGGCTTCATGGGGGTCGCGATCGGCAGCGTGCTGCCGGGCGAGCGGTCTGGCTCCCTACGTGGCAGGACTGCCTCCGGTGGCCGTGCCGCTTCTAATCCCGTTGCTGCTTATTGCCACCGGACAACTCGGTCTCAACCCCGTCGCGGTGGTTGCGTTGATCGGCGCCGCCGTCCCTGATCCTGCGGCGCTCGGCGTGCCTCCGGCCGTGCTTGCGTTCGCCTGCATGCTGGGCTGCGGCCTCGGCGTGACCATGACGCCGATGTCCAGCTCCGCGATCATCACCGCGCGCTGGGCCGGCGTGTCCCCCTGGATCGTCACCACGCGATGGAACGCAGTTTACACGTCCTCGGCGCTGCTGATGGCCTGGGCTGCCATCGCGGCGGCATTTCTTGCGTGGCACAAGTGATGGGTATCGCTATCCTCGATCAACGCGCAAGCTCTGCCATCCAGCGTTCCAGGTCGGCCAGTTCCGGCGTCCGGCTCGGATGTTCGAGTGGGCCGGTGACACGGATCACGATCTCCGGTGGGTTCGGCAGCGCGGGCTGCAGTGCGATCCTGACGTCGAGCGCCCGGGTTGCGAGGTCCATGCCACCGGTGAAGCGCGCTTCGCCGGCGATCCCCGTCAGCAGTCCGCCCTCCAGCGACAGATCGCCGTGCGACACGCGTGCACTCAGGTCCAGCCGGTCGAAACTGGTCGCCCCCGATGCCAGCGCGTCGCTCGCCGCCGCTTCGGCCGCTTTCGCATCGGGCCTCTCGACCGCCAGCTTCGTGCGGAACAGATCGAAGCCTGACAAAGCGCCATCGGATACCGTCAGCGCGACCCGTCCGTCCAACGTCGCGAGGAGCGCTGACGGGCTGTAGCCAGTCGCAGTGAGTCGCAGGCTGGCATCCGCGCGCCCCGACAGCAGATCGATCGGTGCATCGTCCAACGGATCGGTAATCGTGGCGTCGTTCAGCCGGACCTGCAGTGAGAGGGAAGGGGGGCTGGCCGCGGCGTCGAGCGTGAACCCCCCCGAGACCGCGCCCGAGCCGAGTTTCGCGGAGAACCGTTCCACCCGCAGCATGTCACCCGCCAGCGCGAGATCGGCCGCAGCGTCGCGCAGCATTGGGCGCAGGCCGGCGAGCATGCACCCGATCTCGACCCGCAGATCGCCTCGCCAGCCGTGCAGGATGCCCAATGGCAATGGCACGTCCGAGGCGCCATCCGGCAACGGGATCGCCAATGTCTCGGCATGCACGTGGCCGGTCAGATGCGGTTCGCCGCCGCCTCGGTCCAGGGCGACAGTTCCATCGGCATGCAACGCCGCCGCGGTCAGGTCGAATGTTTCCGCGGCGAAGTGGCCGGGCGTGGACGCAAGATGCGCCACCAGCGACAGCGAACCGTCGCCCAGCCAGGCAGACAGACCCGTCATGCCGGCCTGATCAGCCGGGTCGAACGCAGCGATCAGTCTGCGTGCGCCCGGGTGGCGCAACGATACCGTACCGGTCCATTCGCCCGAGCGAAGGTCGATCGTCGGCCTCGCCTCCAGCCGCGCATCGGCCAATGCCAGCCGAATGCCGACGGCGAGTGCATCCTGCGGCCCGGCGGCCTGTAGCTCCAGTTTGGCCGGTCCATGCCAGAAGGTGGGCGTCGCGCGCCAGGCATTCGGCAGCAGCTCTGCCAAAGGCGACGCGTCGCGCGTGTCCAGGCTGAGCACGCCGTCGCTCAGCTGGCCGCCCTCGCCAAGCATGCCGGACGCGACGACATGCGCGCCTTTCACCGTGCCCTCGATCCGCTGCAGCAAGACATTGCCGGCGTCGATGGTGGCCTCCACCGTGAGTTCATCGATCATTGAACCGGCCAGCGTCGCCTGCCGGATGGTGAAGCGCAGCCTGGCATCGACGCCGGATGCCAGTTGGGACAGATCGGCCATGGTGGGCGGACGGGCAGGCAGCCAGGGATCCAGTGACAGACGGCTCATCGTCAGATCGGTTGCAAGTGACGGGGGATCGCCGCGCCTGAAGGCGATGCTGCCTGCGATCGGCGTGTCGTCCAGGTTGCCGGCGAGCCGGCTCAGCGATATCTCGCCACTCCCGGTCACCACATGCGCCGAAAGTTCCGCCCGCTGGAGCACGCCATTTGGCGCACCCGAGGGCAGGCCGGGCGGAAGTGCCCCGTGCATCGCCTCCTCCAGCCACCGCAGCGTCGTTCGCAGCACCGGCGCATCGAGACTCGCATCGCCCTCGAAGCGTGCATGCGCCGGATCGTCCCGCGCTACGCGACCGCTCAGGTGAAGCCTGCCGTTTCCCGGCAGCGATGCACTCGCATCCCGCACCACGAGGTCCTTGCCCACCAACCCGAACTTTGCCCGCACGCGTTCAAGGGTTCCGCCGCCCAGCGGCGCGGCCTCGGCGGAGAAGTCGAACCCGATCGGCACCTCGATCCCTGCTATCGTGGTGCCGGCGCGCAGCAGCACAGGCAGCCAGGCATCCAAATCCAGCCGGCTGGCGGACAGCGCGATGTCGAGCCTTTGCTGTGGCGCCACGCGCAACGCCACCGAGCCGCTCGCCGGCGACCCGCCGATCTCGAGCGCCAGATCGTCAACCGCCGCAAGGCCGCTGCCGACCGCAATCCGTCCGTCCGCACGGAATGGCACCGGCGGCGCGGGCAGCAGCGCCGCTAGGTTGGGACCGCGGCTGGCGATGGTGCCGGCGAGTGTGCCGTTCGCCGCCAACTGTCCCGCGAAACTCGCGCCGAGCCCGTTGGCCTTGCCTTGCCCATCGAGTGTCGCGTTGAGTCCGGCCGCGCCGTCGCCGCCTGCCGCAGTCAGCCGTGCCGTGAAGTTCCAGCCCAGATCGCCGAATTGCGCCGTTCCGGACGCCGTCAACGCTCCGGTGTCCAGCGTCGTAACGGTCGCATCGATGCCGGTGACCGCAAGCCGCCCGGCCGTCAGTCTGCCGTTCGCGATGCGCACGGCGAATGCGGCGACCCAGGCCGGCGGCCGGGTTCGCAGCATGCCGGATTCCGTGGGCCAGGGAATGTGCAGATCGGGCTCACGCAACACCAGTTCGCGCGCATCGACACGCCCGCCGATCAGCGGCCAGAGCGCCACGCGCAGCCGCAGCGCATCGACATGGATCGACAGGTCCGCGGGTTCCGTTCCTCCGACGTTGACCTGGGCTGCGGTCAGAACCGGCTCCGGGAGCAGCGTAAGCGTGATGGGACCCTGGATGGCGACCGGCTGGCCGAGGGTGGCCGATGCGAGCACCTCGATCGTGGCGCGGTAGCGGGTCCAGTCGAGCGATTGCGGTACCAGCCACGCAGCTAGCAGGGCCAGGGACGCGAATGCCGCCAGTCCGGACAGCCATGTGCGCGGCCGAGGCACCTCAAACGGTAGCCCCATAGCCGCCGCCGCCCGGCGTTTCGATCACGAACACGTCGCCAGGGTTCAGTTCGGCGCTGTCGGTGCCGGTCAGCACCTCGTGCGAGCCATCGGCGCGTTCGACCCATTGCCGGCCGACCGTCGCGTCCTCGCCGCCTTCCAGCCCGAACGGCGCGACGTTGCGCCGCGAGGCGACGATGACGGCGGTCATCGGCTCCAGGAAGCGGATGCGCCGGATCGCGCCGTCGCCGCCGCGCCAGCGCCCCGCGCCGCCGGAGCCGCGGCGGATGGCAAAGCGCTCGAGGCGCACCGGGTAGCGCAGCTCCAGCACCTCGGGATCGGTCATGCGCGTATTGGTCATGTGCGAGTGGATCGCCGATGTGCCGTGGAACCCCGGCCCCGCGCCGGTGCCGCCACAGATGGTCTCATAGTACTGTCGGTGCGCGTCGCCGAACAAAAAGTTGTTCATCGTCGCCTGCGAGCAGGCGATCGGCCTGAGCGCGCCGAACAGGGCGTTGCAGGTGGCCTGCGACACCTCGGTGTTGCCGGCCACCACCGCCGCGCCCGGCGCCGGCGAAAGGAAGGTGTCGGGCGGAATGATCAGATGCAGCGGTTTCAGGCACCCGTCGTTCAGCGGGATGTCGTCGGCCACCAGGGTGCGGAACACGTACAGTACGGCGGCCCGTGTCACGGCGGGAGGCGAGTTGAAGTTGCCCTCGCTCTGCCTGCCGGTGCCGGTGAAATCCACCACCGCACTGCGGCTGGCACGGTCGACGCTGACCGCGACGCGGAGCGGCAGCCCGCTGTCCATCGTGTATTCGAACGACCCGCTGCCGATGCGGTCGATCACGCGGCGCACCGACTCCTCGGCGTTGTCCATCACGTGGCGCATATAGGCGCTGACAGTCGGCCAGCCGTGCAGTGCGACGACCCGTTGCAGTTCCTGCACGCCCTTCTCGTTCGCCGCGACCTGCGCCTTGATGTCGGCGACGTTCACGTCCGGACTGCGCGCCGGATATTTCGCCCCGGCCAGCAGCGCGCGCAGTTCGGTTTCGCGGAAATGGCCGCCGTCGACGAGGAGAAAATCGTCGATCACCACGCCCTCCTCTTCCAGCGTGCGCGAGTTGGGCGGCGTTGAGCCGGGCGTGATGCCGCCGATATCGGCATGATGGCCGCGGCTGCCGACGAAGAACAGTATTTTCCCCCCGTTCTCGTCGAACACCGGCGTGATGACCGTGACGTCCGGCAGATGCGTGCCGCCGTTGAACGGGTTGTTCAGCGCAACGACATCGCCCGGCTTCAGCGTGTCGCGCCGGTTTTTCAGCACGGTGCGCACGCTCTCGCCCATGGCGCCGAGGTGCACCGGAACGTGCGGCGCGTTCGCCACCAGGAAGCCGTCGGCGTCGAAGATGGCGCAGGAAAAGTCCAGGCGCTCCTTGATGTTGACGCTCATCGAGGTGTTCTGCAGCACCGAGCCGGTCTGTTCGGCGACGTTCATGAACAGGTTGTTGAACAGCTCGAGCAGGACAGGATCGGGCCGCTCGCCGCCGGCAGGCACGCGCGTGGCGAGCGGCTCGGTGCGATGTAGGGTCATGTGATCGAGCGTGGTGATCTCCGCCGTCCAGCCCGGTTCCACCACGGTGGTGGCGTTGGCTTCGCGGATCAGCGCCGGGCCGGCGATCCGGTCATTCGCCAACAGTGTGGTTCGGTCGAACACCGGCGCGACATGCTCGGCATCGCCGGTGAAGATGCTGATGCTGTCGATCGGCTCCGGTGCGCCGTCGGTGCGTGCGGGCAACGTCGTTTCCTGCACGGCATCGCCAGGCGCGATTGCTTCGACTGCGACGGCTTCCACCACCATCTGCCGGTCTGGCGTGGCGAAGCCGAAGCGTGCGCGATGCGCCGCGGTGAAGTCCGCGATGATCGCCGTGTTCGCTGCGCAGCGGGACGATCAGTGCCGCCTCGGTGCCGGCATAGCGCAGATGAAGGCTGCGGTGCGCGGTGATGCGCGCGGCCTCGGCGCCCTGCGCGGCGAGCGCCGCGATCGCTTCGTCCGCCAGCCGGTCGGCAACCTCGGACAGTTCCGCCATGGCATGCGATTCGAACGGAATTTCCACGGCCTGTTCGCGCATGACCGTCTGGTCCGCAAGACCCATGCCATAGGCGGAGAGCACGCCGGCATAAGGATGAATGAACACGGTCTCCATGCCGAGCGCATCGGCCACGAGGCAGGCATGCTGCCCGCCGGCACCACCGAAGCATTGCAGTGCAAAGCGGGTGGCGTCGTGGCCCTTCTGCACCGAGACCTGCTTGATCGCATTCGCCATGTTGGCAACAGCGATGTGCAAGAAGCCTTCTGCCACCTGGCGCGAGGTGCGTGGTTGGCCGGTTGCCCGCGCGATCTCGTCGGCAAGGGCGGCGAATTTCGCGGTCACGACATCGGTGTCGAGCGGCTGATCGCCATCCGTGCCGAAAATCGGGGGAAAATGGCGCGGCTGGATCTTCCCCACGCATACATTGGCGTCGGTGACCGTCAGCGGGCCGCCGCGGCGGTAGCACGCCGGACCGGGATCGGCGCCGGCGGAATCCGGGCCGACGCGGAACCGTGCGCCGTCGAAATGCAGGATCGAGCCGCCGCCCGCCGCCACCGTGTTGATCGCCATCATCGGCGCGCGCAGACGCACGCCTGCGACCGCTGTCTCGAAGGCGCGCTCGAACGCGCCGGCGTAGAGCGCCACATCGGTCGAGGTGCCGCCCATATCGAAGCTGATGATGCGGTCGAGCCCGGCCATCGCGGCGGTTCGCGCCGCACCGACGATGCCGCCGGCGGGGCCGGACAGGATCGCGTCCTTGCCCTGAAAGCTGGCTGCGTCCGCCAGGCCGCCGTTCGACTGCATGAAGAACAGCCGCACGCCCTGCAAGCTCCGCCGCCACGTGTTCGACGTAGCGTCGCAGGATGGGCGAGAGATACGCATCCACCACGGTGGTGTCGCCGCGCGGGATCAGCCGCAGCAGCGGGCTGACGGCATGGCTGGCGGAGACCTGCGCGAAGCCGGCCTCGCGCGCGAGTTCGGCCAGACGGCGTTCGTGGTCCGGATATTTCCAGGCGTGGATCAGCACGATGGCGCAGGCGGTGATGCCCTTGGCGTGCGCCCGCGCGAACGCTGTGCGCGCGGTGTGTTCGTCCAGCGACTCGATCTCCTCGCCGTCGACGCCGACGCGGCCGGCGATTTCCACCACGTCTTCATACAGCATCGACGGCAGCGTGATCGCCAGGTCGAACAGGCGCGGGCGGGCCTGGTTGCCGATGCGCAACGCGTCGGCGAAGCCGCGGTTCACCACGAGCAGCGTGCGCTCGCCCTTGCGCTCCAGCAAAGCGTTGGTGGCGACGGTGGTGCCCATCTTCACGGTCTCCACCACGCCAGTCGGGATCGGCGCGTCGAGCGGGATGCCCAGCACCGTTTTGATGCCGGCAATCGCGGCATCGCGGTAGCGGCCGGGGTTCTCGCTCAGCAGCTTATGAGTGGACAGCCGGTCTGCGGGATCGCGCGCGACGATATCGGTGAACGTGCCGCCGCGGTCGATCCAGAACTGCCATTTGCCAGCAGGCATCGAATGTGTCCCCAATTTCCGCCGCCCTGTTCCTGGCGTAGCAATGGGCCACGAAACTGCGGGCGGGAAAAGGGAGGTCGTGCATGAACCTGCACCGGTTGCTGGGCAAGCGCGTGGCCGAGGGGCGGCCGGTGCGGGTGGGTCTGATCGGGGCGGGCAAGTTCGGCTCCATGTTCCTGTCGCAGGTACCGTCCACGCCGGGCATCGAGGTCGCGGCGATCGCCGATCTGGCGCCGGATCGTGCGCGCGAGGCCTGCCAGCGCGTCGGATGGACCGATGAGCGCATCGCGGCGACGCGCTTCACCGACGATGCGGTGACGATGATGGCGTTGCCGGAGATCGAGGTGGTGGTGGAGGCGACCGGCCACGCCCCCGCAGGGGTTGCACACGCGCGGCGCGCCATCGCCGAGGGCAGGCATATCGTGATGGTCAACGTGGAAGCCGATGTGCTGGCGGGTGTCGCGTTGGCGCGCGAGGCGGAGCGGGCAGGGGTGGTCTATTCCCTGGCCTATGGCGATCAGCCGGCGCTGATCTGCGAGATGGTGGACTGGGCGCGCGCCTGCGGCTTCCGCGTGATCGCCGCCGGGAAGGGGACGAAATACCTGCCCGAATATCATGCTTCTACACCGGCGACAGTGTGGGGCTATTACGGACTGACCGAGGAACGGGCGCGGATTGGCGGGATGAATCCGCAGATGTTCAATTCGTTCCTCGATGGTACGAAGTCGGGCATCGAGATGGCGGCTGTGGCAAATGCTACCGGTCTGACGCCACCGCCCGATGGGCTCGGGTTCCCGCCCTGCGGTACGCACGAGATGGCCGAGTTGCTGCGGCCTGCCGGTGAGGTGGAGGTGGTCGCCAGCCTGAACCGTGACGGAACCGCAGTGGCGAATGATCTGCGGTGGGGCGTTTACGTGGTGTTCGAGGCGCCGAACGACTATACGGCGCGCTGCTTCAAGGAATACGGCGTGGTTACCGATGCATCTGGGCAAGTGTCGGCGCTGTACCGACCGTTCCATCTGATCGGACTGGAACTGAACATTTCCATCCTCTCGGCGGTCTTACGCGGCGAGGCAACCGGCGCGCCGACCGGCTTCCGCGGCGATGTGGTGTCCACCGCGAAGCGGGATCTGCGCGCGGGCGAGATCCTGGACGGCGAAGGTGGCGGCTGCGTCTGGGGCAAACTGCTGCCGGCGCGCACCAGTTTGGAGATTGGCGGATTACCGATCGGGCTGGCGAACCGCGTGCCGCTGGTGCGCGACGCGCGTAAGGGGCAGTGCGTCACATGGGCTGATGTGCGAGTGGACGAGACGGATGAAGCATACCGCTACCGGCGTGCGATGGAGCAAGATCTGCGCTGACATGTACACCTCTCCCGCGCGCGGGAGAGGGTGCGGCCGGCGGCACCCTCTCCCGGCGCTGCGCGCCGACCTCTCCCACAAGCGGGCGAGGTGTTCTGAACTCAACCCTTCATGAACGCATTCAGCTCCGGTGTCGCCATTCCCGTATCGACATAGCCAAGCGTTCCCCGCTCCTTCACCTCGCGTGCCGCGTTCACCAGCCCGCTCATCGCCGCGCGATACAGCGACGTTGCGAGGCTGATCCGCTTCACGCCGGCTTCCGCGAGTTCCGGCACCGAGAACGACTTCCCCTTGATCCCCGCCATGAAATTGAACGGTTTCGACAGCGCCGCACACACCGTGCGCACCGCCGCGAGATCGGGCAGGCCAGGCGCCATCAGCACGTCCGCACCCGCCGCCTCGAATGCCTGCAGGCGCCTGATCGTGTCGTCCAGATCGGGATTGCCGCGGATGAAGTTCTCCGCACGCGCCGTCAGTGTGAATGGAATGGGCAGCCTGCGCGCTGCCTCGACCGCCGCCGCGATGCGCTCCTTCGCGTGGCCCGCTTCGAACAGCGGCTTCTGTGGATCGCCGGTCGCATCCTCGATCGAGCCGCCTACCAGGCCAATCTCACCCGCCCGACGGATGGTTTCCGCGGCCGCTTCCGGGGCGTCGCCGAACCCCTTCTCCAGGTCGGCCGACACCGGCAGGTCGGTCGCTTCGACGACCGCACGCGCATGCGCCAGGGATTCGTCGCGCGTGATCATGCCGTCACGGCGCCCGAGCATGCCCGCAGCCGCCCCGCTCGATGTGGCGAGCGCCACAAAGCCGAGCCCGGTCAGGATGCGCGCCGATCCCGCATCCCATGCATTGGCGATCACGAACGCGCCCGGCGCAGCGTGCAATGCACGGAACCGGTTGGCCTTGTCGATCTGGTTCATTGTCTCTCCCCTCGGTCTTCGATCGGCGCTGCATAGCACGACCATTGGTTGACGCGCGAAGGGGCCTGCTCCAGCCTTCGCGCAACAATCAGGAGACCAAGATGGCGAGCGATTACACCGTCGGCGACCTCGTGGCCGAATTCCTGTCGCAGTGCGGCGTGACAACCGCGTTTGGCATCGCCTCGGTGCACAACATCCCGATGCTGGATGCGATCGGCCGTCGCAATGCCATCCGCTTCGTGATGGCACGCGGGGAACTGGGCGGCGCGCACATGGCCGACGGCTATGCCCGCGTATCCGGCGGCCTGGGCGTGATCTTCTCGTCCACCGGTCCCGGGGCGGCGAATGCGATCGGTGGGTTAATCGAGGCACGCTTCTCCGGTTCCTCCGTGCTGCATATCACCGGCCAGACATCGACGAGATTTGTCGACCGCGAGATGGGCACGGTACACGATGCGCCGGATCAGCTCGGCATGCTGCGCTCGGTGTCCAAGACCGCCTATCGTGTCCGCTCGGCGCAACAGACGATCGGCGTGCTGACCCGTGCCGCTGTGGATGCACTGACGCCGCCGACCGGTCCGGTGAGCGTGGAGGTGCCGATCGACCTGCAGCGAGCGCCGGTTGAACGTCCCGCCATCTTCGACAACTTCGTGCTGCCGCTGCCACCGCCGCGCACGCCGTCAAATGCCGAACTCGACGAACTTGCGGCGCGCATCGTTGCGGCGAAGCGTCCGATGCTGTGGCTGGGTTCCGGTGCGCGACGCGCGAGCGTGGCCGTGCACAAACTGCTCGATCTCGGCTTCACCACGATCAACAGCATCAACGGCAAGGGCATCGTCTCGGAAGAGCATCCGATGAGCATCGGCGGTTTGCACGGCAACGGCATGCCGAAGATCCAGCAGTTCTATCAAACGGTGGATCTGATGCTTGCCGTCGGCACGCGCCTCCGCGGCCAGGAGACCGGCGATTTCGTGGTGAAGCTTCCGTCGAACCTGATCCAGATCGACACCGAACCGGTTGCCAATGGCCGCACCTATGCCAACGCGTATTTCGTCTGCGGCGATGCACAGGCGACGCTCGAGGCGCTGCTGCCGCGCATCGAGGGGCGGCTGAAACCAGATCCCGCGTACCAAAAGGATTTTTCTGCGCTGAAGCAGGCTGCGCGCGCGGAGTTCCTCGACACGCTGGGCGTCTATGGCGGTTTTGCCGAGCAGCTGCGCGCCGTCATGCCGAAGGACGCGATCTGGGTGCGCGACGTGACGCAGAGCAACACCACGTGGGGCAACCGCATTTTTCCCGTGTACAGCCCGCATCAGAGCGTGTTCCCCGTCGGCGCCGGCATCGGCCAGGGGCTGTCCCTCGGCCTCGGCGCGGCCGCCGCGGCAAATGGAAGAAAAACCGTGGTGATGACCGGCGACGGCGGTCTCTTCCTCAATGTCGGCGAGCTGTGGACCGCGGTGCAGGAGAAGCTCGACATGACCGTAATCGTGATGAACGATCGCGGCTACGGCGTGATCAAGCGCATCCAGGACGCGACCGCGCAGGGCCGTCGCTTCTTTGCCGATCTGCAAGGCCCCGATCTGGGGCAGCTTGCGCAGGTCGCCGGCATTCCGTTCTGGAAGGTGCAGAGCGCCGATGCATTCGGCGAGACCGTCGGCAAGGCGATCGCGCACAAGGGGCTCGGCATGGTGGAAGTCGACATGAACGCGGTCGGTGAATTCCCCGCCTACTATCCGTTCAACCAGCGTCCCGCCGCCTGATCCCACGTGCGCGGCCTGCTGGGTCTGGCCGCGCTGCTGGCCATCGCCTGGGCGCTGAGCGAGGACCGGCGCCGCATTCCCTGGCGCACGGTTGCCGCTGGTGTATTGCTGCAAGTGGCGCTTGCGGTACTGCTGCTCGGCTTCCCGCCGGCGACCGCAGTGATCTTCCTGCTGAACGATGGTGCGACCGCATTGCAGCACGCCACGCAGGTCGGCACAAGCTTCGTGTTCGGCTATCTCGGCGGACCGCCGCTGCCATTCGTCGAGACCCATGCAGGCGCCAGCTTCATCCTCGCCTTCCAGGCCCTGCCGCTGGTGCTGACGATCAGCGCGCTGGCATCGCTGCTGTTCTATTGGGGCGTGCTGCAGCGGATCACCGCCGCCTTCGCCTGGCTGCTGCGCCGCGCGATGGGAATCGGCGGCGCGCTCGCGCTTGGAGCGGCGGTGCACGTGTTCGTCGGCATGATCGAGGCACCACTTCTGGTGCGGCCCTATCTCGCGCGCATGCAGCGGGGAGAACTGTTCGCGCTGATGACCTGCGGCATGGCCGGCGTCGCCGGCACAGTCATGGTGATCTATGCGTCGCTTCTGTCGCCGCTGATCGCGAATGCGCTCGGCAACATCCTGATCGCCTCGGTGATCAGCACGCCGGCGGGACTGGCTGTGGCGGCGCTGATGGTGCCGTTCGGTCCGGTGGAATCGGCGGAGGAACGTCTGGTCCTGCCGGACACGCCGGCCAGTGCGATGGACGCGCTGGTGAAGGGCACCATCGACGGCGTGCCCGTGCTGGTCGGCATCGTGGCGACATTGCTGGTGGCGATCGCGTTCGTCGCCCTGATCAACGCCGCGCTCGGCGCATTGCCGCATTGGGGCGACGCGGCGATCACGCTGCAGCGCATTTTCGCGCTGCCGTTCCGTCCGGTGATGTGGCTGATCGGTCTGCCTTGGGACGAAGCCGGCGCCGCCGCTGTAATAATGGGCACCAAGACGGTGCTGAACGAGTTCGTCGCCTATTTGAATCTCTCCGCGTTGCCGGCGGAAACCTTCGCGCCGAGGTCGCGCCTCATCCTGACCTATGCATTGTGCGGGTTCGCGAATTTTGGCAGCCTCGGCATCATGATCGGCGGACTGGGAGCCATGATCCCGGAGCGGCGGCACGAGGTCGTGGCACTTGGCATGCGCTCCATCCTGTCCGGCACACTCGCGACGTGCATGAGCGGCGCCACTGCCGGATTGCTGGCAGGTTGAAGGGTTCTGCGGCTTGGCCGCTGTCATGGTTTCTTCATCCGCGCCCTCATTGACGATGCGGCGTCGCACCATATTGTCCGCAGCGCGCGGCGAACGTGGAGGTAAAACAATCGATGGCGACCAACGCCTGGTGGAGCTTGGCGGCGCTGGCCGGCCTGCTTGTCTCGACTGTTCCGGTGGCGGCGCAACAGGCGGATGCCGGTCCGCTGGACAAGATCGGCCACATCGTCGTGATCTTCGAGGAGAACCGCAGCTTCGACAATTTCTTCGGCAATTTTCCGGGCGCCAACGGTCTCGCCAATGCGGGTGACACGGCGATTCAGATCGGTCCGGACGGCAAACCGTACAAGCTTCCTGCCGGCACCGATCAACACCAACCTGAAGCCGCCGGATGTCGACAAGCGCTTCCCGGCGCAACTGGCAAATCGGCCGTTTCAGATCAACCGATATGTGTCGCTCGATGACGACACCGGCGATCTGATCCACCAGTTCTACCAGGAGCAGCTGCAGATCAATGGCGGGGCGATGAACCGCTATGCTGCGGTGTCGAATGCCAAGGGCCTCGCCATGGGGTATTTCGATATTTCGCAGACCTATGTCTGGGAACTCGCGAAGCAGTTCACGCTGGGCGATGCGATGTTCCACTCGGCGTTCGGCGGTTCATTTTTAAATCACGCCTTTCTGGTGTGTTCCTGCGCCTTCAAGTGGCCCAATGCGCCAACGGCGATCGTCGCAAGGCTGGATGGCAACGGCAACATGGTGCAGGACGGCCAGGTGTCGCCGGACGGCGATGCAATCAACACCAGCAGTTCAGTGTATCTGCACGCGCCGGGCGAGACAGATCAAACGCGGCTGGTTCCGCCGCAGACCATGCCGCATATTGGCGACCGACTTGATGCGGGACATATTGCCTGGAAGTGGTATTCCGGCGGCTATGCGGACGCGATGGCGGGCCGTCCTGCACACGATTTCAAGTTCCAGCATCAGCCGCTGCAATTCTTCCAGGATCTGGCGCCCGGGACGCCGGCACAGAAGGCGCACCTGCAGGATTATACGGATCTGGTGCACGACATCGAGCAGAACACGCTGCCACTGGTCGTCTTCTACAAGCCGATCGGCCAGTACAATGAGCATCCCGGTTATACGAATATCACCGATGGCGACAGGCATCTGGCCGGGCTTGTGGCAAAGCTACAGCACAGCCCGGCGTACCGCGACATGCTGATCATCATCACCTGGGACGAGAATGGCGGGCAGTGGGACCATGTACCACCGCCACGGCGTGACAACTGGGGTCCCGGCACGCGCGTCCCGCTGGTGGCTGTCGGCCCCACGGTGAAGCGCGGCCATGTCGATCACACGCCGTACGATTTCGGCTCGATCCTGCGCACGATCGAGGTGCGTTTCGGGCTCGAGCCGCTGAATGACGCCGACCGCTATGCCTACCCGATGCGCAACCTGCTGCAATAGACGATTGGCGCGGTGGTGCACGGGAGTACACCTCGCCCGCACTCCGGCGAGGTATACGTGCAACACCGCCGCGCCTAGTCAGTCCAGCGTCTCGCGGTACATGCTGACGGCAATCACGCCCACCACCGCGGCGAACACTGCCATCGGCCACAGGTCGGGCCAGATCTGCGGCAGGCCGTTGCCCTTCAGCAGCAAGCCGCGACAGATCCGCAGCGCATGCGTCAACGGCACCGCTTCACCCACGACGCGCGCCCAGGCCGGCATGCCCTGGAACGGGAACATGAAGCCGGACAACATGATCGAAGGCAGCAGGCCGAACTGCGCCAACTGCTGAGCCTGCATCTGCGTCGTTGCCATGGTCGAAAACGCGAACCCCATCGCAAGGTTGCACGCGATGAACACGCCGAGCGCGAACAGCAGCAACGGGATCGATCCACGGATCGGCACCTGGAACACGGTGACCGACACCGCCAGGATCAGCAGCGTCTGCACATAGGCCAGCCCGACATATGGAATAATCTTCCCCAGCATCACCTCGACCGGCCGCACCGGCATTGCCAGCAGGTTCTCCATCGTGCCCATCTCGCGTTCGCGCGTGATGGCGAGCGACGTCATGACCAGCGTGGACACGGTCAGGATCAGGCCGAGCAATCCGGGAACGATGTTCAGCGCGGTGATCTGCTCCGGATTGTAGCGCGCGTGCAGCACGACCTGAAACGGTGGCTGCGCGGGCTGGACCTGCATGCCGACCGGCAGGTCGCGGTTCAGCACGGTGGCGTTCAGCGCCACCAGGGCCGCCGTCGCATTGCCGATCGCCGTCGGATCGGTGGCATCCGCATCCATCAGCACCTGCGGGTGTTCGCCGCGGTCGATCCGGCGCGAGAAGTCGGGCGGAATGTTCAGCACGAACAGCACATCGCCACGCGCCAGTGCCTGCTCGGCCTCGCTCTCGGTCGCGAACGGCCGGATGTCGAAGTAGCCGGTATTCTGCAGCGCGACGGTCAGCGTGCGCTCGTAGGTCGAATGCTCGGCCGCGATCAGTCCGGTCGGCAAATGACGGGGGTTGGCGTTGATCGCATAGCCGAACAGAAAGAGCTGGATCAGCGGCAGCATCACCGTGAGCCCGACGGTACCGCGGTCGCGCCGCATCTGCAGCAATTCCTTCACCAGTATCGCGAACAGGCGAGCGAACGAGAAACCTCTCATGCTTCGACGTCCTGCTCGTTCAGCATGTGGATGAACACATCGTCAAGCCGCGGTTCGACCTCTTCCCAGCGCATGTCGTCGTCGCCGAGGCCTGCGATGGCATGGCGCAACGCGGCGCGGTCCATGCCGGCGATACGCAGCGCGCGGCCAAACACGGCGGCGTTCTCCACGCCGGCGACGTGTCGCAAGCGCCGCGCCGCCTGCTCGATGCCTGGCCCGGTCGCTTCGAACGTCACAAGATGGGCGGCCTGCACCACCTCGTCCGCCGTGCCCTGCACGACCAGCCGACCGCCCGCGAGATAGACGACGCGCTGGCAGCGTTCCGCCTCGTCCATGTAGTGCGTTGAGACCAGCACGGTCATGCCGTCGGCGGCCATCTCGTGGATCATGTCCCAGAACTCGCGCCGCGCCTTGGCATCCACGCCGGCGGTCGGCTCGTCGAGAAGCAGCAGACGCGGCCGATGCAGTACGCACGCTGCCAGGGCCAGGCGCTGCTTCCAACCGCCGGACAGTTCCTGGGCAAGCTGGCCGGCGCGACCGCCCAGGCCGACGCGCTCCAGCACATCGGCAACGGTTCGCCGGCGATCGCGGATCTCGTACAGGCGCGCGACGAACTCCAGGTTTTCGGCAACAGTCAGGTCGCCATAGAAGCTGAACCGCTGCGTCATGTAGCCGATCTGCAGCCGAATGCGCGCGGCGTCGCGCAGCAGGTCGAGGCCGAGGCACGTGCCGCTGCCGCTATCCGGCCGCATCAGTCCGCACAGCATGCGGATGGTCGTGGTCTTGCCGCTGCCGTTGCCGCCGAGGAAGCCGCAGATCTCGCCTTCGGGCACCTGCAGGGTCAGTCCGTCGATCACCCGGCGTGGGCCGAAGCTCTTGCGCAGATCGTGCACGTCGATTGAAAGCGCTGTCATCCGGTGTGCCCCGCCGCGATGCGCCGCACATCGACCGGCTGGCCCGGCTTGAAGCGCACGGCCTGGTCGGGCGGCGGATGCGCCTCGATCAGGTAGACCAGTTTGTCGCGGTTCGAACTCGCTGTAGATCACCGGCGGCGTGTATTCCGGCTGCGGCGCGATGAACGAGACGGTGGCGGTCAACCCCGGCGCGCAGCCGTCGCAGCCGATCGCCAGCTTCTCGCCGACATGGATCGTGGCGAGCTCGGTCTCCGGCACGAAGAATCGCACCAGGATGTTCTGCGGCGGCAGCAGCGAGACGACGGGAACGCCGGCGTTGATCGTCTCGCCGGGGCGCGCATAGGTGTCGGATACCAGCGCGCCGACCGGCGCGGTCACGTGGCGCTGGTCCAACTGCCACGCGGCCTGTGCGAGTGCTGCGCGGGCCTGCTCGACCATGGCACTCTGCGCTGCGATCTCATACTGCCGTCCGGTCGGCGAGCGCATCTGCTCGAGCTTCGCGCTGGCCGCCTCGACCCGCGCGACTGACGACGACAGGTCGGCACGCTGCTGGTCCACCGTCTGGCGGCTGGCGGCGCCGGTGCGCAACAGCTCCTCGTTGCGCGCCAGGTCCTTGGCCATGCGGTCCCTGGTCGCCATCTGGTCGGCGAGATCGGCGCGGGCCTGGGCGATCTCGGTGTCGCGGCTCGCCGTTTGCAGGTTGTCGAGCCGTGCCTGCGCTTCCGCAAGCTTGCCCGCAGCCGCGTCGCGCGCCGCCTTGTCGTCGGCGTCGTCCTGCGTGAACAGCGGCGCGCCCGCCGCCACCTGGTCGCCTCGGGCCACGGCGATTCCGACAATGCGCCCCGTGAGTGTGGGCGAGACGCGGACATATTCCGCATCGGCATAGCCCTGCCACGAAGGCGGGTCCGGGGGGCGGTTCAGCCACCACCATCCGGCGGCGCCGGCGCAGGCAGCGAGCAGCACGACCGCGGGAAGTGCGAGCTTCATGGCAGCTTGTCCGGTGCGAGCCCGCGCAGCAGCGTCTCGATATGCGCCTCGGCGACGGCGCGTGGGTCGAAGCGGAGGTCCGTGTGGCGACCCAGCGAGTGCTTCCACAGCGCCAGCAGCAGGAACGGCCCGGCGAACAGCGGCAAGGTGGCGTGCACGTCCATCGCGCGGAACTCACCGCGCGCGATGCCGCGGGTGAGGATGCCCTCGATCAGGCGGAACGCCCGGCGTAGCACGGCATCGGCATAGAACTGCGCTATGGCGGGGAAGTTGCCTGAACTCGGCGACCACGAGCTTGGGGATCGCGGTAAGGTCGCTGTCGAGCAGGCGCAGGAAGCGCTGCGCCAGCATGCGCAGAAGGTCGGCCGACGACCCGGTGTGGCTGGCGATGTCGGCCTCGGCCGCCGCGACGTTGGGCAGCACGGCCTGGCGGACCACGGCGCGGAACAGGTCCTCCTTGGTGGGGAAATACAGGTAGATCGTGCCCTTGCTGATGCCGGCGGCGGCTGCAACATCCTCGAGCTTGGTCGCGGCATAGCCACGATCGGCGAACGAGGCGAGGGCGGCAGCGACGATCTCGCCCGGCCGGGCGTCCTTGCGGCGAGAGCGGGTCATACGGGTTACTTACTGACTGTTCAGTCAGTTTTCAAGGGGCGGTACGGCATCGGTTGACGAAGGTGACGGCAAGCCGGCCGCGGACGTCGAACCGGCCGTGGCCGACGCTCAGGTCCGGGTGACGACCGGGGTCGAGAACGCAGCGACCGGCCCGGGCTGCCGTGCTTCAGGGAACGTGCTCCAGGAACACGCCGGCCGTCTTCAGCCGACGATTTCGGTCCCGGCGAAGAAGAAGGCGATCTCGGTTGCGGCGTTCTCCGCACTGTCGGATCCGTGCACCGAATTCGCCTCGATGTCCTCGGCGAACTGCGCGCGGATCGTGCCCGTAGCCGCCTTCTTCGGATCAGTGGCACCCATCGCCTCGCGGTTCTTCGCCACTGCGTTGTCGGCCTCCAGCACCTGCACCACGACCGGGCCGGAGATCATGAACTCCACCAGGCCACGAAAGAACGGCCGCTCCTTATGGACGGCGTAGAACGCCTCCGCCTGGGGTCGGGTCAGGTGCAGGCGCTTCTGCGCGACGATCCGCAGGCCGGCCGCTTCGAGGCACGCATTGATCTTGCCGGTCAGGTTCCGCCGCGTAGCATCCGGCTTGATGATGGACAGCGTGCGTTCGGTCGGCATCCGGGTACTCCTGGTCAGTGGCCTGATGAGGGCGGGTGACTAGGCGTTCTCGCGTCCGATCGCAATCGCCGCCCGAAAGTCCTCCCCCTCCCCTTGCGGGGCCCCTTGCGGTAGGAGGTCGGGGGGAGGGGCCGTTGTGATGGGCGCAGACCCCTCCCCCAACCCCCTCCCGCAAGGGGGGAAGATTTCGGCGCCGCGCCGCGCCGGCTACTGCCGGTAGTCGACCCCTTTGCGGTCCACCGTACGCACCAGGCCGAGCCACTCCATCAGTCCGTAGTTTTCGGTTCCGCGGATCTTCTTCATCCGCTCGGCCGCCTTGCGCACAACATGGTCCTCGATAAGCACCGGCGGCGCGTCCATGGTGCGCGCGATCAGCTCCAGCTCACACGCCCGTTCCATCATGTACAGGCGCATCAGCGTGCCGTGGATCGTTTCGCCGAGCGTGAGCAGCCCATGGTTGAGCAGTACCACGCAGGTCCCCTGTTTGCAGGTGCGCCCCAGCGCCTCGCACTCCTCCGCCGTCGCAGGCACCCCGTACGGGTGATAGGCGATGTCATCCAGCACATGTAGAGCGTCCTGGCTGATCGGCCGCACCCCGTGCTGCAGCAGCGAGACGCCCGCACCCGCCCGCGTATGCGTGTGCATCACGCAGTTCGCATCAGGCCGCGCCTTGTAGACGCCGCTGTGGATGGTGAAGCCGGCATTGTTGAACCGCCCTTCGGCGCCGAGCACGTTGCCGTCCATGTCCATCTTGATCAGCGACGAGGCGGTGACCTCGTCGAACATCTCGCCGTAGCGGTTGATCAGGAAGTGGTTCGGCTCGCCCGGTATGCGCGCCGACATGTGCGTGTTGATGAGGTCGGTCCAGCCGAGGTGGTCCACCACGTGATACAATGCCGCGAGTTCGCAGCGCGTCTGCCATTCGGCATCGGTCATGTTGGTTCTGGGCAGTTGCAGCGCTGCTGACATCGGTCTCTCCGTGATCGTGTGATCCGGCCATGGTGCGGGAGATGACACCGCCGCGCAACCTGGGTGCTTCAGTTCGCGCTCACCGCCCGGTCGATTTCGGACGCGGCGATGCCAAGCGTGCCCGCAGCCTCCCGGATATCGTGCCAGGTCGTTGCGTCCACCTCAACCCCGACCTCGGCACGTTGCCGCGCGGCGCGGCGCTCGGGTTCGCCGGGCAGCAAGACCTCGTCGAAGCCCGGCGCGAGGCGGGAGGAGCGGATATGCGACTTGGTGGCCTCGATGTCCTGCGCGATCGCCCCGGGATCGCCGAGCCGCGACAGATCGATAACCGTCGCCAGCATCGAATTGAGGATGCCGCCCCGTCTCGGCTCGTCCACCCGCTGCCCGCCGCCGATCGCACCGGCCATGATCTCGCACATCACGGCCAGTCCCGAACCCTTGTGCCGGCCGAATGGCAGCATTGCGCCGGTGCGGTCGCGGATGAAGCCGGCGGGATCATTGGTCGGCTGGCCATGCGCATCGATCAGCGAGCCTTCCGGTACCGGCACGCCCTTGTTGAACGCGACCCGCGCCTTGCCGGCTGCGATCGTGGTGGTCGCCATGTCGAGTAGCAGGGACGGCCCGCCGCCATCTCCCGCAAGGCCCGGAACGGCGGTGCAGAACGGGTTGGTGCCGAGCCGGGGTTCAGCGCAAGCCCAGGGCGCCTGAACGTCGCGACCGTCGGCGACGTTGACGAAGGCAGTGAAGGCCATGCCGGCGTGGGCGGCCAGCTCCGCGTAGGTGCCGATGCGGCCGACATGGGAGCTGTTGCGCAGCGCCAGGACGCATGCGCCGGTCGCGCGTGCCCGCGCGATGGCGCGCCGCACCGCATCGGCGGCCATGCGCTGGCCGAACCCGCGGCGCGCATCGATCACCAGCAGCGCGCCGGTGTCCAGCACGGTGTGCGGCGTCTGGTTGGGCACCAGCAGCCCGTCCTGGAACAGCCGCACATAGGCGGGCAGCATGCCGACGCCATGGCTGTCATGGCCGGAGAGGTTGGCGCGGACCAGATGGTCGGCGACCTCCTCCGTCTCCTCCGGCGCACTGCCCATGCGGCCGACGATCAGGCTGGTCAGCGCGTGGAGCGCCTGCGGTGTGAAGCTGGGCATGGGGCGTTGTGTCTCCGTGGCGGCACCAACTGCCTGCTATGCAGGGTTATCCCCTGTCGTCAACATCGGGGACACGCCGCGTGCCGTGCACTTCTCGGTGGAGCAGGTGCTGCCGATCGTCGGTGTCTGTACTGCCTTGCGAGGATTCTTAACGCGTTTACGCAATCGGCCGGTCACGCCGGGCACAAACACCTCGCGCAATTCGATGTGCATTTCCAACTGCTCGTCGTACGCGAGCAGTTGGCACGGCAACATTGTCCCGCTGGCCCAGTTGATGGGCTGCCGAACGTGTGAACGAGTTCATATGGTCGCGGTCTCCGCTGCCGGATGATCGGCGCAGGTCATCGACGGCAACGTTGAAGACAATCCAGCAGAGGAGTGCCTGCGATGTTTCCCGTGGAAGTCGGCCCTGGGTGGTATGACAAGGTACTGGTATAGCGATCGACTGCGCCCGAAGCGCGGGTCCCAGCGCGGCGCCCTGGCTCGGTTTGCGGTGCTGGTTGTGCTGCTGGCCGGCAGCGGCGTGGCGCTGAGCTACTTCGAGGCTCGGAGCGGCGCGGGTGGCGTGCAGGACTGGGAACAGGAATGAACCGGCGGCCGATGTCGGTCGAACGGCCCGGCGTGTCGGGACGTCCTTCTCGCTAACAACACGCTGCGCGTGCGCATCTTTGGCCGACGAAGTACGACCGCCGTGCCGTCGCGTTGAACCCCGGCACCGGACGCGCTATCTGCGGCACCGAAATGGACAGCCCGGGCGCCGACATCCCAGCGCAGCGCGGGCCGCTGCCGGCCTTCCGGGCAATGGTGGCGGCCGGCGAGCTGGCACCCGAGTGCTCCCAGGAACGTGTTGCCGAACGGCTCCAGGCGCTGTGGGAGAGGCTGCGCGGCTACGATCCGCAGACGAAGTCGGCCAACGGCCAAAGCCTGTTCTCCCGTCTGCTCCGCCGCGGCGAACCCGTGCCGGACCGCCCTAACGGCCTTTATATCGTGGGCGCCGTCGGACGCGGAAAGTCCATGCTGATGGAACTGTTCTTCGACGCCGCCGAGGTCGGCCGCAAGCGGACCTACCATTTCCACCGCTTCATGCAGAACATCCATGCGAGCTTCCACGCAATCAAGGCGGCCAATCGGGGCATTGGCGATCCCATCCCGCCGCTCGCCGATGAGATCGCAGCCGAGGCGGCGCTGCTCTGCTTCGACGAGTTCCAGGTGAACGACATCGCCGACGCGATGATCCTCGGCCGGCTGTTCGAGGCACTGTTCGACCGCGGCGTGGTGGTGGTGGCGACATCGAACGTTGCACCGGACGATCTGTTCAAGGGTCAGCCGGGACGCGATGCCTTTCTGCCGTTCATCGCTCTGATCAAGCAGCGGCTCGATGTCGTGGCGATCGACGATGGGCGGGATTTCCGCCGTTCGCTGCTGCGCGGGGAACGCACCTGGCTGGTTCCCGCCGATGTGTGGGCCGAGCGCCAGATGGACCACGCGTTCGCCGAACTGACCTGGGACGCAATCGGTGGTCCCGAGACGCTTTGGGTGATGGGGCGCAAATTCGTTGTCCCTGTGGCGGCGGAAGGCGTTGCGCGCTGCGACTTCGATGCGCTGTGCGGCGCAGCACTCGGAGCCGGCGACTACCTGGCACTTGCAACGCGCTATCACACGCTGATCCTGGAGCGCATCCCACGGCTTTCGCCCAGCAACTACGACAAGGCACGCCGCTTCATCGTGCTGATCGACACGCTCTATGAGCACCACGTGAAGCTGCTGGCGTCAGCCGATGCGATGCCGGATCAGCTCTATCAGCGTGGCGAGAACGCCAAGATGTTCGAGCGCACAGTTTCGCGGCTCGAGGAGATGCAGAGCCGGGACTGGCTTGCACTGCCGCATCTGGCGTAGGGCATGACCTGTCGGATCGGATCCTGCTATCGTCGGCCGTCTCGCGCGAACGCGATCTTGCACTGGGGTGAGAATCATGGACCAGCCAAGTACGAACATCTCCGGGCTGACGGGCGTGGAGGCCGATCTGGTGTATCTCGCCCCGATGAAGGACAGGCCGCACAGCTACACCTACGATCCGCCGCCTGGCGTGCCGCGGACCAACACCGTCAATCAGCCGCACCTTGTGACAATACACAATGCGAGGCCGATCGCCGCGGACCTGTCGCTCGACCGCGAGGGCTTCGAACTGATCGGGGACCGTAGTCTGGTCCGCAACTTCTACGACGAGGACGAACTCCGCCGCGTTTACTATCCCGAGACGGAGCGCCTTGTCGCCGAGGCAACCGGTGCCAACCGTGTCATCATCTTCGACCACACGGCCCGCCGTCGCGTGTCGGGCGTCGAAGATCGCACGGCCTCGGCGCCGCGCCAGCCGGCCACACGCGTTCATAACGACTACACCGAGCATTCCGCGCCACAGCGGATTCGCGACCTGATGGGCGACGAAGCCGACGACCTGCTGAGCCGACGCTACGAGTTCATCAATGTCTGGCGTCCGATCCGCGGTCCGCTGCGCGATGCACCGCTGGCGATGTGCGATGCGCGCAGTGTGTCCCAAGGTGATCTGATCGCTTCGGATTTGATCTATCGCGATCGGACCGGCGAGATCTATCTGATGCAGCACAATCCGAAGCAGCGCTGGTACTATGTTCCCGCCATGCGGGAAGACGAGGCGCTGCTGCTGAAATGCTATGAACTCGGCACGCGACGGCCGCGCGGTGCTGTCGCCGCACGGTGCGTTCGAGGACCCGACCGCGCCACCCGACGTGCTGCCGCGCGAGAGCATCGAGCTGCGGACAATCGCGTTTCATCCGGCCTGACCGGCAGGACCAGCCGTATGCGCGGACTGGACGGCAGGCGGGTGATCCTGACCGGCGGCGCGAGCGGCATCGGCCGCGCCGCCGCGCTGCGCCTGGCGCACGAGGGCTGCGTGCTGGGGATCTTCGATCTCAACGAGGCGGGTGCGCAGGAGACGGTCGCGCACTGTGCGGGCGGCCGGGCGAGGGCCTATCCCGTGGACATCACCGACCGTGATCAGATCGCCGCAGCCGTCGCGTCATTCGAGGCAGCATGGGGTCCGGTGCAGGCGATGGCGAACATCGCGGGATGGGACACGCCGCGCGCCTTCCTCGATACCGACCGGGCGTTGTGGGACAAGGTGGTCCAGATCAACCTTTACGGTCCGCTGAACATGCACCACGTCGTCGTGCGCGGCATGGCGGAGCGTGGGTTCGGCCGCGTCGTCAACGTTGCATCCGATGCCGGGCGCGTGGGTTCCTCTGGCGAGGCGGTTTACGCCGCGTGCAAGGGCGGCATCATTGCGTTCACCAAGACGCTGGCGCGCGAACTGGCACGCCGGGGCGTCACGCTGAATGTGGTCTGCCCCGGTCCGACCGATACGCCGTTGTTCGATAATTTCCGCACGGCGTCGCCCTCGATCGGCGACGCGCTGGCGCGTGCCATTCCGCTGCGTCGGATCGGTGAACCGGACGACTATGCCGGCATGATCGCCTTCCTGCTGTCAGACGATGCGGCCTACATGACCGGCCAGACGATCAGCGTGTCCGGTGGACTGACGATGGTGTGACACTGTTCCTGTTGTCATTCCCGCGAAAGCGGGGACCCAGGGGCAACAGCACTGTGCTTGCAGTTCTGGGTTTCCGCTTGCGCAGGAATGGCGGTCAGGAGCGGCGATCTCCGTTTGGCGGCATCACCGTATCGTTGTGCTCGCCAAGCTTCGGTGAGTCGGTGCGCGGACGGGGTCGCTCGCCGTCGAACGAGATCGGCAGGCCGACGACCTTGAGCCCGCTGCCAGGCAATGTCTGCATCAGGTCCATCGCCTGCAACTGCTCCGTCGCGGCCAGTTCGGCAACGTCGTTCACCGGCGCACACGGAACGCCAACGCGCTCCAGCGCCGCCAGCCATTCGTCGCGTGATCGCGTCAGCAGAACCGGCGCCATTTCCGCGACCAATGCCGGGCGGTTCGCGGATCGCTTGCGGCCATCGTCGAAGCGCGGGTCCGTCGCCCACTCCGGATGACCGAGCGCTTGCGCGCATTTGACAAACAGCCGGTCGTTGCCGGCAGCGATGCAGATCGGCCGGTCCGCCGTCTCGAACGTCTGGTATGGCGTAAGGATGGCGCTGCCGGTGCCATGACGCGTTGGGGTCTGTCCGTTGAGATAGTAGGTGTTCAACGGCCCCTCTACCCATGCCACGGCGCTCTCGAACAGCGACGTGTCGATCACGCAGCCCTTGCCGGTGTGCTGGCGCTGTTGCAATGCTGCCAGGGCGCCGATCGCGCACCACATCGCGGTCGCCTTGTCGTTGATTGCCGGCGCGCAGAATGTCGGCGGGTCGTCCGGTCTCCCGGTCATCGTCATCACCGCGCCGAATGCCTGCAGCAACGGATCGAAGCCGGGCGCCATGCGTAGCGGGCCGCGACTGCCGAATGCCCAGATGGAGCAATAGATCAGCCGCGGGTTGACCTGCAGCATGGCATCCGGCCCGATGCCGAGCTCATCGACGATGCCGGGACGCAGATTCTGGATCATGATGTCCGCATCGCGCGCCAGCGACTTCAACGTCGCGACATCGCCCGCGTTCTTGATGTCGAGCGTGACGGATCGCTTGTTGCGGTTATAGGCGCGGAACGCCAGCGAATCGCCGTCGACGAACGGCGGGCCCCAAAGGCGCGCGTCATCTCCGCCGTCTGGTCTCTCGACCTTGATGACGTCCGCGCCCATGTCGCCGAGGATCGCGCCGGCGAGCGGACCCGCCAGCGCCTGGCCGACTTCGAGAACCTTGATGCCGTCGAGCGGAGCACTCATCACGCATCCGCCACAGCGAGACCGATCCGCTGTCGAAAATCGTCGTCGCGGAGGGAGAATTCCTTGCCCGCGAGATCATCGGCCTCGGCCGTGCACAGATAAACGATGGCGCGCGCGGGATGCGCGACCGGGGTGAGCTGCTCGCGCGGGATCTTGCTGATCGGGTTGATCCCGGAGGCGCGTATGATCACCTGCATGTCGGTGTCGGTGGTGCCGGGCTGGAAGCCGAACACGCGAATGCCGGCGGCGCGATGCTCCAGATCGATGGAGCGGGTCAGCATCGCCAGTCCGGCCTTGCCGGCGCAATAGCCGCTCCAACCCTCCTGCGGACGCAGCGCCGCACCCGACGAGACGTTGATGATGTCGCCGCGCCCGCGCTCGATCATTCCCGGCAGCACGGCACGGATGGCGTAGTAGGCGCCGATCAGATTGATCTCGATGCTGCGCGCCCAGTGCGCGGGATCGGTGGCGCCGACCACGCCGATCGGCTCGATGACGCCGGCGTTGTTGACCAGCACATCGGGCGGCCCGAAGCGCTGCGTGGTTTCCTGCACGAGGCGCTGGCACGCCGCGTAATCGGCGACATCGCAGGCCATCGCCGCGGCCATGCCGCCGGCTGCGTTGATGCGCTGCGCGTTCGCCTCGATCTGCACGGCATTGCGCGCTGCCAGCATGACGGACGCACCCGCCTCGCCCAGGGCAAGCGCCGCCGCGGCGCCGATGCCTCGGCTTGCGCCGGTGACGATTGCAACCTTTCCGGCCAGACTTTGCATGGCGCTGTCTCCGATGTGGAATTTGTCCCTGCCGCTTTACGGCACCGGCGGCCGATTGGACAAGCGGGGCTACCGGTGAGTATCCTGCCACGGAAGCAAGTGCTGAAGGGGGTCTGGATGCCGACCAGCGTGACCTGGAACGAGACCGCGATGAGCATCGCCGGCAACAAGCTGCACCTGACGCGCGGAGGCAGCGGTCGGCCGGTGCTGGTCCTGCACCACGACATCGGCACGCCGGAGCGCCTGCCGTTCTACGACGCGCTGGCGCAGAACTTCGATGTCCTGATCCCGCACCATCCGGGATGGGGCAAGTCGGAGCGGCCGCACTGGCTGCGCAGCGTGCGTGACATCGCGGCGATTCATAACTGGCTGCTCACCGATCTCGGCGTCAGCGACGTCTCGCTGGTGGGGTTGGGTTTTGGCGGCTGGATCGCCGCCGAGATGGCAAGCCAGGCGCCGACGGCGTTCCGTCGGCTGGTGCTGGTCGGCGCCATGGGCATCAAGCCGCCGGAGGGCGACATCGCCGATCAGGCCATTGTGTCCTATCTCGATTATCCGCACGCGGGGTTCCATGATCGGGCCGCGTTCACGCGTGTCTATGGCGATGTATCGACGGATCAGCTCGAACAGTGGGACATCTGCCGCGAGATGGTGTTCCGGACCGCGTGGAAGCCGTACATGTACAGCCAGACGCTGCCGTATCTGCTGGGCGGCGTTCGCACGCCGGCGCTGGTTGTCTGGGGCGACGACGACAAACATGTGCCGCGCAGTGCGGGCGACGCCTACGTCAAGGCGCTGCGCAATGCGCGGCTGGAAGTCGTGCCGGCCTGCGGGCACTATGTGGATATGGAGAAGCCGGACGAGCTGGCGAAGCTCGTGACCACCTTCGTCAACGCGAACTGAACAGTACACCGGATCGAAGGGGAGCATGACATGCACCTGATGTATTTCACCGAGCAGCCGATGGCCGCCTACGACGCGAAGGAGGGGCTGAAATACGGCGCGACCGCGCTGACCTTCTCCAACAGCAATTATGATCCGGTGGCGGGCAGCCGGCTGTACAACGAGTACCTCGAAGAATACATCATGGCCGACGAGTGGGGCGTCGACGGCATCATGCTGAACGAGCACCACAACGCGCCGTTCTGCATGCAGGCCCGGACCAACATGTTCGGCGCCATCCTCGCGGCGGTGACCAAACGGGCAAAAATCGTGTTCCTCGGCAATCCGCTGCCGCTGTCGGAAAATCCGGTGCAGCTCGCCGAAGAGATCGCGATGATCGACATGGTGTCGAAGGGCCGGGTGGTGTCGGGCTTTGTCCGCGGCGGCGGACAGGAGCAGTTGGCCAACGGGGTGAACCCGGCGTACAACCGGGAACGCTTCATCGAGGCGCATGACCTGATCCAGAAGACCTGGACACAGCCGGGCCCGTTCCGCTGGGAAGGCACGCATTATCAGCATCGCGTGGTGAACCCCTGGGCGGTGCCGCTGCAGAAGCCGTATCCACGCGTGTGGATACCTGGCGTGCTGTCGCGCGAGACGGTGATCTGGACCGCGCAGCAGCGCTATCCCTACATCGCGCTGAATACCGCGATCGATGCGACGAAGACGATCTGGGACACGTATTCGAAGGCCGCAGCTGATGTCGGCTACACGGCGGGGCCGGAGAACTTCGGCTACCTGATCCGCGTGCACGTGCAGGATACGGAAGAGAAGGCGCTGCAGAACGCGCGGCAGTTCATGTGGATGCAGGGTGAATTTACCGGCCTGGCGCATCCGGTGTGGGCGAATCCGGCGGGCTATTTCTCGCCGTCCGGGCGGCGCGGGTTCGTCGAGTTCGCGGTGGGGCGGGCGAAGAACCCGCGTGGCCAGCCGACCTTCGAGGAGCAGGTCGCGGACACGATGATCATCGCCGGCACGCCGGATCAGGTGATCGGACGGCTGAAGATGCTGATCGAGCACACGCGTCCCGGCATCATGGGCCTGTGGGGCAACGACGGCACCGTGAGCAGGGACGATCGCCGCCGGTGCATCGAACTCATGGTGAAGGAGGTGATGCCGGCGGTGCGCGAGCACGGCAAGTCGCTGGGCCTGAAGGACCCGTGGGAGGCGAATGCGCCGGTGCATCTGAAGTACTCGACGGATATCCCGGTGCAGAAGGCTGCCGCGGAGTAAAGCTTGACGGCGGTAGGGAACTTCCGTGTGGGAAGGATGTTCCCTGCCGCAGTTCATCATCCGCCACGGAAAGACTGGCTCGGTTGCATCGAGGCCAGTTGCGCGTGTTGTTTTCGCGGCGAATTCAGTTGCCATCCCCGCGAATGCCGCCATCCCCGCGAATGCCGTCATCCCCGCGAAAGCGGGGACCCAGAGGGCTCCCGGAAATCTGCCTTCGCTGGGATGAACAACCGACCGCGGCGATCACCCGGCACCCAAGACGGTGGTCGAGGCACTCTGGTGCGCCGCCGGCGGCTCTGAAAGGATCTTGCCATGCGACAGATGGTCCTGGTCGGCTTCCTCCAGGCGCAGAACTGCACGACGCTGGCGAGTTCCTGGCGTCATCCGGACTCGCGCACGGATTTCACGACGGCGGAGTACTACCAGAAGATCGGCCAGGTGCTCGAGGCAGGAAAATTCCAGCTCGCCTTCTTCGATGACCGGTTGGCGATGCCGGACATCTATGGCGGCAATCCCGCCGAGGTGGTGGCGAACGGCGTGCGCGTCGTGAAGATGGACCCGGTCGCGACATTGCTCGCCATGGGCTTCGGCACGCGCCGGCTCGGCATCGGCGCGACGGCGTCCACCACCTATTACGAACCGTTCGACGTGGCGCGGCGGTTCCAGACCGTGGACCACATGCTGGGCGGCCGGGCGGCCTGGAACGTGGTGACCTCGGTCAATGACGGCGAGGCGCAGAACATGGGCCGCGAAGTCCATCTCGCGCACGACCTGCGTTATGATCGTGCCGACGAATTCATGGAGATCGTGCTCGGCTGCTGGGATGGCTGGGACGACGATGCGCTTGTGGTCGACAAGCAGAGTGGTCTGTTCGCGCATCCCGACAAGGTGCATCGCATGGAGTACCGGGAAAATTCCTGACCTCGCGGGGCACATTCACGGTGCCGCGTTCGCCGCAGGGTCATCCGGTGATCATCCAGGCGGGCTCATCCGATCGAGGCAAGCGGTTCTCGGAACGCTGGGCCGAGACGGTGTTCGTCGGCTACCCGGACCTCGAGGAGGGCAAGCGGCGCTACGCCGACTTCAAGCAGGGCGTGGCGCAGCATGGGCGCGATCCCGACCTGATTACCGTCAATACGATTGCCTATCCGGTTGCCGCGGCGACGAAGGCCGAGGCCGAGGACAAGATGGCGCTGATCGAGACGCTGTATCGCGAGGTCGACGGGTTGTCGCTGCTGTCAGAGGCGCTGAACTTCGACTTTGCCAAGAAGGGAATGGACGAGGCGTTCAGCGACGCGGAGCTGGACGGCATGTCGGGGATGCAGGCGATGCGCGATCGGGTGATGCGCGTGATCGGCCGCAATCCGACGGTGCGCGATTTTCTCGACGTGACGCGCCGCGGCCGTCCGCGCGAGGCGATCGTCGGCGGCCCGAAGGAGATCGCCGACCGGCTGGAGCAATGGTTCGTCGAGCGCGCCTGCGACGGCTATGTGGTGGGCGGCACGCACACGCCGGGGACGTTCGAGGATTTTGTCAAGTTCGTAGTTCCGGAGTTGCAGCGGCGCGGGATTTTCCAGAAGGACTACAAGGGCGCGACCTTGCGGGAGAATCTGGGCCTGCCGCGGCCACGGACCGGTTGGTGGAAGACGTAAGCGGCGTAGCCAGTTATGCACCTCTCCCAGCGTGCAGGAGAGGTGCACGCCGACTACACCCGCTCGAAAATAGCCGCGATGCCCTGGCCGCCGCCTATGCACATCGTGACCAGCGCATAGCGCCCGCCGATGCGCTCCAGCTCATAGAGCGCCTTGATCGTCAAAATGGCTCCCGTCGCG
The DNA here is from genome assembly GCA_963794185.1 of uncultured Alphaproteobacteria bacterium. Classification (GTDB taxonomy): domain Bacteria; phylum Pseudomonadota; class Alphaproteobacteria; order Acetobacterales; family Acetobacteraceae; genus JAMXLO01. The sequence continues at coordinate 5,052 of CAWCDM010000022.1, read as the reverse complement.
CCGATCGGATGGCCGAGCGACACGCCGGAGCCGTTCGGGTTCGTCTTCTCCGGGTCGAAGCCGAGATCCTTCGCCACCGCGCATGCCTGTGCGGCGAACGCCTCGTTCGCCTCGATCACGTCCATGTCCGCCAGCGCCAGCCCGGCGCGCTTCAGCGCCAGGCGCGTCGCCGGCACCGGGCCGATGCCCATGTATTTCGGATCGACGCCGGCATGCGCATAGGCCACCAGGCGCCCCATCGGCTTGGCGCCGCGCTTGGCCGCCGTCTCGCGCTCCATCAGCACCACCGCCGCGGCGCCGTCGTTGACGCCCGAGGCATTGCCCGCGGTCACCGTGCCGTCCTTGCGGAACACGGTGCGCAGCTTCGACAGGCTCTCGACGGTGGTGTCGGCGCGCACGTGCTCGTCGGTGTCGAACACAGTCTCGCCGCGCCGCGTCTTCAGTTTGACCGGCAGGATCTGCTGCTTGAACCTTCCCTCGGCGATCGCGTGCGAGGCCCGGCGGTGCGATTCGACCGCCAGCGCGTCCTGGTCGCCGCGCGTGATCTGGTGGCTCGCCGCCAGGTTCTCCGCGGTCTCGCCCATGTGGATGTTGTCGAACGGATCGTGCAGCGCGGCCAGCATCATATCCAGCATGGACGAATCACCCATGCGCGCGCCCCAGCGCATGCCCTGCGCCATATAGGGCGCGCGGCTCATGCTCTCGGCGCCGCCGCCCACCGCGATTTCGGTGTCGCCGAGCATGATGGTCTGCGCCGCCGACACGATCGCCTGCAGTCCCGATCCGCACAGCCGGTTCACGGTCAGCGCCGGCGCGTCCTTGGTGACGCCGCCGTTCAGCGCGGCGACGCGGGCGAAATACATGTCCTTCGCCTCGGTGTGGATCACGTTGCCGAATACCACCTGGCCCACCTCGTCGCCGGTGACGCCGGCGCGCGACAGCGCCTCGCGCACCACCTGTGCGCCAAGTTCGGTCGGCGCCACGTCCTTCAGTCCGCCGCCGAAATCGCCGATCGCGGTACGCACGCCGGATACGACGACAACCTCGCGCTGCATGGCCATGTCAGGTCTCCCGTACAATTGGATTGCGCAACGTGCCGATGCCGCTGATCTCGATCTCGCAGACATCGCCGTGCCTCATGTTCTCGGTGGCACCCTCGGTGCCCATCCATAGCACGTCGCCCGGATGCAGAGTCAGGTATTTCGTCATCGCCACCAGGAAGTCGACCACGCCGAAAACCATGTGGTTGGTGGGGAAGGCGATCTGTTCCTCGCCGTTCAGGCGGACTCTGGTGACCAGGTCTTCCAGCTTCACATTGGTCTCGATCCACGGACCCATCGGCTTGAACGTGTCGGTGTTCTTCGCCCGCCACAGCGTGCGGTCGCTCTTCTGCCAGGTTCGCTCGCTCACGTCGTTGCCGATCGTCTAGCCCAGCACCGCCGACAACGCGTTCTCGCGTGTGAGATGCTTGCACTTGCGGCCGATCACCGCGACCAGTTCGCCCTCGTACTGCACCTGCTCGGTCGCATCCTTCGGGATCACGATCGTCTCATCGTGCGCGATCAACGCGTTGTTGGCGCGGTAACCGATGTCCGCCTGGGTCGGCAGTTCGGCCTTCTGGCCGACCTTTTCGGCGACTTCACGCACGTGCTCGGCGTAGTTCATGCCGGCGGCGTAGAAGGTCGGGGCACCACCGGCACCAGCAGCTTCACGTCCGACAGCTTCACCCGTGTCGACGTGCGCTCCCAGCTTCGAATGGCGAGCCGCGCACCGGAATGATCTCGTCGCCCTCGACCACGCCATAGGCCGGCGTGCCGTTCTGCTCGAAACGTGCCCAGCGCATGTGCCGTGTTTCCTTGGGGGGAGGGGGGTTCTGCGATATGATTGTCGGTGCGTTCGTGTTGCCCGCGTTGATGGACGGCATGATCGACGCATCGGCCACCCGCAACCGCTCGATACCATACACGCGGAGGGGCGGGGCTGCCACTGCGGGGGAAACTACGCCGTCGCCGCCTCCTTCACGCCGAGTTCGGCCGCCATGCGCTCGCGCATGATGAATTTCTGCATCTTGCCGGTCACCGTCATCGGGAACTCGTCGACGAAGCGGATGTGGCGCGGGACCTTGTAATGCGCGATCTGGTCCCGGCAGAACTCCCGCACGTCCTCCGCGGTCAGCGTCTCGCCGGCGCGCAGCTTGATCCAGGCGCACAGCTCCTCGCCGTAGCGTTCGTCCGGCACGCCGAACACCTGCACGTCCTGGATCTTCGGATGGCGGTACAGGAACTCCTCGATCTCGCGCGGATAGATGTTCTCGCCGCCGCGGATCACCATGTCCTTGATGCGGCCGACGATGTTGCAGTAGCCGTCGTCGTCCATCGTCGCCAGATCGCCGGTGTGCATCCAGCCCGCGGCGTCGATCGCCTGCGCCGTGCGCTCCGCATCGTCCCAATAGCCGAGCATCACCGAATAGCCGCGGGTGCAGAACTCGCCCGGCGTGCCGCGCGGCACGACGCGGCCCTCGGCGTCGACGATCTTCACCTCGACATGCGGATGCACGCGCCCGACGGTCGAGACCCGCCGCTCCAGCGGATCGTCGAGCGCGGTCTGCGTGCTGACCGGGCTGGTCTCGGTCATGCCGTAGCCGATCGTCATCTCGGTCAGGTGCATGTCGCGGATGCAGCGGCGCATCACCTCGATCGGGCACGGCGCGCCGGCCATCATGCCGGTGCGCAGGCTGGTCAGGTCGAACTGCGCGAAATCCGGATGCTCGAGCTCGGCGATGAACATGGTCGGCACGCCGTAGAGCGACGTGCAGCGCTCCTCCGCCACGGTCTGCAACGTGGCCAGCGGGATCGAAGCCCTCGCCGGGATACACCATCGCCGAGCCGTGCGTGATGCAGGCCAGATTGCCGATCACCATGCCGAAGCAATGATACAGCGGCACCGGGATGCACACCTTGTCGTGCTCGGTGTAGCGCATCGCCTCGCCGAGGAAGAAGCCGTTGTTGAGGATGTTGTGGTGCGTCAGCGTGGCGCCCTTCGGCAGGCCGGTCGTGCCGGAGGTGAACTGGATGTTGATCGGATCGTCGAACTGCAGCCGCGCCGCCAGCTCCGCCAGCCGCGCGCGATGCGACTGCGCCGCCATGGCGCAGACGCTCGTCGAACGGGATCGTGCCCGGCGCGGGCGCATCGCCGATCTGGATCACCATCTCCAGCGCCGGCAGCTTCGCCGCATCCAGGCGGCCGGGCTGCGCAGACCGCAGTTCCGGCGCCAGCGTGTTGATCATGCCGATATAGTCGCTGGTCTTGAACGCGGTCGCGGTGATCAGCGCCCGGCAGCCCACCTTGTTCAGCGCGTATTCCAGTTCGGCCAGCCGATAGGCCGGGTTGATGTTGACCAGGATCAGCCCGGCCTTGGCGGTGGCGAACTGCGTCACCACCCATTCGGCGTTGTTCGGCGACCAGATGCCGATCCGCTCGCCCGGCTGCAGTCCCAGCGCGAGCAGCCCGGCGGCGAACGCATCGACCTTCTCGCCCAGTTCGCGGTAGCTCCACCGGATGCCCTGCTGGCGCACGATCAGCGCCGGCCGGTCGCCCCAGCGCGCAACGGTCCGGTCGAAGTTGCCGGCCGATCGTCTCCCCGATCAGCGCCACGTTGCTGGCGCCGTGCGCATAGCTCAGCGCGGCCTCGGTCATGGACGTGCTCCCATGCATTCTTGTCGGGCTGATATTGTGCCGGTTCGCGCCCACATGGCCAGAGCCGGCGCCGGCAGGGCGCTAGGCGTGCCGCAACCGCATTCAGAGGAGAGCCAGACATGGACGACATCGTCATCGTCTCCGCCGCCCGCACGCCGGTGGGCAGCTTCAGCGGCGCGCTGGGCACGCTGCCCGCGCATGCGCTGGGCGCGGTCGCGCTGCAGGCGGCGTTCGAGCGGGCCGGCGTCGAGGGCGGCGATGTGGACGAGGTGATCCTGGGCCAGGTGCTGGCCGCGGGCGAGGGCCAGAACCCGGCCCGCCAGGCCGCGCGCGCCGCGGGGCTGCCGGACGCCAAGACCGCGTTCGGCATCAACCAGGTCTGCGGCTCCGGCCTGCGCGCCGTGGCGCTCGCCGCGCAGCAGATCCGCACCGGCGAAAGCGCCATCGTCGCCGCCGGCGGCATGGAGAGCATGAGCCTGTCGCAGCACGCGGCCTATCTGCGCGCGGGGCAGAAGATGGGCGGGCTCGAGTTCATCGACACGATGCTGAAGGACGGGCTGTGGGACGCGTTCCACGGCTATCACATGGGCAACACCGCCGAGAACGTCGCCACCAAGTATCAGATCACCCGCGAGCAGCAGGACCAGTTCGCGCTGGGCTCGCAGCAGAAGGCGAGCGCGGCGCAGAAGGCCGGCCGCTTCAAGGACGAGATCGTGCCGGTGACGGTGAAGACCCGCAAGGGCGACGTGGTGGTGGCCGACGACGAATATATCCGCCACGACGCCAGCATCGAGACGATGGCGCGGCTGCGGCCGGCGTTCAGCAAGGACGGCACGGTGACCGCCGGCAACGCGTCCGGCATCAACGACGGCGCGGCGGCGCTGGTGCTGATGAGCGCGGCCGAGGCGGCGAAGCGCGGGTTGAAGCCGCTGGCGCGGATCGCGGCGTTCGCGACGGCGGGCGTCGATCCGGCGGTGATGGGCACCGGCCCGATCCCGTCGACGCGCAAGGCGCTGGCGCGGGCGGGCTGGAAGGTCGACGACCTCGACCTGATCGAGGCCAACGAGGCGTTCGCGGCGCAGGCGCTGGCGGTGAACAAGGACCTCGGCTGGGACACCGACAAGGTGAACGTGAACGGCGGCGCGATCGCCATCGGCCATCCGATCGGCGCCTCCGGCGCGCGCGTGCTGATCACGCTGCTGCACGAGATGCAGAAGCGCGATGCGAAGAAGGGGCTGGCGACGCTGTGCATCGGCGGCGGCATGGGTGTCGCCATGTGCGTGGAGCGGTAAAGCAGGCATTCACCACCAAGACGCAAGGGACGAAGCGCGCGTTCTTCGTGCCTTTGTGTCTTCG
>CAWCDM010000021.1:0-7316 GCA_963794185.1 uncultured Alphaproteobacteria bacterium | reverse complement strand
GTAAGCGTGGCTCTGATGCCCTTGTTTAATGGCCTCCCCGGAAGTGGTTGATTTGGCTGAGGCAGCGGGCTTCGAGCTATCCTTATGTTTGACGTTAGCGATGACGCGAAGGGTGGATTCCGGCGAGTTGAGGTTCTAACGGGACCTGGCCGCCGGCGGCGCTGGTCGGCGGATGAGAAGGCACGGATCGTCGCGGAGACCCTGGTTCCAGGAGCGCGTGTGTCCGAGGTTGCACGGCGGTGGCAGGTCTGTTCGCAGCAGGTATTCGGCTGGCGACGCGCCATGCGCCAGGACTTGCCGAGCGTGCCCAAGACAACGACACCGCCGGCACCGCTCAGCTTCGTACCGATTGTGAGCGAAGCCATTCCGGCTACGACGGTTCAACGCGCGGCGTCTGCCGCGCCGGGGATCGAGGTCAAGCTTGCCGGTGCGGTGGTGCGGGTCTCGTCCGGCATGGATGATGCTGCCCAATTGACCGCGGTGTTGCGCGCGGTTCGGGCCTCGGCATCCCGATCATGATCAATGTCCCCGCTGGCGCTCGCGTCTTATTGGCAACGCGGCCGATTGATTTTCGCAAAGGTGCACACTCCCTCGCCGCCTTGGCGCAGGAGGTGTTGGCCGAGGATCCATTCTCTGGCGCGGTCATTGTCTATCGCGCCAAGCGCAGCGATCGGTTGAAGATATTGGTCTGGGATACCAGCGGGCTCGTGCTGGTCTGGAAGCAATTGCAGCAGGGGTCATTCCGCTGGCCGCCGATCATGGACGGCGTGATGAAGCTGTCGCCCATAGAGTTCGCCGCTTTGTTCGACGGGCTCGATTGGACGCGTGTTCAGACCGCAAAAGGGATTCTCAAACCGTCTGTTGCCGCGTAGAATTCGCGGTGATGGATTCCCCACGCGACGACATGCAGAGCCTGCCCGAAGGTATTGAAGCATTGCGGGCGCTTGTGCTGACGACGATGTCCGAACGCGATGCGGCGGTCACCGAGCGCGACACGCTACTGGCACAGAATGATCGGCTGCGTCATCTGCTGCTGCAGCTCAAACGCATGCACTTCGGCGCCCGCTCCGAACGTCTGCCGGAGGAACAGCTGCAACTGGGCTTCGAGGCGATCGAACAGGCGATCGCCAAAGCAGACGCCGAGGCGGAGAAGCGCGATCCCGAACTGCGCAAGGACAATGCCACCAAGCGGCGCGCAAGCCGCGGCGCGCTGCCGGCGCATCTGCCGCGGATCGAGGTGACGCTGGCGCCCGAGGACACCGCGTGCCCGTGCTGCCGGGCAACGATGACGGTGATCGGCGAGGACACCTCGGAGCGGTTGGATGTGATCCCGGCGCAGTTTCGGGTGATCGTGACCAAGCGTCCGAAGCTCGCCTGCCGGGCCTGCGCAGGCACCGTGGTGCAGGCACCGGCACCGGCGCGGCTGATCGAAGGCGGCATTCCGACCGAGGCGATGGTCGCCCATGTGCTGGTGGCACGCTATGCCGACCATCTGCCACTGTATCGCCAGTCGCAGATCCTGGCACGACAGGGTGTCATTCTTGATCGGTCCACCCTGTCGTTCTGGATGGGGTACGCCGCGGCCGAAGTTGCCCCAGTGGTCGCGCGGCTGCGTGAGATGATGCTCGCCTCGACACGGATCTTCGCCGACGAGACCGTGGTGCCGGTGCTCGATCCAGGCCGCGGGCGGACGAAGCAAGGCTATTTCTGGGCCATTGCGCGTGATGATCGTCCATGGGGCGGGAGCCAACCTCCCGCGGTGGTTTACAGCTACGCGCCTGGCCGGGGGCATACTCACGCCAACACGCTGCTCGGCGGCTACCGCGGCATCCTGCAATGCGACGGCTACCCGGCCTACAAGAAGTTCGCCGGGTCCAAATCGGCTGCGACTTCCGTAACGCTGGCTTTTTGTTGGAGCCATGTACGGAGGGGCTTTTACGATCTGGCCAAGACAAAGGCGCCGATCGCAATGGAAGCGTTGCAGCGCATTGCGGCGCTCTATGAAATCGAGGCGCGCGTCCGCGGCAAGAGTGCCAATGACAGGCTGGCGGTGCGCCAGGCCGAGAGCAAACCGCTGGTCACCGAACTGCGCATCTGGTTCGAAGCGCAGATCGCGAAATTGCCCGCTCGCGGTCCGACCGCAGAGGCGATCCGCTATGCGCTGAACCACTGGGATGGGTTGGAGCGGTTCCTTGATGACGGCCGCATCGAACTCGACAATAACAGTGTCGAGCGTTCCATGAGACCCGTTGCTCTATCGAGAAAAAATAGCCTTTTTGCTGGCAGCGACGAGGGTGGAGAGAATTGGGCATGCCTCGCATCGCTGATCGAGACCTGTAAGCTGAATCATGTCAATCCGAAGGCGTATTTCACCGATCTCCTGACACGCCTCGTGAACGGCTGGCCGCAGAAACGCATCGACGAATTGATGCCCTGGTTCTGGGCGCCGCCCCAACAGCCACCCTAATCTCACGGAGCGCCGAAGGGTCGCGGACCATCGCTTACAATTGATACGCCGTGATCGGCGATCAGCGGCCGGACTGGCTCACCGTGATCAGGCGTTACCTGGTCGCGGTGACCATCGGCAATCTTTTGTGGGAGACAGCGCAGCTGCCGCTCTACACGCTGTGGCGCACGGGCACGCCAGCGGCGATCGCCGCCGCCGTGTTTCATTGCGCGCTGGGCGCTGTCGTGATCGCGACGGTCGCGCTTGTCGGGGCGCTCGTTATCTGCGGAGCGTCCGCCTGGCCCAATGCAAAGTTCGCCGTCGTGATGGCCGCTGTCGTCATCGGTGGCGCCGGCTACACGGTCTACAGCGAATATGCGAACACCACCCTGCGCGCCGCATGGGCTTACAGCGAATGGATGCCAAGGCTGCCGGGCCTCGGCACCGGCCTCGCACCCCTGACGCAGTGGGTGGTCGTGCCGGCATGTGCACTGGTGGCCGCAAGAGCCTGGATGCCACCAACGCCGGGCGATGGTGGCTCCAACCCCCAGCCGCGGTGCCCGAAAGGCGGCTAGCCGCGGCTGGCTTTTCGGCATGCAGGGTATTTCGAGTCATCCTGCAAATGCTCTAGGCGGGGTAACCTTATCGGGTATCGCTGCGCCCGACCGATCCTGGCTCGGGTTACGACGGCCTTTCGGCGTGCGCTACCGCGTCGGCCGCGGCGGCGTCACCGTGTAGTCGTAAAACCCGCGCTTGGTCTTGCGTCCCAGCCAGCCGGCCTCGACATACTTCACGAGCAGCGGGCAGGGGCGGTACTTGCTGTCCGACAGCCCCTCGTAGAGCACCTGCATGATGGACAGGCAGGTGTCCAGCCCGATGAAATCCGCCAATTCCAATGGGCCCATCGGATGATTGGCGCCGAGCCGCATGGATGTGTCGATGCCCGACACCGTACCCACGCCTTCATACAGAGCGTAGACCGCCTCGTTGATCATCGGCACGAGGATGCGGTTGACGATGAACGCGGGAAAATCCTCGGCGACCGTGGGAGTTTTGCCGAGCTTTTCGGCCAGGTTGTGCACCACCTGGAAGGTGGTCTCGTCGGTGGCGATGCCGCGGATGATCTCCACAAGCTTCATCACCGGCACCGGGTTCATGAAATGCATGCCGATGAATTTTTCCGGCCGGTCGGTCGCCGCGCCCAGTCGGGTAATGGAGATCGACGAGGTATTCGATGCCAGCAGGCAGGCAGGCTGCAGATGCGGCGTCAGCGCCCGGAAGATCGCGTGCTTGACGTCCTCCTTCTCGGTCGCCGCCTCGATCACCAGGTCGGCGTCACCGAGATCGGCGTACTCCGTGGTGGCGCGGATGCGCGCCAGTGCGTCTTCCTTGTCCTCCTCGGAGATCAGCTTGCGGTTGACCTGGCGGTCCATGTTGTGGGTGATCGTGCCCAGCGCGCGTTCGAGCGCCGTGGCCTTCACGTCCAGCATCGTCACCGGCAGTCCGGCCAACGCACACACGTGGGCTATGCCATTGCCCATCTGGCCGGCGCCGATCACGCCCACGCGGGCAATCGCCGGCTCCGCCAGCAGCGCGCCGCCGGCGGGCAGCATCTTCACATCGACATTCATTCAGGAGCGCTCCAGTTCGGCTGCCAGCTCCGGCAGTGCGGTGAACAGATCAGCCACCAGGCCATAATCGGCGACCTGGAAGATGGGCGCTTCCTCATCCTTGTTGATCGCCACGATCACCTTGCTGTCCTTCATGCCGGCCAGATGCTGGATGGCACCAGAAATACCGACAGCAATGTAAAGTTCCGGGGCGACAATCTTACCGGTCTGCCCAACCTGATAGTCGTTGGGTACGAACCCGGCATCGACCGCGGCGCGTGATGCACCCACCGCAGCGCCTAGCTTATCAGCAATTGGTTCAATAAGCTTGAAGTTTTCACCGGCCTGCATGCCGCGGCCACCGGAAATCACCACGCGGGCCGCAGTCAGCTCCGGGCGCTCGCTTTTCGACAGCTCCGCCGAGACGAAACGGGAGACGGCAGGCAGATCCGGGATGGACGCGGGTTCAATCGGTGCGCTCCCGCCATCGGGCGCGACCGGATCGAAGCTGGCCGCGCGGACCGTGATCACCTTCTTCGCGTCGGACGACTTCACGGTCGCGAGCCCGTTGCCGGCATAGATCGGCCGGACGAAGGTATCCGCATCCACCACATCGGCGATGTCGCTGATCGGCTGGACGTCCAGGAAGGCGGCGACGCGCGGCATGATATTCTTGCCGACCGCCGTCGTGGCGGCCAGCAGGTGCGAATAGTTGGGCGCCAGCGCGACCAGCAGCGCTGCCGTCGGCTCGGCGAGCAGGTGGTCCAGCGCGGGCGAATCGGCGGTCAGCACCTTCGCCACGCCGGGGAGCTTCGCGGCAGCCGCTGCGGCGGCATCCAGACCGCTGCCGGCCACCAGGGCGTGCACCTCGCCCAGCTTCTGGGCTGCGGCAACCGCGCTGCGGGAGGGCTGCTTGATGCCGGCGTCATCGTATTCGAGCAGTACAAGGCTCGTCATCGGTCAGATCACCTTCGCTTCCGTCCTGAGCTTGGCTACCAGCTCGGCAACCGAGCCGACCTTCACCCCCGCCTGGCGCCTCGGCGGATCGGAGACCTTCAGCGTGGTCAGCCGCGGCGTGGGATCCACGCCAAGGTCCTCGGGCTTCATGTTGTCGATCGGCTTCTTGCGCGCCCGCATGATGTTGGGCAGCGAGGCGTAGCGCGGCTCGTTCAGGCGCAGATCCGTGGTGACGATAGCGGGCAGGTTCAGCGCGACCGTCTCCAGACCGCCATCGACCTCGCGCGTCACGGTGATGGTGTCGCCGTCGATCGTCACCTTCGAGGCGAAGGTGCCCTGCGGCCAGCCGAGCAGCGCGGCCAGCATCTGGCCGGTGGCGCTCATGTCGTCGTCGATCGCCTGCTTGCCCAGGATGATCAGCCGAGGCTGCTCCTTGTCCGCGATCGCCTTCAGCAGCTTGGCGACAGCCAGAGGTTGCAGCTCGACGGTGGTTTCCACCAGGATGCCACGATCGGCGCCCATGGCGAGCGCGGTGCGGATCGTCTCGGCGCATTGCGCCACGCCGAGCGAGACGGCGACGATCTCGGTGGCGATGCCCTTCTCCTTCAGGCGGACCGCCTCCTCGATGGCGATCTCGTCGAACGGGTTCATGGACATCTTTACGCCGGCGGTCTCGATGCCGGAACCGTCCGACTTCACGCGGACCTTCACGTTGTAGTCAACCACCCGCTTGACCGGGACCAGGATTTTCATGCGATGACCGTGCTGCTTCCAGGAATTCGGTGCGCCATCAGAGCGGGCCACCCGCCTGTTCGCACCTGCAATAGAACCGTCGGACCATATGCAGGGGCTGGTGGCCTGTCAAACCAGTCAGGACTTCAGCAGGCTCATCAGCAGGGCGAACAGCAGCAGTGCCGCCCCCTGCAGGATCACCCGCCAGCGCATCGACCGATTCGAGCGGGCGGGGTTGCCACCGCCGCGAACCAGGCCCAACAGGCCGGCGAACAGCACGCCGAGGGTGCCGAACATCAGCAGCACGACCAGGATCGTGAGGAATGTCTTCACGGCCACCTGGTCCCCAAGTCACTCATAGTGAGGGGTACAGCCTCTTCAGCTTAACGCGGGCCTTGGCGGTGGTGAACTGCCAGTCCGCCTTGGTGTGGTTCTTGTTGCGGCTGACCTCCCAGGCGGCGACTTCGGCGATCAAAGTCTGCTTGTCAGGAATACGCCGATCGAGGCACTGACCTGACAAGACACTGAGTTCGGATTCAGCCAGATCCAGCCAGCTACCGTGTTTGGGCGTGTAGTGCCACTCAAACCTTTCGACCAACCGGCGCGCCTCCGGGGCAGGGAAGGCTTCGTAGAGGGAAGCCGGCTTGTGGGTGTTGAGATTGTCCTGCACCAGTACGATCTTCTTGGCTGCGGGAAAGTGGGTATCGGATAGTTCCTTGAGTATTTGGGCATAATCCACGGCAGTGTGCCGATCGGTCACCTCAACATGCCGCCAGCCCTCCAGCGGCGCGAACATCATGAACAGGTTGGCCGTTCCGTTGCGCTCATACTCATAATCATGCCGAGCGGGGTGTCCTGGCTTCACCGCGATGGGCACGCGGGTTTCAGCGATGAGTTGCTTGGATGACTCGTCCAGGCAGACCACAGGAGCCTCCGGGTCGTGCGGCCTCTGGTAGACTTCCAGTACATCTTCCATGCCGGCTACGAATGCAGCGTTGCCGTCTGGCGGGATGACCCATTGCTTCTGAAGGTGCGGCTTGAGAATGTTTTTTTTAGCGTCCGCCCGATCGTGTTGTCGCTGGCGCGGTCAACAATGTTCAGTTCCACGACTGCGGATTCCAGCAGCTTCAGCGTCCACCGGACACGGCCCTTGGGCGGATCGGAACAAGCCAACGCGATCAGCTTGGCCTCGCTTGCTCCATCGAAGATGGGCTTTCTGGCTGAAGCGGGCGAATGCTTGCGGGTCAGGACGAACTCGAAGCCTTCCTCCACCAGTTGCTGCCGGGTCCGGGCAACCGTGGTGACGCTGGTATCCAAGGCGGCGGCGATCTGGCTGTCACTCCATCCCTCGCCTGGCTCGGAAGCATCGGCCTTCAGCAGGATGCGTGCCTTTACCAATTGGCGAGCGCGGTGTTTGCCCTTCTGGATCAACGTGTTGAGCTGTTCACGCTCCTCGTCGCTGAGCTTCACGATGTCCCTTCTTTACCGCAGCTTGTTGCGCAGTCACGATGCATCTCCGCCGTTGCGGAGCCATCGATTCAGAGATCCACACCAAAATCAACGACGTGGGG
>CAWCDM010000020.1:0-38360 GCA_963794185.1 uncultured Alphaproteobacteria bacterium | reverse complement strand
GCCGCCGCCGGGGGTGAAGTGGTTCCAGCAACTGACCGAGAACCACGGTGTCCGGCAGCTTGTCTCTCGCTGTTATGAAATCGTCGGGATGTCGAAGGACTGCAAGACCATCCGCGAGCTGCGCGACAAGGTGGCGCTGCACTACGGCAGGCGCCCCGTGCAGTTGACGATGTACGTGAGGCCTCCAAAGCTGGAACTATAAATCCTGATCCAAGTGGCGGGCCGCGACCGAATAGAAATTGCACACCGACCGCCTCAGATGGTCGCAGTATGGCCTCATTGCCATTTGGGATCGGCGTTCGCGTGCAAGTCCCGACGTCTCGCTCAACAGTAGTCCGCCTGCAGTGCAGACGAACCGCCAGCTACCACGGCAGCAGAATGTCCATCAGCTGCTGGCCCCAGCGCGTATGTTGCACCTCGGTCAACTCGCCCCGCCCGCCATAGGCGATCCGCGCCTCGGCCATGCGGTCGTGCAGCACCGTGTTGTCGCTGGCAATGTCTTGCGGGCGAATCACGCCAGTGACCTTCAGCTCGCGCAACTCGCTGTTCACCCTGAATTCCTGGCGCGCCTCCACCACCAGATTGCCGTTCGGCAGCACCTGGGTCACCACGCCGGCAAGCCGCACCGTCACCGTCTCGTTGCGCTGGATCTGCCCGGTGCCGGTGTTGTTGTTGGAGCTGCTGACCCCCAGGATCTTGGACGGATCGGGGATCGTCTTCGGCAGCAGCGCCTGCATGCCAAAGAAGTTCGCCATACTGCCGTTCTCGGCGCTGGCGCGCGTGCCGCTCGTGGCATTCTTCATGTTGGCGGTATCGTTCATGGCGACCAGGATCGTGACGATGTCGCCGACCTGCGCCGCGCGCTGATCCTTGAAGAAGGCACGCGACCCACTGCGCCACAGCGAATTCGCCTCGTTGGGCGTCGGCTCGGACGCCGGCATCGGCATGCTCACCGGCCGCCAGGTCGGCTCCTTCGTCGGATCGGCGGTCGGCGTCATGTTCGGCGCCCGACCGACTTCCGACAATCGCGACAAAGACCCGCATCCGCCGAGCAACAGCAACGCAATGGCGGGCGCCAGCACAAGCAGCTTTCCGTTCATCGCACGCTCACCTGGGCAAAGCCGGGGTTCGACCCGGGAGAAGTGGGCCGCGTCAGCGGCATCGCGTTCGGCGCAACGCGAACGCGGTCGGGGCCGATCACCTCCGCCTCGATCACCGCGCGCGACACCGGATTGAGCACCCGGATGCGTTCGCCGATCGCGCCTGACTCCAGGGCCTGGCCCTGCGCACTCAGCGTGATGCCGGGGCTGTCGAGCAGCATCGTCACGCCAGCGCCCTTCTGCACCATCGAGGGGCGCATCAGCTCGCTGACCGCCAGCGGCTGGCCGGCCGCAAGCGGGCGCTTGAGCTGCATGCCGATCGCATCGCCGGTCCGGCGGACCACCTCGCTTCTGATCAACGTGGTATGGACGCGAGCGATGTGAATGTCATCCGCGTGCAGCACGCTGCCGGCCAGCAGCCTTGTGGTGGCGACCGGCAGGTCGACCGTATCGTCCACCCTGCCGGCAAGGCGCATATGAATCGGCTCCATCGCCGTGCCGGAGATGGAAAGCACGGCGCTGAAGCGGCCGGCGGCGGAATCGTAGTCCAGGTCGGACACGACCGGCCTCGGGTCGGCCTCGAGCGGCACGAGCGGCGGCGTGAAGCCCGGCAGCTCGATGTCGCAGTCAGGCGATGCGCCGGCGCCGACCAGGGCGCTCTTCACCGCATCCAGCGCATCCTCTCGCCGCAGCGGCCGGCCCGGCCGGTCCAGAACGGCGCGATCCGCCGACGATACGGGCCGCCAGTCCACGCCGTACTGGTGCGCGATGGCGCCGAGCTGGGCCGCCTCGACCACGATGCGTCCGCCCGCACCCGGGCCCGGACCCAGCACGCGGTCGGCATTCGCCCCGGCTTCGTCGAACAGATCGGACAGCCGAACGACAGGCGCGTGCAGCGTGGTCATGCTGCGCAGCGTGGCCGCATAGGCTGGGGCACCACCAAGGCAGATCGCCATGGCGGCCAGTGGAAGATTGTACCGAAGGGACGACATTACATCACCGCAGGTTGGTCAGGGTGGAAAGCATTTCGTCGCTGGCGGTGATCACCTTGCTGTTCATCTCATAGGCGCGTTGCGCGCTGATCAGATTGGTGATCTCGCTGACGACGTTGACGTTGGAGGTTTCGATGAAGCCCTGCATCACCTTGCCGAAGCCCGTCGTGCCGGGGTTGCCTGTGACCGGCTGGCCCGAGGCGGCGGTCTGCAGCAGCAGGTTCTCGCCCTGCGCGTCCAGTCCGGCCTCGTTGGGAAACACCGCGATCTGGAGCTGGCCCACGGTCTGCGGCGCGGTCTGACCTTGCAGCGTGACCTGCACCTGGCCCGATGCATTCACCGTCACGCCCGTGGCATTGGAGGGTATCTGCAGCCCGGGCTGCACGATATAGCCGTCGGCGGTGACCATCGTGCCATCGGCCGCCATGCCGAATGTCCCGTCGCGCGTATAGGCTGTATCGCCCGAGGGCAGCGTCACCTGAAAGTAGCCGCTGCCCTGGATCGCCATGTCCAGCGTGTTTGAGGTCTGCTGCAGGTTGCCCTGCTCGTTGATCCGGTAGATCGCCGCAGTCCTGACGCCGAGCCCGACCTGCGCACCCGACGGTACGATGCTGCCGCTATCGGAACTGTTGGAGCCGACGCGACGCAGGTTCTGGTAGATCAGGTCCTGAAACTCTGCCCGCCGCCGCTTGAAGCCGGTGGTGGTCATGTTGGCGATGTTGTTCGAGATCACCTCGACGTTGGTCTGCTGCGCCTGCATTCCGGTGCCGGCGATATCCAAGGAGCGCATTCTGTTTCGCCTTCGATTGTCGATCGTTCCGCAGGATCACCACAGAGACACAGAGGCACGGAGAACAGGGCAAGGCGCTTCGTGCGGAGCGCGTTCATCAGCTTCCTCTGTCCTCTGCGTCTCTGTGGTGAACCTGCCTAGCTTCCTGTCGGCAGCAATTTGTCGATTGCCGATTGCTGCCGGTCGGCCTCGGCCTGGATGAACTGGCTCATGAACTGGAACTGCCGCAGGTCGTCCATCATCCGCGTCGTCTCCATCACGGGCTGCACGTTGGACTCCTCGATCGCGCCCTGGACCAGAGCGGGCGATGCGACCAAAGCGGTCGGTGAATTGCAGCGGAACAGCGTGTTGCCCTCGGCAGCGAGCTGCATCGGATCGCTCGGGCGCACCACGCCGATCTTGCCGAGCTGGCCGTTCTCGCTGGAGACCGTGCCATCGGCGGCGATGCTGATCTGCGTGTCGGTCGCCGCGAGCTGGATCGGCCGCCCATTGGTATCGAGCAGCGCATTGCCGGCGCCGTCGGCCACGGTGCCGCTGGGCATCAGGCCGAAGCGCCCGTCACGGGTCAGCCGCGGCCCGCGCGGCGTGCCGACGGTGAAATATCCCTCGCCGGTGACGGCCAGATCGAACGGATTTCCGGTATGGGTCAGCGTGCCGGCCTGTTGCTCGCGCCAGGTCGCGCGATCCTGGGTATAGGCAATGCTGGGCTCGCCTGGCGTCCCGTGGGTGCCGTTCTGACGGCTGAGCCAGTCGCTGAACTGCACGCGTTCGGCCTTGAAGCCGGGCGTATTGGCGTTGGCGATGTTGCCGGCGATCACGTCCATGGCGCGCTGCTGTGCGACCAGGCGGGAGGCGGCGACGCTGCTGACGATGTTCATCGATGTGGTCCGTGGCGGGTTCGCCGATGTGATCGCAAGGCGCGTGCCAGCACGGAACGGATCGCTTGTTCCATGTGGCAGCAGGCGGATCTGGACCACCCGCAACTTTTCACCGAAGCATTTTCAGTGTCGCTGAAATGACGACCGGGGCGCTATGCCTGTGTAAACCTTCTCCCGCAAGCGGGCGAGGTGTACTCACGCGGCGGCAACTCCAGTCATACCGAAACTGCTCCAGCCCGCTCCCGTGCACCAAAGCCTCCGGCACGGATTGCCGAGCAGGGCTGATTTTGCCGGGCAACTTAACAGGCAACTCGACGGCTCACCGCCCAATAAACGGTCCGCGTCCTGGCTGATTTGCGCCACCACCGGTTCATGGTCCCATGGCGAGTTGCTGATGAAGTGCTGGAACTGCTGCGCGCAGCCCTGCTCAACCACGGTGGCCATCGAGGCGAACGTACAATCTGCGGCTTGTGCCAACCCATGTAGATAGCGCTCCGCCACCGCCGCGTTGTCGCGCGATCTGGTGCGGAAGAACCGCCGGTAGCGATCGCTCAGAGCCGCGAACGCCTCCGCAACCCCTTCGACCAATGATTTGGTCAGCGATCATCCGTACATACGCTCACCTCACGAACGGCCGGTGCCATTTCGTTCCCCCACTCGCCCGGATTCGGTGGAGGCCCATCGAATTCGATGGATGATGCCTATGTCAAGTCCCGGCTCGCGACCCGGATTTCCCAAAATCCCCGGCTGCCTGCATCTGATCCCGTATCAACCGGGCAGCGAGAGTGATTTTGTCAAATTAAGGAGCAAGGCTTCCTTAACGGCTCCCTGTCAGATTGAGCGCATCCCGCCAGAACCAGGCGTGCGGAAAGGAGCAGGCAGTGGCCACGGCCGCGGCAGAGGCGGAGCAGACCAACACGGAAGAAGCACCTTCTCCGCCGGAAGCGAAGAACAGCAAGGATGGCAGACGCAGGCTGATCCTGCTCGCCGCGCCGGTGGTGCTGGTTGCCGTCGTCGGCTCCGGTCTGTGGTTCACCGGCATCCTGCCGCGTCTTCTCGGGCTCGGTCATGGCCAGGAGAAGGCCGACACCAGCAAGCCGCTGGTGCCGATCTACGTGGACCTGCCGGAGATGATCGTAAACCTGAACAGCAATCCGCGACGTCCCAGCTACGTGAAGCTGGTCGCGCGCCTCGAAGTCGCCAGGCAGGAAGATGTGGACCGGTTGAAACTGGTCATGCCGCGGCTGCAGGACCTGTTTCAGACCTACCTTCGCGAAATGCGCCCTGAGGAGTTGCGCGGTTCCGCGGGCACCTATCGACTGCGCGAGGAACTGATCGGTCGGGCCAATCTGGCCGCCGCGCCCTCGCGGATCGCCGATGTGCTGTTCATCCAGATGATGATCCAATGACGGCCCACGATCCGGAGGATCGTCTGATCGCCCACGATCCGGAGGATCGATGAGCGACTCACCGGAACAGCAGCCGCAGTCCGACGAGGAACTGGCCGCGGCGTGGGGTGCGGAAGCCGACGCGGAAGCAGGCGAGGCGCCCGCGCCATCACCGGCGCGCGTCCTCAACCAGGCTGAGATCGACAGTCTGCTCGGTTTCGACGAAGGTCCCGCGGGCGGCGAGAACCGCAGCGGGATGCAGAAGATCATCAGCTCCGGCCTGGTCTCCTACGAGCGCCTGCCGATGCTGGAGATCGTATTCGACCGGCTGGTGCGCATCATGTCGACGTCGCTGCGCAATTTCACCTCCGACAATGTCGAAGTGGGCATCGACAACATCCTGTCGCTGCGGTTCGGCGATTACCTGAACTCGATCCCGCTGCCGGCGATGCTCGCCGTGTTCAAGGCGGACGAATGGGACAACTACGGCCTTATGGTCGTGGACTCCGCCATGATCTATTCGATCGTGGATGTGCTGCTGGGCGGGCGGCGCGGCACCGCCGCGATGCGCATCGAGGGACGCCCGTATACGACGATCGAGCGGACCCTGGTCGAGCGGCTGATCCAGGTGGTGCTGGCCGATCTGTCCGCCAGTTTCGACCCGCTGTGCCCGGTCACGTTCCGCTTCGAACGGCTGGAGGTCAACCCGCGCTTTGCCACCATCAGCCGGCTGTCGAATGCCGCCGTGCTGGCGCGGCTGCGGATCGACATGGAAGACCGCGGCGGGCGGCTGGAGCTGCTGCTGCCGTACGCGACGCTCGAGCCGGTGCGCGAGCTGCTGCTGCAGCAGTTCATGGGTGAGAAATTCGGCCGCGATTCGATCTGGGAGACCCATCTCGCCGAGGAGCTGTGGAATACCGAGGTCGACCTCGATGTGGTGCTGGATGAGCAGACCATGCGCCTGTCCGATGTGATGGCGCTGCAGCCCGGCAGCCGCATCGTGCTGAACACCGCGCTCGGCGCGCCGGTTCTGGTGCGGTGTGGTGCGGTGGTGCTGTTCGAAGGCCGTGTCGGGCGGCGCAAGAGCCGCATCGCCGTCCGCATCGAACGCGACCTGCAGCGGCCGCAGCTGACCGAGCGGTAGGCCCCGCAAGCCGCCGCCCGCCTTCTGTTCCGCTCGCAAACCCACCTGACATTGGCAGATTGCTAACCCTCGTGCGGCACAATGGCCGCCATGGAGTGGCTCCTGGAAATCGCTCTGGTCGCGTTGCTGGCCGCAACGTTGTTTCATGCCGTGCGGCTGGAACGCGCGCTCGGCGTCCTGAAACGCGACCGTTCCGCGCTGCAGGACCTGATCGACGGCTTCAACGCCAGCACCCGCCAGGCCGAACTCGGTATCGAGCGGCTGCGTGGAGCGGCCGAAGGCACCGGACTGCAGATTGCCGGTCAGCTCGATGCGGCGGCATCACTGAAGGACGACCTGACCTTACTCATCGATCGCGGTGACCGGCTGGCCGATCGGATCGATGCACTGGTGCGGGCTGGACAGGCCGCTCGCGGTTGAGACGCCGCGCCTGACCGTCGTCGCAGATAGCGACCATGCCGAGCCGCGCGTGCGCAGCCAGGCCGAGCGCGATCTGCTGAAGGCGTTGAGGATGGCCCGATGATGCCGCGTCTCAAACCGCCCCGCCTGCTGCCGATGACCATTTTCGCGCTGGCCGGGTTGCTCGCCATGAAGTCGGCGGAACTGGTGCGCATCGCGGCAGGCGCGGTGGCACAGGGCCAGGGGGTGGTCACCACCGCACAGGCCGCCGCGCCGGCGGCTCCGGAGCGTACGCCTCCGGCCGCTCCGTCGGTGCAGCCTGCCGCGACGCCGGCCACGGAAGATGGCGCGCCGCCGGTCGGTGATGGCGAACGAACGGTTCTGCTCGATCTGCGCCAGCGTCGGCAGGAGCTGGATTCTCGCGAGACCGGATTGGCAGCGCGTGAGTCGCTGATGGCGGCAACGGAGCAGAAGCTTTCGGCGCGAGTGGCCGAACTGCAGGCGCTGCAGAAGAAGCTGGAAGCGCTCGAGGCAACGAGGCAGGAACGCGAAGACTCGAGCTGGCAGCGCATGGTGAAGCTCTACGAAACGATGAAGCCTCGTGATGCAGCGACGATCTTCAATGAATTGGAAATGCCGGTGCTGCTGCAGGTTCTCGATCGCATGAAGGAGGCGAAGGCCGCGCCGGTGCTCGCCGCCATGCAGCCCGACAAGGCGCGCGACGTCACGGCGCAGATCGCCAGGCTGCGAACCAGCCGGGATGGCCCTGGGAACGCCGCGACCGGCGGCTGACCCGTGGTCAGCACGAAGCGGATCAATGCAGAAAAGGACTGAGCGACGATGCCGATCGACAAAGCCATGAACGTCCTGATCGTGGACGACTACAAGACCATGCTGCGCATCATCCGAAATCTGTTGAAGCAGATCGAGTTCAACAACGTCGAGGAAGCCTCCGACGGAGCCGAGGCGCTGGCCAAGCTGCGTTCGGGCAATTTCGGCCTGGTGATCAGCGACTGGAACATGGTGCCGATGACCGGCCTGCAGTTGCTGCAGGAGGTGCGGGCGGACGCCAGACTGAAATCGACGCCGTTCATCATGATCACCGCGGAAAGCAAGGTCGAAAATGTCGTGGCCGCCAAGCAAGCGGGCGTCTCGAACTACATCGTCAAGCCGTTCAACGCCGAGACGCTGCGCGACAAGATCGAGAAGGTGCTGGGTCATGGCTGATCGCGACGGCGACAGGCTGACCGAACGGCTTGCGGCGATTCGTGCCCGCCACCCGGGCTCCGAGCCGGAAATGGTGGCCGATGTGGTGCATGCCGTGCTCGCGACCATGAGCGGCGACCTGACGGCGCAGGAGGCCTCGCTACTCGCCGAGGTGGAGGCTTTGGGCCATACCATCGCCGGCGCAAAGGCGGAGATTGCGGCACTGCGGTTCGACGATATCACCGACAGCCACATCCCGTTCGCAACCGATGAGCTCGACGCGATCGTGGAGCACACCGCGACCGCCACGAATGCGATCCTGACGTGCTGCGAAACGCTCGACAATGTGGCGGGGGGGCTGAGTGGTGAGCCGGCGGCGAAGCTGCAGGACACCACGACGCGCATCTACGAGGCGTGCGGTTTTCAGGACATTACCGGACAGCGCATCACCAAGGTGGTCGCAACGTTGAAGACGATAGAGGCGAAGATCACGTATATCGTTACAACCTTCGGCAGCGGCTCCGCTGGCGAGGACGCCAGAGGCTCGGTCGAACCGAGCGAAGCGGATCTGCTGAACGGGCCGCAGCATCCGACGGTTGCAATGGACCAGTCGGACATCGACCGGCTGCTGGCAAGCTTCGAATGAGGCAAGGCGCGAAGGTCTGGCTGGTCGCTGTCCTGCTTGCCTGCCTGGAGCCGATAGCCGGACGCGCCGATGATGGTCCCCCAGTGTCGGTACGCGTCGGCACGCATCCGGGTTACGGGCGCGTGGTGTTCGACCTGCCGGCACAGCTCGACTATCGGCTGACCCAGCAAGGTGAACACGTGCTGGTGCGATTCACCGGCGACGTGACGATCGGCTCTGCACCTGCCATGCCGCATAACGTGCTTGGCCTGACCGGTGGTGCCGGCCAGGCGGAGCTTGTCGTTGAGAAAGGCACCGTGGTGCGGGCCTGGCGGCTTGGCAATCTCGTGGTGGTCGACGTGCTCGACCAGGCTCTGGCCGCGAGTACGCCGCCGGTGCTGGCGTCAGCGCCGGCACCAGTGTCCGAAGCATCGGGCGTCGTCTCTCCTGGCGCGTCTGCGGCCAAGGCACCCGCGCCTCCGGCAGCCACCACTGTTCCGGCGCCGTCCGCTGTTCCGGCATCATCCGTTCCGGCGAAGTCGGGTCCTAAGGCAGTGGCGTTGCATGTGCCCCCAAATGCATCCCCGATGCCGACAGCGCCATCGTCTGGAGCGGCGGGCGGCTCTGCTGCCGGCACAACCTTGGCCAAGCCCGCCGTACCCCCGGCTTCCACCGCCGTTCCGGCACCGTCTGCGGCGCCGGCAAAGCCTATCCCAAAAGCAGCCGCAACACAGGCGCCCGCGGCCCCGACCATTGCATCCCCGACGCAGACAGCCCCCCCGTCCGGAGCAGCGAGCGCCGCTACTCCCGGCGCATCCGGTCCACAGTCTGCTGCACCTCCGACTTCCGCCGCCGTTGCGGAACTGCCCCCTGTCCCGGTGCAATCCGCTCCGAAAGCATCGGCCACTGGGGCGACTGGCGGAGCGGGCTCCGGTGGCGATCGCGGGTCGGATACCGCGGCCATCGGCGCTGCCGGGGGTTCGGCGGGCCGTGTGGGATTTGGTGCGGCTTCCTCCGCGGCAGGCGCATCCGCGCGCTGTTCGGCTGAAACGGGCGGCGGTGCTGGCTTCGGCGATGCAGCAGGCGCGGCTGTGAGCGCTTGCGGTGCCACTGCATCGGCGCCATCAGAACGGCCGCCTGACCCGGTGCTGGAAGTAAGTTTCGAAGCCGCGGTCGGCGTCGCGGCGTTCCGCCGGGGCAATGCCGCCTTCGTGGTGTTCGATCAGCAACTGCCGCTCGATCTGGCGTCGTTCCGCGACGATCCGATCTTCGGCTCCGCGACCATCCAGCAATTGCCGACAGCCACCGTGGTCCGTCTCCGCCTGGAGCCCGGCAAGGCCCTGATCCTGTCCCAGGCGCCGCATCTCTGGCGAATAACCGCCGTACCGGTCGAGCCAAAACTGCAGCCGATCCGTGCCGCAGCCAACGATAGTCGCCTCGTCATGCCGGCCGCCGCGCCGGGCCGTGTCGTGAGCCTGGCGGATCCGGACACTGGCGGGATTTTGCTAGTAGGAACGCAGCGTCAGGCGGGGCAGGGCGTCCCCATGCTTCGGCAAGCGGTGGAATTCCTGCTCATGCCGACCTGGCAGGGCATTGCTGTCGAACCGATCAGCGACGAGCTTGCATTGCGGCCAGTGCAGGAGGGATTCGTGCTGACCGGCGGCACGAACGGCCTGGCAATTTCGCCGGCGCCGGATGCCGCCAACTTCCTTGACCATGCCGATGCCCTGACCAGACGCTTCGAGTTCGCCGCATTGCCGCCCGACGCATTGTTGCAGCGCCTCCGCCGTCAGTTCGCCGATGATGCGGCGACGCCGGCGCTCGGCCGTGGACCGGGACGCCGAGCGGCAGCGCAAACCATGATTTCGCTGGGCCTCGGCGCGGAGGCGCAGGCGCTGCTGCAGCTCGCGGCCGCCGAGGATCCCCATGAGGCGGAGGCCGCCGACAACGCCGCGCTGACGGGCATGGCCGCCATGCTGGCGCACCGCGCCGATGAGGCATCCGGACTGGATGACGAAAGGCTTTCCGGAACCGACGACATCGCGCTGTGGCGCGCCATACGTCTGGCGGAGCAACAGGACGGCTCGCCGCAGGCTGCCGCGGTGTTCGCTGCCACCTTGCCGCTCGTCCTTGCCTACCCGTCCCCGTTGCGCGATCGCCTGCTGCCGTTGGTGGCCGAGACGCTGGCTACAGGTGGCGAAACCGCTGCGGCGTCCGCTCTGCTTGCCGAGCGCAAGGACGACCCCGCGCTTGGCCTCGCCCGCGGTCTGCTGCAGGAGGCGCGGGGCGATACCGCGGCCGCGCTGGCGACCTATGAAGCTTTGGCCGCGACCACGGACCGCCGGCTGTATGCCCGCTCCGCCACGCGTGCGTTGGAGCTGCGCCTTGCCAGCGGCAGCATCGACGTGAAGCAGACGGCGGATGGGTTGGACAAGATGCTCTATGTCTGGCGCGGCGATCAGCATGAGCGGTCGCTGCGCGAGCGACTTGCCGAGCTGAGGGCGCGGACCGGAGCGTGGCGGTCGGCGCTCGGTCTGATCCGGGAGACCGAGGCGATCTTTCCCGCCGACAAGGCGGCCGTCCATGCCGAGCTTGTCGACATGTTCGCCGCCATGCTGCGCAGCGATGCAGCGGATTCCCTGGCGCCGCTGGAACTGATCGCGTTGGTCGACGAGAATGCCGACCTTCTGCCGGTTGGACCGGCTGGCGATCTGCTGCAGGCGCGGCTGGCGGACCGTCTGCTGGCTCTCGACCTGCCGAAGCGCGCAGACCCCGTCCTGCAGAAATTGATGGAGGCGGCGCCGAGCGGTGTGAGCCGTGCCGGGTTCGGCGCCCGGCTCGCGGCACTGCGACTGCGCGAGGGAGACGCGGCCGGAGCGCTGGCCGCGCTCGCCGCATCCAGCGCGGATGAGGCGCCGGCCGATCTAGTGGAACGCAGGACGCTGCTGCTTGCGGCGGCGCATGCGCGTCTCGGCGAGCCGGACCAGGCGCTTGCGGTGCTTGGTTCGCTTGATGCCGCATCGGCCGATGAAGCACGGGCAACAATCCTGGAACGCGCCAATGATTGGGCCGGGGCGGAGAAGGCGCTCAACGCCTATTCGACCAAGACCGTACCTGCGGAGGGCAAGCTGGATGAAGGGCAGCGGCGGACTATGCTGCGCCTGGCGACCGCCGCGGCACGGGCGGGCGATGACGCGACACTGACAGCGCTTCGGCAGAGCGCGGGACCGCGGATGGAGTCCGGGCCGCTGGCCGACATGTTCCGTCTGCTCACCGCCGATCAGGTGCGCGGCGTAGGCGACCTGAAGCGGTCCGGGCGGGAGGCTGTCCTGGCGGGGGCGCTGCCTGCCCAGTTGAAAGCGATGCCGCCGACGCCGAGGCCGGACCCGTAGCGTGGGCGAAGCGCCTCCGAAGCATCGCGGCGTCAAAAGCACCCTTGCATGATGTCCCCCCGTCCCCCATGTTCCGCTGCCTTGGCCACAGGGAACGGACGCGGTTTGCGCCCGTCTCGCAGGCCGTCTGCTGGTTGGAACGGGGTACGTTATGGACGCACTCAGCCCACTGGGGATGGTCTCGGACAATCCGAGCGATATCCACACGGAGTCCGGCGGCGCCGAAGCGCAAAAGGACTATTTCGTCGAGAAGGACGGCGTGAAGTTCGCCGGCACGCATCTTCTGCTGGATCTGTGGGGTGCCGGCAACCTCCGGGATCCCGAGCTGATCGACCGTGCGCTGCGTGACGCCGCAGAGGCGGCCGATGCGACGATCCTGCACAGCCATTTCCACCATTTCGGTCCGGACGGCGGCGTGAGCGGCGTGGTTGTGCTGGCCGAAAGCCACATCTCCATCCACACATGGCCCGAGCGCGATTTCGCTGCGGTCGATATCTTCATGTGCGGCTCGTGCGATCCGTATCGCTCGCTGCCGGTGCTGAAGCAGACGTTCCGCCCGAAGTCCATTCTTCTGTCGGAGCAGCGGCGCGGCCTGATCGCGTAATCCCCCGTTCACGACAGAAGGCGCGGCCCGGGCGATGGTTGTCCGGGCCGTTCTGTATGGAGATTGGCGATGACGACCGACAGTTGGATCAACGAGACGCTGTATTCCGCCTGGGGCCAGCGCTTTCTGGTGAAGCGCGAACTGGCGCGGGTGCAGAGCGCATTCCAGGACATCGTGATCTTCGAAAGCGTCTCGCACGGGCGCGTCATGGTGCTGGACGGCGTGATCCAGATCACCGAGGCGGACGAGTTCGTCTACCAGGAGATGCTGGCGCACGTGCCGCTGCTGGCGCACGGCGCGGCGGAGCACGTGCTGATCATCGGCGCCGGCGACGGCGGCGTGCTGCGCCGCGTGCTGCAGCATCGCGGCGTGCGGCGCGCGGTGATGGCGGAGATCGACGGCGAGGTGATCCGCCTGGCCCGGGAGTTCATGCCGGCGATCGGCGGCGATGCGTGGAACGATTCGCGCGCCGAGGTGATCGTGGGCGACGGCATCGATTACGTGAAGCGAGCGCCCGATGCGGTGTTCGACGCGATCATCGTCGATTCGACCGACCCGATCGGCGTGGGCGAGGTGCTGTTCACCGACGCGTTCTACGCCAACTGCGCGCGCATCCTGACGGCGCGGGGGCTCGTGGTGAACCAGTGCGGCGTGCCGTTCATGCAGGCCGACGAACTGCGCGAGACCAGCGCGAGGCGGGCAAAGTTTTTCCCGCATGTCACGGCTTATGTGGCGGCGGTGCCGACCTATGTGGGCGGGTTCATGACGTTGGGCTGGGCGGCCAAGGATGCGTCGCTGACGCGTATCCGCGCGGACGAGATCCGCGCGCGCGCGGTCACCGCCGGCATCCTCGGCGGCACGCGCTACTGGACGCCGGAGATCCATACGGGCGCGTTCAACCTGCCTCCCTATATCGCGCAGCATCTGCCGGTGTTAGCGTCGCGTTCATGAGCGCATCGCTGAAGCCTCTGACGCTCGAGGAATTTCTGGACTGGGAGCGGTCTCAGCCGGAGCGCTACGAGTTCGACGGCATACAGCCGGTTGCGATGACCGGCGGCAGCCGCGTCCACTCCCGCGTCGGAAGTCGGCTGCTTGTCGCATTGGGGACTCGGGTGAAAGCGCCTTGCGAGGCATTCGGCGCGGACCTCAAGGTCAATACGATCGGTCGGGTTCGCTATCCCGACGTGAGCGTGGTCTGCACCGCCTCGGATGATGAAAGCGATATCGTCGAACCGACGGTCGTCTGCGAGGTCGTGTCACCCTCCACCGCGTTGACCGATCGGCGCGTCAAGGCGATCGAGTATGCAGCAGTGTCTGGCATTCTGGTCTACGTGCTGCTGGAACAGGAGCGCCCGGAGCTCACCGTCCGCCGCCGATCCGCGTCTTGGGAAGCCGAAATTGTCGCGGGGCTCGATGCCGACGTTGGAGCTTCCCGAAATCGGCGTCAGCATCCCAATGTCAGCCATCTACGGGACGTGATCATGCGATGAGCGAGAACGTGGTTATCACACGGGCCGATGGCGTGCTGGTGATCCGCATCGACCGACCGGAGAAGAAGAACGCTCTGACGCGGACGATGTACGACGCGATGGCCGACGCATTCGAGCAGGTGGATGCCGATCCCGCACTGCGTGTCGCGTTGCTGACCGGCACCGGCGACACGTTCACCTCCGGCAACGACATCTCGGACTTCCAGTCGCGCGCGAACAGCGACGGGCGCAGTTCGGCGTCGCGCTTCCTGCCGAGTATTTCGTCGATGCAGAAGCCGCTGATCGCGGCGGTGAATGGCGCGGCGGTCGGCGTCGGCACGACGATGCTGGCGCATTGCGATCTGATTGTCGCGGCCCGTTCGGCGCGTTTCGTGATGCCGTTCACCAGCCTGGGCCTGGTGCCGGAGGCGGCAAGTTCGCTGCTGTTCCCGCGCCTGCTCGGCAATCAGTGCGCCAGTGCCCTGCTGCTGCTCGGCGAACCGCTCGACGCCGACACGGCGTTCCAATGGGGTTTCGTGAACCGTGTGGTGGACGATGCGGCGCTGATGGACACCGCGCGCGAGATGGCGCGTCGGCTGGCAGCGCTGCCGCCCCAGGCGGTGCGGCTCACCAAGCGGCTGATCAGGCACGGTGTGCCGGACGTGGCGGGGCGGATGGCCGAGGAACTCGCGCTGTTCCGCGAACGGCTGGGCTCACGCGAGGCGAGGGAGGCGTTCGCCGCATTCATGGAAAAGCGCAGGCCGGATTTCTCGCGGTTCGCTTGAAAAGGCATTCACCACGACGACACAAAGACACGAAGTCGTTTGGTGCCTTCGTGCCTTTGTGGTGAACAGACTACTCCAGCACCAATCCCTGCGGCCGGATCAGGCCGTCCGGAACCGGCGTGAAGCCCTTCAGCCTGTCGCTGTGAGCGTAGAGCCAGGTCATGTGGAACAGGAAGATCAGCGGCCGCTCCGCCAGACAGATCGACGCAGCGTCATGATACGCCGCCGCGCGTTGCGCCGGATCGGTGGCCGCGCGGCCGCGGTTCAGCGCATCGTCGAATTTGGGATTGCAGTACTTCGCCCAGTTCTGGAAGCCGTCGCAGGCGAGGAACTGCACGATGTTGAAGTCCGGATCGGAACGCCCGCTCCAGATCACCAGACTGGCCTGATAATCGCCGGCATTCATCGCCTGGATGTTGGCGTTGGTCTCACCGGCAACGAGCCTGATGTCGATCCCCGCATCGGCCGCCATCGCCTGGAGCACCTCGCCGATCTGCGTGTCGGCCGGCGTGTTCAGCGTGCGCAGGCTGAACGTCACCCGATCGAGCCCGGCTTCCTTCAGCAGCGCCTTTGCCTTCGCGACGTCGCGGGCGGGCACGGGGAAGTTCGTGTTGAAATAGGGGCTGGTCGGCAGCTCGGCCTGATTGTCGGGTACGAAGCGCCCGTCCATGACCACCTGGTTCAGCGCCTTGCGATCGATCGCCGCCTCCAGCGCGGCCCGCACGCGCAGGTCCTTGGCCAGCGGATTTTCCGCCGCCGGCCCGTGCGCCAGGTTGATGTCGATCGCCTCGTAGCCGAGCGAGGTCACCGCCTGCAGCCTGAGCTTCGCGTCCTGCTCCACTTTCGCGGCATCGACGGGCGCCAGTTCCTCCAGCATGTCGAGCTGACCGGTCTGCAGATTCACCAGGCGCACGGTGGAGTCCGCGATCGGACGGAACACGATGCGGTCGAGATGGATCGCGGCCGCATTCCAGTACCCGGGAAAACGGTCCAGCACCATGCGGTCCTGCGGCACGCGCTCGGTGAAGCGGAACGGGCCCGCGCACACCGGGGCGTTGGAAAAATCCTTGCCGAGCCGCTCGATCGCCTTGGGCGAGCCCATCATACCGGCGCGGTCCGACAGCACGGCGATCAGCGGCGCGTAGGGCTGCGACAGCACGAGGCGCACCGTCTTCGGGTCGATCACCTCCACGCCGGTGACGGGCCGGAGCTCGCCCTTGCGGTTGCTCTCCGGCGCGGTGCGGTAGCGCTCGATGTTCACGCGCACCGCGTCGGCGTTGAACGGTTCGCCGTCGTGGAATTTCACGCCCTCGCGCAATGTCAGGGTCAGCGCCTTGCCGTCCGCGGACCACGACCAGTCGGTGGCAAGCTGCGGGGCGAATTTCAGGTCGGGCGTCAGGTCGACCAGCTTGTCGCACAGGCTGACGAAGACGATGCGTCCGGCGAAGGTGCCGCCGCGGGCGGGATCCAGCGCGTCGGGATCGTCCTGCATGCCGATGCGCAACGTGCCGGCTGCCTGCGCGGAAGCAGCCGATGCCAGCAGAATGGCACCGAAGGCGGCTGCCTTCAGGTATCGCATGTGCGCCTCCCGTCGTGGTGGTTGGAAAGCCACCGCCCTCTTTCCCTGACCCCGGGCCTTCGCCAGGCATGCCGAATGTAACGTCAGGTGGCTACAGCATCCGTTGCAGAATCAGCTTCTGCACGTCCGACGTCCCTTCGTAGATCTGGCACACGCGCACGTCGCGGTAGATGCGCTCCACCGGGTAGTCGGCCAGATATCCGTAGCCGCCCAGCGTCTGAATCGCCGCGGTGCACACTGCCTCCGCCGTCTCGCTCGCGAACAGCTTGGCCATGCACGCCGCCTCCAGCGCCGGCTTGCCCTCCATCTTCAAGCGCGCGGCATGCAGCGTCATCTGGCGCGCCGCCTCCAGCCGGGTCTTGGCATCCACCAGACGGAAGCCCACCGCCTGATGGTCGATGATCCGGCCGCCGAACGCCTGGCGCTCCTTGGCGTACTCCACCGCGTAGTCCAGCGCGGCGCGCGCCATGCCAACGCTCTGCGCGGCAATCCCGATCCGTCCCGACTCCAACGTGGACAGCGCGATCCGATAGCCCTCGCCCTCGGCGCCGATGCGCTGGGCCTCGGGCACCTCCATGTCCTCGAACTGCAGCGCATTCGTCTCGGACGCCTTCTGGCCGAGCTTTTCCTCCTTGCGCGCGACGACATAGCCCTTCGTCGATTTGTCGACGACGAAGCAGGAGATGCCCCTGCGTCCGGCGGACGGGTCGGTCACCGCGAACAGCACCGTGCAGCCGGGAATGCCGCCCGAGGAGATGAACTGCTTGGCGCCGTTGACGACGTAGCGGTCGCCCTTCTTTACCGCACGCGTGCGCAGATTGGACGCATCGGAGCCGGCCTGCGGCTCGGTCAGCGCGAAGGACCCGACATGTTCGCCGGTCGCGAGCCTACGCAGCCAGCGGTCCTTCTGCGCGTCGGTGCCGTACAAATCGAAGATTATGCACGTGGGAGAATTGTGCACGCTGACCATGGTGGAGACGGCGCCGTCGCCGGCGGCGATCTCCTCGAGCAGCAGCGCGTAGGTGACGGGATCGATCTCCGAGCCGTCCCATTGCGCGGGTGTGGTGGCGCCGAAGATGCCTAGCTCGCCCAGTTCGCGGATGATCTCCGGTTCGATGGCGCAAGCCTTCTCGCGGGCGGCGGCATGCGGGGCCAGCCGGTCCTGGGAGAACTTGCGGACCATGTCGATGACGATTGTGTCGATGCCGGCGGGAGTGTGATCGGGCATGAGCGGTGGCCTTCCTGAAGGAAGCAAGAAGATTCACCGCAGAGGCGCAGAGGGCGCTGAGGGAACCTTCGGCGGAGCCACTACGCTATCCATGCGGCGGCCGCAATCCAAGCTCTCGACGGACCGCGGCTCAACCCGCGAAGGAGCGCCGGAACCAGTCGAGCACCTGGTCCGGCGCTATCCTCTTTCACCTGGCGCTATCGGAGATTCAGGGCCGCGCCTCCAGGATCATGTTGAACGGTGTCTCGGTCGCGCGGCGTACGGTGCGGAAGCCACCGTCGGTGATCACTGCGCGCAGCTTCGCCTCGCCTGCCTGGGCGCCAAGCGCCGCGCCCACCTCCTGTGACAGCGAGGTCGGCACGCACACCATGGTCGAGCCGGCGTAGTAAAGCCGCCCGACCGGGTTCAGGTTGTCTTCCAGCCGATCACCTGCCATCGGCTCGACAATCATCCAGGTGCCGTCGGGTTTCAGCGATTGCCGGACGTGCGCCGCGGCCCCGGCCGGGTCGCCCATGTCGTGCAGGCAATCGAAGCACGTCACCAGGTCGAAACCGGTGCCGGGAAACTCCTTTGCCTTCGCCACCTCGAAACGGGTGTTGTCCGTCACGCCATGCTCCTGGGCGTGCGCCCGCGCATTTTCGATGGAACTGGGATGGAAGTCGTAGCCGACGAACTTCGAGTTCGGAAAGGCCTTGGCCATGAGCACGGTCGACCAGCCGTGGCCGCAGCCGACATCGGCCACGGTTGCCCCGCGCTCGAGCTTTGCGACCACGCCATCGAGCACGGGAAGCCAGTTCGCGACCAGATTGTTGTAGTAGCCGGGACGAAAGAACCGTGCGACGGCGCAGAACATGCAGCCGGTATGATCGTCCCAGCCGACTCCTCCGCCAGTCTTGAACGCATTATGCACCTTCGGCTGGGCATCGATCAGCGACGCCATCAGGTCGAACCCGCCGAGCATGTAGACAGGACTGTCTTCGTCGGCGAAGACCATTGCCTGCTCCGGGGGCAGCGCAAAGGTGGTGGTCGCCGGATCGTAACTCAGATAATTGGACGCTGCCTGATGCGACAGCCACTCGCGCAGATAGCGCTCATGGACGCCGGCCTCCCTGGCCAGCTCGGCGCAGGTCATGCTCCCCTTGGCGTGCAGCGTCCGGTAAAGTCCAAGCGCATCACCGATCCGCACCATGGCGATGCTGGCGGCGCCGCCCAGATCGCCCAATATCTGCCCGATGAACTGGTGGAGTTTGCCTTCGTCGACCATCGTTCGTCTCCCCGAATTGATTTTGGCCCGGCATCTTGCGAACAGGAAATCGTGTCAGTCAACACAAAATTGCAAATTTTGCATTTGACAATATCGGGCCGCGCCGCGGCAAGAGGATCGCGAACTAAGGTGCCAGCGGCTTGCCGGTCAGCGATTTGACCCAGAATTGCAAGGTCAACTCGCTATCGTTCATCGCGCCGATCTCGCGCCACGACATGTTGCAATAAAGATCGGGAACAGGCGAATACCCTTGTCGTCGCCAGAACTCATCCAGTGGTCTTGTGTCGGAAGGACGCGCCGGATGGCCTTGCGGGCGCACGACCGTGCAGAAGCAGGCGAAATCACAGTTGGAGACCATCCGGGCATGCGCCTCCCGCATGGCGAAGAATGCCGCTCCCGTGCCGCGCCCGCGATAGGGCGGCAAGATCACCGACTCAGCGAGGTAGAAGAAGTTTGCCGGAGACCAGCCGCGGGCGTGGAATGGCGCCTGCACGTTGTGCGTTGCGTCCTGCAGCGGCAGGCAGGTTGACGCACCGATCGGCTCGGCGCTGTCATATGCGAGAATCAACATTGTCCGGGGACTGTCCGCGAGCGATCGCAGGTGGCTTGAAGTCATATAGGCCGTCACCGTCATACAAATGCGGCCACTCGCGAAACACCACCGTGCACAACCGCGCCAGCACGGGCAGATGTGGCACCGCATTCTTGCCTGCGTAGGTCGAAATGGTGATCGTCATTGCTGGCCGCCGACAAGGCGTTCGACGCCGAAGAACGGATCAGCGTCCGAAGAAGCGCAGGAACCAGTCCAGCACCTGCTCCGGCACTTCCTCGTTCACATAGTGCCCGCTCGGCAGCGCCTCGCCGCGCACGTCGCGGGCGCGTTGCCGCCACAGGCCGAGCGGATCGGCGAACCGCTTGCCCACGCTGCTGCTCTTCCCCCACAGCACCAGGATCGGCATCGCGAGTTTGCGGCCGAGGTCGGCGGTGTCGAGTTCGCAGTCGATGGTCGCGGCGGCACGATAGTCGGCACACGAGCCACGGATCGTCTTTTCGTTGAAGCAGCGGACATACTCGTCCCAGATCGCCAGCGGGATGTGGTTCAGGTCGGCGGTGAGTTTCAAAAGCTTCTTGCGCATGAACCAGTCGGCCGGGACGCTGCCCAGCATACGCTCGGGGAAATCCGCCGGCTGCGCCATGAACGGCCAGTGCCAGCCGCCGATCGCACCGTCCTTGTCCATCGCCGCCCACATGTCGAGCGTCGGCACGATGTCGATGATCGCGGCTTTTTCAACCTTGTCCGGATGGTCGAGGCACATGCGGTGGGTGGTGCGCCCGCCGCGGTCGTGGCCGGCGACGAAGAAGCGGCTGTAGCCGAGTACCTGCATCACCTCGACCTGATCCTGCGCCATCGCGCGGAACGAGTAGTTGGTGCTGCCCGGTTCCTCGGGCGGCGCCGAGCTGTCGCCATAGCCGCGCAGATCGGCGGCCACGACGTGGAAGTGTTCGGCTAGCCGCGGCGCCACCGCATGCCAGGAGACGTGGGTCAGCGGGTTGCCGTGCAGCAGCAGCAGCGGTGGTCCGTTGCCGCCATGGCGCAGGCGGATGCGCGCGCCGGAGGTGTCGATGTCGGTGAGCGTGAAGCCTGGCATGATGTCCATGGGCCGTCCCGTTCCTCTGGTGCCTGAGCGATGCGGCGAATGATGAAACCTATCATTCGCGCGGCGCGATCACCAAAGGGACGATAGTACGGTCGCCGCGACCAACAAGACGATCCTTGTTTGCTGACTCCAGACGACGTATGGTCCAGTCATGTGTGCCGTCCCGGAGAGGACGGAACTGTCCGGCGAGAACTGACGATCAGCCGCATCCAGCCGATAGGCCGAGGTGCCGTTGAGGGCAGTCTGCCCGGGCACGCAGACTTCCCCGTTACCGGCGTGGCTTTGGCTAGCGGACACAACGAAACAGGGGGAAGGCATTATGGCGAGGACAATCTGCGTTCTATCGGCTCTCGCGACAGCAATGGGCGTTTCGCTTGGCCAGCCGGTCCTTGCTCATGGAACCGATGAGAATTTGGGCAAGGTGCATTTCGAGACGTCCTGCACGCCAGCCGCGGCCGCCGCGTTCGACCAGGGCATGCTGTATCAGCACTCGTTTTGGTACAGCGCATCGCAACGCTCCTTCAACGAGGCCTTGAAGGCGGATCCCGGGTGCGGAATTGCGTATTGGGGGATCGCGCTGAGCCTGCTGTGGAACCCGCATGCCGCGCCACCCGCGAAGAACCTCGCCGAAGGGGCCGCCGCGCTCGCCAAGGGACAGGAGGTCGGCGCGAAGACCGAGCGGGAGCGCGACTACCTGACTGCGCTGTCGGCGATGTACACGGATTTTGACAAAGTCGATCATCGCACGCGCGTGCTGAACTACATGAAGGCGATGGAACAGCTCGCGGCGAAGTATCCGAACGACGACGAGGCGCAGATCTATTACGCGCTCGCGCTCAACGTCGGGGCCTCGCCGTCGGACAAGACGTATGCGAACCAGCTCAAGGGTGCGGCGATCCTGGAGGCGATCTGGGCGCGTCAGCCGGACCATCCAGGCATCGCGCATTACCTGATCCATCTCTACGACACGCCGGCATTGGCCGAGAAAGGCCTGGCGGCAGCGCAGCGATATGCGAAGGTGGCACCGGATGCGCCGCATGCGCAGCATATGCCGTCGCACATCTTTACGCGTGTCGGTTACTGGCAGGCGTCGATCAATTCGAACACGGTGGCCGCCCGCATCGCCAAGGAGGACAAGAGCGGACACGATCAGCTGCATGCCATGGACTACGAGGTCTACGCCTATCTGCAACTTGGGCAGGACGCGCAGGCAAAGGCGGTGATCGATGAGATGGTGACGGTTTCCGGGTTCACCGAGACCTTCCTGGCCGGGCCGTTTGCGCTCGCGGCGTCCCCGGCGCGCTATGCGGTGGAGCGCGGCGACTGGAAGGCAGCGGCGGCGTTGGAGGTCCGACCCAGCCCGCTGCCCTATGTCACCGCGGTCTCATGGTTCGCCAAGGCACTTGGCGCGGCGCGGGCCGGCGATACGGCGCAGGCCCAGGCGGCGATCGCGCAGTTGATCGCGCTGCGAGACCAGTTGCGCGAGAAGAAGGACGCGTATTGGTCCGAGCAGGTCGACATTCAGGCGCGTGTCGCAACCGCCTGGACGCAATACGCGGCCGGACACCAGGACGAGGCGCTGAAGGCATTGTCCGACGCCGCAGACGCCGAGGACAGGACCGAGAAGCATCCGGTTACGCCTGGACCTCTGGCGCCGGCGCGGGAGTTGTATGGCGCGATGCTGCTGCAGCATGGCAACGCGGCGGAGGCGCTTGTGGCGTTCGAGGCGGTGATGCGCAAGGAGCCGAACCGGCTCAACGCGATCCTGGGCGCCGCGAATGCCGCCGCGGCCGCGGGTGACAGCGCTGAGGCGCGGCAATACTTTGCTGCTGCCGTCAAACTCGCGTCCGATCCAGGCGTCAGCCGACCCGAGATCGCGCAGGCGCGCGCATATCTGGCGAGCGCGAAATAGCGATGGCCGGATTTGCGTGCGGCAAACCCGGTGGGCGGTGGGCGTCGGCCGAGCGGCGGATGCGGGCCGTCGCCGCGGCGATGATGCTGGTTGGACTAGCCGGTGCGTCGGGCGCGCAGACGCGCTCGGTTACCGGCCAGGCCGGCGTCCTCGGCGAATGGGAATTGACCGCGACCGTGGCGGAACAGGCGGACGGCGTAGGGCGCCGATTGGCCGGCCCGCTCAGCCTCAAGCATATCGGGTTTTGCAGCGCGGACGGTCCGGAAGAAAAGTCCGGCGAACTGCGACTTCGGGTCTCGGATCCGCCAGGCGAGGCAACTGCGACGCTGACGATCGAGGGGACGGATTGTACGTTCCGTGGATACTTCAAGGGCGCCTATGACGGCATCATGACCTGCCCGGACCGGCGCGACGTGCCCATGATGCTGTCAATTCAGTGATCAGGCGGGTCGATAGCCTGCGATCGTGACCGCCAACGCAGAAGCGCCGATAGCCGACGGTGCTGCGCCTGGGTATGCTGTGCCTGCTGATTCTCCTCTGCCGCCCGGCCGAGACACGAAGGTGTATCCCAATGTCCGCTACCGACGCACATATCATGACCCCGGCGCGACCCGCACCCTTGCGACGGCCGATCGAAGGCCCCTCGGCCTGGTCTGCCGCGGATATGCGGGGGCGTGAGGCGGAGTGGAGCTACCGCTTGTCACCATCTGAAATTGCCGAGATCGAAACGGCGTTGGCGTCGGTGCAGGCGCGTGGCCTCGATGTCGCCGATATCCGCCGTGAGGACTTCCCGCTGCCGACACTCGGGCCGGTGCTCGACCGCCTGCGCGCCGAGGTGCTCGACGGCCGTGGCTTTGTCCTGCTGCGGGGCGTGCCAGTCGAGGATCGGCCGATCGCGGAGAGTGCCGCAGCCTATTGGGGCATCGGCACGTATTTCGGCAGTGCCCGTTCGCAGAACTCCAAGGGGCATCTGCTCGGGCACATCTACGATCTAGGCGGCAGCAGCGCAACCAATCCAAATCTGCGCAGCTATGCGACCTCGGAGCGCCAGAACTTCCACATCGATCGCTGCGATGTCGTGGCGCTGCTGTGCCTGAAGCGTGCGAAGTCGGGCGGGCTTTCGGCGATCGCCAGTTCGATGGCGGTGCACAATGTCATGCTGGCGCGTCGGCCAGATCTGCTGGAGCGGCTGTATCAGCCGTTCCCCGTCGACCGGCGCGGCGAGGTGCCGGAAGGCAAGGCGCCGTTCTACGAGGCACCGGTGTTCAACGAGCATGCCGGCGCCCTCTCGGTGCTGTATTCCCGGCTGCATATCGGATCGTCGCAGCGGTTTCCGGAAGCGCGGCGGCTCACGGCCGAGGACATCGAAGCGCTCGACATGCTTGGCGAACTGGCAGGCGATCCGGAATTGCGCCTCGACATGAATTTCATGCCGGGCGACATCCAGTTCCTGCACAATCACACGATCCTGCACGCCCGCACGGGCTACGAGGACTGGCCCGAGGCCGAGCGCAAGCGTCATCTGTTGCGCCTGTGGCTCGCCCCGCCGGGCGCACGGAAACTGCCGCCGGTGTTTGCCGAATGCTACGGCGGCGTCACGCCAGGAGATCGCGGCGGCATCATCTGTAAGGGAACCCGCCTGCACGCGCCGCTTGCGCCAGGCTGACGCCAAAACATAACGGAGGAACGAAAATGCCCTTAACCGGAGACCTGCTCGCCGGCGCCCTATCCGCCATCGCCTTCATCCCCTGTGCGATGGCAACCTCCGCACCGCCGTCAGGACAACAACCCCAGACCCGCCGCCGCGAGACCGTCATCAACGGTAAGCGCATCAAGACCATCGACATTCACGCGCACTGCATCGTTCCGGCGGCTGCTGCCGTGATCAACCATCCGCTCGAAGCGCCGGGCCTCCTGATGCACGATACCAGCACACGGATCGCCGCGATGGACGCACAGGGCATCGACGTCGAGGCGCTGAGCATCAACCCCTACTGGTACCGCGCCGACCGCGATGCCGCCGCCCAGCTGATAAAGATCCAGAACGAAACCCTGGTGGAATTCTGCGCGGCCAGTCCGGACCGCTTCGTCGCCTTCGCGACCGCGGCCCTGCAGCATCCCGATCTCGCCGCGGAACAGGTGGACTACGCGGTCAAGACGCTCGGCTTCCGCGGCGTCGGCGTTGGCGGCAGCGTCGCCGGCGAGGAACTGGCCAACCCCAGGTTCCATCCGTTCTGGGCCAAGTGCGAGGAACTCGGCGTTCTCGTCTTCATGCACCCGCTCGGCACGCGCGAACTGGAGCCAAGCGGCCGGCTCGCCGGCAGCGGCCTGCTGACCAACACGATCGGCAATCCGCTGGAGACCACCATTGCCCTGTCGCACCTGATCTTCGAGGGCACGCTCGATCGCTTTCCCGGGCTCAAGATCTGTGCCGCGCATGGCGGCGGCTTCCTGCCGTCCTACGCCAACCGGTCCGACGCGGTGATCCGCTGCTTCCCCGACCGGGTCGGCCCATTGCCCAGGAAGAACCCCACTGCCTATCTGCGCGACGGTCAACTCTACTTCGATACGATCATTTTCACGCCCGAGGCGTTGCGCCACCTGATCGCGGAAACCGGTCCGGGCCAGATCATGATCGGCACCGACTACCCGTTCCCGTGGACCAGCACCGAGGTCGATCTCGTGCTCAACACACCGGGCCTCACCGACGACGAGCGGATCGCCATCCTCGGCGGAACCGCGGCGCGCCTTCTCGGCATCGCGCCCTGACCGGGCGCCGCGGCCCGGCGGCGCAGAGACCGCTCTGCATCGCGGTGCCAACTCAGGCCGACACGCGATCCATACGTCCGGTGGTGTGACAGGGGGGCGCCGTGAGGCGTCTCCCCGCTCGATTTACTGATCGCAGCAAAGAAGGGCGTCGCTGCCGATCCCCAGCCTTCGCCGGGGCATGCTCGGTTGGCGATAACGGGGTAATCCGACGCGCGCTCTGGGTGGCGCCAGTTATCCCGATGACGCTCTACGCCGAGAGTGCCTGCGGCTCCGTCCGCACCCGCTTGACCAGCAGCTTGTTGAGCGCGTGTATATAGGCGCGGGCCGATGCGACGATGGTGTCGGTATCGGCGCCCTGCCCATCCACCATCTTGCCGTTCTCCTCCAGCCGCACCGTAACCTTCGCCTGAGCGTCGGTGCCCTCGGTCACCGCGCCGACCGAGAACAGCACCAGATTCGCGGTGTGCGGAAAGATCTGCTGGATCGCCTTGAACGTCGCATCCACCGGGCCGTCGCCGCTTGACGTGGCGGACTTCACCACACCGTCCACCTCCAACTCCATCTCGGCACGCGGCGGCGACTTCGATCCGGCGCGCAGGTCGAGCGAGACGAACCGGATGCGCTGATGGTCGCGCATCACCTCGTCATCCACCAGCGCCACGATGTCCTCGTCCCACACCACCTTCTTGCGGTCGGCCAGGTCCTTGAAGCGGCGGAACGCATCGTTGAGCTGGTTGTCGCCGATCGCGTAGCCCAGCGTCTTCAGCTTGTCGCGGAATGCCGCGCGGCCGGAATGCTTGCCCATCACCAGGCTGGATTTCTGCCAGCCGACGCTCTCCGGCAGCATGATCTCGTAGGTGCCGGCGTGCTTCAGGACGCCGTCCTGGTGGATGCCTGCCTCATGGGCGAACGCGTTGCGCCCGACGATCGCCTTGTTGGGCTGCACGTCGAAGCCGGTGATGGTGGAAAGCAGTTTCGATACGCGCAGGATGTTCGGCGTCTTGATGTTGTTCTTGAAAGGGATGGCGTCGTTGCGCGTGCGGATCGCCATCACCGCCTCTTCCAGCGAGGCATTGCCGGCGCGCTCGCCGATGCCGTTGATGGTGGACTCCACCTGCCGCACGCCGGCACGGATCGCCGCCAGCGTGTTGGCGACC
The DNA here is from genome assembly GCA_963794185.1 of uncultured Alphaproteobacteria bacterium. Lineage (GTDB taxonomy): Bacteria > Pseudomonadota > Alphaproteobacteria > Acetobacterales > Acetobacteraceae > JAMXLO01. The sequence continues at coordinate 12,021 of CAWCDM010000020.1, read as the reverse complement.
GCCAGCCCCAGGTCGTTATGGTTGTGCGTCGACAGCACGACCTTGTCGGCGCCCGGGACCCGCGTGCGCACCATGGTGAAGATGCGCTCCATGTCCTCGGGCAGCGCGTAGCCCACGGTGTCGGGGATGTTGATCGTGGTGGCGCCGGCGCGGATCGCCGCCTCGCAGCAGCGGCACAGGAAGTCGGGATCGGTGCGCGTGCCGTCCTCGGCCGACCACTCGACATCGTCGGTGTACTGGCGCGCCAGCGTCGACGCTGTCGGTCACCGCCTGCAGCACCTCGTCGGGCTCCATCCGCAGCTTGTACTTCATGTGCAGCGGGCTGGTGGAAGGAAGCTGTGGATGCGCTTGCGCTTCGCCGCCCGCACGCGCATCGGCGGCGCGCAGGATGTCCTCGCGGCCGGAGCGCGCCAGGCCGCAGATCACCGGGCTGTCGTCGCGCTGGCCGATGCTTTCGGCGATCGCCTTGACGCTCTCGTAGTCGCCGATCGAGGCGATCGGAAAGCCGGCCTCCATCACGTCGATGCCCAGCTCGGTCAGCGCCTCGGCCATGCGGATCTTCTCGGTGATGTTCATCGAGAAGCCGGGCGACTGCTCGCCATCGCGCAGCGTGGTGTCGAAGATGATGATGCGGTCGTCGTCCAGCTTGCCGAAGCTGGGTGTTCGATGCTCATTGGGGTCGGGTCCTCGGGATGATTGCACGACAATAGCCTCAGGGTACCCCCTGAGCGATGCCGGCGTTCAGCGACCCGGCGAGACGCTCAGGGGCGGCTAAGTCGAAGGAGGAGGCCGAGGGCCAGCAGGCATGCGGAGCCACGCGCAACAACGCGGGCAGTCCGACAGACGAGGCGCATGCCACAGAACATTGTCCTACCTATACCGCGTCGGAGGACTGGGTGCAAGCGGCGGTTTGGCTGGACTCAACGTGGGCACGCTAGCCGCAGGCGCATTGCGCGGGTGACACTTGGCCTTGACTTCCCCGTCGCCGCGGCCCTCAGTCTGGCATGTCAACAAAGCCGAACGTCCAAGCCGTATAACCTGCGGTCAAACGGTATGTACAGCTATATCATGCGTCGCCTGGCCTTCGGTGCGGTCACCGTCATTGGCGTGTCGATCGTCGTGTTCGTCGTGATGCGGGTCCTGCCCGGCGACCCGCTGGTTGCCATCTTCGGCCCTGAAGGCTTCACCAAGCTGACCGCGGAGCAGCGCGCCGGCTACATGGCGGAGCTTGGGCTGAGCGACCCGCTGGTGGTGCAATATCTGCGCTGGGTCGGCGAAATCGCCAGCGGCAGCTTCGGCAAATCGTTCTTCCGGTCGGAAAACGTTGCCGACATGATCCTGCGACGCGGTCCGCTGACCGGGGAAATCGCCCTGCTGTCAGTGGTGCTGTCGTGGATCGTCGGCATTCCGGTGGCGATCGTCAGCGCGCTGCGCCCCAACAGCCTGAGCGATAACGTCTCGCGGTTTCTCAGCATCCTGTTCCTCGCGGTGCCGGGCTTTTGGGTCGGCATGCTGATCGTGCTCGGCCTGCTGTTCTGGTTCGGCTACCGGGCGCCGCTGGCCAACGTGTCGCTGTTTGTCGACCCGTGGGCTAACCTGCAGATCGTCATCGGGCCGGCCATCGTGCTGGGTCTGGGGCAGGCGGCCTACATCGCGCGCATGGCGCGCTCCAGCCTGCTGGAGGTGGTCCGCGAGGATTACGTGCGCACCGCACGCGCCAAGGGACTGAGCGGCCGCCTGGTGATCAGCCTGCACGCGCTGCCCAATGCGTTGCTGCCGGTGATCACCTTGTCGGGCATTCTGCTCGGCTTCGTGCTGGCCGGCTCGATCCCCGTGGAACGCGCGTTCGGCACGCCCGGGCTCGGCTACGCCATGTACACCGCGGTCAGCGAGCGCGACGTCTTCGTCATGCAGAACCTGGTGTTCCTCTACGCCGTCGTCTTCGTGCTGCTGAACATTCTGGTGGATCTCACCATCGCCTGGCTCGATCCGAGGATTCGCTATCAATGAGCGTCACCCAGCCTGACACCGCGTTTCCGGTACAGCCGCGTCCACGGGCCGTCGAGGCTTCGTGGCTGCGTCGGGCCGGACGTGCGCTGCGAACCTTTGCGCGACGCTCGCCGATGTCGGCGGTGTGGGGCTGCATCGCGGCGGGCATCATCTTCATGGCCGTCGCCGCGCCCGTGCTCGGTGCCGTACGAGCCGCTGAAGTCCGACTTCCGGCGCATGAGCAAGCCGCCTGAGCCGCCGCACTACTTCGGCACCGACCAGATCGGCCGCGACACGCTCAGCCGGGTGATCTACGGCAGCCGCGCGTCGCTGACCGTGGCGTTCGGAGCGGTGCTGCTCGGCACCACGGTGGGCGCATTGTGGGGATTGGCGAGCGGCTATTTCGGCGGGCGCTTCGACATCATCAGCCAGCGCCTCATCGAGTTCATGCAATCGTTTCCCGATCTCATACTGGCGATGGCGATCGCGATGGCGCTCGGCGCCGGAATGGGCACCGTGATCGTGGCGATCGCCATCACGCGAATACCGTTCGGCGGCCGCGTCATCCGCGCGGTGGTGCTGTCGCTGAAGGAGATGTCGTATGTCGAGGCGGCGCGTGGGCTCGGCGCATCGCATCTGCGCATGATGGCGCAGCACATCCTGCCGCAGTGCGTGGCGCCCTACCTGATCCTGGCGACGACCCATCTCGGTGTGGCGATCATCATCGAGGCGGCGCTGGGGTTCCTCGGCGTTGGCATCCCGCCGCCGATGCCGACCTGGGGCAACATGCTGGCGGACTCGCTGAACGCGGGCCTGGTGCCGCCGTGGTGGCTGGTGCTGTTCCCCGGCCTTGCCATCACCATCACCGTGCTGGCGTTCAACCTGCTGGGCGACGGCATCCGCGACATACTGGATCCGCGGCTGCGCGGGGCGGTGCGGTAATAGCGTGAGTGCGGGCGGCAACTCGTTTCTTGGCATTTCCCCGACAATCGTGTCATTCCCGCGAAAGCGGGAACCCAGGGCGGCAGCGCACGTCAGTCCCGGTTCACGGGGTTCCCGCCTTCGCGGGAATGACGATTTCAGACCAAGCCTGACCACGAAAACGAAGAGCAGGCGTCGGTTTACCCGCCAGCTCCTCGCCAACGGAAACCTCACGCCGCCGTCGTGCAAATGGCATGCGGCCAGTGCCCGGTCTGCACTTCGCGCAGTGCTGGCGCCTCGTGGCGACAGCGCTCCATGGCGTAGAGGCAGCGCGTATGGAAGTGACAGCCCGACGGCGGATTGATCGGGCTCGGCACGTCGCCCGTCAGAATGACGCGGTTGCGCCGCCGCGAACGCGCCTTCGGGATCGGCACCGCCGCAAGCAGCGCCTCGGTATATGGATGCAGCGGCATCTCGAACAGCGTTGTCTTGTCGGTCATCTCGACGATGCGGCCGAGATACATCACCGCGACGCGATGGCTGATGTGCTCGACCACCGCAAGGTCATGCGCAACGAACAGATAGGACAGCTTGAATTCGTCCTGCAGGTCCATCAGCAGGTTGATGATCTGCGCCTGGATGGACACGTCGAGCGCCGACACCGGTTCGTCGCCGATGACGAGTTCCGGGCTCAGCGCCAGGGCGCGCGCGATGCCGATGCGCTGGCGCTGGCCACCGGAAAACTCGTGCGGATAGGAGTTCATCAGCTCGGGGCGCAGGCCGACCCGCTCGAACAGGGCCGCGACCCGATCCTCGACGTTCCTCGCCCGCGGCCACCTTATGGATCGTCAACGGCTCGCCGACGATCTGGCCGGACGACATGCGCGGATTGAGCGACGCATAGGGATCCTGATAGATCATCTGCATCTGCTCCCGATAAGGGAACATCTGCGCCTTATCCAGGTGCGTGATGTCGTTGCCGTTGACGATGATCTTCCCGTCGGTCGGTTCCAGCAGCTTGAGCAGGGTCCTGCCGACGGTCGATTTCCCGCAGCCGCTCTCGCCGACCAGGCCGAGGGTCTCGCCGCGCTCGATTTGGAACGAAACGCCATCGACCGCGTAGACCTGGCCGGAGATGCGCGAGAACACGCCTTTGTAGACCGGGAAATGCTTCTTGAGATCGCGGACCTCCAGCAGCGGGCTCATGGTGCTGTTCCGAGCAGGCGGTCGGCATGCCAGCAGGCGATCCAATGTCCGGGTCGGTGTTGCAGCAACGGTGGAAACGCCGCGCGACACGCGTCGGTGGCAAAGCTGCAGCGCGGTGCGAAGCTGCAGCCCTGCGGCAGGTTGAACAGCGAGGGAACCATGCCCCTGATCTCGGTCAGCCGCGCGCGACGGGCGCCACTGCGCGCCGCGGCATCGATATGGGGAATGGATCCCAACAGACCCAGCGTATAGGGATGCCCCGGTCGCTCGAACAGGTCATCGACGCTCGCCTCTTCCACCTTCCTGCCGGCGTACATCACCACCACGCGGTCGGCGGTCTCGGCGACAACGCCCATATCATGGGTGATCAGGATGATCGCGGTGCCGAGCGTGTCCTGCAGTTCGCGCATAAGGTCGAGTATCTGCGCCTGTATGGTCACATCCAGCGCGGTGGTGGGTTCGTCGGCGATCAGGACCTTCGGATTGCACGACAATGCCATGGCGATCATCACGCGCTGGCGCATGCCACCGGAAAGCTGGTGAGGATATGCGTGCACCCGGGTCTCCGCCTCGGGGATGTGCACGCGGCGCAGCATCTCTATGGACTTGTCCATCGCATCGTGACGCGACAGTCCCTGGTGCAGCACGACGGCCTCGCTGATCTGACGGCCCACGGTCAGCAACGGATTCAATGACGTCATCGGCTCCTGGAAGATCATCGAGATGTCATTGCCGCGAATGCCCTCCATCGCCTTCTCGGTCAGGGCCAGCAGATTGGTGCCCTCGAAGCGGACCGCGCCGCCGACGATGCGGCCTGGCGGGTTGGCGACGAGGCGCAGGATGGAGAGAGCGGTAACGCTCTTGCCGCAACCGGACTCGCCGACAACGCCCAAAGTCTCGCCGTTGCGCAGGTTGTAGGACACGCCGTCCACCGCACGCACGACACCGGCGGGCGTAAAAAAGTGCGTCCGGAGATTGTCGATCTCCAACAGCGGCCCGGCTGACGCCGTGGCGGGGACCGAGGTTCCGCGAACAGCCGATCGAACTTCACTCAAGACGTGACTCCCAAGATTCCGGCGTGTTATCTTTCTTCAAACGGCGCCGATTGCGTGGACTATCACAGCACGCCAACGGCCCCTCTGAAAAGCCTCAAGGGAGTGAAGGCCTAATGAAAAGTCAGCATGACGCGCGCGCGTGGTTGGGCCGCCGTGGTTTTCTGGGTGCCGGAGCGGCCCTGGCGGCTGGTGCCTACGGATTGTTTCCGCGCGCGGTGCTTGCCGACATCCCCGACCAGTTCGACGGCAAGGCGTTCAAGCTCGCGGCGCCCGATCCGAACCCGAAATATGGCGGCGTGCTGCGCATGGGGATCACCAACCGCGTGCCACACTTCGATCTGCACCAGTCCGGGACATACAACAACCTCGGCTCCATGGGGTGCATGTTCGACAACCTGATCCGGCGGGATCCGCGCGATGGCGGCAAGGCCGTCATCCCCGACCTGGCGCACAGCTGGGACATATCGAAGGACCGCAAGACCTATACGTTCTACCTGCGGCAGGGCGTGCAGTTCCATGACGGCGCAGACCTGACATCCGACGATGTGAAGGCCACGTTTGACCGCATCATATGGCCGCCGCAGGGCATCAGCATTCCGCGCAGCATCCTGTTCAGGGCGGTGGCCGAGGTCAACGCGCCGGACAAATACACCATCGAGTTCAAGCTGTCCGAGCCGCGCCCGCCATCCTTCATCATGGCGGCGATCGCCAGCGGGTGGAACGTCATCGTGCGCAAGAAGACGCTGGAGGACAACAACTACAACCTGCGCAAGGTCGCGTCGTACCCGGGCACGGGTCCGTTCAAGACGGTCCGCAGGGTGGAGAACGAGCTCTGGGTGGTCGAAAAGCACAAGGACTACTGGAACAAGGGCCTGCCGTATCTCGACGGCATCGAGTTCTACAACCTGGTGCCGTTCTCACCCGAGCTCGGCTCGGGGATCCTGTCCGGTCGTGTCGACTATGCTCGCGTGACCGATCCGGTGACCTTCAAGAAGGCACAGGCGACAAAGGGGATGAAGGTCTCGTCGTTCAACCAGAGCGTCATTCATGCGACCTATACCAATACGAAGAAACAGCCGCTCGCCGATCCGCGGGTGCGGCGCGCCATGCATCTGGCACTCGACCGCCCGACCTTGATCGAGGCGATCAAGGACGTGGCGCCGATGCAGATCGGCGGCTTCATGTATCCGTTCTCCGATCTCGCCACGCCAAAAGCCGAGCTGGTCAAGCAGCTCGGCTATCAGGACGACCCGACGGCCGCCGAGCAGGAAGCAAAGGCACTGATGGCGGCCGCCGGCTACCCGAAGGGCATCCAGGGGCTGGACTACCTGGTCCGCGACCTTGCCAGCTACCATGTCTGGTCGCAGGCAATCCAGGCGATGCTGCAGCAGACGCTGAACATCACCTGCAATCTGCGCTATGTGGTGGAATTGGTGTGGTTCGACGATATCGCCAACGGCCATTTCGACCTGGCGATCGGCGCAGTGGTCTCGACGCTGCTGGATCCGTCCGACTACTTCAACGCATGGTACCACACCGGCGGACCGCAGAACTACTCATCCTACAGCAACCCAAAGGTCGATGAGCTGATCGGGCAGATCGACCGCGAGGTGGATCCCGTGAAACGGCAGGCGCTGATCCGGCAGTCGGAAGCCATCTTCGAGCAGGACCCGCCGCTCCTGCCGGTCGCGTGGGAGAAGATCGACGACGTCTGGTACGACTACGTCAAGGGGCTGCGTCCGGACGACTACTTCGGCGCCTACGATGTGTGTCGACAGGACACCTTCTGGATGGACAAGTCATAAACACAACGAAGCGTCACAGGGAGCCAAAAAGCAATGACCGATTCGAACATCGAAAAGCGGTGGTGGACCCGCCGAGGATTTCTGCAGGGCAGCGCCGCCGCGTTGGCCGGCGCCTATGGGCTGAACGCCGGCCGAGCCCTGGCGGACATCCCCAACGAATACGATGGCTCGAAATTCCAGCTCGCGGCGCCGGAGCCGAACCCGAAGCACGGCGGCGTGCTGCGCGTCGGCATCCTGAACCGTCCGCCGCACTTCGACTTCCATCAGTCGGGGACGGTCGGCAATCTCGGCACGCAGGGGTGCATGTTCGACAATCTGATCCGACATGATCCACGCGACAGCGGCAAGACGCTGATCCCGGACCTGGCGCACAGCTGGGAGATTTCGAAGGACGGCAAGACCTATACGTTCTTCCTCCGCAAGGGGGTGCTTTTCCACGACGGCGCGGAGCTGACGGCCGATGACGTGAAGGCGACGTTCGACCGGATCGCCAAGCCGCCGCAGGGCGTCAGCATTCCCCGCAGCACCCTGTTCAAGGCGGTCGGCGAGATCAACGCCCGCGACAAGTATACCGTTGAATTCAAACTGTCCGCGCCGCGTTCGACCAATTTCATGATGGCGGCGATCGCCAGCGGCTGGAATGGCATCGTGCGCAAGCAGACCCTTGAGGAGAACAACTACAATCTGCGCAAGATCCCGAACATTCCGGGGACCGGTCCGTACAAGACCGTGCGAAGGGTCGAGAACGAGGTCTGGGTCGTGGAGAAGAACAAGGACTACTGGAACAAAGGCCTGCCATACCTGGACGGCATCGAGTTCTACAATCTCATCCCGTTCTCGCCCGAACTGGGCGCGGCGATTCTGTCCAACAGGGTGGACTACGCGCGCATCGTGGATCCGGTGACCGCGCGCAAGGCCAAGGCGACGCCCGGGATGTCCACGACGGCCTTCAACCAGAGCGTGATCCAGGGAACCTGGACCAATGACAAGAAGAAGCCGTTCGACGACCCGCGCGTGCGTCGGGCGTTCCATCTGGCATTGGACCGCCATGTACTGGTCGATGTGACCAAGGACGTCGCGCCGATGCGCGTCGGCGGCTTCATCTATCCGTTCTCGGAATTCGCCACGCCGACGCCGGACCTGTTCAAGGAGATCGGTTACCAGGAGGATCCGACTGCCGCCGTCAAGGAGGCGCAGGCGCTGATGGCCGCCGCCGGCTACGCCGACGGCATCAAGGGGCTCGACTTCATGGTGCGTGATGTCGCCAGCTTCAAGCTCTGGGCGCAGGCCATGCAGGCCATGCTGCAGGAAGGCATCAAAGTGCAGTGCAACCTGCGGACGGTGGTTGAGTCTGTTTGGTTCGACGACGCCGCGACCGGCCATTTTGACCTGTGCATCGGAGCCATCGTGTCGACGCTGCTGGATCCCTCGGACTACTTCAACGCCTGGTATCGCACCGGGGGCCCGCAGAACTATTCGTTCTGGGACAACCCGAAGTTCAATGCCGTGGCCGACAAGATCGACGCCGAGTTCGACCCCGCCAAGCGTCTGGTACTGATCCGGCAGGCCGAAGCCATCATGGAACAGGACCCGCCGGTGCTGCCGCTCTGCTGGGAGCAGATCAACGACGTGTGGTGGAATTATGTGAAGGGCTACAATCCGTACGACTATTTCGGCGTTTACGATGTGGTGCGGGAGGATATATTCTGGCTGGACAAGTAACCGGTCAGGCAGCGGCCTCGTCGCCGCGAGAGCGATGCGGCCGCTGTGTGGCGCTTACCTGGCCTTGGGCTGCCACAGGCCAAGCACCGCACCGGTAGGATCCACGAAAATGGACAGCGCGCCGGCTCCCATCACCTCGGTTACGTCCTTGATGATAGTGGCGCCGAGCGATTTTGCCTTGGCGGTCGCGGCTGCGATGTCATCGACAAGCACGTAGGGCAGCCACGCCGATCCCTTTTCCGGCATCGGATGCTTCATCATGCCGCCACCGGTGCCCTCGCCGACGCCGATCATCGTGTAGGTCATTCCGCCGCCCATGTCCTCGTCCTTCAGTGTCCAATCGAACAGAGACTGGTAGAACGATTTCGCTTTGGCGACGTCGGTGGTTGCAAGTTCCACGTGCACGAATGGGTTGGCCATGGTCTATCTCCTCAGCTGCCGCACTAGCGGTACAGATACCCATGTTGCCGACATTCTCAAGAGCATAGCCTGGCGGAAACACAATCGTCATCTTGCAGAACGCAGCTTGCGCCGACGGCCGGACCGAAGCAGCATCAAACCTTACGGAGCGGAGAAGGTTCCATATGCCCACAGTGATTTTATGTCGCCCGCTGCACCCCACCGGCATGGCCCTGTTGGAATCGCGCAGCGACGTCACCGTCCGCACGCTCAACCGCCCGACCCAGGCTGAACTTGCCGCTGCCATGCCGGGTGGGCACGCCGTCCTGGTCGGGCTCGAAGAGGTCGACGAAGCGCTGCTCTCGCACTCCCCCGACCTGCGCATCGTCTCGCGCTTCGGCGTCGGCTACGACACTGTGGACATCCCGGCCTGCACGCGCCGCGGCATCGTGGTCGGCGTGACCAACGGCGGCAACGATCTGTCGGTCGCCGAGCACACGCTGATGCTGCTGCTCGCGGTGGCGCGGCGCACCATCGAGATGGATGCCTCGGTGCGCGCCGGCCGATGGATGTCTGCGCGAGGGCCGCCCGATGGGCGAACTCGCCGGCCGCACCATCCTGGTGGTCGGCTATGGCCGCATCGGCACCCGCGTCGCCCGCCTGTGCACGGCGTTCGGCATGAACGTGATGGTGCGCGATCCCGCCTTCCCGGTGCCGCGCATCGCCGCCGATGGCTACACGCCGGTCACCGATATCGCCGCGGCACTGCCGGAGATCGACGTGCTGACCCTGCATTGTCCGCTCGGCGAGGACACGCGCCACATGATCAACCGTGAGATGCTCGGCCTGATGAAGCCGTCGGCGTGGCTGATCAATGCCGCGCGCGGCCCGCTGGTGGACGAAGCGGCGCTGATCGAGGCGCTGTCGTCCGGGCGGCTGGAAGCGGCCGGGCTCGACGTGCAATTGCGCGAGCCGCCGGATCCCGCCAATCCGCTGCTCAAGCTCCCCAACGTGGTGCTGAGCCCGCACAACGCCGCCGCGCCGATCGAATGCAATGAGAAGATGTCGATCCGGGCTGCGAAAAACATGCTGGAACTGTTCGACGGCGTGCTGGACCCGGGCTACGGCGTCAATCCTGAGACGCTGCCGAACCGTCGGAACGTTTGATCCGGATCAATGCGGCCTGCCGGCGGACCGTCCATGACGCCGCCCTACAGGCACGACGAAGGAGAACAGGTCATGGCCGGCATAACGCTTTCGGTGGAAGAGATCCGCGCCGCACCGCCCGAGGTGCGCCGCTGGCTCGAGCAGGAGATCGTCCGCGCGCTCGGGATGCATCCGTTGCAGGACCATGCCCCCCCGGCAACGCCGCCGCTGATCGGCTGCAATGTCGAGGAGGCGCGGGACATCCTGTCGCTGGTGCAAGGCGTACTGCCGGTGGTCAGCGTCTTCTTCGAGCTGGGACGTGAAGCTGCCGGCGTGCCGGTGCATGGCCTGCGCGCGTTCACCGTCGCCGACATCCAGCGGCACGCCAGGCTGCATGCGCCAGCCCAGGTGATCGAGTGCCTGGACCTGCTGACCGACGCACTCAGGCGCGTGCGCGGCGAGCCCGAGGCTGCGTTCTATGCGCTGGACAATCTGGGGCGCTGTCTGGTCGCCGAGGCCACGATGCACAGCGTCCTCCGGCTTTGGCACGAGATCGTGGCGCAACAGGCGTTGCAGTCGCCGTCTGTAGCAGCGCCGACCGGGGCAAAGGCGGAATAGCCGGTCGCGGCTCAGCCGGCCGCGCGTGCCATCCCGACCGCGACCGGCGTTTCCTCGCCCAGCGTGTGCCGGGTCAGCGTGAACGACACAACCGCACCGACCAGCGCCAACCCGCCCGCCAGCATGAAGGCCGAGGAGAAGCTGCCGGTCGCCTGCACGATGTAGCCGGTGACGATCGGCGCGAGCAGTCCGAATACGTTGCCGCCGAGCACCATGAAGGCGAACGCGCGTCCGCTGTCGGCCTGCGAACGCAGCAGGTCGTTGGTGAGCGCGGCATTCGTTGCCGTGGCGGTGTTGCCGAAACTCACAGGGAAGATCGTCAGGATGACCACCAGCGTCAGCGACTCGACGAACGGGATCGCCAGGCCGAGAGAGCACAGCACCTGTTTGCCGACTACTCCCGGCGAGCAGGAAAATGCCTCAGACCAGCACGAACCAGAGTGCCAGGCCGCCGCCCCCCACGATCACCGCACCCCCGACCAGGCATGCGAGCCTGGTGCCGTCCATGCTGACGTGGCGCCGCATCAGCACCGCGCCGACGACCGCGAAGACAGCGATGTCGGCGAGGCCATGGGTGATCCAATGGTGTCCGGTCAGCGCTGCCATGAAGCTGTTCAGCGGATCGTAGGCATCCTTGATCCAGGCAAGGACCGTGTTGAACACGATGGCAATAGCCGCGGAGACGCCGAATGCCGCGGCCGCGCCGTCAAGCAGCCCGATCCGCGCGCCTGTCCCCTCGCTCGCCGCGGCGTCGATGCCGACACCGCGCTGCACTGTGCTTGACATTATTCGGCTCCCTTTTGGCCGGTATGGATGAAGGCGACCTTCGCACCGTAGTTGATGATTGCGCCGGCACCCTCGATCGCCAGGCCGTTGAGAATGATGAACGTGGCCACCACCATCACCATCGTTCGCGCGGCCGCATTCGATGCAAGCTTGCGGGTTGCGACGATCGGCAGATAAAGCGCGAGGATCAATGGAATGAAGAACAGATGCTCTTTCGTCTCCATGAACAGATTATGGGCGAACGGCCACGGCCCTTTCAGGATGATCGCCTTCTCGGCGTAGTAGTAGTTGACGTACCAGTAGCCGCCGAGAATCCAGGCGGCGACGATGCAGACGGTCACGGCGTAAGCCGCCATGCGTATACGGCCCTGGTT
>CAWCDM010000019.1:0-20993 GCA_963794185.1 uncultured Alphaproteobacteria bacterium | reverse complement strand
TGCGCAGAATGAGGGAGGGAACGATCACGCCGGCCTCGATGGAAGCTTTTAGCCGCATGAGTTCTGTCCACTGTCCGAGGATTACCGCCGTTTCGACGGTGTCGCCGATCAATGGCGCGAGCAGCGGCCAGGTACCGGGTTTCTCGACCGTGTAGAGCTTGCGATCCTTCAGATCCTTAATCCTTGGAGCGAACCGATAGCCCAACAGATGGCAGAGGCCGAACACGTGATCGGTTGCTCCGGCGGTGTCGGTGTAGTGCTCGGAAATACGAAGATCGGTCTGGTGGACATGATGTAACAGCCCGTCGAGCACGTAGGGCGCCTCGCTCATCGTCGCCGAAATGACCCGAGTGTAAAATGGCCCGTAATGGCCGGAGACGTGCGTGTAGATAACGGCACCGGGGTCGATGCCGTATTTGGCGTTCACCGATCCGCCAGCTCCGGCGCGGCCTCCGGCCCGGAAGTATTGGCCGTCCGACGACGAGGTCGTTCCGTCGTCCCAGATCGCTGCCATGGGGTGCCTGTGGTGTGCGTCGATGATGGCGGCACGAGCGGCGACGTAATTGTCATCGCCGATGTGCCACTGCGCCACGTTCACGAGGTGATAATAGCCGAGCCCGCGCGACGCGTCGGCCATGCGGGCCAGGCCGAGATTGGTGCCGTCGGCGAGCACCGCCGCCAGCAGCGCGGCTTTGTCGGCGGCGGGATTGCCGGTGCGCAGATGCACGAACCTGTCCGCGAATCCGGTCCATGCATCGACATCGCTCAACACCTCGGTGATCCGCACGCGTGGCAGCATCCCATTCAATCGCAGCGCCAGATCGCGCGCCGCCTCGGGGACGGTGGGCGGGGTGCGGGCGATGAACAACTTGCCGTCCTCGATCTCGACCCCGTCGAGGTCGCCGCGCGCGGCGCGTTCGGCCACGAACGTCAGGCGCTCGCGCAATGCCGCGGTGCGGGTGGCGATGTAGCGACCGGGATCGGCCTCGCCGTCGATTCCCGTGTCCCGCGCGGCCTCGGCGGGTAGCAGGTAGTTTTCGAACGCCCGATAGTCGCGACTACCTACGACCCAAATGTTGCTGCCCCTCAGACGCTCGCGCAGCGTAGCGAGGACCGCCGTTTCGTAGAGTCGTCGATCCGCCGCGCCGTTCGCGAAGATCAACCTGCGCCACTGCGGCGGCAGGAAGGACGACGGCGGCCGTTTGGGCAATGCGCGGGTGCCGTCGCGATCCATCGTCCGGAGGAGTTCGACGGCCGCGAGCACCGGATCGTGCGGCGTGTTCGACCGGAAGTCGAACGCGGCGAGGAAGCGTGGGCTGAAGCGGCGCAGCACCGAATATCGTTCGGCCGCCGTGACCAGGATGTCCTGATCCGCCACGTCGGCGACCGCTCCGATGACGGGCAGCACACCGTCGAGTTGAGCCATGCCGACCTCGCGTTCGACAACGGCGACGCCGTCCTCTCCGGCTTCCTTCGCGTGGCGGAGGGCGGCGATGGTGCGGCGGAACAGGATCAGTGCCCTTGCGACATCGCGCCGTGTCGCCTGGAAGCGCCGCTCGTCGCGGTTCCGTGCCCGGCTGAACAAGATGCCCATGTATTTCTCGAACATGGCGAGCGTGGCATCGGCGAGCCGGGTTTCGAGGCTCGCGGCCTGGACAACGAGGATCGCCAGGCGCCGCGCGGGTTCGAGATCGGCGATGTGCGGAGCGGTCATGATCGCCCCTTCGTCGATCAACCGGGCGAGGCGGGTGGCGTGGATGCGCCCGGCTCGGGTTGTGTCGACTGCCAGTCCTCGCGCGTATTCGAGGCGATCCAGCAGCGCGACGACGTTGGAGGGTGCGGGAGAACTCCGAATAATCCCGCAGCCAGGCGAAGCGGGACCGGCGCAACGCCGGATCGACGATCAGCAGCCCCGCGAGTGTATCACGCTCCGTGTCGGACATTCCGGCCGCGAGCACCTCGAAGGTCTTCTTTCGCGTCCGAGCCCGCGCAACCAGCCCGATTCGTTCCAGCACCGCCGGCGAGGGAAGCAGAACGTCTTTCGCACGTAGATGGGCGAGCATCGCCATGACAATGGGTTCGCCGCGATCCGTGGCCCATGCCGCATCAGCGCCAACGCGGAGACAGGTTCGCCAGTCGGCCAAACCGAAGCTCCGCAGTCGCAGGTATCTTTGCAACTCGACCGCATGCTCGCGGCGGGTTTGATCTCGCCGCGCATAGTCGGCGAACACGGCGGGCGGCAGGCCGAGTTGATGGGCCACGAAAGCGATCATGGCTTCTGGCGGTTGCTCGGCGGGTCCCAGGCCGAGACCTGGATATCGTAGGAGGCATAACTGGGTGGCGAATCCGAGCCGGTTGATCGATCGCCTCTTCGTGCGGATCAGCGCGAGGTCTTCCGTGCCGAGTGTGTAATGGCGGACCAGCTCGGCGGAATCGGCTGGGATGGCAAACAGCCGGGTGCGTTGCTCGGAAGACAGCAGAGTGCGAGCGGGCATGTCGGGCTCCAATTGACGGGGGAGCCGTTCATAAACAGCTTGCCTTTCGACACAATTCCGCAACAGGGTATTGAAAGCGAAAACGCGAGGAATCGCCGTGCCCGCTAAATCCGTTCGCAAACGTTGCATCGCTTGCTCGACCATTTGCGAGAGGGCGACACGGTTGTTGTCTGGAAGCTCGACCGCCTGTCACGCTCGCTCAAGGATGTGCTGCACATCATGGAGCGGATCGGCAGCACGGGCGCGGGATTCCGTTCCATCACCGAGAACATCGACACCACTACCCCGGCGGGTCGAATGATGATGCAGATGGTCGGAGCCTTCGCCGAGTTCGAGCGTGCGATGATCCGCGAGCGCACATCGGCGGGTCTCGCCGCCGCCCGCGTCGAGGGACGCATCGGCGGCCGGCGGAAGAAACTCGATGCCGCCAAACGCCGCGAGATCGCCGAAAGCGTCGTGTCCGGTCGAAAGTCCGGTGCGGACATGGCGCGGCTTTACGGTGTCAGCCAGCCCACAGTGTCGCGCATCGTCGCCGAGCACCTCGCCAATCGGGCTTAGTGTCCGTCCGAGAACAAATTAAGTCTTAAAGTCGGTTAGCGGAGGGGCTTGCCCGGCTCGAATCGACTGTGACTCTATACATGGCACCAAATCGCGAGGTGCCTGATGTGGACCGAAGAGACCCGCCGTCGCCATGACCGCAGCGGCCTGCGCTACAGCCATGACCTGACCGATGAAGAATGGGCCGAGGTCGCGCCGCTGATACCGCCCGCCAAACCGGGTGGCAACAAGCGCACGGTCGATATTCGCGAGGTGCTCAATGGGGTGATGTATATCACCGGTTCGGGCTGCCAGTGGCGTGACATCCCGAAGGACCTGCCGCCGCGCAGCACGATCCATGACTATCTCGATCGCTGGGAGCATGATGGGACACTGGAACGGATCCATCATGCACTATACGTGAAATGCCGGGAGCAGGCCGAGCGAGAGGCCAGTCCGACGGCGGCGGTGATCGATAGCCAGAGCGTGAAAAGCGCTGAAAAAGGGGGGCCTGCATTGATCCGCACGGCTATGATGCGGGGAAAAAGATCAAGGGCAAGAAGCGACACATCCTGGTCGATACGACCGGCCTGATGTTGCAGGCCATCGTGCATGCCGCAGATATTCAGGACCGTGACGGCGGTGCGATGGTGATGGCGACCTTGTTCGGCTTGTATCCATTCCTGCTTAAGCTCTACGCCGATGCCGGCTATCAGGGGCCGGTGTTCCAGACGGCCGTGAAGAAAATCATGGCCCAGGTGGACGTGGAGATTGTCAAACGGTCGGACCAGGCCAAAGGGTTCGTCGTTCTTCCCAAGCGCTGGGTCGTTGAACGAACGCTTGCATGGCTCAATCGCTGCCGCCGACTCGCCAAGGACTGGGAATGTCTCAACCGCAAGGCGCGAGCGTATCTGTTGCTCGCATCAATCCGCCTCATGGTGCGTAGGCTAGGCAGGGTAACGGAATGATTCCGGACAGATGGGGTGATTGGGGTCTCCCCCGGTGATCCGGTGGCTGCCCCTTTCGGGATGATAGAACGTGGTCCGCGTGCATCGGCCACAAGCATCGAGGAGGAGCAGCCGTGGGTTACTTTGCCGGTTTGGACGTGTCTTTGGAAGAGACGACGATCTGCGTTGTCGATGATGCGGGAATGATCGTGCGCGAAGCGCGTGCCGCCAGTGAACCGGAAGTGCTGGTTGCGTTCTTCGAGGCGTGCGGAATGAAGATGGAGCGGGTCGGCCTTGAGGCTTGCTCGCTGACCGCCTGGCTGCATGCGGGACTGACGGAGGCTGGCATACCGGCGATCTGCATCGAGGCGCGCCAGGCCAAGGCGGCGATGGGCGCGATGCCGAACAAGACGGACCGCAACGACGCGCGCGGCATCGCACAGATCATGCGCACCGGCTGGTATCGTGCGGTGCACGTGAAGAGCCCGCCTTGCCGCGCTTGGCGCGCGCTGCTGACCGCGAGGCGGATGGTGCTCAACAAGCGGCGCGACGTCGAGAACGGTATACGGGCCCTGCTACGCGAGGTCGGGCTGAAGGTCGGCACGCCAAGCCGCAAAGACTTCCCGGCCCGCGTGCGCGAACTGGCAGCCGACGACCCGGTGCTGCTGAGCCTGGCTGAGTCATTGCTGTCTGTCATCGCGGTGATGACCCGGGAAGCCGAGCGCCTGACCAAACAGGTGATCGACGAGGTGCGCGTCGAGCCGACGTGCCGGCGACTGATGACTGTGCCCGGCGTCGGCCCGCTAACCGCGTTGGCGTTCCGCGCCACCATCGACCAGCCGTGCCGCTTCCGAAAGTCGCGCGATGTCGGCGCCCATCTTGGCCTGACGCCGCGGCGGTATCAATCTGGCGAAACCGACGTACAGGGCCGTATCAGCCGATGCGGCGACGAACTGGCCCGTACCGCACTCTACGAAGCCGCCCACTCGCTGCTGATCCGCAGCACCAAATGGTCGGCGTTGCGCGCCTGGGGCATGAACATCGCCAAACGCCGGGGCATGGCACGTGCCCGCGTCGCGGTTGCCCGCAAGCTTGCGGTGATCCTGCACCGCATGTGGGTCGATGGCAGCGAGTTCCGCTGGGGCAAGCAGACCGCAGCGCCCGCGGTCGCGGCGTAGCAGACGTTCCAGTTTCCGCCTGACGAGGGCGGAGCCGCGTCGTTCCCGTGGGGACGATGGGCGAGGTGATCTCGTTGAGAGTCCGGAACCGGCTGGCAGCAATGCCTCCAGGTCGCGGGACAGATTGAGACACCTCGTCCTCCTGACCCCATCCTGCGGCGGCCACGCGCCGACCGCGAAGAGAAGCGAGTGACCCACGGGCGCGACATGAGGAACGACGAACAGATTGCCGCCGGCACCCTCCATCAGAAAGGGCGTCCGGAAGGGCAAGGCCTGGTGGATGCCAATCCCACTGCATCGCGTTACAGTAACGGAGAACAAAGCTATGCTGAGGGGCTGCAAACCGACAGGGGAGCACGCGCTGAGCAACGCCGAACGCCAGGCACGCTATCGCGCGCGCCAACAAATGGCGGCGGCCACGGCCGTCACCCGACCGCGCCGTCCGACCGATCGGCGCAGCCGCCCGCAGCGTTGGCGTGACGCCGTCGGCACATTGCTCACGCTGCAGGCCGGGTACGCCGACTGGCTCGCGGCACTCCCCGATAGCCTTCAAGGCAGCGCGACAGCCGACGCGCTCGAAGCCATCGTCGATCTCGACCTGACGCCCCTTGCCGACGTTGAACCGCCACGCGGTTACGGGCGTGATTATTAAACCCACAATCGACCGACCGGACCGAGAAAAGAAAAAAAGTGGCTTGACCCCGGCCACCCCAATCAGAGAAGACTCTTAGCGTGCAGTTTTGAACAAATCGGCAGGTGACCCCATATTGGGTGAGACACGAATCACGGAGCGCCAGTGAACGCGTCTGGATCTCCAGATAGCACGTGATAATCCGGTTTTATCCCGCTGCGAAAATCTAGAAAATCCGCAGCACGAAGAATAAGCTAGGTCAGCGTCGCCTAAAGTCACGGTTATCCAGCGGGCAGGCGGTCGTAGCCTTTAGCCCGGTAGATGAGACTGGAGATTAGCCAGCTCGCGATGAAGATGCCGACAACGACAAAGCCGAAATTAGCCAGATTGTCGTTCAGGTTGCCGATAAGACCCCAGAAACCACCTTCCAGCCTGAGCTTGTCGCCAATCAGCCCGAGCGCCTCGATGCCGCCAATGAACAGAGCCACGACGACGGACGCGGCCGTGATGGTTAGGTTGTACCAAAGCTTCCGAATTGGATTGACGAAGGCCCACCCGTAGGCACGCGTCATCAGCACACTATCTGTGGTGTCCATAAGCGACATGCCAGCCGTGAACAGGGCAGGGAAGACGAGGATTGTCCAGAAAGACATGCCATGCGCGGCCTGCGTGGCAGAGATTCCGAGCAGGCCGATTTCCGTCGCGGTATCGAAGCCGAGGCCGAACAGAAAGCCAATCGGATACATGTGCCACGAGCGCAAGACAACTCGGAACAGCGGACGGAACATGCGGGCAATAAAGCCCCGCCCAGCGAGCAATGCATCAAGGTCTTCGTCGATAATCCGCTCACCACGGCGTGCCCTTGTGAACGCCGACCAGATGCCTCTCAGGATAAAAAGATTGGCGATACCGATAGCCAGTAGGAAAAACGCCGATACCAATGTCCCGATAACGCCGCCGAGATCGTGGAAGGCATCGAGCCTGCCTTGCATAGCCGCTGCCGTCGCGGCAATCGCAATTGAGGCAAGCACGACTATGGTGGAGTGACCGAGCGAGAAAAAGAACCCGACTGAATAGGGTGCCTTGCCTTCCTGCATCAGCTTCCGGACAACGTTGTCGATAGCAGCGATATGGTCGGCGTCGAAGGCATGCCGGAGGCCAAATATGTACGCCAGAAAGGCCGTGCCGAGGAGAGCGGGCCGATCCGCGAACGCGACCCATGCCCAAAGCCATGCGGCGACATTCGCCGCGACCAACAAGGCGTAAATCCCGGACGCCTTAGCCTTCACTCGGAAGGGTTGATCATCAAACAGGTCGAAACGCACCTTGCTCGCCCCCTTGCTGCGTTGGATTCCATGCTGGCACATGGACGAGGAACCGGCGACGGGGCAGACCGACCAGCGGCGGCGGTTGTCGCTCGCCTATTTGTGTCGCCAAAACCTTGACCGCTGACAGCACCAGAATCGCCGCCCAGGTGCGGCAACTTAGCCAATGTGATCAGTGGTGATGCACGTGGCCGCCGGCCGTATCGGCCGCGATCGGGTGTGCCGTGATGTCGCGGACCGCAGCCGCGAGTGCCTGCGGGTTCGTCCAGTTTCCAGGATCACCTGGCCGCCACGCGGCGCGCAGCCACGCGTTCTGATCGACCAATACCTGCTCTCCGGCCAACGCGTCGCTTGACACGCCGGACAGGATCGCGAATGCGGTCCAGGTCTGCGGTTCGCTTGCCATGCAGGTCCCTGGGTCCGGTCTGGCAGCCTGTTTCATAGCAAGAATGACCGTCGTGAAGTCGGTATCCGGCGACGGGACGGGCGACGTCGCTTCGTCGCCCGATACTGTGATGATGCGCAGCACGCGCCCGCGCAGATCATCCAGGTCAACGGCACGCCCGTCCGCGCATATCAAATCGAATTGCGGCATTGGCAGTGGATGCGACCATTTACCGGTGGTCCGCATGCTTTCCCCGGCGTTGTGTGCGCGCAGATAATCGATCAGATCCCAGCGCGCCTCGCTCGACAGTGTGCCGTCGAAACCAGGCATCGCGATGCCGCCGTTCGGCGCCTGAAAGCCGTGCGAGATATACCAGAAGAGCTCGCCGTCGCTGTGTGCCCAGAGATGCTCCGCGGTCAGATCGGCGGGAGGCGTGGGAAGCGACTTCGCAGCCGGACCGTCGCCGCGTCCCTTCGGTGCCGTGACAGGCGGTGCAGTTCGCCGCGAACAGCGTTGCGCCGTGCGCGATCGCCGTGGCAGCGAACTCCGTGGGCGACGATGAAGAAGCTGGTCGTGTAGGCAGGCACGAACAGCAGATCGAGGTGCGGTAGTGCGAAAAGCCATAGGGCGATGGCAGTAGCGGCTGCCGGCCAACGCAGTCGGCGCCACATCACAGCGATCACCGCAGCAACGCAGCCAAAACAAATGGCGACCAACGCGCCAACGACCTCGCGCCGTAGAACCGGCTCCGCCAGCGCGTCCAGGCTCAGCCGCCAGGCGAAGGGCCAGATCGGTTGCTCATGCGTGCCAGGCGCGTGCGACGCGAGAAAGCCCGCCGTGATCACCACAAGCGTGCCGAGAACTGCCTCGGTGGCGACCGACACGCGCATGTGGCGCCGGGCGGCGTCCGGCGCAGGTCCAGCTAGCCGATCGGTGAGCGCGAGGCGATTGAGCGCGGCCAACGCCAGCAGCACAACGAACAGCCCGAGCTTCACCAGCGCGACATGGCCGTAGCCGGTGCCGAACAACCCCGGCAGGCCACCCATGAATTCTGTCACCTGAACGGTGGCGGTTCCCCCCAGCACCAGCACCGCGGACAGACCGACCGGCGTAAAGCTGCGGCAGGCCGTCGCCGCGGCGTTGTGGGGCAGCGTGCCAATAGTGATGAATAGCGGCAGCAAACTGCCGAGCCACGCGCCGGCGGCCAGCAGATGCAGGACCTCCGATATGATCAGAGTGGTGCCGAGCGCTGCCGCCGAGCGCGCCGGCATGGCCAAGCATCGGCTGGATCGCGAGAGCGATCGCGGCAAGGACCGCGGCGACGGCATTCCCCGCACGCTGCGGCCCAAGCAAGGACAGCACGACAAGCAACAGGACGCCGCGCACCAGCAGCCATTGCCCGAACTGTGTCCGCAACGCGACCACCGGCACGGCGTGTAGTGTCATCGCGGCGCTGCCGGCGCCAGCGATCACCGCGCTCTCCACCGCAAGCCACGCAATGCCGATGACGAGAGCCAATATCGCGCTTATGCGCGCAAGACGCAGCAATCGGCGGCGCAAGTGTGGTGCTTCGATGGCGGCCTCCGCCATAGCGGAAGGCACCACGAGCGTGAGGAACACCAGCGTGCCGAACAGCGACACCAGTGCCGCGACATGCGTGCCGCGCAGCAATGCTACGACGATTTCCAAAGTGTTCAATGCGCTTCTCAACCCATTGCCGTCAGGGCTGCTTCCCGTTGCTTGGCATCGGCATGGCGCCCATGCCGCTCATGTTGCCCCGCTTCGTGCCCGGCATCGTAGCTCCAGCTTTCTCCACCATCGCTGTGGCCGTCACTTGTCCCAGCCTTCGCGAAGCTGAGCGTGACAGGGAAACTGTCGCCTTGCTTGAGCGCCTGCTTCAGCCCCGTCAGCATGATGTGGTAGCCGTTGGGCGCGAGCGTTATCGGCTTGCCAGGTTCGATCGGCAAGGCGACAACCGGTCGCATCTTCATCACGCCGTGGTCTTCCATGCTCTGATGCAGTGTGGCTTCGGCGGCAACTGGCGTTGTCACGCCAGTTAGCGTGTCCGGTGTGCCCATGTCGGTGATGGTCAGATAGACCACACCCTCATGGCCGGCCATCGCGGCGCGCGACCAGACATGATCCACGTGAATGCCTGCATCATCGGCGAAGGCGGCTACTGGCAAACCTATCAGGACAGCTGCGATTAGTGGTCGCATCGGTTCTACCTCCCACGGGTTGCATGATCAGTGTGCGACGGTGAACTGGTAGTTCCCCTCGGTCTTGTGCGTATCCACCGAGGTGACGTGCCAGATCACTGTGTAGGTGCCGGGCGGCAGCTTCGGTAGTTCCACGGCCAGTCGCCGGTTGTTGTCGGGCGCAACATGCGGCGTGCCCGTGGACACCGCCGCACCGTTGGCGCCATGCACTTCGATCGTGCTGAACAACGGCTCCACGCCCTCGGTGAAAGTGATGGCGAGCTCAGGTGGCGAGGCAGGAACCTCGCTGCCCACCGGCGGACTGGCGCGCTCCAGGAACGCATGGGCGAACACGGGCGATGCCTGCGCAAGCATCGCCAGTCCGATCAGCACTGCGCACCGCATCAGTTCCACCAATCCACGATCGGCTTGCCGAGGCTCGTCGGGAAGAGATCATCGAAATAAAGATGAAACTGCGCGATCGCGCCAACGTGCGACCCGGTCTGCTTGTTACCGGGGATCAGCGCCTCGACAGTGACCGCATAGTTGGTCGCGGTGTAGTTGATACCCGGCGCGATCAGGTATTGCGTGTTACCCTGGTTCGGCTGGCTCGCCGGGGAAGACCATGCTACTTCGACCAGAGGCGTCAGCCGGTTGACGAACTCCGGCAGGCCGAAATCCTTCACCTGCGACTGGAGGTAGCGGATGCTGTATTGCAGCGACAGTCCGCCGGACCACTGGTTCCAGGTGCCATTGTTGAACAAGGGACCGCCGCTGTCCGGATCGGTGCCGATGACCTTCAGATTCTTGTCGGCGATCTGGTAGCTGAGCTCGCCGGTGATGGCGAAGGCGCGCGCCCAGCCGATCGGCAGATCGCCGAAGCCCTTGCCGAAATAGAAGGTCGGCGCGGTGGAACTGCTGTCGTCGTTGCCCAGCGTTGCGCCGTTCGAGCCGTTCGCACCGGTGCGCGCGAAGTTGCGCACCACACCGACCGACATCATGAACTCATGCTCGGCGTTGACATAGGGCTTGTATTTGAGCGTGCCGGAGAAGTTCTCCCAGCCGTTGGCGGTCTTCATGCCCGGCTGGGTGAGCCACTGGTATCCGCCGTTGATGGCGAAGCCGAAGTTCTCGGTGATGCGTTTGTCGAATTCGAATTCGGCCGCGAAGAGATTGGATACCAGGCCGCCATCGCTCGGCTGCGGCTGATAGGAGAAGGTTGGCAGCGACGCTTCGTCGGCCACGTTGGGATCGTCGATGATCAGTGTGCTGACGAACATGTGCGGGCCGGCGAAGCCGTGTGCGAATGCGGGTTCGCTGCCAAGCAGGCTTGCGCCGGCGAGTGTAGCGAGCACGGTTGGGCGGGGCATGGCTGGAAGGCTCCACTGATATGAATTGGCGACGCCGGCCGCCGTCGGCGCCGGCGTCGGAAATCCAGACTCAGATCAGGGAAGGTGGGCCACGCGGTTGGGCGGCGAGCGCCAAGCGGACCGGCGGCGCGCGCGGACAAGCTGCGTCGAGCCGCATGGTGGCGACAGATTGCCGTTCGGGAAGCTGCTGGCGTCGGCGCCAGGATGGCCAGCGGCGATGCGTGCGACAGGCAGAGCACGCACAGGGCGCAGTCGTGCGCGGGTGGTCCGGCTTCTGCTGCGCAGGCTGTGTCCCGTCGTCGGCGTGGCAGATCGGAACGTCGCCGACCGGATCAGCGCTGATGCCAACGGCGCCAGCGAGATCGTGGCGAGGAGAAGGATCTGGCACCAGACCGCAAGCAGCGACGCAGCAAACCCGATCGTGGGTTTCAGCCCCTGAAAACGACAGTCGTGTTTCGCTCAAGCGCTCGCTGCACAGGGGCACATTCAACCGGCCAGAGTAAAATTTAGCCTGGCGCCGTTGGGCAGGCAAGCCGACCGCGGGTTGTCGCCGGCCTTCTTGCACACCAGAGTTGCTACAACGATCACTTTCCGGCTCGCCGCCCGCGATGCGGTCAAGCAACTTGATTATCCGGGGGTCGTAGTCCGCGCCATTGTATTAATAACCACGATCGAAGCCGCAGAGAGATCACGAGCGATGGACGGGCTCGCCTCGAACACATGCGGGTCCTGATCGGGATTGCTCAGAATGCTGATCACCGTCGTGTTTGCGCCGGGCCAGTTGCTGAGCCACATCACCATAGAAATTCTCGGCAGCGACAATTCTGATAGGGACCTGGGCGGCTGAGCCGCAGCTGGGGTTGCGAAGATTGCCACGACGGCTAAAGGCCGACCGACCTTGCTCATCACGGTGTCTCCCAGGGCCATGCCCTCAACGTTGTAATGCTATAACATTGTTGCTGCTACCACAAACAAACGCCCCCCGGGGGCTATTGGGGGCCTTATGGACGGAGAAGACAGGATGGCGGCTCAGTTCTCGCGGCGGACGGAGAGCCTGCTCGAACAGGCCGACGCGATCTGCGAACACCGCGGCGCGAAGCTGACGGACTCAGGCGCCGCGTGCTCGGGCTCCTGCTTGATGCCGCATCGCCCACTGGGGCTTACGCGTTACTGGGCGGCTACGCCTGACCCGCCGCCGGGCGGATCCTCCAACCGTCTATCGTGCGCTCGATTTCCTGCTTGAGCAGGGCTTGGTGCACCGGCTGGAGCGTCTGTCGGCCTTCGTCGGCTGCGTGGCCGGGTGACCGCCGAGCCCGGTGACGTTATGCACATCCACGCCGCGCAGTTTCTGATTTGTAGCCGCTGCGGAGAGCTGTGGAGATGGATGCCCCGGAGGTCTTCTCGGTCCTCGCAAGCGCCGCCATGGAGGTGGGGTTCAGCGTCAAGACCGCCACGATCGAAGCAGAAGGTCTGTGCAGTACATGCCGTTCCGCCACCAGACTTGCGGCCCGAACCGAACCGCCGGACGAGTGACATTACCGCTCCAACGAATAGTGAATCTGCAATGTCACGGTGACCTGGGCCTGATCCATCTCCGCGGAAGGGCGGCAGCTGCGCGCCGCGCAGCAGCCGGTCAATAGCGGCATCGAGCGTGGCGGAATTCGTGCCGGTTAGGATCTGAAATTCCAGGACCCTGCCGTCGTGACCGACCGTGAAGCGGTACAACGGCGTGGCCTTCCTCAGCGCGGCGCCGCGCTCCTCTGGATAGGTCTTGTTCGCCTGCAGCCAGGCGCCGAGCGCGCTGCGCCAGCCGGCACTGATCGTCCCTCGTGGCGGCGCAGATGCAGGTGGAGACGAAATGGGGGCTTCGGTTGGCGCGACGGGGTGGGCGGCCGCAGGCCGGTTGCCGGCGGTCTGCGGCCGCGAAGGCGGTCGGCTTGGCCGGCGTGGCGTTTGCAGTGGCATCGGGATCACAGCTGCAACTGACGGCGGCGTCGGTGGCAAGGGAACCGGCGGTATTTCGGGCTCCGGCGCCGCCACCGGCGCCGGTGGAGGTGGCGCCACGCTGACGGGCGCGGTCGGTGGGTGGGCTCTGGCGGCCGGGGCGGCGGTGGCGGGCCTGGCTCTGGAGGAGGTGGTACGGGCGCCTCCAGCGGTTCGGAGGCTGGCGGCGGCACATCGACCTCAGGCGTGGGAGCGGCTGCCGCACTTTCCGCTGTGGGTGGTGCAAATACCAACGCCACCGTTTGGGGCTCAGGCCAGCTCGGCGGCAACGTGTCGCTGACTGGCCTCATCAGCAATATCGCCATCCCGGCATGCATCCCGAGCGAGCCGGCCAATGCCATGAGCATGCGCAACCGGCTTCCGGAAATCGCGACGGGGATCGACCGCGGGCCGCTAGATCCGATCGGCCGCCCCGGGGCGCTATCGGCTGGATCGTCCCTAGACCGAATGGTTGTTACCTTATAACGTATCATGCAAATGGCATGCTGGCCGCATTCGGCCGGGTTTTGAAGGGGGAATCCATGGCATCGGTCAGGGCCCTGGTCGTCCGCGCCATCGTCGCGGCACTTGCTGCAAGGCCGCCCAGACTCTGGCCGCTGACCCGCCTCCGGCCGCACTCCCCAGTCCAAACGCGCCCACGGATTTCAGGCGTGTCGATCGACCTCGATGTTGTCGCCAGACAGCTTGACGTGGCGCGTCAACAAATCCAGCCCAGCCTCGGCGCTAGCGTGTACGATTTCTCCCCCCAGGCGCTCCAGGTCATACCGCAAGGCGAGAACGCACCGCTGAACCAGGTGCTGCTGCAGGCACCGGGTGTGGCGCAGGACAGTTTCGGCCAGATCCATCTGCGTGGCGAACATGCCAACGTGCAGTACCGCCTGAACGGCGTGGAACTCCCGGAGGGTCTGTCGGTGTTCGGTCAGGCGCTCGATCGCGCTTCGCCAACAGCATGTCGCTGATCACCGGCGCGCTGCCCGCCCAATACGGCTTCCAGACCGCGGGCGTGGTCGATATCCAGACCAAGACCGGCCTCACCAATCCGGGTTTCGCGTTGTCCATGTACGGCGGCCAGCAGAGCTGGCTGCAGCCCTGCTTCGAGTATGGCGGCCGCAGCGGTCCGGTGGACTGGTTCGTCACCGCCGACTTCCTGCACAACGACATCGGCATCGAGAACCCCACCTCCAGCTTCAACGCGATCCACGACACCACCAACCAGTTCCACGGGCTCGCCTATGTCTCCGGCATCATCGACCCGACACCCGGGTCAGCATGATCCTGGGCGGCTTCGACGGCCAGTTCCAAATCCCGAACAACCCGGGCCAGTCGACGCTGGGATTCGCGGTCAACGGCATCAGCGACTTCAACAGCGCCACACTGAACGAAAACCAGCGGGAGCGCACCGACTTCGCCATCCTGTCGCTGCAGAAGCATGTCGATGACATCGACCTGCAGATCTCCGCCTACACACGATACAGTTGGCTGCGTTTCTCGCCCGACTGGCTCGGCGATCTGCTGTTCAACGGCATCGCGCAGCAGGCGACCCGATCCAACTGGGCCTATGGCGTGCAGGCCGACGGAAGCTGGCGCATCAACGATCAGCATACGCTGCGCGCCGGCTTTCTGCCGCAGCAGGAGAATGACCGGCAGGCGAGACCTTCTCCCAGGTGCTGCCGGTGGACGAGAGCGGCACGCCGACCACCGACTCGCCGCTGAATCGCCGACAGCTTCAACAAGACCGGCGGCGCTGTTCGGCGTCTATGTGCAGGACGAGTGGCGTGTTCTGCCGACGGTGACGATCAATGCCGGCTCTGCGCTTCGATGCCGTGGACGAGTTCACCCACGAGAGCCAGATCAGTCCACGTGTCAATGTGGTCTGGAAGCCGACCGACACGACCACGTTGCACGCCGGCTACGCGCGCTATTTCGTGCCGCCGCCGTTCGAGCTGGTCTCGGCCGCGCCGTTGGCGAAATTCGCCAACACCACGGCGGCGCCGGCGGTCACGCAGAACGATCCGGTGCGCGCGGAGCGGTCGAACTACTTCGATGTCGGGTTAGCCAGGTGTCTGCCCGGCCTCACGCGTCGGCATCGATGCCTATTACAAGATGGCGACGAATCTGATCGATGAAGGTCAGTTCGGCGCGCCGATCATCCTGACCGCGTTCAACTACGACACAGGGCCGCAGTCACGGCGTCGAATTCACCGGCAGCTATGATCGTGGGCCATGGTCGATCTATGGCAACCTGGCCTGGTCTCGCGCGATGGGAAAGGACATCGTCTCCGCACAGTTCAATTTTGCTCCCGGACGAACTGGCCTTCATCGCCAACAACTTCATTCACCTGGATCATGACCAGACCTGGACCGGATCGGCGGGTATCGCCTACACGCTGAACATGGACAGCGACCATCCCACGCTGTTTCTCGGTCGATGCGCCGTGCAGAGCGGCCTGCGCGCCATGCGAGCCGACGTCCGAACGGTCGCGCTCCGACCTATGGTGTGGTGAAATTGTCCGTTGTGCAGAAACTGGATCAGGGTCGCGCAGGACGGAGCTGCGCCTCGATGTGCTGAACGTCGGCGATGCGGTCTATCAGATCCGCAACGGAACGGGCGTTGGCGTCGGCGCACCGCAATTCGGACTGCGCCGCACGATCCTGGCGGGCGTGACCCAACGGTTTTGACTGGCGGTGGCGGCGCGACCATTCACCATGACCCATTGTGCGGCAGGGCCGGTCTGGGTGCCCGATACGCCTTGTTGACGGTACCTACTTTAAAGTAGTTCGCCCAGCCCCAGCCCTTTTCAACTTGTCCACCAGCTCTGTGGTCTCTTGCCCTGTTCCCGCTCGGTTGGTCAGCGTGTGGATTTTCTCCACCGCACGCGTGATGCTCTTCTTCGATGGCCGTTGACCCAGGCGTGCCTGGCCGGTTCTCGCCGAATACATCCGACCGAACGTGTAGCCCAAGAAGTCGAACTCACCTTCCGGAACCTTGCAGATGCGTGTCTTCTCCTCGTTCACCGTTAGCTTCAGCTTGTCCATGATCTCGCGCAGTCGGTGCAGCGCCTCTTCGGCATTGCCTTTCCTGCACAGGATCACGAGATCGTCCGCATAGGTCACGATGCGCGAGCCGAGGTTCCGCTCCAGCCCGAGCTTCTTCCACCCCAACACGAACCGGCGCATATAAAGATTCGCCAGCAGCGGCGAGATGGGTGAGCCTTGCGGGATGCCTCGTCGATTGTCCCGCGCCTCCGTCGTGCGTGTCTTCCGGCCTCGTTGGTCGGTTTCTGCCACGGGGCAGTCCAGCCACATCTTGATCAGATGCAGCACGCGCCGATCAACAATCCTGCGCGCTACTGACATCATGAGTTCGGTATGGGGAATGCTACCGAAGGAAAGCATCACACACTACCCACCACCGCGACATTCCGAATTCAGTGACGATTTTGCGTGAGCGGCATCCGTTTGAGGGCCGCTCATTGCAGGTTATAAGTACCATCAAGCGTGGTGGCACTCTGCAGTTGCTCGTCGTGCTACCCAATGGCAGCCGCTCGCTGATCCCTGCCAGCTGGACTGACTGGCGAGTAGCAGAGCGTAGCGGCACGCCATTGACGGTTACCGGTCCCGAAAATCACAAATCCTGCTTGGCTTCATTGAGTGAATTGCTCCGCGCCCGAATGGTTGTCGACGCTCTTCTTGGCCGTTGCCCGAGTTGATCGGCAAATCCGGCGGCCGATGAGGAGAGTTTGCATGCAATGGACCCTGGCGTTTCTCGAGGTGCTGCCTCTGGAGGGGCAACCGCGGGATCCACACCTCGACGAAGAAGTGCTCGGCGAAGCTCTCAATGTATTAGTGCGCATGCTGGCGCAGTCCAGCGAGGCAGCAACGCAAATGGGAGCGGCCGATGAATGAGCTCTCAAAGATCAGTGCCTCTCATCTGCGCCGCGCTGCCATCGTCTATGTTCGGCAATCTACCTCTGCGCAAGTTGAGTACAATAGAAATCAACGCAGCGCCAGTATGGGTTGGTTTCGAAAGCAACCTCCCTGGGTTGGCCTTCGCAGCAGATTGTCGTGCTGGATGAGGATCTCGGGGTGTCCGGATCGGGCATAGTCGCGCGCAGCGGCTTCGCACGGCTCACTGCCGAAGTCGCACTCGGTCATGTTGGCATCGTGCTCGGCCTCGAGGTTTCTCGACTTGCTCGAAACAATGCCGACTGGTATCGCCTTCTCGACCTTTGCGGGATCACAAGCACTCTTATCGGTGATGCCGATGGCATCTACGACGCTGCAAGCTATAATGATCGGCTGCTGCTTGGACTCAACGGGACGGTGACATGATGCAGTGCCTCGTGATCTTATTGAAAAGCCATGCTTTCTTGTCGCAGGTCGGGTGATACTGCACGGCCATTCGCGAGGGCGCGGCGCACAGCAGGCCGATCGAGATCTGCGTCGACAATAATATAGGGAGCACCGGCGCAAACTTGTCTGGCCGGCAGCAACCCAGCCCGGATCAAGCGAATAACCGTCATTTTGTTGACGCCAAGATGGCTTGCGGCTTCGTGCAGGATCAGCTCATGCCGCTCGGCCCGTTCGCCCTCACGATAGACTGCGATTTGTTGTGCGCCACGGAAGTTACGGACGCGCAGCTGGGTCCAGCTATGGCCTTTGGCCGAGCGTACTCCGAGGCGATTGAGAACAGGAGCGATGCTGTGGTCCGGCAGCACGCGTGCGAGTTCGCGAACCAGCTGTTCGGTCGCCACCGCCGTCTTCCAGCGATTTTGCCCCACACGGTTCTTCACTACTTCAAGCCGCGTGTGATCGCCACCTTGCCAGTGCAGCACCAGGTGCAGGCGATCGGCAGTGACGGTGACGATGATCTCCTTGAGGACAGCACGCAAAATCCGCTTGCGGGTCTCGGCTGACGCGGCAGGATGGTTCCATAGTTGCGGCAAGTCATCGGCCAGCGCCAGTAGCCTTGCGCGTTCGTCATCGCCAAGGGCGCTTGGCTGTTTGTCCTGCAGGCTACGGATCTGTTCCTCGAGCCGCGCCACAGCAGCGAGGCGTTCATTCCACCTCCGTTCGAGTTCGCCTGCAACCAGCCGGTTGTCCGGATCAACGGCGTCATATTGCCGGCGCGCATGACTCACCTCATAGCGCGCTTGTTCCAGGGCGAGTTCGCTCTGCCGCAGCCGCTCCGCATCGGCTTGCCCGCGATCCGCGATCAGTTGCAACGCCGCTTCGATGGCAAGCGGCGAGATCGCGCGTAGCACTTCCGCCGATACCGCGGCATCGATGCGCATGTTGCTGAACGCAATGCAGTTCTTATTGCTGAGGTTGCCGATCTCAGTGTTGCAGACATATCGAGCGCCGTGGCGTTGATTGTGCAGAACCTTGAGCTTGCGTCCGCAGTGCCCGCACCGCAGCAGCCCCGCAAGAAGCCCATCGCCGTTGCGCACCGAGCCTGGTACCATCGCCCCCTTCATATTGGCGTTGCTGGCAATTATGTTCTGATTGCGTTCATACTGGTCCCATGAGATGTAGCCATCGTGGTGATCTCGGATCAACACCTCCCAGTCCTCCCGCCGACGCATTACACCGTGAGTGACGACTTTGCGTCCGCCGTCAAGCCGGACCCGCGAAATCGTGCGCCCGAAGACGTAAGCGCCGGCATAGACCGGATTGGTCAGCAGCCGGTGGACTGTATTGTAGCGCGGCGGGCGCCACTGCACGGTCCGCCCCTGAGGACCATAGACGACAACCGGCAGGTCAATCCGCTCCTGCCGCAGCCACAAGACGAGCTGACGCACGCTACCAATCTCGCCGAACTTGCGGAACACCAGCGACAGCGCGTCGCGGATACGCAAGTCAGGGTCCACTTCCACGCGGCCATCAGCCCCGCGCCGGTAGCCCACCGCGACCGTCGTTTGCAAGTCGCCCCGCGCCGCTTTCAGGCGCAGCGCCTCGCGTGAACGCTGTCGGAAGATCGAAAGCTCGAGCTCACTGAACGTCCCCTTCAAACCCAACAACAGCCGGTCGTTGACCAGGCGCGGATCATAGATACCGTCCTCGTCAATGATCAGGCTGTTCACGAAGGCGCAGAATTCCAAAAGCGTATGCCAGTCGCGCCCATTGCGTGCGAGCCGCGACGCCTCGGTCGCCAGCACGGCGCCGGCGTCGCCGGCACAGATCGCTGCCAGCAAACGCTCGAAGCCGTGGCGGAGTTGGCCACTGCCCGATCGTCCGAGATCATCGTCGATTACGATGACATTCTCCCAGCCTAGCGCTCGGGCTCGCGTCGCCAAGCCGTATTGCCGACGACGGCTCTCGGGATTGCTGAGCAGCTGATCGGGCGTCGACTGCCGGACGTAGACGTAGGCGGCGCGCGACAGATGCTCGGGTGTAATCTTACTCATTGGCAGCCTCCGCCGGCCACGCCGCCGCGACGGCGAGGTACTCCGTCATTAGCCGCGTCAGCAGAAGCGTTACTTCCATCCGAATCGGTGGCGGCATCCGCCTTGGTTCGAGCGCGTTCGCGGCGCGCACCAACAGATCGAGCTGCCCGCAGCCGTTTGGCCGGTCTATCATCCCGAGTCTCCCCTATCGTCGCTGACGGCGACAAGGATAGGAGCGCGCCCTCAATCACGTCGCGTACCTGTACACAACGCTATGAGCGTGAGGCGTGGCATCTTGACTGTCGCGATCTTCGTCGCCCAGGCCTCGGTCATCCAAGCCGGCAACAGCGCACGTGTGCCGTCGGGCTGGGCAACGACAAAGTGGACGTTGCCGCCATGCTGCAGTCGGCGTACCACCGCAACGTGTTCGCCAGCGCGCGGATGGAAAGGGTATCGGATCAGAACATCAAACTGCTGTTCCTGGGCAGTATCTCGCAGTCTCGAAGGGGACCATGAGCGAAGCCGAGCTACACGTGCTGCGGGCACGCTTGCTTGGAGGCATTCGCAACAAGGCCGCGCGTGGTGAACTCCGGCGGAACCTTCCGGTTGGGTTCGAGTGGGGCGAGAGCGATGGCGAAGTAAGCTTCCATCCGGATGAAGCCGTTCGGGTTGCCATTCACGCCGTTTTTGCACGCTTCAATGAACTCGGGTCAGCACGCCGAGTTTGGCTGTGGTTCCGCAGTGAAGGTTTGCTCTTTCCTATGCGACGCCACTATGGGGACCTGATCCAGTGGATCGACCCCAGTTACATAGCGATCTATCATGTCCTGACAAATCCGGTCTACGCGGGCGCGTATGCGTATGGCAAGAGTTGCTTTGAAGTTACTCTCGACGCCTCGGGAGCGCGTAAGCAACACGTACGCAAGTTGCCGCAATCGCAATGGGCCGTGTTCATTCCAGACCACCATGAAGGCTATATCGATCGGGCTACCTATGAGGCAAACCGCGCACGCATCGCTGCCAATACACATCCTCGTCCGCATCAGCCCGGTAGTGGCGCTATGAGAGAAGGTAGCGCGTTGCTGCAAGGTCCCGCTGTGTGCGGACATTGCGGGCGCGAGCTAGTACCCACTATACAGGCCGCACCGCTTCACCGGGCTATCACTGTGCTGGTGAGAACATCGCCAACGGTCGTGGGGTCTACTGTATGAACAT
Source organism: uncultured Alphaproteobacteria bacterium (assembly GCA_963794185.1). Classification (GTDB taxonomy): domain Bacteria; phylum Pseudomonadota; class Alphaproteobacteria; order Acetobacterales; family Acetobacteraceae; genus JAMXLO01. The sequence goes on along the minus strand of CAWCDM010000019.1, from coordinate 322 downwards.
TGGCGCCACGCACGTCGACGAAGTGGCTGCACGCGCAACGCTCACCGCACTTGAGCCCATCGGTGTGAAAGCCGCGATTGCTGCTGCTGAGCGACTTGAAGCGGATTACGACGGTGCGCTGTCCCCGTGGCGTCTCGCCGTAGAACGTACAAACTATGAAGCACAGCGCGCTGAACGTCGCTATCGGGCCGTGGACGCCGAAAATCGTCTTGTCGCTCGAGGGCTCGAGGTGGAATGGGAGAAATGCCTGCGCGAGCTCGACATAGCCAAGGCAGAAGCTGCAACGTCGCGAAGTCCTGCGGCCGAGAACGCTCAGCAGCAG
>CAWCDM010000018.1:0-11133 GCA_963794185.1 uncultured Alphaproteobacteria bacterium | reverse complement strand
CGGCTGCCCCTCGGGCTGTTCTCGCTCGGGCTGTTCTCGATGGAACGAAGGGCGGCTCCCGGCGTCGCATACCAGCGCGAGGAACTCGTCATGTTGTGCTCGTTCTGTCACGACCTGGCCTGGCCGATCGGCGCCGAGGAGCGGGAACAGAACTGGATCGGGATCGACGAATACTATCGCCGCGGCGGATCCGGCGCGGTTGCGGTCAGTCACCGCGTCTGCCCCCGGGTGTCTGGAGCGACTGATCGCCCCAATAGCGGACGAACGGCCGCTGTCGTGAACGCCTTCAATTGCCGATCAGATGCAGCACCAGTTCGCGCCGATGCGGGGCGGCGCGGTGCTCGAACAGGTAGATGCCCTGCCATGTGCCAAGCACCGGCTTGCCATCATCCACCGGGATGCTGAGCTGCGTCTGGGTGAGTGCCGCCTTGATATGGGCCGGCATGTCATCGGCCCCCTCGTCCTGGTGGCGATATCCGGCATTATCCGGCACCAGACGGTGAAAGAAGGCCTCCAGGTCGGCGCGGACATCGGGATCCGCGTTTTCCTGGACCAGCAGCGAGGCGGAGGTGTGTCGGCACCAGATGGTCAGCAGGCCGGTGCTGATCCGCTGCGCCGCGACCCAGCGGCAAACCGGTTCTGTGATCTCGACCAGCCCGTGGCCGTCGGTGGCAATGGTGAGCCGATGCAGTGTCTGCTTCATGCGGCAGACTTGTGCCCCACAGGGTGATGGCGCAAGACGATCCGCATGGTGGCGCCGCGCTTCCACACCCTGATGGTCAGCGATCTCCGTCGCGAGACCGCGGATGCCGTATCGCTTGCCTTCGCCGTGCCGGACCGGCTGCGCGAGGCCTATCGCTTCACGCCCGGCCAGTATCTCACGCTGCGTGCAACGATCGATGGGGAGGACGTGCGGCGCTCCTATTCGATCTGCTCCGGGCTCGACGATGGCGAGCTTCGGGTCGTCATCAAGCGGGTCGAAGGCGGCGCTTTCTCCGGCTGGGCCAACGAGCAGCTGCATCCGGGCGACAGGCTGGCAGTGATGACGCCGGGCGGCCGCTTCGGTGTGCCGATCGAACCCGGCGCGGCGCGCACGCTGGTCGCCTTCGCCGCTGGTTCCGGCATCACGCCGGTGATGGCGATCCTGAAGACGGTGCTGCGGCGCGAGGCAGGGCGGTTCTTTCTGTTCTACGGCAATCGCACCAGCGCCGGCATCATCTTCCGCGAGCAACTGGAGGACCTGAAGGATCGCCATATGGCGCGCCTGTCGGTGTTCCATGTGCTGTCGCGCGAGCAGCAGGATATCGCGGTGCTGAACGGCCATATCGACGCGGGGAAGCTGCAACTGCTGATGCGCGGTATTGTGCCGGTCGAGCGCGTGGACCAGGCCTTCGTCTGCGGGCCGCAGCCGATGATCGAGGGGCTGGAAAAGGCGCTGGCCGATCTCGGGATACAGCGCGATCGCGTGCATGTCGAGCGGTTCACGCCGGGGGTCGGCGGCCGACCACGTCCGGTGGTGGTGGCAGTGACCGCAAGTGCCGAAGGCGATCGCGACGGTGATCAGCGAGGGTGCGCGTTTCGACATTCCGGTGGCCGAGGGCGAAGCGATCATCGACGCGGCCATTCGTGCCGGACGCAGCCTGCCGTATTCCTGCAAGGGCGGCATGTGCTGCACCTGTCGCGCGAAGCTGCTGGAGGGCAGGGTGGAGATGACAGTGAACTACTCGCTGGAGCCGTGGGAAACCGATGCGGGCTACATCCTGACCTGCCAGTCGCATCCGGTGACCGAGAGGGTGGTGATAGACTACGATCAGGTGTGACGTCCCGACGCATCAGCAACACGGGAGCGATCCATGCCCGCTTCGCAGCTTCTGACCTTTCGTGTCATGGCCTACAACAACGCATGGTCAAATCACCGCCTGCTCTCAGCCTGCACCGCGTTGACGCAATCGGAATTCGAGGCGCCGCGAACTGGCTTCTTCCCCTCGATCCAGGCGACTCTGAACCACATACTGATCATCGACCGGTTCTATGTCGATGCGCTCGAAGGAGGCGCGCTGGGACCGGCGGCCTGGGCGAATCCGGTGCCCTGCCCAACACATTCGGAGCTGCATCCAGCTCAGGCTGCGGTCGACCGCCGATTGATAGCGTGGTGCGAATCGCTGGACGAAAACGGGCCCGACCGGACTATTGACGTGCACCGTGGTACGCGCGTGCAGCGAGAGCGCGCTGATCGTTTGCTCCTGCACCTCTTCCAGCATCAGGTCCATCACCGTGGCCAGGCACATGCGATGCTCTGCGGCACACGGGTCCCGCCGCCGCAACTCGATGAGTTCTATTCTGTTGATGAAGCCCCGCTGCGCGCTACCGAGTTCGAGCAGCTTGGCTGGACCGAGGCCGGCATCTGGCGTGAATGAGGTTGGCCTGCACGCCGGTCCGGTACAAAGTCCCCTGACATAAGAAACTCCTGCACGCCACGAGAGCGCATCATGCACCGCCGCAACTTCCTCGCTTCCGCCGCCGCAATGCTTGCCGCCCCTGCGATCGTCCGCGGCGAAGCCAGCCACACGTTGAAATTTGTACCGCAAGCCGATCTCGCCGTGCTCGATCCCGTTTGGACAACCACTTACCAGACGCGCGATCATGGCTTCCTCGTGTTCGACACGCTGTTCGGACTCGACAGTGCGTTCAAGGCCTCGCCGCAGATGGCGGAAGGAGCAGTAAGCGACGATGACGGCAAGACCTGGCGCATCACCTTGCGCCCCGCCTTGATATTTCACGATGAAACGAAGGTGCTGGCCCACGACTGCGTCGCCAGCATTCGCCGATGGGGCGCGCGCGACGGCTTCGGCCAGGCGCTGCTCGCTGCAACGGACGAGATCAGCGCGCCGGACGATCGGACCATTGTGTTTCGCCTGAAATACCCGTTTCCCCTGCTGCCCGACGCGCTCGCCAAGACGCCGCCCAGCATGTGTCCGATCATGCCGGAGCGGCTGGCGACGACCGATCCGCACAAGCAGTCACTGAGATGGTCGGCAGCGGGCCGTATCGCTACAAGGCCGACGAACGCGTCGCTGGCTCGCTCGTGGTCTACGAGCGCAACGCGAAATATGTGCCGCGCCCGAGCGGCACGCCGGACGGTACCGCGGGGCCGAAGATCGCCCATATCAACCGCATCGAGTGGCACATCATCCCCGATCCGGGCACGGTTGCTGCCGCCGTGCAGCGGGGGGAAATCGACTGGTGGCTGGTGCCGCAGGCGGATCTGCTGCCGCTGCTCCGCAAGCAGCGCAACGTGAAGGTGGAGAACATCGTTCCCACCGGCTTCGTCGCGACGATGCGTTTCAACCAGCTCAACCCGCCGTTCGACAATGCCGCAATCCGGCGCGCATTGCTCGGCGCCGTGGAGCAGTCCGACTATATGATCGGCATGGTCGGCACCGATGAGGATCTGTGGCGCGTGCCGTGCGGCATTTTCACGCCCGATACGCCGATGGCCAGCGATGCCGGGATGGAGGTGCTGACCAGCAAGCGCGATCTTTCGAAGGTCAGGCGCGACCTGGAGGCCGCCGGCTACAAGGGCGAGAAGGTCGTGGTGCTCACCCCCACCGACATCGCGTCGGCCAAGGCTTTGGCGGACATCACCGCCGACACGCTGCATCGGGTCGGCATGAACGTCGATGCGCAGGCGATGGACTGGGCGACGTTGGTCGGACGCCGCGTCAAGACCGATCCGGTTGCGCAAGGCGGCTGGAGCATCTTCCACACGAGCTGGAGCGGGCTCGACACGATCAATCCGGCCGGCCACATCTTCCTGCGCGGCAACGGCAAGGCGGCGGCGCCCGGGTGGCCGAGCAGCGGGAAGATCGAGGAATTGCGCGATGCCTGGTTCAAGGCGCCGGATCTCGCCGCGCAGCAGGTCCTGGCGCGCGCACTGCAACTGCAGGCGTTCGAGGACGTGCCCTACATCCCGCTCGGCCAGTACTTCCAGCCGACGGCGTATCAGTCCAGCCTGACCGGCGTGTTGCCCGGGAACCCGGTATTCTGGAACATCCGGCGGACCTGACAGGAGAAGCAGCCATGGCCGAATTCGAACTCGTCTGGGATTCCCGCTGCGGCGTCGCGGAATTGCCGGTGTGGGATGCATCGACCCGGCGACTGCTGTTCTGCGACATTCCCGGCAAGCGCATCAACGCCCTGTCGGTGGATGACGGCGCGCGAACCTCGTGGGATTTCCCCGAACTCGTCGGCAGCTTCGGTCTGTGCCTCTCGGGCCGCTTCGTCGTCGCGCTGCGTCATCGCGTGGTGCTGTTCGATCCGCGCACCGGCGAGATCGACAACCTGACCGACCCGGTGGACGAACCGCCGACCAATCGTCTGAACGACGGCAAGGTGGGGCCGGATGGGTGCTTCTGGGTCGGCAGCATGGACGAGCGGCCACAGCGGGAGAAACGCGGCGCGCTGTATCGTGTGACACCTGATGGCCGCATCGAGCGCAAGGCGGAGGGCTATGCCGTGTCGAACGGTCTCGCATGGTCGCCCGATGCGCGCATCATGTACCATTCGGACTCCACGGCCGGCACGATCGAGAGCTGGGACTTTGACGCCAACACCGGCGGCATGAGCAGCCACCGCGTACTGGCGACCCTGACCAGCGACGAGGGACGGCCGGACGGCGCTGCCGTCGATGTGGAAGGCGCCTACTGGTCGGCAGGCCCATCGGCTGGCTGCATCAACCGCTTCTCACCGCAAGGCAAGCTGTTGGAAAAGCTTGTCTTCCCGGTGCCGGGGCCGACGATGCCATGCTTTGCCGAGCGGCATCTCTATGTCACGTCGCTGCGCGAGGGCAGACCAGCGGAGATGCTTGAGCGCTACCCCACGATGGGCGGGCTGTTCCGCGCCGATGCTCCGATCCTGGGCGCGCCGGTCGCGCGGTTCCGCGATTCCTGACCGGCGCGCGGCGATGCCGTGATCAGTAGGCGTTGGGCGGCGGCGGGTAATAGCCAGGCGACGGCTGGTAGTAGCCCGGCGGCGGCGGTCGCGGCGCGTAGTACGCCGGCGGGGGAGGCCGTGGCGTGGTTGCCGCACCGCCGACCGCGCCGACGGCGCCGCCGACCAGAGCGCCTGCCGCAGCACCGCGTCCGCCACCGGCCAGTCCGCCAATGGCGGCGCCGGCGCCCGCCCCCAGTAGCCCGCCACCGACCGCGCGCTGGCCGGGGTCATACGGATCAGTGCAGGCCGACACCGCGAGCGCCATGCCGAGTGCGGCAGCAATGGGTACGATAAGATGATGCATCATACCGTGATCTCCCTTACGTGTACCGCCGTCTTGACCACGATCCATTTGATCTCCGTACCAAACAATACGCCGATACGCAACAGAGACCCGAGTGGAGCAGGCGATCATGGCACGCTGTTGTCATCACTGAGGCGGTTTCGTCACGACGCTGTGAGACGCGTGCGGTAATCGACATGCCGCAGCTTCCCGCAATGATGGCATTCTGGCCGTCATTGCACGGTTCTGCGCCCACAGCATGCCAAGGGCCGTTCCGCACATCCGCCTTGCTGTCGAATGTCTTCGAAATCCAACCTGCGCCCAATGGAGGAGGGGCCGCGTTCGTCCAGCGCTCAGCCATAATGCGACAGGTTGGCTGATACCACGCTCTTCAGCCAGCCAGTGCAGCGGTGAGGAAAGGCAGGCTCTCGTCCATCCGGTAATCGACACCACTATGGTTGTCGGGGAACTCGTCGTAGCGATGAGCAATGCCAAGCTCGTTCAACCGCCGCACGAACCTGCGTGCACCGTAGAGCAGATTGAACTGGTCCTTCTCGCCGCAGTCGATGTAGAGCGCCTTCAGGTTGCGGAGATTATCCGCCTGGGTATCGACCGCAACGACGGGGTCGTGCCGCAACCAATTTGTCCAGCGTTCCTCGATGATCTCGCAGGTGTCGAACGTGACCGGCAGCCGAATCCCGAGGAACTGTGTGGGGTCGGGATCGTAGCTGGCCGCCATCGCTAGCACGTTGAAAACCTTGAAGGACCCATCTGGATGCTTTTGGGCCGCCTCAAGCTGCTGCCACCAGCGTTCGATGGAGTTCCCCACGCCGGCGAGTGCGCGCAGGACCGCCGGCATGTCGGGCAGATAGCACATCTCGAAGCTCATATCGCCGGAATGGCAGGCGGCTGCGGCCCAGATGTCGGCGTGGCGCAGCGCGTGCGTGATCGCGCCATACCCGCCCGAGCTCTTGCCGAACACGCCGCGGCATCCGGTGCCGCCACAGCCAAATCGCTGCTCGATGGCCGGCAGCATTTCGCGCAGCAGGAAGTCCTCCCATGCACCCATCGACGCCGAGTTGATGTATTGGTTGCCGCCGAGCCGGGTGAAGCAATCGGGGAAGGCGACGACGACAGGGGCCATCCGGTCCTCCCCGATCAGCCGGTCCAGCCGTTCCGGCATGTTCTCACGGAAGCCGACCCAATTCGTGTGGGAGAGGCCACTGCTCGTCAAGCCAACCAGGTCCACAAGCAGGGGCAACCCGTGTCCGTCGTGCCCCGCCGGGACATACACATCGACGGCGCGCACCAACGGATCACCCAGCATATTGCTCTTGAGGGCTTCACTCTTGACGGTGATCCGGCTGACGGATCCCATCGGCCCAATGAACTTGCGCATGCGTCCTATCCTCGGTTTCTGCGGATTTGTCAGCCAACATCACTACCTGCGATCCATCAAGTCCCGCGACTGCCCGCGCCTTCTGCGTATCTGCCCGTCCGTGCGACGGCAGTCGGTTTGTATGAACTTCGCGCCGAACCGTTGCCATGCCTCCGGCCAATGCCGTCCGCACAGTGTGAACAGCAAACGGATCAAACCCCAAAGGAACTTGAAACGGCCGATCCATTCCACGATCACGGCTGCGTGCCAAAGATATGGCAACATGCGGGCGCGATGTCGTCCGGATCACGTAGGACGTAACGCGGCCCGCCGAGGGTCAGGCGGACCGCGCTTGCCCGTTCGTCGAATATCGCGCGATCATTAGAACCGGCCTGGCTCTACCCAAACCTCCGGCGAGACGTGTCGTACGGCGAGCACAACCCCAATGGCCCCAGCATGAGCGTCAGGGGCCCCAAGTTACCTGGTGGCTGCGGGAATAACAGTCGTGCCACCACCGCCATTGCCGACAACGTAGGAGAAACCCCAGCTCACCGGCACGAACTGCTCGAAGTACTGATTGAACCAGTCGAAGACCTCGGCAATGCCCGTCTTCGGCACGTAGACCACATCGTACGGCGCCAGGCGCACATCGGCGGCTGCGTCGCGCCCCTTGATCACGTCGGAGTAGCGCGTCGAGAAGAATTGCGGCACGTCATTCGGACCGCGACGTATGACGAAGATCGCATCGGCGTCGCCGCGTACCTTGTGGGCACCGGCGCGGGCGATCGCCTGCGAGAGCGTGAGCGTCGGGCCCACATTGATCATCTCACCAGGATTGGTGACCTCGCCACCGACATAGATCCGAGTGGGCGCAAACGACTTCACCACGACCGAGACGCGCGGATTGTGCAGGTCCTTCGAATAGCCTTGTCGCAGTGCGGCCGCCAACTCCGGAACTGTTCGATTGTAGGCGACCGCATCCGGCACGACCGTGGTGGAGATGTGCCCGTCCGGTCGCACCACCACTTCCTCGTTCAACTCGGGGTTGAGCATCAGACGGACGTCGAGCAAGTCACCGACCTGGATGCGGTAGGGGTTGAGCTCTGTAACATACCCTGCCGCGGGGTCCGGCACCGGGGGCGCCGGCGGCATATTGGCGGTAGACGTGCAGGCTGCGAGTGCCGCGGCCGAGCCAAGCGCGCGCATCCCTCGCATTGCGCTCGATTCCGCGAGCATCCGGCGGAGGCTCGAGGAGTTTGGTGCGGCAGCCGGCACGACGACTGTGCCGTGCGTTCCGTTGGTCGGTTCCCCCGGGCGCTCAGAACATCCTGACAGTGCATCCATTGTTGGTTGTCTCTCCCCTTCGGCCAGACGGATTGCGTATCACTCGAGACTTGCATGCGCGGGCCCGGCGCTCCGCGCGGCAGGAAGACTGCCGGGAACCGTCATAGGCAGGATCGCGATATCGTGCCAGAGGGTCCGACTGCCGACGTATCAGACATCGGGCCTTCAGCCAAATTCGCTCCTCCGGCGCGTCGATCCTTGCGAACCCGACCCAACCACTCACGGATTGGTGAACGATGAATTTGGCCAGGCAGGCAACGAGGTCCCCGGGCGCCCTTGCGTTCCCATGGCATCCGAAAACACTGTACATGCAATTCGCTTCAATATTCTCACGGCTTGGTGAGCAGCGAGAGTGGCAGTCATGAGATATGGCGCAGGGATTGCGCTCGGCGCGGCGCTGGCGGCATTTGCACTGCCGGCGCTCGGACAGACCCTGCGGGTCGCGGTCAGCTCACCGGTGACCAGCATCGATCCCCACTACCATAACCTCGCTCCGAATCTGTCGCTGGCGTTGCAGATCTACGGCCGGCTGGTCGAGATGGATCAGCATCAGCGGCCGATTCCCGGCCTGGCGCTGTCCTGGAAGCTGGTCGCGCCGGACACCTGGGAATTCAAGCTGCGCGATGCGACGTTCCACAACGGCGAGGCTTTCACCGCGGACGATGTGGTGTTCACGCTCGACCGCGTGCCCAAGGTGCCGAACAGCCCGAGTTCGTTCACGGTCTATACCAAGCCGGTCGTCGCCACGGAGGTGGTGGATCCGCATACGATCCGGATGCACACGCAGGGCGTATTTCCGCTGCTGCCGATCTACATGGCCTCGGTCGCGATACTGAACCGCAAGGCCGACGAAGGCATGGCGACCGAGGACTTCAACAGCGGCAAGGCGGCGATCGGCACAGGGCCGTTCCGCTTCGTCGCCTACCGGCCCGGCGATCGCGTCGCGTTGGACCGCTACGATGGCTACTGGGACGACAAGCCGGCCTGGGAACATATCGACTACCGGTTCATCACCAACGACGCCTCGCGCACCGCCGCGCTGCTCGCCGGCGATGTGGACTTCATCGACTTCGTTCCCACCACCGATCTGGCAAACCTTCGCAAGAACCCAAAGGTGAAGCTATGGGAACAGCTAGGCCTGCGCCTGATCTTCCTCGGCCTCGACCAGTCGCGCGACGGGCCGAGCCCGTTCGTGTCCGGCCCGACCGGCGAGAAGCTGGACAAGAACCCGCTGAAGGACCAGCGCGTGCGCGAGGCCCTGTCGCTGGCGATCAATCGGCAGGCCATCGTCGATCGGGTGATGGAAGGCGCGGCCGTGCCGTCCGGTCAGTTCCTGCCGCCGGGCACCTACAGCTATGCGCCCGATCTGAAGCCGCCGCCGTTCGATCCGGAGAAAGCCAAGAAGCTGCTGGCGGATGCCGGGTTCCCCAAGGGATTCCGCATCGCACTGCACGGCCCGAACGACCGCTATGTGAACGATGCGCGCATCATCCAGGCCGTCGGGCAGATGTGGCAGCGTATCGGCGTGCAGACCGAGGTCGATCCGCTGCCCTGGACCAGCTACGTGTCACAGGCCAACAAACAGGCGTTCTCGGCATTCCTGTTCGGCTGGGGCACCGCGACGGCGGAAAACTCCGATGCGCTGATCGCGCAGACCGCGACCTGGGATCCGGCCAAGGGTTGGGGCGCATCCAATCGCGGCCGCTATTCCAATCCGGCGCTCGACAGGCTGATCGAGCAGGCGATCGGCACAGCCGACGACATCGCGCGCGAGAAGCTGCTGCAGCAGGCGATGCGGATGGCGATGGACGACGTCGCGCTGATCCCGCTGCACATCCAGACCAACATCTGGGCGACGCGTGCGGGGCTGACCTATGTGCCGACGGTCGGCGAGGAACTGCGCCTGGTCGATGTGCGTCCGGCGAAGTGACGCAGCGCTGCACCTGGGCGGACGGCGGCGATGCGGCGATGCTCGCCTATCACGATCGCGAGTGGGGCGTGCCGCATCACGACGACACCGCCCTGTTCGAGCTGCTGACCCTGGAAGGTGCGCAGGCCGGGCTGTCCTGGCGCACGATCCTGGCGCGCCGCGACGAGTATCGCCGCGCGTATCATGGTTTCGACATCGAGCGCGTCGCCGGCATGCGCGATGCCCAACTCGAGAAGCTGCTGGCGGAGGCGGGCATCATCCGCAACCGGCTCAAGGTGTTCTCGGTGCGCGACAACGCGCAGACGGCGCTCGCCGTGATCGCCGAACATGGCAGCCTGGACGCGTATCTCTGGTCGTTCGTGGGCGGCAAGCCGATCGTCAATCGCCGGCACGACCCGAAAGAGGTGCCGGCAACGTCAGAAGAATCGGACCGAATGAGCAAGACGCTGAAGAAGCGCGGCTTCCGCTTCGTCGGATCCACCATATGCTATGCATTCATGCAGGCGACCGGGATGGTGAACGATCATCTGGTCTCATGCTTCAGATACAAGGAGTCCAGTCATGCAGAACACTGAGGAGATCTGGCGCCTGGTCGATGCGAGGAAGGACGACTTCGAGGCCTTGAGCGACCGCATCTGGGGCATGCCCGAGCTGTGCTACGGCGAGTTCCGCTCCTGCGCCGAGCACACCGCGATGCTGGAGCAGCAGGGTTTCCGGGTGACGAAGAACGTGGCCGGGATACCCACCGCCGTGATGGGCGAGGCCGGACAGGACGGCCCGGTGATCGCCATCCTCGGCGAGTACGACGCATTGCCGGGGCTCAGCCAGGAGGCCGGCGTGGCGGAGCCGAGGCCGCTGGCGGGTGACGGCTATGGCCATGGCTGCGGCCACAATCTGCTGGGATCCGCGTCGATGCTGGCGGCGACCGCGGTGAAGGACTACCTCGCCGCGCAAGGCATCCAGGGTCGCGTGCGCTATTACGGCTGTCCGGCGGAAGAGGGCGGGGCGGCGAAAGGCTTCATGGCGCGCGCCGGCGCGTTCAGCGATGTGGATGTGGCGATCTCCTGGCATCCCGCGGCGTTCTCCGGCGTGACAGAGGCGGTGTCGCTGGCCAACACGCGCATAGACTTCACCTTTCACGGCCGCGCGTCGCATGCCGCCGCGGCGCCGCATCTCGGCCGCAGCGCGCTCGATGCGGTGGAGCTG
>CAWCDM010000017.1:0-14556 GCA_963794185.1 uncultured Alphaproteobacteria bacterium | reverse complement strand
GCCGCTTCCGTTGACCGAAAGCGCGGGCCTGGCGCTGTGGGATAGCATGTCATCACGCGTTTCAGACCGGCCATGGCGGAAGTTGTCAACTGCTCTTGATCCAGATCAATGCCATTCATCGCGAATTGTGGCCAATTGGCTTCGTTTTCGGTTCCTTAGGGACTCGAATTCGGCCTTGTAAGGAACCGGACGGTTCATGCTGGGGGGCGATCGATCGTGGCCGAGCTGGACGTTGGTGGCGCCAAGAAAGGCACGTGGTACAAGACGTTGCAGTCGTTGCGGGGCGCGGGTTGGCCAGCTTGGCTGCGCGACGTGCACCTCAGCCTCCACCTTCTGGCGTCGAGCAAAGCTGTCCGCCATCTGCTCGATGGCCACAGCCTCATTCTGGGGGCGTTGCTGCTTCCTGCAATGCTGTTTGCCGTCGTGGCATGGCAGGATCGGATTTCCGTGCTGAACCAGGCCGAACAGATTGTTCGGAGCACCGACAGAATATTTGAGGAGGATGCACGTGGCATCCTCCAAACCCACAAGCTTACTGCCAACATGGTCAATGATCACATTCGTGGGCTTAGTTGGCAGGAGATCGCCACCTCTCAGGCACTGCACGAATACCTCGCGGATGTCATACACAACGATCCGCAGATTTAATCGCTGTGGCTGATCGATTCTTCCGGACTTGTCCGGAATTCCAGTGCTGTGTTCCCGACCTCATCGGTCCGCGTCACTGATCGCGACTACTTCATCGCCTTGCGTGAACACGATAGCGGCTTGTTTGTTGGGCAACTCGCCCATGGTCGCGTTCTCAAGGAGGATATCTTCAACGTTGCGGTGCGGCGATCGAGCGCCTCGGAAGTTTCGACGGGGTCGTCGTCGTTTCAGCATTGCCGTCATACTTCACGAACGTCTGGTATAGAGCCGGCCGCCAGCCCGGCGACGCGGCTGCCCTGATTCGCCAGCGACGGCGCCATCATCGCACGCCAGCCTGTTGCTGTAGATGCGGACACGCCACCGCTCCCCGCGACCAGCCCCACTCATGCAAGCGATGGCCGGGACCCCCTCCGGCTTCATTCGGGGCGTTTCCACGATTTTCGGCGACGAGCGCCTCTATGGCTTTCAAAAGCTATCTGGCTTTCCGGTTTATGCGGACTACGGCATCAGCGTGAAGGACGTGCTTCGAACATGGCACGAGCACCTGCTTTTCTATTTTGAATTCTTCGGGGTTGGAACACTCGCATTGGTGTTGATGGCACTTGTCGCCACGCGTCGTGCGCGGCGGGAAACAGCCGCACTCCATGCCTGGCGCGAGACCGCGCAGCGATTGCATGAGGAGGCTGAGCATCGTGCGGCCGTCCGAAGGACAACTGCTGCAGGCGCAGAAGATGGAGGCACTCGGGCAGATCACCAGTGGGATCGCGCACGACCTTGGCAATGTCCTGCAGACGCATCATTTTTAGTCTGGAATGGTTGCAGGAGCATGTGACCCCGCGTGACGAAAGGCACCTCGCGGCAGCCATGGCGGCGGCGAGCCGTGGCTCCAAGGCGATAGAATTGATGCTGTCGTTCGCCAGACTGCGACCGCATCGCCCGGAGGTTTTCGACCTGAACGCCACATTGCGCAGCATGGACAGCCTGCTGCACCAGACTTTGGGGTCAGGCACTGCGCTGCACATTGTCCCTGCGGTCGAACCCTGTTGGATCATCACTGACCGGAACGAGACAGAATTGGCGATTCTCAATCTTGCAGTGAACGCGCGCGACGCAATGCCGGACGGGGGCACACTCACCGTGACAACGGCGGCCGTGCGATTGGCTGGCGAGCCGGACGGCCTGGCAGGCGATTTCGTCGCGCTCACTGTCAAGGATACCGGGACGGGCATGCCTCCCGTGGTTCAGGCAAAGGTGTTCGAGCCATTCTTTACCACCAAGGAACCAGGAAAGGGCACCGGCCTCGGCCTGAGCATGGTCCACGGCTTCACAAAACAATCACACGGTACCGTCACCATCGACACCACCGCCGGCCAAGGAACGTCTGTGGTTCTGTATTTGCCCCGCTGCACGTCAGATGGGGATGGCGCAATGATCAAGCAGACCGAGACCAAGCAGACCGAGGACGCCGCATCGTCATAGGTCCCTGGCATGTGTCTGGGATTCACCCGCAGCAGGCGAGCCAGTGCTGCAGCGTTCCTGCGCCACGCGTTCGCTGGGCGGCGCGGCCGATACGCGCTCGACCCAGGATCTGCTGGGGAATGCCGGTCCGTCCACCACCCAGCGCTGCACGTCGGCAGACGAGGTGGCGGTGAGTGTATGGCAATCAGCCAGTTTTGTTGCTACGTTTAGTGCCTTGTGGCGGGGAGAAATGCGATGATGTCCAGGGTTCTGGCGTTCTGTGCCGCTTGCGTTCTGCTGACGGGATGTGAGGTGAATTATGGACTTACACCCCAGGTGGAGGGCGGCCCGAACGGTACCGTGCGCACCTATACGTTTTATGACGCGAACCACCCTGACGGCATAAGCGCCCAACCGTCGGCGCAGGCGATCTCCAATATCAACCACGGCACCTGGTTGTGGCCGCCGGCGACCGCCAACGACCGGGTGAGGTGAGGCGGCGTCGTACGCTGTGCAGGGAGCGACGCTCTCAGCGCCGCACCAGTTCCACGCGCCGGTTCTTTGCCCTGCCGTCCTCCGTGGCATTGTCCGCCACCGGCTTGGTACCGGCGAAGCCCGCAGTGTTAAGCCGTCCTGGATCGATGCCATGCGCGACGAGCCACGCCATGACCGCAGTGGCGCGATCAGCCGAGAGCTTCAGGTTGTAGGCCGGCAGGCCGATCGAATCCGTGTTTCCCTCGATGGCGAGCTGCAGCCCGGCATTTCCCGTCAGCATCGCCAGTACCTGGCCGAGCACGGGTGCCGCTTCCGGCCGCAGCGTCGCCTTGTTGAAGTCGAATGTGATGCCATTGACCGCGACCCGCCCGATCTCCTGCAACGCATCGGCGAGCGTTGACGCCTTGCCCTAGGTCGCGGCGTTGGCTTCGAGGGTCTGCTCCATCGCCTTGGTATCGACGATGGTGACCTCCGACCACGGAGCGACACGGCCTCCGTTGTACCAGGCGTGCAGCGACGCCAAGATCGTGCCCTTCCCGGGTTCCTCCCAGCGCCAGTAGCCGACCGTTTCGTCCTCGCCGAAGTTGAGGCCCGGATACTTGTTGCCCCGCCCGGAGATGATCGGCTCGAACCCCTTGCCGCGCATGACGCTCTCGTAGTTGCGCAGGATCTCCAGGGTCGATGTCGTCGGCTTGTGCTCGAACCGATAGTAGATGACCTTGCCTTCCACCTCGTCGTAGATGGCCGGATCGTCCTCGCCTGCCTTGTAGCCGATCAGCATCTTCGCGCTGTTGAACTCCTTGACGGCGAATTCCGACACGCGTGCCTGCGGATACAGCTTGATCAGGCGATATTCCTGTGTCCCCGCAGCGTTCGGATCGTTCCAGTCGACAACCGCCGGCACGGCAGCAAGCAGCGTCGCGGCGAACAGCGCGATGACGGCGGACTTCATGACAGCCCCTCTGGTGGTGCAAGGCATCCGCCATCGGCGCACGGACCGCGCCTGGCATCGATGCAGATCAAGCCGTGGCGATGCACTATCCCGGATGCGCGGCGTGTCCCGCGTGCGCCGTCTCGCGGCCTGGCGCCGCACAGCGCCAGTTGGCGGCGTCCGACATCGCGCCGCTCCCCTGATAGCGCGCCTGCTGCGGGTACGGGCACAGCGGCAGGCTGTGCGGGGCCGCGCTGTCTGGCCTGGTGGACGCGGGGATCGAATCCGGCGCCTTGTCCTGTTCCACCCAGGCCTCGATGGCCGACAGCGTGTCGAACTGGTCCGGCCCCGGCCCGCCGCTGCAATGCTGCATCCCAGGCACCAGGAACAGCCGCACGCTCGACTCTGCCCTGTAGATGCCATGCATCGTCGCGGAGAGGTCGCGGTAGAAGGCGATCGAGCGATACGGCGACAGCGCCGGATCGCTGGTGCCGTGGTAGATGATCAGCTTGCGGCCCTGGCGGATGAACGGTACCAGCTTGGCTGGGTCCTTGGTCTCGCCGCCCAGGAAGCTGCGGTCGGTCGCAGCGATCAGTGCATCGCCCGGCGCGCCGGTGCGCGGATCGATGTCGAGCTTCGCCATCTGCTGGCCGGCGCCCATTCCCAGCCAATAGGTCAGCGCCTGGCGCGCGAATACCCAGCCGCGCGGGGCATTGGCGTCGGCGCCCCAGGGCGCATCGGCATGCGCCAGATCGGGTGCGGTCTCGCCGGTGGTCCAATAGCTGATGCCGCGTGGGCCCGACAGATTGCTGATCGGCATGCCGGGATACAGCAGGTGACCGTGCCGGTCATGCACGCCGGAGACATAGGCCTGGAGCACGCGGGCCTGCTCGGCGGTGATGCAGTCCGCGGTCTGTCCGCCATGGCACACCAGATCCTCCGGCCGCACGTGGCAGCGCGCCGGGTCCTGGATCAGCCCGTCCGCCGCGCCGTCGAGCATGTCGCAGCGCGCCGTCACCGCCTTGTCCACCGCCGCCAGCGTCGCCGGTGGCAGATACGATGCGGGCGAGGCCAGTGCCGCCCTCTGCACCGCGAAGCGCAGCAGCGTCGCGTGATAGTCCATGGCAGGGTCGCCGGCGATGATGCCGTCGAAGTCGGTCGGGTAACGCTCGGCTTCCATCATCGCCATGCGCCCGCCGGTGGAGCACCCGTTGAAGTAGGCATGCTCTACCGGAGCACCGTAGAAGGCCCGGGCAAACTGCTTCCCCGCGATGGCGACATCATGCGCCGCGCGATGGAAGAAGTCCGTGACCTTCGCCTCGTCGCGCCGGCCGTTCGGCGTGCGAACCCAGGAGGCGTCAGTGCCGTTGCCGACGTGTCCGGTGTCGGTCACCGCCGTCACGTAGCCCTTGCCGAGCGACGATGCACGGTCGAGGGCGTTCACCGCCGGCGCCAGGGTGCCCGCGTTGCCGCCGACGCCCATGAAGAAGAGCCGCTGCCGCCAGGTGTCGGGCAACTGCATGGCGAACCGGGCAGCGCCGTCCGGTGCGCCTTCACCTTGCGTGATCACGGTCCCCTTCACGTCGCAAAAGGCCGGCGCTGTAGCGGTCGCGGCGACCGGCGTCGCTTCGGTGACGGTGAGGTTGGTCACGTTCAGCGCGTTCAGCGCTTCGACGGTGCAGGTAGGTGCCGCGAGGGCGGACGAGGCGGTGCCGGCGAGCAGCATCGCGGCGAAGGCGATTTGGGTTTTCATTGTTTTCGTCTCCTCCTGGTTCGGTGTCCGCGCATAGGGACGATGCGCAGGCCGCAGGCGATGGCGAGCTTGTCATCGCCATGTTAGCGCGTTGTCCCGACTGGCAGAAAGGCACCCGAGCAGGGCGACCGACGCGCCGGGCATAGCACCCCATGCTGTACACATTGCATACTACGCTCCCTCGCGTGGATCTACGGCGACGAAACGACCGAGGCGATCCGTACCGTCTTCGCGATGGTGGCCGACGAAGGTGCAGTCGTGCCGTCCCTGTGGCGGCTTGAAGTCGGCAACAGCCTGACGGTCGCAATGCGCCGCAACCGCATCGATGCCGATTTTCGCCGCGCCGTGCTTGCCGATCTGGCCTTGCTCGACATCACGACCGATACGCAGACCGACGCGCATGCCTGGTCGGAGGCGCTGCATCTCGCCGATCGCTTCAGGCTGACGCTCTATGACGCTGCCTATCTCGAACTCGCCCAGCGACAGACCCTGCCGCTGGCGACGCTCGACAGTGAACTTCGCGCGGCTGGCGAGACCCTCGGCATTTGTCTGCTGGGCGGCAACTGAGGCGCTGCGCGGTCCACACGCGAGGAGCCGCCGCCCGCTACCCCTCCAGCCCCGCATGCACCGCGCACCCCGCCAGGAACCCTGCCAGTGTGCGATGAAAATCCGGCTCATCCAGCAGGAACGCATCGTGCCCCTTGTCGGAGGGGATCTCCACGAACGACACATTCGCCCCCGCGCGGTTCAGCGCGCGTGCGATCGCGCGGCTCTCCGGTGTGGGGAACAGCCAGTCCGAGGTGAACGACACCAGCAGGAACCGCGTCTTCGTGCCACGGAACGCATTCGCCAGATCGCCGTCGTAATCCGCGGCCAGGTCGAAGTAGTCCATCGCCCGCGTGATCGTCAGATACGAATTGGCGTCGAAGCGCTCGACGAAGGTGCTGCCCTGGTGGTGCAGATAGCTCTCCACCTCGAACATCTCGCCGAACAGATGGATCGCCTCGCGCGGATCCTTGGGCGCATTCTGCAGCCGCCGGCCGAACTTCCGCGTCAGCGCCTGCTCCGACAGATAGGTGATGTGCGCGCACATCCGCGCCACCGCCAGCCCGCGCGCCGGAATGCTGCCGGTCTCCCAGTAGCGGCCGCCGCGCCAGTTGGGATCGGCGAAGATCGCCTGCCGGCCCACTTCGTGGAACGCGATGTTCTGCGCCGAGTGATAGGCCGCGGTTGCGATCGGTAGCGCGGCGAACACGGCGTCGGGATAGCTCGCCACCCACTGCAGCGCCTGCATCCCGCCCATCGAGCCGCCGAGCACCGCGAACAGCCGCGTGATCCCCAGATGATCGATCAGCCGCTTCTGCGCGCGGATCATGTCGCGGATCGTCACCGGCGGGAAATCGGTGCCCCACGGGCCGTCGCCGTCGTCGCGCGGGCTGCGCGGGCCGGTGGAGCCCATGCAGCCGCCCAGCACATTGGTGCAGATGACGAAGTAGCGGTCGGTGTCGACCGGCTTGCCGGGCCCCACCACGATGTCCCACCAGCCGTCCTTGCCGGTGACGGGATGGCGCTCCGCCACGTACTGATCGCCGGTCAGGGCATGGCAGACCAGCACCGCGTTGGAGCGTTGCGCATTCAGCGTGCCGTAGGTGCGATAGGCGACGGTGAGCCGCTCCAGGTGCGCACCGCAGTCGAGCGCCATCCCGTCGTCGAACGTGACGAACGGGGTGTGCTCGATGGCGGCGAGGGCGAGGGGGCGGACGTGTCCATTTCGGCAATTGCATAGGCGGGGGCCGCCGCCGCCGCAACCCTCCTGCCGGCGTCGGCTGTTTGCATGCCGGCCGGGTTCGGCTATCTGTTCCGGCCCCCTGCCGGCCAGAGTGATGTCCAGTCCCGCACGCATCGACACGCCACCAGCGCCCGCCCCCGAGGCGGACGACCCGCCCCCGCCGCAGGATGGCTGGCCTGGCGGGCTTCCCGCGTTGCGCGCCGAACTGGACCGCATCGATGACCGGCTGCACGCCCTGCTGATGCAGCGCGCGCGGGTGGTGGAGCTTGTGGCGACGTCCGGCAAACCCGGGGCGTTCCGTCCCGGACGCGAGGCCTCGATCGTCCGCCGCCTGCTGCGCCGTCATGCCGGCCACCTTCCCCCGCAGACGCTGGTGCGGATCTGGCGCGAGCTGTTGGCGGGCACCACGGCGATGCAGGGGTCGTTCACGGTCGCCGTGTGCGAGGCCGACGCCGATGCCGGCTTCACCCAGTCGGCGCGCGAGCATTTCGGCGCACTTACCCCGCTGCACGTGCATCGCAGTCCGGCGCAGGTGATGGCCGAGGTGAGCGTCGGCAGCGCCGCGGTCGGCGTGCTGCCCTACCCGACGGAGACCGAGACGCCGCCCGACGTCTGGTGGACCGCTATGCAGCAGAGCGACGAACCGCGCATCCACGTGGTGGCGCGGCTGCCGTTCTGGACGCGCCGCGCCGAGGGGGCGCCGACCGTCCAGTCCCTGGTGATCGCGGCCATCGCGCCCGACGCCAGTGAGCGCGATCGCTCTCTGCTCGGTCTCGAGCTGGACCGCGACGTGAGCCGGGCGCGGCTCACCCAGGCGCTGATTGCCGCCGGCCTGCCGCCCTGCTCGGTGATCCTGCGGCGCGACCACGGAGGGCAGGTGGCGCACGCACTGGTGGAGGTCGATGGTTACGTGGCCGACGACGATACGCGGCTCGTGGGGATCGGGGCGGTGCTGCGCCGGCCGGTCGTGCTCGGCGCCTATGCTGTTCCGGAAGATGGAGGTTCAGCATGAGCGCTCCGCGCCCGCGCCCCGAGATTCTCGACATTTCTCCCTATGTTGGGGGCGAGTTGACCGTGCCCGGCGTCAACCGCGTATTGAAACTGTCGTCCAACGAGGGCGCGTTCGGTGTGCCGCCCGGCGCGCAGGCGGCCTATGCGAAGCTGGCCGGCGAGCTGCATCGCTATCCCGACGGCGACGCCGCCGAATTGCGCCGCGCGATCGGCGCGCGGTTCCGGCTGGACGCCGCGCGCATCGTGTGCGGAGCGGGTTCGGATGACCTGATCTATCAGCTCTGTCTCGCTTATGGCGGCCCAGGTCGGGAAATCGTCATGAGCGAGCATGGGTTTTCGATCTACCAGATTGCGGGCACCTATTCCGGCAGCCGCGTGATCAAGACGCGCGAGCGCAACCTGACGGCGGACGTGGACGCGATGCTGGCCGCGGTGTCGCCGGCGACGCGGCTGGTCTTCCTCGCCAACCCGAACAACCCCACGGGCAGCATGCTGCCCCACGCCGAGGTGGCTCGGCTGCGCTCCGGGCTGCCGCCCGAGGTGCTGCTGGTGCTGGACGCGGCATATGCCGAGTACGTCGAGCGGCCGGACTACGATCCGGGCATCAGGCTGGTGGATGCCGCGGACAACACGGTGATGACGCGGACGTTTTCGAAAATCTTCGGCCTGGGCGGGATGCGCATCGGCTGGGCCTACGCGCCGCCCGCGGTGATCGACGTGCTTAACCGCGTGCGCGCGCCGTTCAATGTGTCGATCGCGGCGCAGGCGGCCGCGATTGCCGCGCTGGCCGAGCCGGGGTGGCTGGAGAAGGGCCGGGCGCACAACGCCGAATACCGCCCGAAGCTTGCGGCGGGCCTGCAGGCGGCGGGGATCAAGGTTTGGCCGTCCGAGGGCAATTTCGTCCTCGCCGACTTCGCCGTTCCGGAACGCGCCATGGCGGCCGATGCATTCCTGCGCAGCCGCGGCGTGATCGCCCGCCCGGTGGGCGGCTACGGCCTGCCGCACTGCCTGCGCATCACCGTCGGTACCGCCGAGGAGGTCGGCATCGTCATCGACACGCTGACGGAATTCATGCGCGCACCAAATGTCTGAACCTCTGTTCAAGCGCCTGGCGCTGATCGGGATTGGACTGATCGGCAGCTCCGTCGCCCGGATCGCACGCGAACGCGGCGACCTGGCCGGCGAGGTCGTGGTGAACGCGCGGACCGCGAAGACGCTCGACCGGGTGCGCGAGCTGGGCTTCGCCGACCGCGTGGAGGCGGATGCCGCGTGTGCGGTGGAGGGTGCCGATTGCGTCATGCTCTGCGCGCCGGTGGGGGCGTTCGCCGATATCGCCGCCGCGATCGCGCCGCATCTGGCCAGGGGCGCCATCCTGACCGACGTCGGCTCGACCAAGCAGTCGGTGATCCGCGACGTCGGGCCCCTGGTGCCGGCCGGCGTGCATTTCGTGCCGGCGCATCCGGTGGCGGGGACCGAGTATTCCGGGCCGGATGCCGGCTTCACCACGCTGTTCGAGGGCCGCTGGGCGCTGCTGACGCCGCCGCCGGGGGCGGACGAGGCGGCAGTGGGAAAGGTCGAGGAGCTGTGGCGGCGCTGCGGGTCGATGGTGCAGCGCATGGAGCCCGGCCACCACGACCGCGTCCTGGCGATCGTTTCCCATTTGCCGCACCTGATCGCCTTTACCATCTGCGGCACCGCCGACGACCTGGCCGACGAGAGCCGCCAGGCGGTGGTGCAGTTCGCCGCCTCGGGTTTTCGGGACTTCACCCGGATCGCCGCGTCCGACCCGGTGATGTGGCGCGACATCTTCCTCAACAACCGCGAGGCGCTGCTGGAGATGCTCGCCCGATTTATGGAGGACGCGCAGGCAATGTCGCGCGCGGTGCGCTGGGGCGATGCGGCCTATATCGAGGACAAGGTCGAGCGTGGCAGAAAAATCCGCCGCAGCCTGATCGAGGTGAAGCAGGCGTAGGGACGAGCCGGAGGATTATTCCGTGGTCACACGGCGCGGCTCCCATCGTCACGCCGAATCCTATGGATGCGCAACGTTGGCCGGCTCACGTTCAGCCGCACCAAAATAGGAATGCAGTGCGGCCACCACCTGCGCGCCCTCACCGACGGACGCGGCGACCCTCTTCACCGAACCCGACCGGACATCGCCGATCGCGAAAACACCGCGCCGACTGGTTTCCAGCGATCGATGATCGCCGATGCGCGTCTGTACCGGTCATCACGAACCCTTTGGGGTCGAGCACCACGCCCGATCCGGACAGCCAATCCGTGTTCGGATTTGCCCCGATAAAGAGGAACAGGTGCCGAATTTGCCGCCGCACTTCCTCACCCGACGCGCCGCAACGCCAGTGGACGGCCGCCAGCATGCCGTCCTCACCCTCCAGCCGACCGATCTGGGCGGCTGTCACGACCTCGACGTTGGCCAATCCCCTGATCCGATCGACAAGGTAGCGCGACATGCTGGCCTCCAGGTTCGCTCCGCGCACCAGGACCCAGACCTTGGCAGCCTGGGACGCCAGATACACCACCGCCTGCCCAGCCGAATTGCCGGCGCCCACCAGCACCACCTCTTGTCCGGCGCACAGCTTCCCTTCCAAGGGGGATGCCCAATAGTGCACGCTCGACCCCTCGAAAGCCTCGAGGTTCTCAACCTGGAGCCGCCGATAGCGGGCGCCGCTGGCGATCACAACCGAGCGGGCGCTGACACGTTCGCCATTTGACAGCCCGAGGACGAACGGCCGGCGGTCCCGATCCTCCCGGTCCGGATCGCTTTCAACCTCGAGCCTCGTCACCTCGTCCGGGATCGCCATTTCGACGCCGAACTTTTGCGCTTGGCTGTAGGCGCGCGCCATCAGCGCCATACCGGTGATCCCGGTCGGAAACCCAAGATAATTCTCGATCCGGGAGGAGGCGCCGGCCTGGCCTCCGAATGCCCGGCCATCGAGCACCAACACGGAAAGTCCTTCCGACGCCGCATAGACCGCGGCGGCGAGCCCGGCCGGCCCGGCTCCCACAATTGCGACGTCATAACGGCGATCCGGATCGATCGGCCCCACCAGCCCGATACAGCGGGCGAGTTCCGATTCGCTGGGATTGCGTAAGAGCCGTCCGTCCGGACACAGGACGATGGGCAAATGCCCGGGGTCGACATGGAAGCGTTCGATCAGCACTTTCGCCTCCGGATCCGTCTCGGGATCCAATCTCACGCGGGGATGGCCGTTGCGCGCCAGAAAGCCCTCAAGCCGAAGCGCGTCGCCATTGTCGGTTCGGCCGACGATGACCGGTCCGCCGGCTCCCGTCTGGATCAGGCCGACGCGACGCAGGATGAGGGCACGCATGATCCGCTCTCCGAGATCCACCTCCGCAATGAGCAACGCCCGAAGCCGGTCCGGCGGGATGATCAAGGCCTCCACCGGCCCCTTCGCGAAGGCGTCCACCAGGGCCGGCCGCCCCACCAGCTGAGCCAGTTCGCCCATGAACGCACCCGAGCCGTGGGTAACGATCAATTCGACGCTGCCTGATCCGCTGTGACGGGTGACGTCGACCTCGCCGGCGAGGATGATCGTCAGTCCGTGGCCCGCGTCGCCGACCCTGACCAGCGCGTCGCCCACGCCATAGGAGCGGACCAAACCAAAACGACGCACCCGCTCGATCTCCAACGGATCGAGGACGGGAAACATCTGGTGCCTTCGCGTGTCGATGATCGTTTGGGTCGGCTGAGACATGGTTGCTCCCAACTCCTTGCCGGCGGTCAGTGATAAAGCTTCGAAGCCGACCCCTGTGGAGGGCCTGGCCGCTGCGCATCCGGCCATGCGAGCCGTAATATCGGTCGTCAAAGCCCCAGTTTCACCGTGAAGAATCCGTTTTGCTGAAGCGATGCACTGCGCATCTCGCTCAATAGCTCCAAGCCCTTCCAGCCGTTGTCTTACCGGTGCAGCGACAACCCGTTTGTGGCCCGATCCACGTCCCGCTTCGCGCCGCGCAGCGCCAACCCCACAAGGTCCGGGGCATCCGCCGGCTCGGCTTTGAACGCGGCACGGTTCGCCGCATCGTTGCCGGTCGTGAACATCGCACGGACATAGACCGCGAGCGCCAAGTCACGCTCGATCGCGACTCGCCAGGCGCGCAGCAGCCCCTCCGACTGCGCGGCGAAAACCAGCATCGGCTGGCTGAGCAGCCTGGCGTGCAGGCGGCTCGCCGCGTCCTCGTACGGCTCGCCCATCGCCTCGGGCGCCGCGGCCGCGATGCCGGTGGCGAGGAAGGCCGTCACGTTCAGCTTCTGCCACACCGGCAGGTCGTCCAGCACGGCAATCGCCACCTTCGTATCGAATATCATGCTCACCTCATGTCCGGTTCATGCAGCCTCGGTGGCCCGCGCATGCTGCCGCACAAAACGATCGCTTCCCTTTTCTCCCGCGGCTGCTACCATCGTCAACAAAACCGTGCTCTCGGCATCGGCTTCGGTCACGAGTACGCACAAAGAAAAATCTGGGAGGACAACCGATGACAACAGCTGAAAACGCTGCATTCGGCGGTTCCGAGGACGAGCATCGCGCGCAACTGCGCCGCGCGGTCATCGCCAGCACCGTCGGCACCACCATCGAATGGTACGACTTCCTGCTCTATGGCACGGTCACCGGGCTGGTGTTCGGCAAGCTGTTCTTTCCGAAATCCGAACCGCTCGTCGGCGTGCTGGAAGCGTTCGCCGTGTTCTTCATCGGCTTTGTCGGCCGGCCGATCGGCGCGGCGATCTTTGGCCATTGGGGCGATCGCATCGGGCGCAAGGCGACACTGATCGTGACGCTGCTGGTGACCGGCTTCGCCACCGTCGCCGTCGGCCTCGTGCCGACCTATGACAGCATCGGCATCTGGGGCGCCGTGCTGCTGACGGTCATTCGCCTGATCCAGGGCATCGGCGTCGGCGGCGAATGGGGCGGCTCGGTGCTGCTGGCCATGGAGTGGGCGCGCACCAGCAAGAACCGCGGCTTCCTCTCGGCCTGGCCGCAGTTCGGCGCGCCCGCGGGGCTGTTCCTCGCCAACTGCGCGGTGCTGCTGTTCAGTTGGCTTTCGGGCGATCAGTTCCTGGTCTGGGGCTGGCGCATTCCGTTCCTGATCAGCATCGTCATGGTCGGCGTCGGGCTGTGGATCCGGCTCGGCATTCTCGAGACCCCGGTGTTCCAGAAGATACTCGACGAAGAGCGCATCGAGCGCGCGCCGGTGTGGGAGGTGCTGAAGCGCCAGCCGAAGCAGGTCGCCCTGACCGCACTGCTGCGACTGCCGGAACAGGCGCCGGGCTATATCGTCGGCGCCTTCATCTTCACCTACGGCACGACGGTGCTCGGCTTCTCGCGCGATTTCCTGCTGATCGCCGTCATCAGCCAGACCGTCCTCGGCTTTCTCTGGGTCGTCGTCGCCGGGCATCTGTCGGACCGTGTCGGCCGCAAGAACATGTACATGTTCGGCTGCGTGTTCATGGGGATCTTCGGCTTCGTCTACTTCGCCATGCTCAATACCAGAGATCCGTTGATCGTCTTCATCGCCATCGCGATATCGCTGATCCCGGTGATGACCCAGTACGGACCCGAGGCGGCGCTGATCGCGGAAAGCTTCACGCCGCGGCTGCGCTACAGTGGCGCCTCGCTCGGCTACCAGTTGGCCTCGGTCATCGCCGGCGGCCCGTCGCCGTTCATCGCGACGTGGCTGTTCGCCACCTACGGTTCGACGCTGCCGATCGCGCTTTACATTCTGCTGTGCGCGATCATCGGCATCGTCGCGACGGCAATGCTGACGGACTACACGAACAAGGACATCTCGGAGGAATACGCCGGAGTGTAGGCACGGCGCAAATTGATCGAATGAGGCGTTTCGGGACAGCGCCTCGCGTTGTCATCCCGCTTTCTCGGGGATGACGACACGAACGGCAGGCTGCTCGCGACCGACGTAGTTGATTCGCGGCGGGTCCTGAGCGCGAACCGTCGCGCGGCGGCGCTATAACGTCCGCCGCGCACCGGCGCTTGCGTCGTGTCCATGCTGCGGCGCCATCGGCGCATCGGAACAGCCGGGCCTGACATTTCGGCGAAACGGGGATTGCAGGTCAGGCCGTGCGGACGCCGGCGACCTCGGTTATGATCTGCATCGAACTGTCCGATCGGCCGGAGACAAAGGGATGCCGAGGAGCGCCATACTCCTGTGCAACGCCCCCTACACATACCAGGCATCCGTCCGGGCCGGGGACCTGAAGGTGCTCGTCACCACGCCCGGAAATTTCCGGGCGGAACTGACGCACATAAACCTGCACCGCCTGTGGATGCAGCGCAGCCGGGCGTCGTTGCCCCTGGTTTCGCACACCACCCAGACAATCGACCGAAGCCCGATCTTCTTCCTCGCCGATCCTCACCAAACGCCAATGCACCATAGCGGCCTCGCGTTGTCGCCCGGCGAGATCGTGTTCACCTCGTT
>CAWCDM010000016.1:0-111315 GCA_963794185.1 uncultured Alphaproteobacteria bacterium | reverse complement strand
ACCGCGGTGCGGGCGAATGCTGGATCGCGCAGAATGCGCGAAATGAGCGTGGTCTTGCCGCTGCCGAGAAACCCGGTGACGACGGCAACCGGCACGGGCGCGGACGGCGCCATCACGGTCATCCCGGCGCCAGCCGCAGGATCGCCGCCCCGGCGGCGATCGCGACGGCACCGCTCCAGCCACGCCGGCCCGGCCGCTCGCCCAGAAACGTCCGCGCCAGCACCACGCCGAACAGGATTCCGGTCTCGCGCAACGCCGCCACCGGAGCGACCGGCGCACGTGTCATCGCCCACAGCACCAGCGCATAGGCGCCGATGCTGGCGCCGGCGCCACCAAGCCCGCGCGCCATCTCATACGCGCTCGGCCAGCGCAGCGGCGTCGCGCGATGCAGCCACAGCAACGTCGGCGCCGCCGAGAGCGGAAACAGCCACAGCGCGTACGCCAGCGGCGCCTGCGAAATACGCACGCCGACCGCATCGTTCAGCGTGTAGGCAGCGATCACCACGGCATTGGCCAGCGCGAACCGCACCGCCGTCGCCTCGCCCGCGTCACCGCGGCGGCGCGCCAGCAGACCACGCCGGCGCAGATCGTCGCCACGCCGAGCCAGGCCGGCCGCGGGCAGCCTCGCCCAACAGCAGCCAGGCGGCGATCAGCGTCAGCATCGGCGCAACCCCGCGCATCAGCGGATAAGCCAGCGCCACGCCGCCATGCGCATAGGCTTCGGCGATCAGCACGAAATACAGCCCGTTGAGCACCGACGACACGAGCAGGTAGGGCCACGCAGCCACGGGCAGCAGCGGCAGGAATGGCAGCAGAACAAAGGCAATCAGCGAACCGCCGGCGACCAGCAGGGCCGTCTCGCGACGGCGGTCGCCGCCGGCGCGCACCGCGACATTCCAGCCGGCATGCAGAGTCGCGGACAGCAGAACGACAGCCACGACGGGGGCGGAAAGCACCGTCAGTCCGGCTCGGAATCCTTGCGGAACGGCGACTGCTCCGCCAGCGCCGCCATCTCGGCGTGGATGCCGGGCCGTTCGTCCTCCAAATAATTGGCGATCGCGCGGCGCAGCCCGGAATGCGCGATCCAATGCGCCGAGTAGGTCGGCCGCGGCAGGTAGCCGCGCTGGATCTTGTGGCGGCCCTGTGCGCCGGCCTCGACGCGCTGCAGGCCGTGCTCGATCGCCCAGTCGATGGCGCGGTAGTAGCAAAGTTCGAAATGCAGGAACGGCCAGTCGCCGCGGCAGCCCCAGTTGCGGCCGTACAGCGCCTCGCTGCCGGCGAGGTTCAACGCGCCCGCCACCGGCTTGCCGGCGTTCTCGGCCATCATCAGCACCACGCGGTCGCCCAGCCGTTCGCCGAGCAGCGAGAAGAACGAGCGCGACAGGTAGGCCGAACCCCACTTGCGATCCACCGTCGAGCGATAGAAGCGATAGAACGCGTCCCAATGCGCCTCGGTGATGTCGGCGCCGTTCAGCGCGCGGAACGTCAGCCCGCCCGCGTTCGCATCGCGCCGCTCCCGCCGCAGCACCTTGCGCTTGCGCGACGACAACGCGCCGAGAAAGTCGTCGAAGTTTGTGTAGCCGGCATTTTCCCAATGGAACTGCATGCCGATCCGCTGCAGCCAGCCGGCCTCGCCAAGCCCCTGCCATTCCGCCTCGGTGCAGAACGTCACATGCACCGACGACAGATCGAGCGAGCGGCACGCCTGCTCCAACGCCGAGGCCAGTGCCGCGACCGGCACGCCCGCATCGGGATGGCGCAGCAGGCGCGGGCCGGGTGCGGGGCTGAATGGCGCCGCCACCTGCAGCTTCGGATAGTAGTCGCCGCCGGCCCGCTCCAGCGCATTCGCCCAGCCGTGGTCGAACACGTATTCGCCATAGCTGTGCGACTTGGCGTACATCGGCGCCACGGCCACCACCTGGCCCGCCTCGCCGCGCAGCACCGCATGCTGCGGCAGCCAGCCGGTGCGCGCGTTGGCGGAACCGCTGTCCTCCATCGCGCTCAGGAAGGCGTGGCTGACGAACGGATTGTCGGCACCGGCGCAGGCATCCCACTCGGCCGGCGGAACCTCGGCGATCTTCGTGTGCAGCGTCAGCGTGAGAGTGGCGGAACCGTCGGGCATGGGGCGAGCTTAGTTGATCTCGAACAGTCCCTCTACCTCCACGGCGGCGTCGGCGGGCAGCGCGGGCACACCGATCGTGGTGCGCGCGTGGCGGCCCGCCTCGCCGAACACCGCGACGGCGAGGTCCGAGGCGCCGTTCATCACCTGCGCCTGCTGGGTGAACTCGGGCGGCGAGGCGATGAAGCCGCCGAGCCGCACCACGCGCTTCACCCGGTCGAGATCGCCGCCGCACGCCGCCTTCAGATGCACCAGCACGTTGATGAAACAGAGCCGCGCCGCCTCGCGTCCCTGCTCGACCGACAGCCCCTGGCCGACCCTGCCGGTCACCGCGATCCGGCCGTCCACCGCCGGCACCTGGCCGGACACGACGACGAGATTCCCGGTGACCACATACGGCACGTAGTTGGCGATCGGCGGCATCGGCCGGGGCAGCGTGATGCCGAGTTCCGCCAGCTTCACCTCGATGCGACCGGGCATGTCTGGGGTTCCTTCCGGTTGGTTGCCGGAGAAAGATGCACCACAAAGACACGAAGACACAAAGATCCTCAAACCCCCGGTCGCATGAAGCGAATTCGATTGCCACTTTGTGCCTTCGTGTCTTCGTGGTGACTATCTGGAAACCACCCTGAACCCTCGCCGCCGCGCACGCGGCGAGGCTTCCGTCGGCAGGTCCAACGGCAGCAGCGGCGCGTTGTCACGGCTGCCGTTGCCCACGGTGTCCGCCTCTTCCACCTCGGCCTCCGGCATGTCGCGCCGGCCCAGGTAGTTCGCCGCCAGGTGCCGGAACGCATAGTCCAGCAGCGACGTGGCCTGCGCCACGGCGGGATCGCCTTCCACGGCTCCGGCGGGACCGAAACGGGTGAATGTGAACGCCTCGACAAAGGCCTCCAGCGGCACGCCGTGCTGCAGGCCGAGGCTCACGGCGACGGCGAAATTGTCCATCAGGCCGCGGAACGCCGCGCCTTCCTTGTGCAGGGCGATGAACACCTCGCCCAGGGAACCATCGTCATATTCGCCGGTGCGCAGGAACAGCCGGTGCCCTCCGACCGCCGCCTTCTGCGTGTAGCCGGCGCGGCGGGCCGGCAGTTCCCGCCTGCGGGCGGCATGGGCGGGCTGGCGCATCGGCTCGGGTCGCGCCGGCATGGCATGCACGAAGGACGCCACCGCGTCGTGCATCGCGACGTGCGCCGCCGCGCCCGGCGCAGGGAAGGGATCGCGGCCCGCCAGCAGTGCCGCCAACGCCGCCTCGGCCGTGACGCCGCGCGCCGCCAGCCAGGCCTGCGCGCAGCGCGTCAGTCCGCCGGCCTCGCTGAGCGGCGAGAAGGCTGGGGCGATGCCGCCGGTCTCCACGCCGAGGAGTGCGTCCGCGCACCCGGGTTCGGCAATCGCCGCCAGTGCGCTGTGCCGCAGTCCGTCCGCCATGACCGCCGCCAGTCGGGCGGCCTGGGCCGCTTCGGCGAGGCCGGCCAATGGTGTCTCGGCAGGCGGCGCCGGCCAATCGCGAGAGCCTGGCGCGACTGGGCCGAACAGTCGCGCCAGTGCGCCGGATGCCGCCTCGGCCCGGCCGCGCAGGATGGCGGCCAGCGCGCGCGCCACGGCAAGCGAGGCTCCGAGCCATAGTCGATACCGAGCAGAGCCAGCAGGCCGGCAAGGTCGGCCATGGTCACGGCGATCCGGCCAGCCGACGGAGCGGCCAGGGTCAGCGCGATGACCGCTGTCTCGACCGCCTCGGCAAAGGCCGGCGAGTCGAAGCCGGCGGCGGGATCGTGGAACGAGACGAGGTTGAGGACGAAACCTGGAACCGGTCCGTCGCGGCCTTGCCAGATCGGCTCCGTCGGCGCGCCGTGCCGGAGCAGCAGCAGCCGATGCAGCCGCTCCGCCAACGGGGCCTCGATCCCTGCCCGCAATGCCCGTTCGGCGATCGGGCGGATCCAGGCATCGGCCGCCGCCGCCAGTGTAACCGGCCCCTCGCCCGGCGCCAGTGCGGCCAGAGCGCAGGCGGCCGCATCGTCCCAGGCGGCCGGCAGGGTCACCAGCCGGGTGGGCGCATCCGGGTCGGCGCCCGCCATCACGCGCCGCATCCGAACGCCCTGCCATGTCCGGTTCATCTTCATGGCTGCCATGCTAGGACCGCTGCCGCGACTCGAAAAGCACATTTTGGGGCTGCGAGTGGGTCCAACCACAAAATCCTGTGGATGACAGGCCCTGCGCAGGTTCGTATATCACCCGGCATGAACCTCGGCACCTGGCTGTTCACGATGATCAAGGGCCGGCGCGTCGGCGTCGATGCCTACGGCAACGTCTACTACGAGGAGCGGCGTCCGCGTCCGGGCCATCGGCTCCGCCGCTGGGTGGCGTATGCCGGTCCGGCGGAGGCATCGCTCGTGCCGCCCGAATGGCACGCCTGGCTGCACTACACCACCGATGAACCGCTGGTCGAGCGGCCGCGGCGCCCATGGGAGAAGCCGCATCTGCCCAACCCGACGGGCACACCGGCAAGCTACCGCCCGCCTGGCCATGACTACCAGGGCGGCAAGCGCGACCGCGCGACAGGCGACTACGAAGCCTGGACCCCGGAAAGCTGAGACGAACCGCATGCGTCGTCGCAGCATCGCGGAGGTGCTGACCGGAGCGGTCGTGCTGCTGGTCGCCGCCGGCTTCCTCGCCTATGCCGTGGCGAATTCCGGGCGCACCGGCGTATCGGGCTATCCGCTGTATGCCAGGTTCGAACACATCGATGGGCTCGGCGTCGGGGCGGATGTGCGCCTGGCGGGGGTGAAGGTCGGCAGCGTGACCGAGGAGCGGATCGATCCGAAGAGCTTCCTCGCCGTGGTCGGGCTGAGCGTGCGCGACGACCTGAAGCTGCCGAAGGACAGCGCCGCCATCATCACCAGCGAGAGCCTGCTGGGGGGCAAATACCTGTCACTGCAGCCGGGCGGGGACGAGACGATATTGCAGCCGGGGCAGACCATCACCATTACCCAGTCCTCGGTCAGCCTCGAGGAACTCTTGGGCAAGTTCATCTTCAGCGCGACGAATGTGCAGAAGCCCGCGGCCGCCGGCGCCAATCCCGGCGAACCCCAGCCGGGCGCGCCCCCCAAGTGATTCCCGCCCCGCCCGCCACTTGGCCGCAACCCGACGGCACGCCGGTATCCTGCCGCGAGAAGCTGCGCATGCTGGCCGAGAACCACGCCGAACTCGCCCAGGCGCTGCAGGATGCGTTCGAGGATGCGGTGCTGATGGGCGTCGACGAGCAGGCGATGCGCCGCATCCTGACGGGAATGGTCGAGGGCCTGGAATCGCCGAAACGCGCCGGACGATGAGGCACGCCCTGGCCGTGCTGGCGGCAATCGTCGTGCCGATCGCCGCGTCGGCGCAGTTGCAGGCGCCGATCACCGCGGCGCCGCTGCTGCCGCCGATCGTGCATATCCCGCGCAGCAGCCGCCGCAGTGCAGACCGCGCCGCCAGGGACGCCGCCGGCCGCCGCACCGCCGAGCACCTGGCTGCCGCAGACCACCGCGATGCTGCAGGTGCTCGACAAGCTGAATGCACAGAACGCGGTGCTGACGGTGAAGGTGGGCCAGTCGGCGCAGTTCGGCTCGCTGACCATCCAGGTGCAGGCCTGCCAGATACGCCCGCCCGACCAGCCGCAGGATGCCACCGCCTTTCTGACGATCACCGACAGCCACGCGGACGCACCTGGCTTCCGCGGCTGGCTCCTGGCCAACAATCCGTCGGTGTCGATGCTGCAGCACCCGATCTATGACGTGCGGGTGGTGGGCTGCAGGGCCTGACCCATGGCGCCGTCGCTCCCCCCCATCGAGCGCACCGCCCTGCTGCTCGATCTCGACGGCACGCTGCTCGATATCGCGCCGGCGCCTGACAAGGTGGTGGTGCCGCCCGGGCTTCGCAGCACGCTGCATGCGTTGAGGCCGCTGCTCGGCGACGCGCTGGCGGTGGTCACCGGACGGCCGGTCGAGACCGTCGATGCGCTGCTGGGGGATGCGCCGTTCGCGGTGGCGGGCGAGCATGGCGGCGCGATCCGCCATGCTCCGGGGCAGGCGCTGGAGCGGCCTGACCTGCCGGCGCCGCCGGAGGCGTGGCTTGCGGCGGCAGGGCACGTCGCGGCTGCGCATCCCGGCGTGTTGCTGGAACGCAAGGCGCGCGGCTTCGCCATGCATTTCCGCGCGGTGCCCGCGGCCGGTCCCGCGCTGCGCGAGGCGCTGGCTGCGTTGCTGGCGGGGTCTGCCGATTTCGAACTGCTGCCGGGCAGATGATGTGGGAGGTGCGGCCGCGCGGCGTCGACAAGGGCACGGCGGTGGCCCGCCTGATGGCCCACGCTCCGTTCCTTGGCCGGCTGCCGGTGTTCATCGGCGATGACGTGACGGACGAGGACGGCATCGCCGAGGCGTTGGCGCTTGGTGGCGTCGGTCTGCGCGTGCCCGAGTCGTTCGGCGACGCCGCCGGCGTTCGCGCCTGGCTGGAGGCGACGGCAGCGGCTGGGCACTGGCGGGCGGGGTGACGTGAAGCGCAACGTTAGTCTGCCAATTCCGTGGGTTGCGCGATAACCGGCCTCCCAACTCACACTTGCCGAAAGTGGGGCCTTGTTCGAACGGAAGAGGCCGAAAGATGATCGCCAACGATCAGTCGATGTTCCCGGCGTCGTTTCTCGCGGAGAATTCGCGTATTGGACCAATGCAACCCAATATGCAGGCTGGTGCCAATTCACATGGGCCTGGATCGACAGCTACAATAAGACGCGCCCGACGATGACATTTGAGTTGCCCGCGGCTCGTTCACCTACTCGACCAAGTCTAATTGAACCGTCCGCTTGCACGCTGTCTGGCAGGAATTGGAGGATGCATGGAGGGGAAGATCATTGTTGAGGATGAGGAGTTGAGGAACATTTCTGCTTCGCTAATTCGACGCGGTTATGAGCAGCATCACGCTTTCTGATGGGGTCGAGAGCACGGTTTTTGATGGGCTTCCGGCTTCCACTTCCCAGACGCTGTAGGGGGCACGGGAAGCGGAAGCGGGAAGGCGACATGCGGTGACCATCGGCTTCTCGCCCGGCGCGGGAAAGCCTGCCACCGTGCTCGCGGCCGTCAAGGACAGGCCCTTCGGGTGGCCGCCAAGTGGCGGCCATCCTTGACCGCCGCTCGACACGGTAGCGCAACTGAATTGCGGTCGGGACGGAAGAATGGCTTCGCCGAGGTCGAACAGAAAAATGCGTAGATGGGCAAGCTGGATGCCAACTTTTCGTGTTCAAGCTAAATGAGGGTGCTGAGAGGGCGTCCATTCGCGATCTGTGCTCAAAAACCTCAGGCACTGACATCGATTTGCCTGCACAGGCTCAGTTACCACCCAGGCCTGCGGGCGCGGGCGTTGGTGGAAGTGCTGCCTGCGACAGAAGCATTTGATAACATTTTAGGAGTGCAATTTGTGCCACCAACAAGCGGCAAAGTCTTCAAACTAACAATGCGTGCGCCAAGTGGAGGCACTACTGTGTGCTTCGTGCCAAATGACCCTGCTAACCGCGAAATGCAGCTTATTAGGCACTGACTTATACTAGGCAACTTTCCTGATCCTCCCGATATGCCGAAGCAAACATTCCTGGGCATTCCCCATTGGGTATGGCGGTCAGTTGCTAATCCGATAACCACAATTGTAACATCTGTAATGAGCGCTTTGCTAACTGCTTTCGCAACTAAGCATTTCTCGTTGAAATAGCCCGGAAACGACGGTGACGCGATCCTCGCAGATCTGGAAATCCGCCACACCTAACTCAAGCACACCACGATCAAATCAAACTCCGGATCGGCTCCAGTATCCCCTTTTCCTTCTCGGCCTTGTCCTTGACGAACGCCGCTGCTTCCCGAATATTCTCATAGAATAGTACCCAGCGGGTGATGTCTCCTGCCGCTCCACGCAACCCGAGCTGAATTGCCACCCCGTCACTAACAAACTCGACATATCGTCTTGCGCTGTTCTGGGATAGGTAGAAGACGTACATTTCCGGGTGCCGCGAATAGGCTTCACCCTTGTCGTCGGTTTCATTACCCTTGCCGTAGCGCTCGGTAAGGATGCCTAGGAGTTCCTGGTAACGACGAATTCCAGGGTATCCGTACGGATCAGGCCCCATGCCCCGGCTTACTGCGAATATCCGCCATAACCGGTTCCGAAGCCCGAAGAAGAGCATGACACTTTCCATATCGGAAAGGACGCCCTTAAGGCTCTCTGCAGTGCGGGCGACCCCATAGTCAGTGGGATTGCCGCCGTCCGATAGCGTCACGCCCGACGCGCGGACCTCCTCGGCGGATTGCCCCCATGTCAGCCCGAACGGTGCATGATGGCTGGTGGTCGTGTTGGCGGCGTCCTGCGCCATGGTATTCCGCGCAAACGCAAGTCCGCAGCAGCCACCAATTAATAATCGTCTCGCTATCATTACAGCGCATTCTTATCTGGTCAGATCTGGCCGGGAGGGCTTCGCAGCTTGCTATCGGAGCGGACCATTGGTGGCACCAGAATTCCATAACGATGTAGTGTTCGCTGTTGCTCGACCACTCCCACCACCATATTTGGCAACAGCAATTCTCACTTGAGCCAAATTCGCCAGCAAGCCGCCAGAATAGCGACTGGCCTCTGCCTGGGCGTCTGCAAGATCCTTCTTTGCCTGCGCAAGGTCATTGTCGGCGGTCGCTTGCTCGTCTGGGCTTGCCGCGCTTCGCGGTACGCCATCCCGATAGACTAGGGTGATTCCCCGCAGGATGCTGAGCCGCATCTGGGCAAGCATAGCTTCAGTATTCTTGAGCACCTGCATTCGCATCAACGCCAATGTTCCAATGACGCTACTGCCATAGCGATCAACCTCAGCCTTCGTCTCGGCCACTTGCGTCCTGACGTCTGCAAGATCTGCATCAAGTTGAGTGTCAGTCGTCAGTCGGCCCTTGTGCCAGCACAACGGCCGTCCCACCCGCTAGAAGAGCGGCAAGAATCGCTAGCCCCGCCAATGGAAGAAACCGCATGATTGTGCGACTTTACGCTCAACCCCTAGTGCTGTCGTTGATGTAGATCAACGGACCCATCACCAAGCGCAACTGCGATCAAAGACAAGACCAATCATCCTTGCCTATCCGGTTAACACACACAGGGGCTAGATGATGGGTCAGATCAGTTCAAGCATGAGACGCATGAATGGTGGCCACAGCCATTGGTGCCCCGGCTGCGAGGAAATGCACGTCATTCCCGATAGTTGGTCGTTCGACGGCAATCTGGACGCGCCTACGTTCAATCCGAGCATCAAAATCACCTATAACGGCGCTGATGCGGGCCAACTACGCGACGGCGGCCCCCGTGCGCCTTATGCCTGTTGTCACTATTTCTTGCATGCTGGCATCCTTTGGTTTTGTGGAGACTGCACTCACCCCATGGCGGGGCAAAAAATACCGCTACCATCGTTACCCGAGCATCTTCGTGATCCGCCTACTACAGATGGTAGCTGTGTGTCTTAACCGAATAGGCAAGCAATTATCGTCGGGGCTGTGAGCTGTGGACTGGTCATCCAGGTTCGATGTGCAGTGTGACGCTAGTGTCGGCTTGGTTATCGGCAATGGATGGTTCCATCTTCTCGATTAACTAGCTCGTCTCCGCTGGCTCAGCCCAAGATAGGGAAGCCACGCCTAGGCGCCGCCACAGGCCGACGTGTGCTACAGCTTCGCTAGCCTCGCCGAGATTGTGAAGGCGTATCAGGGGCATTGCGCGCTAGCCTTGCTAGTTGCGCACATAGTTTCGAGGCGTGCCCGGGTTGCACGACCTTGCCCGTCAGGGGTACCTGCGGGCCTGCCGCTCCAGCAACCTGTCGTACTTAGACGCAAAGATGCGGCACCTACGGTCGGCCGAAGTCCACGCTGAACCAGCGGTGCAGATGCGGCCCCCAGGGGGATGGCGGCCAGTATCGATTCGTCGCCGACGAGATAGGGACGCTTCTCAAGCTCCACCAATGCCACGCCCAAGATCCTCGTGGCTTGCTCGGTGCGCTGCTTGTTCGCCATCATATCGCGTTTTTCGGCTGGTGTATGGAACGGGTTCGGGCCGTTGTTGTTACACCTTCCGGAACTTGTGCAGCGACCGAAGGTTCTCGGGCCGAGGCTGGTCCTTGAAGGTCTGCGGCCAGTTCGTCCACGACACCTCGCCGACATAGAGGTCGCCGTACGAATCAACGCACAGCCCGTGCGGCGCCATGAATTCGGTCGGGCCCAGCCCCGGTCCCAGCCCGCCCAACCGCGCGATCCGCTTGCCGGTATTGTCGACGATGGTCACCCGCGGTCCGAGATTCGGTACGTTGCGGCTGACCGGCTGCACGGCGCCGAGTTCGCCGATGTAGCAGATCGGACACTTGCCGGGCGGCATGAACAGCCCGCACGGCCGGTGCAGGTTGTTCCACTGTGTTTCGTAGCGCCCGTCGCCGTCGAACACCTGCACACGGTGGTTCTCGCGGTCCGCGACATAGACCCAGCCATCCGCGTCGCAGGTGATGTTGTGCGCGATGTTGAACTCGCCCGGATCGGTGCCTGGCGCCCCCCACGACAGCAACAGCCTGCCGTCGGGCGAGAACTTGTGCACGCGCGAATTGCCGTAGCCGTCGGAGACGTAGATGTCGCCCTGCGGCGACATCGCGGTATGCGTGCAGCGATGGAACGGCTCGCCGCTCATGTAGGGCGCGGGCTTGCCGGGAATACCGAGCGTCAGCAGGACCTTGCCCTCGAGCGTGCACTGGCGGACCGTGTGATCGCCGTCGTCGGTCAGCCAGATGGTGTCGTCCGGCGCCATGAATACGCCGTGCGCGCGCGGGAATATTCCCTCCCCCCAGGAACGCAGAAAATTGCCGTCGCGGCCGAACACGATCATCGGATGCTCGCCGCGATTGAACACATAGACGTTGTCGTTCTTGTCGACGCCGACCGAACCGATCTCCTTGAACGACCAGCCGGGCGGCAGCTTTGCCCAGTTCTCGACTGGTTCATAGGTATATTCGCCGCTGCCCACGGTCACCATCTGCCAACCTCCCTCTTTGCTTCGGCCACCTGGGCCAGCTTGTCACGAAGCCCAACCGTCTGCCAGTGTCATGGCGTCCGCGGATCAGCGGTCAGCCGTGCCAGGCAGTCGAATTCCGCCACCGTCAACGTCTCGGCCCGCCGGTCCGGAGCGATGCCGGCAGTGCGCAGAAGGGTCTCGCCGCCCAGCGGCCTTAATGCGCCGCGCAGCATCTTGCGCCGCTGGCCGAATGCCGCCGCGGTGAGACGTTCCATCTGTGCAAACAGCGTCCGGACAGGCTGTGTCGCGTGCGGCGTGAAGCCGACAACTGCGGAAAAGACCTTCGGCGGCGGCACGAATGCGGTCGGCGGAATGCGCAGCACCAACCGCGTGTCACATGTCCATTGGGCGAGCACCGACAGCCGCCCGTACGCCGAACTGCCTGGTTCGGCGCAGATCCGTTCCGCGACCTCCAGTTGGAACATGAGCGTGAGTCGCTCGAACGCGTTGGCCTGACGCAGCCAGCCGACCAGCAGGGGCGTCGCGATGTTGTACGGCAGGTTGGCGACGATCAGCCGCGGCGGCGGAACGAGCGCGGCGACATCGGTGGCCAGTGCGTCCGCAGCGACGACACGCAGGCGAGGTTCCTGCTCGCCCAGTTCGAGCATCGCCGCGACGGCGCGCGGATCGATCTCCACCACGGTCACGCTCGCGGCCTCGGACGCAAGCAAGGTGCGCGTCAATCCGCCCGGTCCCGGCCCCACTTCGACAACATGCCGTCCGGCCAGCGGCCCGGCTTCACGCACGATTCGTGTCGTGAGATTTGTGTCCAGCAGGAAATGCTGCCCGAGTGTCCGCCGCGCTGCCAACCCGTGCCGCGCGATGACCTCGCGCAGCGGCGGGTGAGCGCTCATGCCCCGCCGATGCGAAGCTCGATCGTCGCGTGGCGGCGCAGGTTGGCGAGTAGCTGGCGCGAGAGAAGCTCCACCCGTTCGTTGAGCAGCTGGGCCCGCACGTCCTGATTGCTCGCCTGCGCGAGGTTCTTCTCCTCGCGCGAGCAGACGATGAGCACCGCGATGCCGTCGTTCGCCACCAGCGGCTGACTGGCGCGGTCGAACGGCAGGCTGGCGAGCACCTGGCGAAACGTCGGCGGATTGACCGACTCCAGCCGGACCTCGCCAGGATCGACGGGCCGCTGCTGGTTGGTCGCCTTCGCGGCCTGTTCCATCTGCTCGCAGCTGTGCACGCTGGCGCTGATGCCGCGGGCCTTCTCGAGCGCCTGCTTCTGCTGCTCGGTCGGCGCCTGCGGGTTCAGTGCGCTGGCGAACGGCAGGAACACCTGGCGCAGCGATACGACTGTGCCGACCTCGCGGCCGATCTCGCGTTTGGCCTGCAGCGTCACGATGGAAAATCCGCCCGGCACCTTCACAGGGTTGCTGATCGCGCCCGCCGGCATCTGCGACACCAGGCGCGCCACCTCCGGATCGAGCTGATTCGGCTGCACCCAGCCGAGCGCGCCACCCTGCAGTGCGGTCTGGTTCTGGCTGAACTGGGCGGCCACCACCGGGAACGCCGCACCCGCACGCAGCTCGGTGATCACCGTTTCGGCGAACCGCTGCGCGTCGGCCGCATTGGCAGGATCATCCACCGGGATGAAGATCTCACCGACGCGGTATTCGGGCTTGCCGACCTGCTGGGCCAGCAGCCGCTGCTGGTCCGCCACCTCGGCATCGGTGATCGTCACCTTGCCGCCGAGCTGTTCGCGCAGCACCTGGGTCCAGCCGAGCTGCGTGCGGATCTGATCGATCAGTGTGAGCTGGCTGACACCGTCCGCGGCGAGCTTCTGACGCAGTGCGCCCGGCTGCATGCCGTTGCGCGTTTCGATGTCGTGGATCGAATCGGCGATCGCCTTGTCCTGGATCACGATCTTGCGGCGGAGCACTTCCTGCATGCGCAGCCGCTCGTCGATCAGCTGGTGGGTGATCTGCTGGCGCAGCCGGTCGAGCACGTCCTGGGTGACCGGCAGGCCGGTGGACAGCGCGAACAGCCGCGCGCGGTTGCTCGACGTCGGCGTTGCTGATCACGTCGCCGTTCACCACCGCCACGATCCGTGTCGCCTGCGCCGCCGGGGACGGCAGGACCGGCGCTGGCGGCCAGCGTGGCAGCGGGCAGCGCAACGCACAGCGCCAGCCCCAGCCAAATTCCGCACCGGCGCGGCGTGCCCCGCGGCGCTGCGGACATGGTGTGGGTCATGACGTGGGCCTCCCGATCGTTATAGCGCCTTGAAGCCAAACTGTCCGATGGTCTTGAAGGTCATCTGGATCAGCAGCGTCGTGGAGCCGTTGTCGCCGTTGAACGAGGTATAGCGGCGGAAGAACCGGAAATCCAAGATGTAGCACTCGTCTTCATAGATTGCGTCGGCGCCCAGGCCGACCATCTGGTTGGTCTGCAGATCGCGCCGCGCCCAGCCGCTGAACCGGTACTGCCCCCAGGCCGACGACGCGCCGAGCGTGATCTCGTTGCGGGGAAAATAGAATTGGTTGCCGGCCGGCGGCGGGGCGGGCTGGTCGAAGAACGTGTATGGATTGAACGACGTGTAGATGTATCCGGCGGAGACCGAGAATTTCGGCACGCCGGCCGTGGCGACCGCATCGGCCATCCTGGTGGCCAGGGTCTTGTGGTCGAGCCGCGTGCGATACGTCAGGTTGAGCCAGCCGGTAGGTGCGAAGCTGGTGCGCGCCACCACGTCCGATACCTGGTCATGCAGGCCGGACGCCTCGGGGAAGAGGTTGTTTTTCGTGGTGCGGTAGGATTGTCCGATCAGCCCGTCGAACGTGGTGCCGCCCAGATACCAGGCGCCATGCAGCGCCACGTTCGCACGCACCCCGCCGTCCAGTCGGTCGATGCCGGGAAAGCGGTTGAAGCCGAACAGGTTGGCGTCGGTGAATTCGAGGTCGAAGCTGTCCTCGTTCGGATATTTGTTGAGCTGGCTGTCGCCCGCCTGCGGTGCGACGACGATTTCCGCCATCGGCTCGATGAGCTGGGTTCCCCAGGCGCCGGAATCGCGCATGAACGGCCAGCGGAAGTCGAGCGCGGCCTGCGGCAGGGAGCGGGCGGCGTTGGCCTGGCTGTGCGTTCCGAAATTGGGCTGCTCGTTGAAGTCGCTCGTGTCATAGCCGGCGGCGTCGTTATGCAGCGTGACTTTCCACAGGTCGCCCAGCGCGCCGACGAACGGACGCGACCAGTTCATCGTAAGGCTGGCACGCCGCGTGTCCGTGCCGGCGGTGCGCACCACGTTGAACGCGGTGACGTCGACCGTAAGCCGGCCGCCCCAGGCATCCGGCGTGCCGAAATAGCTGTACTCGTAGCGCGGCAGAACGAGCGGGAGCTTGCTGCTGATGATCGAGTTGTTCACCGCCTGGTAGACCCTGGTGTCGATCCGCGAGTATGCGCCCTGGCCGAACCCCTCGGCGTAGATCTGGCTGGTCACGATGTTGGGGTCGTTGCCGAGCTGACTGCCGATGTGGAAGTCGCGGACGAAGTCGGTGTTCGAAACGCGTGCGGCGTTGAACCCCCAGCGCCAGGTGTCGTTCAGATTGAACTGACCGCTGGTCGAGACCGTGGCCTGAACCGAATTGTCGAGATAGCCCACCGCGCCATTCGCCCGCAGATAGCCATCGTTGAACCGCCGGCGATATTCGGCCGAGAGCTCCGGACCGGCCCGCGAGGTGATCATCGGCGTGAACGTCGCGTCCGACTGGTCGTCGATCACCCAGTAGTACGGCTGGGCAAAAAAGGCACCGATATGCGAGGATGCGCCGAACGATGGGATCAGCAGGCCGGACGCGCGCTTCACTGACGGATCAGCATGCCAGAAATACGGCATGTAGCCGACCGGCACGCCGTACATCTCCAGGACCGCGTCCTGGTATTCGATCTTCTTGTGCTCCAGATCCTGCACCGCCGACAGCGCGCGAATCTGCCAAAGCGGCGGCTTGGTGGGATCCTTGGCGCAAAGGTTGCAGGTGGAATAGACCACGCGCGACAGCTCGTTGATCTCGCCTTCGGTGCGCCGCGCGCCATTGGCCGCCATCCGGCCGTTCTGCGCCAGGATGGCGCGCATGTCGCGGAGCACGCCGTTCTTCATGTCCTGGGTCAGTTCGGCATAGTCGGCGAACAGCACCTGGCCGTCCGGCTCGAGCAGCACGACATTGCCCTTGGCGGCGGCCACGCCGGTGTTGCGATCGAAGGTGACCTTGTCGGCCCGCAGCACGTGATCGCCCTGCCAGGCCTCGACATGACCGTCGGCGATCACCAGCGAATTCTCACGATCATACTCGACCGTGTCCGAGGTGAAGCTGACCGGCTGGTCGCGCGAAGCCTTCGCACGCGAGGCTCCGCCGGTGAGGACCTCGCCGAGCTGGGCTTGTGCGGCGACGGGTAAAACCGTTGCCAGCAGCATTGCCAGGAGCAGCGTCTGGGCAATGGCGCGTGCCCGCACCGCATAATGGAAGGTGCGTGCCCGCAGGACGAGGGCGCGCGCCATCGTCAACCGTCTTCCGTGTGCAGCAGCAGGGCAAGGGCCAGCATCATCCCCGAGGCGGCCGGCGCCCAGGCGGCAAGTGCGACGGGCAGCGCACCCGACTGGCCGAATTCCTCCGCCATCTTCGATACGACGAACAACGCAAAGCCGGCAGCGACCCCGCTCCCGATCATCTTCGCCACGCCGCCACGGCGCGCCGGGCGCATCGAGAAGCCCGCGGATACCAGCGCCATGGTGGCGGCAAGCAGCGGCAGCGCCAGCAACGCCTCGAAGTGCAGGCGGTGGCGGATGGATGAGAAGCCCGACCGGTCGAGCAGGGCGATGAAGCTCGGCAGCGCCCAGAACGACAGCGTGTCAGGCGAGGCGAAGCTTTCCTGCACGCGCGCCACGGTAAGATCGGTCGGCAGGCTGATCGTGGCGGGGGGTTCGGGCATCTGCTCGGGTCGGATGGTGCGGGCATTCTTCAGTTGCCAGGCTCCTGCGCCGAGAGTCGCCTCCGTTGCCTCGATGCGGGTGAGCAGCCGGTCGCGCTCATCGAGGCGGAACACGCTGACCTCGGTGGCAGTCAGTTGCTTCTTCTGCAGCTGGACGCCATGCGCATGGATGATCGCCACGCCCTTGTGGCGTGAATGCATGGTCCGACTGGCGCAGCCAGAGCTGGCCGCCGGCGAGTGCAAGCGGGCCGCCGCCGGTCTTCAGATAGGTGTTGTCGAGCGACTCGGCGCGCGCAAGCATGACGGAGGATACCGGACTGACCGCGGCCGTTGCCAACGCGCCGAGGAGCAGTGCGCAGAGCGTCGGGCGCGGTGAGAAACTCCCAGGCGGAAATGCCGGCGGCGCGGGCAACGATCAGCTCGGAGGATCGGGTCAGGCGCCAGAAGCACAGGATGCCGCCGAGCAATACGGCGAACGGCAGGATCTGCATTGCGATGTAGGGCAGGCGCAGCGCCGCGATTTCGCTCACCAGGGCGAAGGTCGCGTCGGGCTTGGTGGCGGAGCGGCGCAGCAGTTCGATGAAGTCGAACATCGCGACCAGGCCGCAGAGCGCACACAGCATTGCGATCACCGCGCCGGTGAACTGTCGGGCGATGTAGATCGAGAGGGTGATCGCGGCCGTCATTCGCTCAGGCCGGTTCGATGGCCTGCCGCAACGGCAGCAGCAGGCGCGGGCCAAGCAGCAGCCAGCCACAGATCACGGCGGGCGCCAGCGCCTGGAGCCAGACCAGCGGGAGCAACGCATTGTCGCGCGCGGCGAGGTTTTCCACTGCCAACCCGGTGGCAAGCAGCACCACCACCGTGCCCACGGCGACAAGCGGCCTGACAACGCTGCCATGCCGGCGGAATGTTCCGCTGAGCACCGAGAGCAGCGCGACCAAGGCGAAAGAGAGTGCCGTCAGCGGGGTTGCCAGACGCTTGTGTCCTTCGGCGATCCATTTCGGTATGTCGCGGAGATTAGGCGGGTGCGGATCCAGCAGCTCGTCCATTGGCAGTTCGGTCATGTCGCGCAGCCGTTCGCCGTCATTGCGAGCGTTGTCGGTGAGGTCGAGTTCGTTCTGAGCGAACGTCAGCACATTCAGTCGGCCGGTCTGGTGGTCGATCTCCTGGCGGCTGCCGCTGACCAGCAGCACGCGTGGTCCGCTCGGTCCTTCCACCAGGCGGCCGCGCTCGGCAAGGATGGTGGCGTATGCCGTCTTGTCTCGTTCGTCGTCCACCAGAATGCCGCGCAGCGTTCCGTCCGGATCGCGCGAACGGACATAGACGGTGAGATCATCGGAGACCGGCGTGAACACGCCTTCCTGCAACAGGAAGGCTGCCATCTGGTTGCGAATCTCCCATTGAAACTGCCGGAACGACGTGAGGCTGGCAGGCACGAGCCAGATATTGAGGATGTAGCAGGAGGCGATGACCAAGACCGTCAGCGCCAATGCCGGACGGGACAATGCCCAGGGCGACAGACCCGCCGCGCGCATCACTGTGATCTCCCGATCGCCCGCCATGCGCTGGTAGACGAATTGCACGACGACGAAGGTGGTGATCGGCAGGATCACCGCAACGAAGCTGGGGATCAGCAGGCCGGTGAGTTCCATGAAGACGCCGAGCGAGAGGCCGTGATTGACCACGAGTTCGACGAAGCGCAGCGACTGGACGAGCCATATCAGCGCCGTCAGCCCACCGGTAACGGCGATCAGCGCGAGAGCCAACTGGCGGAACATGTAGAGGTCGAGTCGGGTGATCGTCTTGCCGGTGCGCATTCTGCGTGGCGGTCCCCTTCTGGCGGCCCCCTTCTGGCGGCGCAGTGTATTGCGGACTCGCGCGTCCGGCCAAATGGCGCGGGTTTTGTGCGTCAGGTGGGGCAACGATGCAAGCTGGGGAAAGGCAGCCCGTGATCGTGAAACGGTTCACACAAGGAAGGTTCCATATGGAGGTCACTGAGCAAGGCGCACCGAGGGCCACCGAGACGCGACGGGACGGGGATGATTGCGCTGTGCGCTAAGCGCCGTCCTATTTTCTCGGTGGCTCTCTGTGAATTCCTCAGTGACCTCTGTGTGGAATCTTGCTTGCTGACTTAGCGTTCTCGCGCGTTCAGGTGCGGCAGCGCATCAGGTGACGACCACGTCCGACTCGAAGACATGTCCCTTCGTCTCCGGTCCGAGAAGCAGGGCGATGATGAAGCTGATCAGACCGACTGTCGTCCCAACCATCATGGCAACGCCAAATCCAATGCCGTAGTTGACGGCCAAATAGGTCAGGACCGGTGCGACAAGACCGCCGAAGATTGCTCCCTGATGGTAACAGAAGCCGACCGCCGTCGCGCGCACCTCGGTCGGGAAGCGTTCGGAAAGATAACTGGGGTTCTGTCCGTAGATCGCCCCGCCGAACAGGCCCTGCACCGAGAATCCTATCGCGAGCGTGAGGTAGTCGTTGGTAAGAAGGTAGGTCGGTGTGATCAGCAGCGCGATCACCGCGGGGA
The DNA here is from genome assembly GCA_963794185.1 of uncultured Alphaproteobacteria bacterium. Taxonomy (GTDB): domain Bacteria; phylum Pseudomonadota; class Alphaproteobacteria; order Acetobacterales; family Acetobacteraceae; genus JAMXLO01. Next base: position 92,646 of record CAWCDM010000016.1, on the reverse strand, counting down.
TGATCATCGACCAGCGGCGCCCGAACACGTCGGCCACCCAGCCCCAGATAAAGCTGGCGGCGAAGGTGGCCGCGTTGGAGAACATCAGCGGCACCGACACCAGCGCGGCGGACAGCGCCAGATCCTTCTGCAGATGCGTGGCGAACAGCGCAAAGATCGAGTAGTAGACGGTGAAGCCGCTTGCCATCCACCAGCAGGCGGTCAGCGTGTTGGCAAGATTGCCGCGCTTGAAGATGGCGACCAGCGGCAGGCGAACCTCACGGTTCTGTTCGCGCTGCTTTCGGCGATTCTCCAGCCAGACCTCCGGCTCCTTGACGTATTTGCGGACCCAGAGGACGACCAAAGCCGGCAGAATTCCGACCCACAGCATGCCTCGCCAGCCCACGGAGTTGTAGAACAGACCGTAGAATGCGGCTGATCCCAGGAAGCCGAGGGCCCACGATCCCTGCAGGATCGAACTCATCAGTCCGCGCGAGCGGGGCGGCCACGATTCCATGGCCAGCGACGCACCGGCTGGCCATTCCGCTCCCATGCCGATGCCGAGCAGCGCGCGGAAGAAGAACAGGAAGGCGAAGTTCGGCGAGAATCCTGCGATGAAGTTGCAGATCGAGTACCACAGGATCGAGATCATCAGCGGGATCTTCCGCCCGACCCGATCGGCCAGCCAGCCGGATGCGACCGCCCCCACCAGGCGCAGCCACAGGGTGATGGCGAACACCGCCGTGACAGCGGTCAGCGGCACGCCGAACTCCTGGGAGATCGGCACCATGATCAACAGGAATACGGTGAAGTCGAACGAATCGAGGGTCCAGCCCAGCCAGGCGGCCCACCAGGCCAGCCATTGATCCTTGGTGGGTTCCTTCCACCACGGTATGGATTGCGCGCTCCCAACGGTTGTTGCCATTTTCTGCTTACCTTCCCCGAAGTACGGCGTACGAGCGATCGATGCGACACGAACGGCGCGGCACGTTACGGACGAACGGCTGTACGGGGCAGCTTCCGTGCTGTCCCGGACACGGGACGACAAGTGGAGCCTACGGTAACCAGCATATCGGCTATGCGTCAAACACTTGGCGGAATGTGTCGCCTCGCAGGCGCGTCCGGGAGGCAGCGAGCCGCATGACCTGGGGCGAGGACCGGCACAACCGCAACAACCAAGGCTGTGCAGCCGGGGCAAGGCAGGCGCGATGGATGAGCGAGGACAGGCGCATCTGCGGAGCAACGCGCTGCGCCCAGGCGCGGTGATAACCTTCCGCTGCGTTGCCCCGGCCAAGCCAGATGCGGCAGGCCAGCGTTGCACTGGCCAGCGCGAGCGCCACGCCGTCGCCGGTGAGGGAGGCGATCACACTCGCCTGGTCGCCGAGGCGGAACAGCCCGGGCCAGTTCTGCCCGTGCGGCTGTGTGCTTATACCCGTAGGGCAGGCCGGCGATCGCGAGCGGCCGCTCGAGGAGTGGCCGCGCGTCGGCCAACCGATCGGCGAGATGCGGGCACTCGGTCATCAGGGAATCGAGCAGTTTGATCCATTGTCCGTCCGCGGCGCGCAATCGTGCACCCGCTACCAGCACGCACAGCACTGCCTGATCGAATTCCACAAGCTGCAGGCCGACATAGCCGCCGGCGAACAGGATCAGCTCGACGTGACCGCGCAGCGCGGTCCGCTGGCGTGGGCCGAGCGCGTAATACATCTTCATGCCGACCAGGCCAGTGCCGCGCCCGGTCCGCGCCGCGCCGCGCAGGTCATGCTTGCCCGTCGCGAGGAACACCGTCTCGGCCGCGACCGGTCCAGGGGGACCGCAATCGATCCACAGGGATCCATTATTCCGCGTGATGCCACGGACGGAATGGCCACGCAGGATCGTGGCTCCGCTCAGCTTCGCCTGCCGCAACAATGCCTCATCCAGCGCGCGACGCGTCAGACCGAGCGCGGCGAATGGCAGACGAGCCGCCGCCGCGCGGTTTGCGTGCACCAGCCTGACCGTGGTGATCCGCGAGGGCGCCAATGCCGGGACATCGACGCCCAAAGCCGCGATCGCCTCGATCGCCTCGGCGCTGAGGAAATCGCCGCACACCTTGTCGGTAGGGCTGGCATTGCGCTCGATCAGCGTGACATCGCGCCCGGCCCGCGCAAGCAATATGGCCGCGGTGGCGCCGGCTGGCCCACCGCCGATGATCACCGGTCCGCGCATCGTCGCGCGACGCATAGCCGGAATGGCAGATGCCAGGTGATCTGAACATCGGCTTCGGTCAGCCCGGCAGCCGAAATCAAACGGCGCCAGTCGTCGGGGACAAAGCTGCGTGCGATCGAGATGCGGCCGTCGCTCAGCACGAACTTGTGCCAGCGCGCCAGCCATGCGAGCACGCCGAAGCCGTAGTAGGGGAACCAGTGGCGGTGCAGGTCGCCGATGAACCAGCCGCGCCGGGCGTGCGCCTCCATCCAGCGGATGAACGTCACCACCGTGTCGTCCGTCAGGTGGTGGGTGAATTGCGAACTGATGATGTAGTCGAAGCCGTCGCCCTCCGGCTGGAAGGTGAACACGTCGGCGGTGTGAAAGGTGATCCCCGCGGAAGCCGGTGTTGCCTCGCGCGCCGCCCGTGCGCTCCACGGATTGAGGTCCACGCCTTCGAGCCGTGCCGCGATGCCGTTCCGCCCCGCCCAGCGATGAATGCGCCGCAGAATATCGCCGTGGCCGCACGCGACGTCGAGCAGCGAGAAGGATTTTCCCCCGGCCAACTCGCGGGCAAGCCACGCAAGCGTCGGCCGATACGTGAGCGTGACGGTGTTGACGCGCGCGAGATCGCGCAGGCAGTGGCGGTAGTCATCGTAATCGACGCAGTCTGTATCCATGCGCTCGTCGGCGGTGCTGCGCGTGGCGAGGATCATGAGCGGCGGAACCCGAATGTCTCCACGGTAAGGCCGGGACCGAACGCCATTGCCAGCCCTTCGCCCGAACATCCAGGCGCGCGCAGAATGCGATCGAGCACGAAGACGAGCGTGGCAGACGACATGTTGCCGAAATCCCGCAGCACGTCGCGCGAGAAGCGCAGCGCATCACGGGGCAGTGCAAGGCCGTGCTGGACCGCATCCAGGATTGAACGGCCGCCGGCGTGCACGGCCCACAATGCGATGTCATCGGCGGTGCGATTGCCGAGCAGGGCGGCGCCATGCTCCTTCAGCCAGCGGCGGATGCGGCCGGGCACCTGGCCCGAGAGATGCATCTCGAAACCCTGATCGCGGATATGCCAGGTGATCAGATCGGCGGTGCGCGGGATCACGGTCGCGCTGAAGCGATCGAGCGCCAGCCCGGTGGGCTCCGCGGAGACCAGACACGCACCGCAGCCATCGCCGAACAGCAAAAAGCTCAACATCTTCTCGATCACCCACTGCTCCTGAAGGTGCAGGCAGGAGAGTTCCAGATTGATCACCAGAACCTTCGCGCACGGTTCCGAACGAACGATGTGGCGGGCCAGCTTCAGTGCGTTCACCGCGGCAAAGCAACCCATGAATCCGACATTGGTGCGTTCGATCGAGGCCGAAAGCCCGGCCGCACTCATGATATGAAAGTCGAGACCGGGGGCGGTGAAACCGGTGCAGCTTGCCACGATCAGATGGGTGATGGCGGCGCGATCCGCTGCAATGTCCAGTGCGGCGATCGCCTGCAGCGCGAGCGTCAGTGCCTCGCTCTCGAACCGCGCCATGCGGTCGCCGGTGGATGGGAAGTCGCCGCGCCGGTAGAAGCGCTCGGTATCGAGGAAGTGATCGCGCGGCTTGGGGCCCGGTTCGAAGAACGAGAACCGATGCTGGATGTCGGCCAGACCGACCATTCGATCGAACAGCGCGGTCGCATGCTCATCCGCCAGCGCGGAGCGGGCGAAGTCGATGAATTCCGCGTGTATGTCGTGCGGCGGAACCGCGGTGCCGATCCGGTTGAGCCAGGCCTGGGTCACGATGGCGGCTTTCCTGCATTCCGGTCACGAACTCTACGCGGCGTCTGCGCATGCCCGGATGCCCGGATGTGGGACCGGCGCGGATTTCTGCTACCATGCCGCCATGATCGCACCGCTGGCAAAGCCGTTGAGCCTCGAGGAATTCCTGGCCTGGGAACGCCGTCAGGACCTGCGCTACGAGTTCGACGGCGTTCGGATCGTCGCGATGACGGGTGGCTCGCTGAATCATTCGGCGATCGCGACCAACATCGTGACAGCGCTTGAGCGGCGCCTGCGCCCTCCATGCCGCGCCTATCGTGGTGACGTCAAGGTCCGCGCGGCCGACAGCGTTCGTTACCCGGATGCCGTCGTGACCTGCTCGCCTGTCGACGGACGTTCGGACATGGTCCCGGAACCTGTCGTGGTCTTCGAGGTACTCTCGCCCAGCACGGCTGTGGTCGACCGCATGGTGAAGAACCAGGAATATCGCGCCACGCCGTCCATCCAGCGCTACATCATGCTGGAGCAGACAAGGATCGGCGCCACTGTCTTTGCGCGGGTGGCGGACAACTGGGTCGGGACGGTCTTTCTGGGCGTGGCCACGCTGGAGATGCCGGAACTCGGCATCGGCATACCGCTTGAGGAATTCTACCAGGGCGTGGAACTTCCACCGCCCGACACGGACGACTGAGCTACGGCAGCACCTTGCCCGGATTCATGATCCCCAGCGGGTCGAGCGCGGCCTTGATCCGCCGCATCGCCTCCAACTCGGGGCCGCCGCGCCAGTCCGGCATCATGTATGGCTTCAGCCTGCCGATGCCGTGCTCCGCCGAGAAGCTGCCGTCGAGCGCACGCACCACCTCGTTCACCGCATCCATGATCGCGTGATCCTGCGCGAGGAACCACGTAGGATCGGCGCCGACGGGCTGCTCCAGATTGAAGTGGATATTGCCGTCGCCCATGTGGCCGAACGGAACGGCGCGGATGCCCGGGATCAGCGCCTCGCACGCGGCGGTGGCGCGGCGGATGAATTCCGGCACTTTCGACACGGGCACCGAAACGTCGTTCTTCACGCTGGCGCCCTCGCGCTTCTGCGCCTCGGAGTGTTCCTCGCGCAACCGCCAGATTCGCCATGCTCTGCGCGTCGCTTTCCGCGATCGCCGCATCCAGCACCACGTCCTCGGCCAGCGCCTGCACCAGCACGGCTTCCATCGACGCGCGCAGACCGGCCTCGGGGCGCGGCGTGGCAAGCTCCACCAGCACGTAATGCCGCGCCGGCCGGGCGAGCGGCAGCGCGGCACCCGGGACGTGCCGCAGCACGAACGCGACACCCTCGCCGGACATGTATTCGAATGCCTGCACGGCCGCCTGGTCGTGCGCCTGGAACCGGCTGAACAGCTCGAGCGCCGCGTCGGGAGAGCCTACGGCGCAGAACGCCACGCAGGTCTCGCGCGGCCGTGGCACCAGCTTCAACACGGCGGCGGTGATGATCCCGAGCGTGCCCTCCGAGCCGACGAAGAGCTGACGCAGGCAATAGCCGGTGTTGTCCTTGCGCAGCCGGCGCAGGCCGTTCCACACCGAGCCATCCGCCAGCACCACCTCCAGTCCGAGCACGAGATCGCGCGCATTGCCGTAGCGCAGGGTGTTGTTGCCACCGGCATTGGCGGCGAGAACACCGCCGATCTGCGCGGTGCCCTCCGACGAGATCGACAATGGCAGCAGGCACCCTGAATCGGCTGCGCAATTCTGTGCCGCCTTAAGCGTGACACCGGCTTCGATGGTCAGTGTCATGTCGACCGGGTCGATATCGCGGATCCGGGTCATGCGGGACAGGCTCAGCACGAATTCGCTGCCGTCGTCCGACGGCGTCGCGCCGCCGACCATGGACGTGTTGCCGCCCTGCGGCACGATCGGCGCATGTGCCGCGGCGCAGAGGCGGACCACGGCCGCCAGCTCCTCGGTGTTGGCGGGGCGAATCACCGCCGGGGTGCTGCCGCGATAGAGATGCCGCCAATCCTCGGTATAGCCGATCGTATCCGCGGGATTGGTCAGCAGGCCACGTTCGCCGACCACCGCGCGGATGGCATTGAGCAGATCGCGGTGCGGCGGAAGCGCCGTGCCGGGCATGGGTCTGTCCTCCGGGCGACAGCGTAGTCCGGCGCCGCCGCCACCGCTATGCTGGAGCGATGGACAGGCTCTATCTGGATGACCTCACCGTCGGGCAACGATTCACCAGCGCGACGCACACGTTGGACGCGCCGGAGATGCAGCGCTTCGCGGCTGAATTCGACCCGCAGCCGTTCCACCTCGACACCGAAGCCGCACGGGACACGCTGTTCGGCGGACTGGTGGCGAGCGGATGGCACACCGCCGCGACCACGATGCGGCTGATCGTTGCCGGCGGCCTGCCGATCGCCGGCGGCATCATCGGCACCGGCGGAGAATTGCTCTGGACAAGGCCGGTCCGGCCCGGAGACACGCTACGGGTCGAGTGCGAGATCCTGGCGATCACGCCGTCCCAGTCCAAGCCCGATCGGGGGACGGTGACCGTCCGTTGCGTGACGCTGAACCAGGACGGCGAGATGGTGCAGAGCTTCACGCCCAAGCTCGTTGTTCCACGCCAGCCGGACAAGCGCGTTCGACACGGATGACATTTGCGGCGCACGATGCCGGACGACTTTGGCGTCCCTTCGCCTACCCTATTGCGGCGGCCAGCGCCTCTTTCACCACGCCGGCACTATGCCGTCGCACGATATATGCCAGCCCGGCTTCGGACAGGCTCCGGTTGAACGCCTCGTCCTTATGTACCCGCGCCAGTTTCTCGGCAAACTCGGCAGGCGTGCGCGCCACGAGCCAGGTCAGATCCTCCGGCAGTTCCAGTCCTTCCGCCGCCACCTCGCTCATCACGCACGGCAATCCGTGCGCGAAACTCTCCAGCACCTTCCCCTTGATCCCCGCACCGTAGCGCAGCGGCGCCACCGTGCAGCGCAGCTTGTGCAGGATGTCGGCCAGCACCGACACGAACCCCAGCGGCGTCAGGCCCGGCACCTGCAGGTTCATGATCTCATCCGGCATCTTGCTGCCGACGATGTAGGTCATGCAGTCGGGGGCCTGCTCGCGCAGCAGCGGCAGGATGTCGCTGATCAGATAGCGCAACGCATCCGCATTCGGCGGATGGCCGAACCCGCCTACGTATGCCGTGCCAGACCGCTCTGCGAACGGCTTCATTGCGGGCCGAGGCCGCACCGTCCACGGCACCACCTTCACGTTCAGCGACGCATCGGTATCGCGCAGCAGCATCGCCTCGACCGGCGAGTGGACGATGACGCAGTCCACGTTCTGCATCGCCGACATCTCGCTGTGGCGTTCCACCGCCAGGTGGGCCGCGCTCAGCGTGCCTGGCTCGATCTCTGCCTGCCGCTCCATGCGCAGGAAGTGCAGGTCCGCCACGCTGTAGACGATCCGGCAATCGGGGAAATAGCGCCGCACCATCGTCGCGTATTTGCTCGCGTTGGAGTAGCGATGCAGATAGACGAGGTCCGGCTTGTTCGCGGCCTTGCGGAACACCTCCTCCACCGACCAGAAGTACGGGTGGTACAGGCATTCGATCCCGACCTTCTGCAACCGACCGGTGTAGGGGTCGATCTTCGCCATGTTGTCGGCGGGCAGGAACGTCACCTTGTAGCCGAGCTCGATCAGTGCGCGCATATGTTCGATCGCCGCGTTGGACCCGGCATCCTGATCGGGCGTGGGCACCGTATCGTCGATGAAGTAGGCACGTCGACGCACCAGTCGTTCCGCCTCCAGCTCGGGTTGCTGGCCATTGAAGCGATGCGTGATCAGCGTGTCTTTCCAGCGCCGATAGAATTTGGCGTGGTTGATCACCTGAAAGCGCTTCATGCCTGGTCCCGACGTGTCGGTCCCGGAGCTGATGCCCTCGAGGTGGACGATCTCGGAGGCAGGCTGCACCACCACGCGCTTGCCCCGCGCGCGAACGCGGAAGGCAAGATCGGTATCCTCATAATAGCCCGGCGCGTAGAGCTCGTCGAAGCCGCCGAGTTCACGGAACATCGCGCGCTCGATCATCAGCGCGGCGCCGGAGACCCAGTCGGCGTCGCGCAGGAAGCAGAATGCCGGCTCGGTGGGATCGCGCTCGCGTCCCCAGTTCCAACCGTCGCCGAGCCGCCAGATGATGCCGCCGGCCTCCTGCAGCTTGCCGTTTTCGAACAGCAATCTAGACCCGGCGATGCCGACGTTCGGCACCTGCTCGAATGTCTCCACGAGTTCGTCGAGCCAGCCTTCCTTCACCAGCGTATCATTGTTGAGGAAGAACAGGTACTTGCCCGTTGCCTGGGCGGCGCCGGCATTGCATGAGCGGACAAAACCGAAATTCCTTGCATTGCGCACAATGCGAACGGCACCGGCGAACACCAGGGCGCAGAGCACGGTCTCATCGTCCGAGCAGTCGTCCACGACAATGATTTCGAATGGCCGTTCGGGCAGTGCCTGCTGGATCGACTTGAGGCACTCGTAGGTGTAGGCAAACTTGTTGTGGACCGGGATGATAACGGAGACTTCGGGTTCGTCCGAAGGTTCGAAATAGAGCGGCGCATGAGCGTATTGCAGGTGGCGGACGAGTTCCTGCGTCTGGCCGGTCAGTTGCAGGCCGCCCGCGGTTTCGGCCGGCGCGATCGACCGCAGGTCACTCTGCGTTTGTGCGATTTCGGCCCGGGCATTGATGAGATCGTTGAGCAGACGAAGCAGATGGCTGAGCGGCTCCTCCAGGTTGTCCTGCGTCGTGGCCGTCCGGACAGCAGACAATACCACCTGTTGCATAAAGTCCGTGGCGCGATCGTCCAGTGCTGGCCTCGTGATCCAGGCCGGCGATCCGGGGAGGTCCCTGCCATCGGCGGCGCGGCGTACGCGAACGCGATGGCGCGACAGCGGAAAGACACCGGCGAGATTTCGCAGAAAGAAGCCGTGGCGTCCGGATCCCATGCCAGCCTGCACCAGATCAGACCGGAGCTCGTCGGCGCAGACCTTCAAGACCACGATATCGTCATCGAGAATCTCGATATCGACCGCCTCATCCGGGTAGGCCGGATCCCAGGCCCAGCCCGATATCTGGTCGTGGTCGGCTTTATCGACGCTGCCGATCAACGACGTGGCGCGTGTCGCCGGCGCGGGCTGCTTGCCGATGGCTCGGCCGACCGGTGCGCCGACGACGTCCTTACCGTCCGCGCCCGCAACCGGTTCGGCGACCGGCGGCAACTCGACAGGCGCCATCGAAAGATCCCAGGTACTGGTCGCGTCGGAGTCGTCGTCGGTCTGCACGATCTGGGCTTCCTTGGATGCCGGCTTTGGACCCGTGACCCAACTCAGCGACGCCGGGAGTCCAAAAGCCATCATTCGCGCACAGGGCGCGTCGTGTGCCGCTATCAATGCCAGCGATAGCCGGACCCTGATCCTCTTCCGTCGTGGTTAACCTTTGGGGGCTGGCGTGCGGCCATGGGTGAGCAGTGTGAGCATGTCATGTCATGGTCTTGAAGGTGATGGAGTTCAGACAGATCCCAAGCTCCCGCATGTCCTCACTCAAACGCAACGAATTCGGTGATGTAGCGGTCGATATTACAATGGACAGGCGCGTCATGCGACCCGATATGACGTTGCGGCTGACCGGGAAAGTCCTGATGCCGTGTTCGGTGAAAGAACAGTATCCCAAAACATGCCACCCACAAAGATGAAGACCTTCTGCACCGAAACCATATCGGGCATGACGAACGGCGTCGCATCCAGTTCCAAGACCACGTCCGATCGCGCGAACGGAAGCTGAGTATCCAGCTCCGCCACCGGGGCGATTGTCCAGGACTGGTTTCCATCCTCGAGAAAATCCATTCCGGTGCAATTCAGATTCCTGGCCGTGCCGTAACGACCGAACGCAACAGGTTCATTATAAGTGGTAACCATCCGAATTTCCTGTCGGACGGCGCTGAGCGGCAGGGTTTCGGCTCATATTATGGTCGCAGGTCGGGCTATACGGCACGTGGCAGCGGTAGTCCAGCACGTTCTCTCCTCGTGGCTCACCGGCCTCCATCTCGACTTTCAAAATTCGCCTCAATTTTGGGAGATTTTTCGTCTCTGTTAACCGGCTGATGACAGAAACCCAGGCGTGGACCTGGGGGCAGTCGCGCAGGAGCAGCAAGCGTTCGGTCACAATCAAAGCCTGGGTCGCCCCGGCACACCTCGCCTGCGAAGCGCCAGCGGTGTACTTGTCGCGGCCTTGCCAAGGAGTCGCCCGATGTCCGCTCTCGCACCCGAAACCGTCGCCGCCGTGCTGAGCCACGTGGACGCGTCGCTTGAAGCATCGCGCGGGCGGCTGTTCGACCTGCTGCGCATTCCCTCGATCAGTGCTCAACCGTCCCACGCGCAGGACTGCGTGCGCGCGGCCGAGTGGGTGAGCGACCAGTTCGCCGGGCTCGGCTTCCATGCGGAGGTGAGGCCGACGACCGGCCATCCCGTCGTGGTCGCGCATCACGCCGGTCCGGCCGGCTACAGCGGGCCGCACGTGCTGTTCTACGGCCATTACGACGTGCAGCCGGTCGATCCGCTGGAACTCTGGACCAGCGCTCCGTTCGACCCGCAGCTCGTCGATGGCCCGCATGGCAAGCGCTTCGTCGCGCGCGGTGCGGTGGACGACAAGGGGCAGTCGATGATGTTCATCGAGGCCCTGCGCGCCTGGCAGCAAGCCGCCGGCGGCATCCCCGCGCGCATCACCGTGCTGGTGGAAGGCGAGGAGGAAGTCGGCAGCCCGAGCCTGGAACCCTTCCTCGCCGCCAACGGGGACGAACTCGCCGCCGATCTGGCGCTGATCAGCGATACCGGCATGTGGGATGTCGACACGCCGGCGATCACCACGCGCCTGCGCGGCATGACCTATGCGCAGGTGACGTTGAAGGCGGCCAGTCGCGACCTGCATTCCGGCCTCTATGGCGGCTCCGCGCTCAATCCGATCAATGCGCTGACCCGGATACTCGGCGAACTGCAGGACGCGAACGGCCGGATCCAGCTTCCCGGCTTCTATGACACGGTGCGGCCGGTCTCCAACGCGCAGCGCGCGCAGTGGGACGCCCTCGGCTTTGACGAGCGCGCCTTCCTCGCCAAGATCGCCCTTGACGTGCCTGTCGGCGAACGCGGCTATTCCGCGCTGGAACGGCTCTGGGCGCGGCCAACAGCCGACATCAACGGCATCTGGGGCGGCTACACCGGTGCCGGCAGCAAGACGGTGATTGCCTCCGAAGCGTCGGCGAAAGTGTCGTTCCGGCTGGTGCCGGACCAGGACCCGGACGAGGTGATGGACCAGTTCAAGCGCTTCGTCGCCGACCGTCTGCCCGCGGGAGCGACAGTCGAGTACGAGGGCCACACGCGCACGCCCGGCATCGAGATGAACCTGGACAGTCCCTGGGTCCGTGCCGCGCAAGCAGCGCTCGCCGAGGAATACGGCAGGCCGGCGGTGCTGATGGGCAGCGGCGGCTCGATCCCGGTGGTGACCTCGCTGCGCACCGTGCTCGGCATCGACAGCCTGCTGATGGGCTTCGGGCTGGATGACGACCAGGTGCACAGCCCGAACGAGAAGTTCGAGCAGCGCTGCTTCCATCACGGCATCCGCGCGCACGCCCGGCTGCTGGCGAAGTTCGCCGGCGGGTGAGTGAGGCGCCGCAGTCCAGCCGGCTGCGTATCGTCAACCTGCGGAGTCCGCTCGCCGGCCCGTTCGACCTTGCCCTCGCTGCCGGCGAGTGCGTTGCCATCACCGGACCGTCGGGCTCCGGCAAGAGCCTGTTCCTGCGCATGATCGCCGACCTCGATCCCAGCCAGGGCGAGGTGTTTCTCGACGGGCGGGAGCGCCGGAGCCTGGCGCCATCAGCCTGGCGCCGCCGCGCCGTCTACAACGCCGCCGAACCTGGCTGGTGGAGCGAGATCGTCGCCGACCACTTTCGCGGCAGCGCGATGGAGTTCGCGCGCGCGATGGCGCCCAGGCTCGGAATAGCGCCCGGCCTGCTGGATGGGCCGGTGGTGCGGCTGTCCACCGGGGAGCGTCAGCGCCTGGCGCTGATCCGCGCCTTGGCGCTCGCCTCGCCTGTGCTGCTGCTCGATGAACCGACGGGCGCGCTGGATGAGGAAAGCACCCAGCGCGTCGAAGCCGTGCTGCGCGAGCGCCTCGCGACCGGCACCACCATCGCGATGGTCACGCACAGTCCAGAGCAGGCGGTGCGGCTGGGGCAGCGGCACATGCGCATGGATAATCGCCATCTGGTGCCGGCATGAACCCGATCCTGCTGACTCCAGCCGACCTTGCCATCGCGTCGGTGCTGATCGTGCTGGACGGCGTGCTGTCGCTGTTCCTGGGGCTCGGCCTGCATCGGCAACTCGGCTGGGCGGCGCTGCGCATGGTGGTGCAGCTTGTGCTGATCGGCTTCATCCTGCGCTGGATCTTCGCCATCGCCTCGCCGCTGGCCACGCTGGCGGTGGTGCTGGTGATGGTGGCAATCGCCGGACGCGAGGTGGCGGCGCGGCCGGAACAGCGCCTTGGACGGTTCGGCAATTACGCCGTGGGCGCCACCGCGGTCGCCCTTGCCACCTTCCTGACGGCGATCCTTGCCCTCACGACCGCCATTCGGCCGCAACCATGGTATGATCCGCGCTATGCCATCCCGCTGGCCGGCATCGTGCTCGGAAACGTGCTGAACGGCGGATCGCTCGCGCTCGATTCGCTGCTCGGCGGCGTGGTGCGCGAACGCTCGGCGATCGAGGCCCAGCTTGCGCTCGGGGCCAGCTTCAGCCAGGCGATGCGCGGGCTGATCCGCGGCTCCGTCCGCCGCGCGCTGCTGCCGATCGTCAACCAGATGTCGGCGGCCGGCGTCGTCACGCTCCCCGGTATCATGACTGGCCAGATCCTGGCCGGGATGGATCCGCTGGAGGCGGCGAAATACCAGATCCTGCTGATCTTCCTGCTGTCGGGCGGCAGTGGCCTTGCGGCCGTCGCTGTGGTTTACCTCGCGGCAATGCGTTTGACCGATGATCGCCAGCGCCTGCGCATCGACCGGTTGACTGCCAAGGCAAAGGGACAACGCCCATGAACGCCAGCGATGTCATGACCCGCAACGTCATCTCGGTTGCACCCGACGCGACGGTGGCGCAGGCGGTGGAACTGATGCTCGAACGCGGCATTTCCGGGCTGCTCGTGGTGGACACGGCCGGCACGCTGGCCGGCGTGGTGACCGAGGGCGACCTGCTGCGCCGCGACGAACTGGGCACCGAGCGCCGCCGATCCTGGTGGCTGCGGCTGATCGCCTCGCCAGGCCGGCAGGCAGCCGACTTCACCCGCGCGCATGGCCGCAAGGTCACCGACGTGATGACGCGCGACGTCGTCAGTGTGGACGCGGACGCTCCCCTCGAGGAAATCGTCGCACTGATGGAGGAGCATCGCATCAAGCGCGTCCCGGTGCTGCAGGGCGATCGCGTTGTGGGCGTGGTCAGCCGCGCGGACCTGTTGCGGGCGCTGTCCGTTGTGGCACGCGGCACTCCTGGACCCGCGCCTGACGACAGAACGATACGCGATCGCATTCTGAACACGCTGGCCAAGGAGCCGTGGGCGCCGCGGACGACGCTGAACGTCACCGTGGTCAACCGCGTGGTCGATCTGTGGGGCACGATCAGCAACGACCAGGAGCGGCGCGCGATCTGCGTGATAGCCGAGAACACACCAGGGGTGACCACGGTGATCGACCATCTGGTGTTCGTCGAGGCCTACACGGGAACAGTGATCGAACCGCCACCGGGGGGATGAAGCCAATTCATCCGGATTTGCCGTCCGAACGCAACGACATTCACCCGGAAACAGCGGCGGTCACTTCGCCAGCGCCGGCGTTTCTCTGTAAATTCCGAGAAGTGCGAACAAGACTTGTAATAACAGCCGCCCTTGCTGCTGACTTTTCTCATCGCCCTCGCATCGTCATGGCCGGGACAAGCCCGGCATGACGAGAGAAGTGAGCGGTGACGGATAATCATTGGTTCGGGCCGTCGGGATAATGCGGCAAAACCCCGGGGTTGGCGTGCCGACGTGAGAAGCTCGACGCAGCATGCGCAGGCCACACCGACGTGCCGGCTGCAAGGTCCTGGTCATCGGGGGCGACCTCCAGACTTGCCAGGCTGGGCGAGACCATGACGGAATTGGCGCCGCTATCGGACTCCACACCAATTCCGGCCATGCAGGATGCCCAGGCGGTTATCGGCCGCGTGCGCTGCATTGGATCGGGATCATAAACTCCCTGCCGCCTTCCTACTGCCGGCGCCCGGCGACATTGTTCAGCACGGTACGTTTCGAGTGTGAGCGTGAGAGCTATGGTACATCTCCTCGTTCGCGTGCCGGGACGGCGCGCGCAGAGGCAATGATCGGGGCTGGCGTGCTCCTGTACGTGACCTCGTTCACTCGTCGTCAGCGAACCCGTTGCGCACCAGCGATACCTGCTGTCCGTCAGTTCGGCAACTCGCCTTCCTGTTTCAGCATGCGGATCGCCTGCCGGAACGCTTCCGCCGTGTGCACAACGTCGTCCGCCGTGTGCGTCGCCGACAGAAAGCCGCCGATCCGGCTGTTCACGTCCACGCCGTTCACCAGCAACGCCAGCCGGATCTTGTGCACCAAGACCTTCGACTGCGCCTTAAGATCATCGAGCGTCAGCGTCGCTGGATCGAACGTTCCTGGGCGGAGCTTTTCGCCGTGTGGGTTGAGGAACGTGTGGAATCCGGAATACGTGCCATAGACCGCCCACGCAACACCTTCATCCTCCAGCACCTCGTTCAGCGCCCCACGCAGCGACGCCGCGGTGCGGGACGCGTTCTCGCAGGCATCGGTCTCGGCGATCACCGTCAGGGCCGCGATGCCGGAAGCGGCCGACACGGGATTGGCGTTGAACGTACCGGGGTGCTGGATCTTCTCGCGCCCCGTGCGCTGGGACACCGCGAAGTCAAGATGGTCGAGTATGTCGCGGCGCCCTGCCACCGCCGCACCAGGCAGCCCGCCGGCGACGATCTTGGCGAAGCTCGAAAGGTCGGGCCGAACGCCGAACGCAGCCTGCGCGCCGCCCGGCGACACGCGGAAGCCCGTCACCACCTCGTCGAGGATCAGCAGCACGCCGTGCCGTTCCGTCAGCCGGCGCAGTTCTTGCACGAAGTCTGCGCCGATCGGCTGTTGGCCGAACGAGGCGCCGGTCGGCTCCAGGATCACCGCGGCAATGTCGCCGTTGCCCGCCAGTGCATCACGCACCGCCGCGATATCGTTGGGCGGCAGCAGCACCGCCTTCTCCGCCACGCCCTGCAGAACACCCGGCGTCGGCGAGCCGTCGAAGTGGTTCGAGTAGCCGCTGGCCATATGGTCGTGCCAGCCATGGAAATGCCCCTGAAAGCGCAGCAGCGTGTCGCGTCCGGTGAACGCCCGCGCGAGCCGCACCGCCATCAGTGTCGCCTCGGTGCCGGACGAGGTGAAGCGCACCCGTTCGGCCGATGGCACCAGCCGCTGGATCGCGCGCGCCCACAGCACCTCGCGTGGATGGCTGGCGCCGAAATGCGTGCCGCCGTCGAACGCCGCGCTCACCGCCTGGGTGACCGCGGGATGCCGATGGCCGAGGATCAGCGCGCCGTGGCCGCCGAAGAAGTCCACGTAGCGGTTGCCGTCCACGTCCCATTTGTGCGGTCCCTCGGCACGATCAATGTAGACGCCGTACGGCTCCAGATACCGCGAATCATGCGTGATGCCGCTCGGGAAGAGACTGCCCGCCTCCTTCGCCAATGCCGAAGAACCCGGCGTCTTTTCGCGAAACGCCGCAGTAATGCGAGAGTTGCTCAGCATGTCGTCTGGCATCAGGTCCATTCCCCAGCGGCCTTTGAGGCGGCCTTTTGTCATACTACCCGCTGTGGCAGGGTTGGCGAGAGGAGAAGCAAATGTTCGATCTGGTATTGAAGGGCGGCCGGGTCGTCGATCCGGCGCAGGGCGTGGACGCCAGATTGGATGTGGCGTTCGCCGGCGGGAAGGTGGCGGAGATCGGTCCCGACCTCGTCGGCGGCAGCCTGACGCGCGATGTCTCCGGCATGATCGTCGTGCCGGGCCTGATCGACCTGCACACCCATGTCTATTGGGGCGGCACGTCGCTCGGCGTCGATCCCGACGCTTACGCGAAGTCGAGCGGGCTCACCACGCTGATCGATGCGGGCTCCGCCGGGCCGGGCAACATGAAAGGCTTCCGCCGCCACGTCATCGAGCGGTCCGAGGTGCGCATCCTGCCGTTCCTCAACATCTCCTTCGCCGGGATCTTCGCGCTGTCCAAGGAGATCAATGTCGGCGAATGCCGCGACCTCGCTCTGCTAAATCCGCGTGTATGCCTGGATGTTGCAAGGGCCGATGCCGATCTGGTGGTGGGGATCAAGGTGCGCGTCGGCAGCAATGCATCCGGCGCGTCGGGCATCGCGCCGATGGAGATGGCGCTGGAGGTGGCGGAACATGCCGGCCTGCCGCTGATGACGCATCTCGATGCACCGCCGCCCTACCGTTCCGACGTGATGCCGCGTCTGCGCCGTGGCGACATCCTGACGCATTGCTTCCGCCCGTTCCCCAACACGCCGGTCGCACCCGGTGGCGCCGTGCGGGACGATGTGCTGGCGGCGCGCGAACGCGGCGTGATCTTCGACATCGGCCACGGCAAGGGCTCGTTCGGCTACGAGACCGCGATGGCGATGCTGCAGCAGGGATTCCTGCCGGATGTGATCTCATCCGACATCCATGTCGTTTCCATCGACGGTCCGGCCTACGACCTGCTGACGACAATGTCGAAGTTCCTCGCGCTGGGTGTGCCGCTGGCGGAGGTAATCCGTGCCACGACGGTCAATCCGGCACTGGCGGTGCGCTTGCAGGACCGCGGCACGCTGCGCCCCGGGCTGCTCGGCGATGCGACCGTGCTGACGTTGGAGCAGGGACGGTTCGTGTTCGAGGACGTGGTGGGTGAGAAACTGATCGCGGAGCGGAAGCTCGCGTGCCGCGGGATCGTGCTCGGCGGGCGCTGGTGGCACGGCTGACGGCGCCGAGACCATGACTGTTGCCGTGATGATGGGCGTCTCCGGCAGCGGCAAGACGACGATCGCGGACGGTGTGGCACGGCGCGCAGGATGGCGTCTGGTGGAGGGCGACAAGTTCCACCCGCCGGCGAACGTCGCGAAGATGAAGTCCGGCACGCCGCTTACCGACGAGGACCGTTGGCCATGGCTGCAGGCGATCGCGCGCGAGATCGATGCGATACGAGCCCGAGGCGAATCGGCGGTGGTCGCGAGTTCGGCATTGAAGCGCGCCTATCGCGACATCCTGATCGGTGACAGGCCCGATGTGGCGCTGGTGTATCTGAAGGGCTCGAAGGATCTCATCGGTGAACGCATGGCCGCACGCAAGGGTCATTTCATGCCGCCTACGCTGCTCGACAGCCAGTTTGCCACCCTGGAAGAGCCGGCGGCAGACGAACATCCGATCGTGGTCTCGATCGAACCGCCGCCGGATGCGATCGTCGACGAGGTGGTGCGGAAACTGAAGGAACGCACGGGATGAGCGGACAATTTGCAGCCTACCCAAGCCTGCGCGACCGGGTGGTGTTCATCACCGGCGGCGCCAGCGGCATCGGCGCCGAGCACGTCACGCAGTTCGCGGCACAGGGCGCGAAGGTGGCGTTCGTCGACATCGCCGATGACGCGGGGCATGAACTGACCGGCAGGCTTGAAGCTGCCGGACACGCGGCGCCGTTCTATCAGCACTGCGACCTCAAGGACATCGACGCGCTGCGGGAGGCCATTGCCGAGGTGGGCAGACATCTAGGGCCGATTACGGTGCTGGTGAACAATGCGGCGAACGACCAGCGGCACAGGTTCGAGGACGTGACCGTCGAATACTGGGACGAGCGGCTCGCGACCAATTTGCGGCATCAGTTCTTCGCCATCCAGGCGGTGGCGCCGATGATGCGCGCCGCGGGCGGCGGCTCGATCGTCAATTTCGGCTCGGTGAGCTGGCATTCGCTTCAAGGCGGCATGCCGGCCTATACGACGGCAAAGGCCGGCGTCGAGGGGCTGACCCGCGGCATGGCGCGTGATCTGGGGCCGGACAGGATACGCGTGAACACCGTCGTCCCGGGGTGGATCATGACGGACCGGCAGATCAAACTGTGGCTGACACCAGAGGCCGAGGAAAACCTGATCCGCAGCCAGTGTCTCAAGGACAAGCTGGTACCGGCCGATGTGACACGGCTGGTGCTGTGGCTTGCATCGGACGACAGCCGGATGTGCACGGCGCAATTGTGGGTCGTGGATGCCGGTAGGGTGTAAGGCCGCGGCGCCCCCTCCCTGCCCTCCCCCGCTCCGCGGGAGAGGAGATGTTGAACTGTGGCGCGCAATCGGGGGGTGAACTCTCCCTCCCCCGCGTAAGCGGGGGAGGGTGGGGAGGGGACGTCAGTGACCTATGATGAATTCTGGCTCCGCTACCTGCGCGGCCACACCGCTCCGAGCACGCGTGCACTGCACTACACCGGCAGCCTGCTCGCGGTTGCCGCGCTGCTGTTGGCGATCGCGACATTCGACTGGCGCTGGCTGATCGCCGCGCCGGTGATCGGCTACGGCTTCGCCTGGACCGCGCATTACGCAATCGAAGGCAACCGGCCGGAGACCTTCGGCCATCCGTTCTGGTCGCTGTTCAGCGACTACCGCATGCTGCTGCTCTCGCTGACCTTCCGGCTGGCACCGCATCTGCACCGCGCTGGCTTGCGGTGACAGCCCATCGCCAGCATCATCCGCGCAACAACAGGGGAGACGTAGGCATGTGGGAACCGAGCGAGCGCTATCCCGACCCGGCGGTGGAAGTGCTTGACGCCAGCTTCAATCGATATCGCCTGCCGCTCGCCTCGGTGGAGCGCCTCGCCACCGGCTGCCGCTGGTCCGAAGGGCCGGTGTATTTCGGCGATGGCCGCTATGTGCTGTGGAGCGACATTCCCAATGACCGGATCCTCAAATGGGACGAAGAGACCGGTGCCGTCAGCATCTTTCGCAAATCCTCCAACAACGCCAACGGCAACACGCGCGATCGCCAGGGTCGCCTGATCACCTGCGAGCATCGTGGCCGGCGTGTGGTTCGCACCGAATATGACGGCGCGATCACGGTTCTGGCTGACAGCTACCAGGGCAAGCGGCTGAATTCGCCGAACGACGTGGTGGTGAAGTCGGATGGCTCGATCTGGTTCACCGACCCGCCGTTCGGTCTGCTCGGATACTACGAGGGTGAGAAGAACGAACCCGAACTGCCCGCCAACGTCTATCGAGTCGATGGTCAGACCGGCACCGTCACTGTCGTGGCGGACGACGTGCAGGGACCCAACGGCCTGGCTTTCTCGCCCGACGAAGCGAAACTGTATGTCGTCGAATCGCGTGCCACGCCGTCGCGCAAACTCCGCGTGTTTGAGGTCAACGGGAGCACCCTCGGCGCCAGCAGAATGTTCGTTGACGCGGGCACCGGCACGCCGGATGGCTTCCGCGTCGATATCGACGGCAACCTGTGGTGCGGCTGGGGCATGGGCGAGGAAGGGCTCGACGGTGTGCGCATCTTCAATCCGTCCGGCGAGCCGATCGGCCACATAGCGCTTCCGGAGCGCTCGGCCAATCTCTGCTTCGGCGGCCGCTGGCGCAATCGCCTGTTCATGGCCGCAAGCCACGGGCTCTACGCACTGTATGTGAACACGCAAGGCGCGCCCGGTGGCTAGCGGATGTTCGCGTTCGATCTGCGGGCACATGGGACATCGGCCCGCACTGAGATCCTGGCCGGCGCCACCACCTATCTGACGATGGCCTACATCGTCGTGGTCAATCCATCGATCCTCGCGGCCGCCGGGATCGACCATGGCGCGGCGTTCGTCGCCACCTGCATTGCGGCCGCCATCGGGTCCGCCGCCATGGGCCTGTTCGCCAACCTTCCGCTCGCCCTCGCGCCTGGCATGGAACTCAACGCCTACTTCACCTTCACCGTGGTGAAGGGCATGGGCGTGTCGTGGCAGGTCGCCCTCGGCGCCGTATTTCTCTCCGGCCTGCTGTTCCTCATCGTGAGCCTGCTGCGTATCCGGGAATGGCTGGTGAACGCCATTCCGATGTCGCTGAAGCTCGGCATCGGCGCCGGCATCGGCCTGTTTCTCGGCCTGATCGGCCTGCACGAAATGGGGCTGGTGACCGGCAATCCCGTGACGCTTGTGACGCTCGGCCATCTCGCGACGCCGGGCACGCTGTTCGCCTGCCTTGGTTTTCTGATCATCGCCGGGCTCACCGCGCGTGGCATGCCGGGCGCCATCCTGATCGGCATCCTGCTTACCGCTGCATTCGGACTCCCGCTCGGCCTGACCGAGGTGCACGGCCTTGTGTCCGCACCACCGTCGCTGGCGCCGACCTTCCTGCAGCTCGACATCGCCGGTGCGCTGTCGCTTGGCGTCACCACCGTGGTGCTGACCTTCTTCCTGGTAGACGTGCTGGACAACGCCGGTACGCTGATCGCCACCACGCAGCGCGCCGGATTGATACGTCCCGATGGCACGGTGGCACGGCTGCGCGAGGCGCTGCTGGCCGACAGCTTCGGCGCGATCATCGGCGCCGTGCTGGGCACCAGCACGACCACGAGCTACATCGAGAGCGCGGCCGGCATTCAGGCGGGCGGCCGCACCGGCCTGACCGCATTGACGGTCGCCGTGCTGTTCCTTCTCACGCTGTTCTTTGCACCGATCGCAACCGCGATCCCGGCATTCGCGACAGCGCCTGCGCTGGTGTTCGTCGCCTGCCTGATGACGCGGGCGCTGCGCGACATCGACTGGGACGACGCGACCGAATACGTGCCCGCGGTGATCGTGGCGATCGGCATCCCGTTCACCTTCTCGATCGCCGCGGGCATCGGTCTCGGCTTCATCGTCTATGTCGTGGTGAAGGCGGCGGCAGGACGCATCGGCGCGATCGCCGGGGCCGTGTGGCTGATTGCGGGATTGTCGCTGCTGAAGTTCGTGCTCGGCGGCTGAGCGATCAGCGCGCGCGCGCCACCACACGGCGGTGCACCAGCCAGCCCGCGGACGCAAACAGGATCAGCCCGGCGGCCCATAGCGCGGCGTTCTGCCAGTTGCCGGCCCGCAGATCGACCAGCGAAAGCCCGGCGAATTGTGCCGGCAAGACGTGCGCCGGGGCCCATACGAGCGCGGAACTGACATTTGCCAAAAGGAACCGTGAACGCACCATGCCCGCCATGCCGGCGACCAATGGCACCGTTGATCGGAGCACCGGCACGAAACGGCAGATTGCCACACTCGCCGTGCCGTAGCGGTGGAAGAATGTCTCGGCATGTCCGATCAGCGAAGGCCGGGTCACGAATGGCCATATGCTGCGCAGTCGAAGGCGGAACCGGTGGCCCAGCCAGAACGAGACGAAGTCGCCGATCACCGCGCCGACGATCGAGACGATCAGGATCGGCGTCATCGACAGGCCGGCCATGGCCCCGGCAGCGGCCACCGCCATCAGGATCGGCGTGCCGGGGATCAGTATGCCGAGCACCGCAACCGCCTCGATAATCGAGGCGAGGAAGGCGATCAGGATCGCAAGCTCCGGGTATTGCGCGGTAAGATCGGCTGCGCCGTTGATCAGCGACCACACGTCAACGCTCCTTCGTCGCCGCCAACACCGGACGCGCTCCCTGTGTGATCCGATTTGGCGAGACTATGCGCCGTTTTCCAGACAGAAGAAAGCGCCGTGACTGACTGAGACGGTTAACACGGCGCAAGACCGCATTCATGGTGAACGGAACCGCCGAGCGCAAATATACCTCGCCCGGTTGCGGAAGAGACGCCCCGCATCGCGGGCGATGCGCGACCCGTGATGAAAACGATGCGTGCGGTCCGGGCCAATTCGTCATGGCCGTCCCCGGAACAAGGGCCCGGGGATGGCCATGACGATAAGGTGTCGCGAAGGGCTAACTTCATGGCAGGTCGCGTCGCGTCAGCGACGTGGGACAGGCTGCGTCCCGGGGGCACTTGATTGCCGTGGCACCCTCTCCCGTCGCACTGCGCGCTCCGGCCTCTCCCGCAAGCGGGATTGGCGTACCCTATTCCAGGCAATCTGTACTCGCCCTACGCCGCGAGATCGCCCCAACCGGTCACGCGCTCGATGCGAAGTGCGATCACCGGAAGCTCCGCAAGCTGCATGGCGCGGTACTGCGCGTAACGTTCGCACAGCAGTGCCTGCGCGCGGTCATGCTCCGGTCCATCGGCCAGGATCTCGGCCTGCCCGCGCAGCATCACCCAGCCGAGCCGCGTCCAGTTCTCGTCATAGCGATCGGCGACGAACGCGGCGGACGGGTTGTCCATCATGTTGCGCAACCGTTTGAGCGGCCGGCCGGACGAGCGCTTCGGCTTCTCGTCGATCGTGATGTAGAGCGTGTCTTCGGATACCGCGAAACAGACCGGCACGACATGCGGATTGCCGCGTGCATCCGCGGTTGCCAGGTGCCCGACCCTCCGGGCCACGAGAAAATCGTGCTCGCGATCCTGCAGCATAGGCCTTGAACGTTCGGTCACAGCAACCCGGCCGCAATGTTCACGGTGAGCGCCAGGATGATCGTGTTGAACAGGAAGCTCAGCAGCCCGTGCACGGCCGCGAGGCGGCGGAATTTTCGCGCCGTG
Source organism: uncultured Alphaproteobacteria bacterium (assembly GCA_963794185.1). Lineage (GTDB taxonomy): Bacteria > Pseudomonadota > Alphaproteobacteria > Acetobacterales > Acetobacteraceae > JAMXLO01. The sequence goes on along the minus strand of CAWCDM010000016.1, from coordinate 69,948 downwards.
ATCTGCACGTCGGAGACCTGGAACGTCATTCCAAGCACCAGCGAGAAATACAGGAAGTCCAGATAGTCCGGCCGCTTCTCGCCGGGAAACTCCAGCCCGCCGGCGATATCCGCGCCGTCCGGTCCGGCCTCGTAGAATTCATGGGCGTAGCGGAATGCGAAGGTCGTATGGGTCATCAGCCAGGACACGAACAGCGTCACCGCGACCAGCGCGACATGCAGCCCTCGTTGCGCCGGCGGCAGGTCCCTGGTGTCGGCGAACGCGCTGATGATGGCGACGAAACTGAACGCGACGGCGGCGACCGTGAGCCAGAATATCGTCCACTCGCCTTCCTCCTGCGCCGCCGCATCCGCCGCCATGCGGTCCAGCCGCTCGGTGGTGAACAGGTAGGCCGACAGCGCCAGAAAGACGACGACGCCGATGTCCCACGCGAGAATGGAACGGGTCGTGCCCTTGATGCCCTCCGGCAGCAGGGGTGCGACCGCGAGCGCGCACAGCATGCTGATGAACAGGCGTGGCCGGCCTCGGATGACTTCCCAGCACCAGCGCAGCACGCCGTGGTCGGTGACCGCCACGGTCACTCCAGGGCGGCAAGCAGGCCGGCCATCAGCCTGCCGCGATAGGCAAGGCTTTCTATGACAATGTGTTCATCGAGCGTGTGCGCGCCGGCGCCCTGCACGCCCAGACCGTCCAACGTCGCGATACCCATCGCCCCGGTGAAATTGCCGTCGGAGCCGCCGCCCGAACTTTGCGAGCTGATGTCGTAGCCAAGCCCGCGGGCGATGCCGCGCGCCGTGTCATACAGCGCCATCACCCTGCCGTTCGGCTCCCACACCGGCCGCGTCACGCCGCGTGTAACCCCGAACCGCACGTCGTTCGACGACGCTGACAGCGCCAGCATGCGCGCCACGCCGCGGTCCAGATCCTCCTGCCGCTTGGCCATTGAAAGCGCCTCGCCGGTGCAGGTGGTGGATACACAGTTCACCCACTGCCCGCCATGGATCACGCCGACCGAGAAGGTGCAGTCCTCGGTCGTCATGTCCTCGATCTCGATCAGCTTGCGCGCCATTTCGCGGATCGCCGAACGGCCCTCGCCGGGGCGCGATCCGGCATGGCTCGGGCGGCCGGTCGCTTCCAGATTGAAGCGCGCGATGGCGTAGCGGCCGGTCACCACGCCGCCATCCGCGCGCGCCGGTTCCGGCACCAGCACATAGCGATGCCGCGACGCCTCCGCTTCGATCAGGTCCCGTGTCGACGGACTTCCAACCTCCTCGTCGCTGGTCAGCAGATAGCTTATCGGCAGCCTGGTCCGCTGGCCGGCGCGCGCAAGCTGGCGGATCGCCTCCAGCGCCATGTAGTTGCCGCCCTTCATGTCCTGGATGCCGGGCCCCCAGGCGCGGCCGCCTTCGCAGTGGAACGGCAGTTTCTCGAGTGTGCCGATCGGATGCACCGTATCGAGATGGCCCATCACCAGGATGCCCGGCACGTTCGGCGTGGGATGCGGGAACGTGGCGCGCACGCAGTCGCCGAAGCCCATGCGCCCGGCAACGCGTTCGATGCGCGCCCCGGCGATCACCAGTTCGCGCGACGCGATGTCCATCATGCGGTTCACCGCGGCGGCGTCCCAGGTGGGACTTTCGCATTCGATCCAGGTCCGCAGCGCGTCCAGCATCGTGTCGGCGTCGAAGGGCAGGGCGTTCGGGTCCATCTTCACAGCTCCGTCATGCGGCGAACGCCGACAGTGCCACGCACCGGCGCGGTCAACAAAGCCGCGACAGGCGCTCGGTCAGCAATGCGAAAAACCCGTCCGCGTCCAGCGTCTCGAGCAGGGTGACGTTGGTCGGCGCTCCGGTGCGTCTCCAGCGGTCGATGACGGTGCGACCGCGGCTCGGACCAGGGCCGAGGTCCACGGTGGCGGCGCAGTCGCGCGTGGTGAACAGGTCGGGACAGATCAGCCAGGCGATCGTGCAGGGGTCGTGCAGCGCCGCACCCGCGCCGCCATGGCGCGGTCCCAGCGGAACGGTGGCCTCGATGTCGCACAGAGCGGTCAGGCAGCGCCCCGGGCCCATGCTCCGCCAGTGCGCCAGATGTGCCGGCGTGCACAGCGCCTGCGCGGTCAGTTCCAATGTGGCCAGCACCACGGGCCGGCCGCAGGCGAACAGCATGGCAAGCGCCTCGGGGTCGTTGACAGCGTTGAATTCGGCGGCCGGCGTCGCATTGCCCTCGGCCCACGCGCCGGTCATCAGCACGATCCGTTCGATCTTCGCGGTCAGCGCCGGTTCGGTCATCAGGGCGAGAGCGAAGTTGGTGGCCGGCGCGATGCCGACCAGCGTCACCGGCTGCGCAGCGTCACGCAGGATCTTTCGGATCGCATCGGCAGCGACGCCGGGGGCCGGTTCACCGCCTGGCGGAAGCGCGATGCCGCCGAGGCCGTCGATGCCGTGCACGTGCGGCTCATTGACGAAGCTGCCGAGCAGGGGCCGATCCGCCCCGGCGAACACTGGCACATGCGAACCGGCGAGCGCGGTGAGCGCCAATGCATTCGGCAGCGTGCAATCGAGCCCGACATTGCCGCCGGCGACGGTGACCGCGAGCAGGTCGATCTCCGGCGAAGCCAGCGCCAGCAACAGCGCGAATGCGTCGTCGGTGCCGGGATCGCAGTCGAGGATGATCGGGATCGGCACGGCCGTGTCCTTGCCCATATCGAGACAGGATGCCACCCTCGCGCACGGAGCGGAACTGCGCATGTCCAAAAGGTATTTCTCTGTCGCGGCCGGCGATGACGCCGACACCGACGGTCCACAGGCAGTGATGGTGCCGCTGAACCGGAAGGCGCTGGTGGCGACATCATCCGAGCGCGTGCGCAGGCTGCGCAGGCACCTGATTGAATCGCTGCGCGCAATGCGCACGATGAAGGATCCCAAAGGTTCGGCCTCGCTGCTGCGGCCGGCGCCCGACGGCTTTGTCGGCCGGGTGGCGGGCGCAGCGTGCTCGACATGCCGCGGATATTGCTGCAAGGGCGGCGGAGACCACGGCTACCTCGACGAACGGGTGATGGCGCGCGTGCGCCATGTGCGAACGGAACTGGATGCGCGCGCGGTCATGCGGTTGTACGTCGAGCGTGTACCCGCTGTTGGCTACGAGGGTTCGTGCGTATTCCATGGCGCAGCGGGCTGCACGCTGGACCGTTCGCTGCGATCCGACGTGTGCAACAGCTATTTCTGCTTAGGCCTCGGCAATTATGTCAAAGGTGCCGACCCGACTGCGGACGTCGTGGTCATCGCTGGCGAGGGCGGGGACATGCGCACGTCACCGGTGCTGACGCCGTAATCGAAGAGCCCAGGATATGCGAGCCTCCTGGCCTTGGCTACAGTCCCTGGAGGCCAACGACACGATCGGATCGCTTCCACACCGCAACCGCTTTGGGCTATGTTGGTACCGCCCCCAGACTGCATGCGACGAGTGCTTGGATTTCAGCGATGAAAGCAGGGGGCTGAGATCGCTCCGGGCAGCGACGCCCCACCGGGGATAACGACACCACAATGCCAATCGATATTGCCGAATGGCTGGACGGTCTCGGATTGTCGCATTACGCGAAGGCCTTCGCTGAAAACGCGATCGACTGGGAGGTGCTGCCGCAGCTCACCGGCGACGATTTCAAAGAGATCGGCGTTGCCGCAGTCGGCCACCGCCGTAAGTTGCTGGAGGCGATCGCTGGCCTGCGCGAGGTTGCTCCGGTGGCCACCCTTACCCTGCCGTCGTCGTCGGCAACAGTCGCTGCCCCGCGCGCCGAAGTGGCCGAACGCCGGCAGCTGACTGTGATGTTCTGCGATCTGGTCGGCTCGACCGCGCTCGCCGCGCGCCTCGATCCGGAGGATCTGCGCGAGATCATTGCCGCATATCACCGCGCCGTCGCCGAGATCGTCGCCGGGTTCGATGGCTTTGTCGCCAAGTACATGGGCGATGGTGTGCTCGCCTATTTCGGCTACCCGCGAGCGCACGAGGACGATGCCGAGCGGGCGGTCCGGGCGGGGCTGGGCGTAATCGACGCTGTCGCTCGCCTCGATGTCAAATCCGTCAAGCTGCAGGCGCGCGTCGGGATCGCGACTGGGCTGGTCGTCGTCGGCGACCTGATCGGCGAAGGCCCGGCGCAGGAACAATCGGTCGTCGGCGAAACGCCCAACCTCGCCGCCCGTTTGCAGGCCTTAGCCGAGCCGGACGCTGTCGTCATCGCTGCGGGCACGCGCCGGCTGGTCGGCGATCTCTTCGAATACCGCGATCTCGGCGCCGTCGAGGTGAAGGGCATCGCCGGGCCGGTGCCGGCCTGGCAAGTGCTGCGTCCGAGCGTCGTGGCGAGCCGGTTTGAGGCGTTGCGCGGATCGGCGCTGACCCGGCTGGTTGGCCGCGACGAGGAGATCGACCTGCTGTTGCGCCGATGGGCGCGCGCCAAGGCCGGCGACGGCCAGGTCGTGCTGATTTCGGGCGAGCCCGGGATCGGCAAGTCGCGCCTTACGGCGGCGCTGGAGGAGCGCCTCCATGCCGAGCCGCATTTCCGCCTGCGCTATTTCTGCTCGCCCTATCACCAGGACAGCGCGCTGTTCCCCTTCATCGACCAGCTCGGCCGCGCGGCGGGGTTTGCGCGCGATGATCCGCCCGCGGCCAGGCTGGAAAAGCTCGAGGCCGTGCTGTCCGCGCGCCGCGCCGCCAGACGAGGATTTCGCGCTCCTTGCCGATCTGCTGTCGTTGCCGGGCTCGGAGCGCCACAAGCTGCCGAACCTCAGTCCGCAGAGGAAGAAGGAGCGGACGCTGGAGGCGCTGATCCGGCAGCTCGATGGCCTGGCACGCCAGCAGCCGGTCGTCATGGTATTCGAGGACGCGCATTGGATCGACCCGACCTCGCGCGAGCTGCTCGACCTCGCGGTCGAGCGGGTTCGGAGCCTGCCGGCGCTGCTGATCGTGACGTTTCGCCCGAGTTCCAACCGCCGTGGACCGGCCAGGCGCAGGTCAGCATGCTGGCGCTCAATCGGCTGGACCGGCGTGATCGGACCGCTTTGGTCGAGCAGATCGCCGGCGGCAAGGCATTGCCGGACGAGGTCATCGATCAGATCGTCGAGCGCGCCGATGGCGTGCCGCTGTTTGTCGAGGAATTGACCAAGAGCGTGTTGGAGAGCGGCCTGCTGCGCGAGGAAGGGGACCGCTACGTGCTCGACGGCGCATTGCCGCCGCTGGCGATCCCGACGACGCTGCACGACTCGCTGATGGCGCGGCTCGACCGCCTGGCGTCGGTGCGGGTTGTGGCGCAGACCGGCGCGGCGATCGGACGCGAGTTTTCCTACGCGCTGCTGCATGCCGTCTGCCGCCTTCCCGAAGACGAGCTGCAAGCCGCACTTGCTCGTCTCGTCGCCTCGGAGCTGGTGTTCCAGCGCGGCAGCGCCGCCCGACGCGGTCTATACCTTCAAGCACGCGCTGGTGCAGGACGCGGCGCACGGCAGCCTGCTGCGCAAGCCTCGGCAGCAACTGCACGCGCAGATCGCCGAAGCGCTCGCAACCCAATCCCCCGAGCTGATGGACAGCCAACCCGAACTCTTCGCGCAGCATTATGCCGAGGCCGGACTAGTCGAGAAATCGGTCGCATGCTGGGGCAAGGCTGGTCGGAGGTCCGCCGCCCGCTCGGCGACGGCGGAAGCGGCCGCGCAATTTCAAAAAGGGCTGGACCAGCTGGGGCTGCTGCCGGACAACCCGGAACGCCAGCGACAGGAGCTCGAATTTTGCAGCGCCTTGGGTGCGGTGTTGCGAAACCTCAAAGGGTACTGCCGCGCCGGAAGTGGGTCATGCCTATACCCGCGCCCGAGAGCTGTGGGAGCAACTGGGTTCTCCCTCGGAGTTCCTTCATGTTCCCTATCGGACAGTCTCGCTATCACGTGTTCCGCGGCGAATTGGACTTGGCGCTGCGCTTGGACGAGGATTTGCTGCGCCTGAGCCGTCAGCGCAACGACTCTGCCGGGCTCGTTCTCGGTCACACCACCTCCGGTCTGAACCTGATGTCTGCCGGCAGGTTTGCGTCATCCCGGTCGCATCTCGAAGAGGCGATTGCACTCTGCGATCCGATCTCCCACCACTCCCTTGTCCACCAGGCCGGCATTCACCCCTACGGATCAGCGCACCCGCATTTTGGGAATCGTCCTGTTCTGTCTCGGTTTTCCGGACCAGGCAGTGGCACGGAGCAACGCAGCAATCGCTGAGGCTCGAAGGCTGGCTCATCCGCCGACTTTGGCTGCGAGCTTGGCGGGCTCCGCCAGGCTCCTTGCGCTCGTCGGAGACATCGCAGCCCTGGATGAGCGGGCCGACCAGCTGCTTGCAGTCGCGACCGAGCAAGGTTTTCGCCCTCGGCATGCGCTTGGGAACGATCTATCGCGGCTGGGTCAAGGTCAAAAATGGCGATGTGGCGGAGGGGATATCGCTGATGCGCAGGGGTTTGGCCGCCTGCCGCGCCACCGGGGCGGAGGGAAATTGGACGCGCTCTCATATGCCCTCCTCGCCAGGGCATGTGAGATCGCAGGGCAAATTGAGGAGGCCGTGACCCTGTTGGACGAGGCTTTGCATATCGCCGAAAAGACAGGGGAGCGCTTCTTCGCAGCAGAACTAACCCGGCACAAAGGCCAGTTGCTGTTGCGGCAGGGGCATTCCCACGCCGCCGAAGACCTGTATCGCAACGCCCTGAGCATCGCCAAGGAGCAAGGCGCCAAGCTCTGGGAATTGCGCGCGGCCGTGAGCCTCGCCCGGCTCCGCCGCGACCAGGGCCGCCACGCCGAAGCCCGCGACCTTCTCGCGCCGATCTATGGCTGGTTCACCGAGGGCTTCGACACGCCCGATCTCAAACAGGCGAAGGCGCTGCTCGACGCGTTGGCGTGACTCGGACAATTGAAGCCGGGAAGACCCGATCCCAACCTCCGGCAAGTTGCGAGACGGCCTCTTGGCCTGGTCCGGCCGTCACGGTTGATCCGGCACCAGTGGCGCATCCGGATTGCCGCCGACTTCGTCCCAGATGCGGATCTCGTGCGTCGGTTCACCACGCACCGACAGCGAGCCGACGACAACGCCGACTGCCGCCACCGCCATCGGGTAGAGCAGGCCGATCAGCGGCACGCCGGCGACTATCGTCGTCAGCCAGGTGGCGATGAACGGCACGCCGCCGCCGAACACGCCGTTGCCGACGTGGTAGGGCAGCGACATCGAGGTGTAGCGGATGCGCGCCGGGAACAGTTCCACCAGGAAGGCGGCGATCGGCCCGTACACCATGGTGACCAGGATCACCATGTAGAACACCAGCATGCACAGAATGACCGGATTGTCCTTCCAGTCGTTCAGCAATGTGAACACCGGCCAGTAGGTCAGCACCGCGAGCGCGAAGCCGGTGATCATGATCCCCTTGCGGCCGATGCGGTCGGACAGCCAGCCGAACACCAGGAAGAACGGCGCGCCGAGCAGCAGTGCGAAGGTCAGGATCAGGTACACTGTCAGGAACGGCAGCTTCAGGACCGCGATCATGTAGGTCAGCGCGTAGAACTGGCCGGTGTACCACACGACGCCCTCCGGCGCGGTGAAGCCGAACAGCGCGACCAGGATCAGCTTCCAGTTCTTGCCGCTGCCGAAGCTTTCCAGCGCCGGATTGCCCGAGGCCTTGCCCTGCGTCTTCAGCCGGTGGAACAGCGGCGACTCCTCGAGCCGCAGCCGGATGTAGCCCGACAGGATCACCAGGACGGCGGACAGCAGGAACGGAAAGCGCCAGCCGTAGGCCTGGAACGCGGCCTCTCCCATGCCGACGCGGAAGGCGATGATCACCAACAGTGCGACCACGATGCCCATGGTCGCGGTGGTCTGTATCCAGCTTGTGTAGAAGCCGCGCTTGCCGTCGGGCGCGTGCTCCGCGACATAGGTTGCCGCGCCGCCGTATTCGCCGCCCAGCGCCAGCCCCTGCATCACGCGGCACATCACCAGCAGGAACGGCGCCGTCCAGCCGATCGAGTCATAGACCGGCAGGCAGCCCACCACGAAGGTGGCGACGCCCATCAGGCCCAGCGTCAGCATGAAGGTGAACTTGCGGCCGATCAGATCGCCGAGATGGCCGAACAGGATGGCGCCGAACGGTCGCACCACGAAGCCGGTCCAGAAGATGCCCAGGCTGAACAGGAAGCTGTTGCGCATGTCGCCGGGGAAGAAGTGCGTGGCGAACACCGGGGCGAGAACGCCATACAGGTAGAAGTCATACCACTCGATCAGCGTGCCACAGGACGAAGCGGCGATGATGAATGGCAGCCCGGGTTTGGCAGTGACCGCGGCCTCCGTGCCCATCGCGTATGTCGATGTCGACATGGCGTCCTCTCCCTGTTGTTCAGCCCTGCACAGGCCAAATCGTTTTCTAAGCTTGACATACTATGCGTCATTCGGGGGTGCATGACCAGAATGGTAACCGACCTACCCCGCGCCGCTGTCGGCGCAGCGCCGCGTGCGGACAGGGATGTGGCTTCCGGGCAACGGTCGCCGGGTCAGTGGCTGATCAACGGCCGCCATCGACCTGCAGGACCTGGCCGTTGACAAACCCGGCAAGATCGGACGCGAAGAACACCACGGCATTGGCGATGTCCTGTGCGTTGCCAAGCCGCTTCATCGCAATTCGCTCGACCAACGCCATTTGTCCGTCCGGGCCGTAGCTCTCCCATTGTTTCTCGGTCGCGGCATTGGTGCGGATGAAGCCCGGGGCGACCGAGTTCACGGTGATGTTGTAAGGGCCCAACTCGTGGGCGAGTTGGCGTGTCAGCCCGACCACCGCGTGCTTCGCGGCGCAGTACGCCTGGATCCCCGTCAGCGACGGCTGCAGTCCGGCGCCCGAACTGGTGTTGACGATGCGCCCGCCGCCCGCCTGCTTCATAGCCGGCGCAGCGGCGCGGCATAGGGTAAAGGCAGCGTTCACGTTGATGTCGAACAGGATGTTCCAGTCTTCGTCGGATACCTCTTCCAGAGGCTTCGGTCCCTGGCCCGCGACGCCGCCTGCGTTGTTGACCAGGACCGAGATCGGGCCGCCGGACTGAGCCTCGATCTGGCGGATCCACCCGGCGCCGGCGGCGCGGTCCCTCAGGTCAACGACCCTGATGGCGATTCCGCCGTCTGCCGCAGTTTCCGCCAGCTCGTCGGCGGCGATGTCGGTGGCGAAGACGCGCGCGCCGAGATGGGCGAAAGTCCGTGCGATACAGCGGCCGAAACCGTGTCCGGCACCAGTGACGGCGACGGTCTTGCCGTCGAAGCGGATGTTCATGTGACCTCCTCCTCCTCCATCAATGGACGTAGCGCAGGGAGGCGATTAGGCAAGATAGTGGCGCCGAAAATGCCAACCCGCCGGTTCTGTCAGCCCTTGCGCCAATCGATGGATGGGGCACGCTGCGTTATCCCTTGGGGATGAAGCGGTATGCGGTCCCCGGCGTGTGGATCGACGAAGGTCAACGAGCAGCCTGACCGGACGACGCAAGGCTATCGCCGGTTCCGGTGCGGGAACTGCGCAAGCAGCTTAACGAATGCAGCGTTGGTGCGTTCAACCGTGCACAGTATCCGCGCGATGTCATCGCCCTCGTGGTGCTCTGGCGCCTCCAAGCTGAGCCTACGGGATCCGCATGCTGAGCGAGCTTCGTGAGCTTGCTGCCGCCAAGGCATCCTTCCGGTCGGCCAGGGCGGTTACTGGTGTCACGCCGGATCGCGTCACCACCGACGGCCATGACGCCTATCCCAAGGCGATCCGGACCGAGCTCGGCAATCGCGCGCGGCAGCGGACAAACCGCTACTTGAACAATCGTCGTGAGCAGGACCACCGCGGCATCAGGAGCCGATGTCGACCGATGCTCGGCTTCAAGAGCGTCACATCAGCCAGGCGATACTGCCGAACCCACGACGAACTCCGAAACTTTCTGCATTGCCGAACTCGCATGTGTCAACGCGTTTCCGCCTCGACCCGGCGCTTTCACCACATGCGCCGAACGGCGATTGTGCTCGGCATCTTGGAAGCCGCTGCAACGGCAGGTTTCGCAGCCCGCGCGCCCCGGTCGATGCAATGGCCCGAAAGCTGACAGATTCGAAAAGGGGGGCGTTCATCACCCCCTCCCCCGCACAGCGGAGAGGGGCGGGGAAAAAGCCTCGGATCAGGCCGCTTCGGCCAACTGCCGCGGTCGGTAGATCGCGGTGTGGGTGACGCGCGCCAAGGGTGTGCGCTCGTTCGCCAGCACCAACGCGTCAACCTCGACGAATTTGTGGCCCTTGCGCTCGTAGTTCTGCGTCACGCGCGCGCGCGCGCTCAGCGTGTCGCCGATGTGCGCAATGTCGAGGTTCTGCACCGTGCTGCCGACATGCATCCAGGCTGGCAGCATCACGTTGTGCGACAGCACCCAGTTGCAGCAGCGCAGGATCGTGCCGGGGTGCACGATGCCCTCCGCCGCATAGAGCGGATCGGTCTCGCGCGTGTCCTTCAGGTCCTGCGCATGATAGTCCGACGTGACGATCAGCGGGTTCATGCCGAGCCAGGCGCCGACCGCGAGCGAGCGTTCATCGGCAGGCGGACGGGCGTCATGCATGGGCGGCGTGGCTGCCGCGAATTCGGCCGACGACGGCACGATAAGAGTGGATGGCAACGTCGCCGATCCCGTCGCGCAGAGTTCACCGTGACTGCGCACCGTCAGTGCCAGGCCCTCTTTCGTCTCGTCGGCGGTGATCTCGGCGATGTCGCCCTCATAGACCGGCTTGGCGAATTTGCAGTCGCCGGTGCCGCGCTCGAGCCATGCGCGGCCCCAGTGCGCCACCGGCAGGTGCGTCATGTAGGCGTAGACATGCACGCCGCCCACCAGCCCGCCCGTGAAGCCGAACCGTCGCGCAGTGGCGTCGTCGTGGATCTTGTTCTCCGACGCCTTCGCGGTGTTGTACGCCGACACATGGTAGGGCTGGAGGGCCATGGCGATCGTCCTTGCATCAGGTCGTCAGGCGAGCGCCCAGATGCCGACCTCGTGGCCCGGCGCGAAGTTGCGGTTGGTCATGTCCGGGTTGCGGTTGACATACGTGCGGTTGAACATCGGGTGACGCATGCTGCGCGTCTCGTGCTCGATGCGGAACAGCGGCTTGTTGGTGTCCACATCGACAATATCGAGGAACCGGTACTGGTGCTGGTCGCTTTCCTCGGCGATCAGGCCGCGCTCCAGAAGCTTCCTGTGCGGGCCGGAGAAGTCGGCCAGCGTGATCTGGATGTGATGCCCGTCGTACTCCGGCTGCGGCTTGTCGGTCTCGCGATAGGTCACCTTGCTGTCGCCCGATGTGCTGACCCAGGCATAGGACCCGCGCTCATCCTTCGCCACGCCGGCGATGCCGCCGACGATCTCGCGATAGAAGCGCACGATCGCCGAAAGATCGGTGCCGGCCGGAATGTCGAACTCGACATACGGCATGCCGAGGCGGAGATTGCCGAACCTTGCCGGATCGGGCGCGTGCACGCGGATGCGGTTGCCCCACGGGCACGTCGTCTCGACAACGTCGCCCGCCTCGCGGAAGCTGAATTTGGTGCCCTCCAGGAATTTCTGCGCGTAGTCGAGCCGCTTCAGCAGCGCCTCCAGGTCGGGCATCACCAGCGCCGTGGTGCCGCGCACGACCTGCGGCGGGTTGCGCGTCGGCAGATGGAACTGGCCGCGGCCGACATTCACCCACATATTCTCGAGCCCGGCCATCAGATACGGGTCGCGGGTCAGGCCGAGGCCCATCAGGTAATAGGCGGTCGCCTTGCTCTGATCGGGCACGGTGACGTTGACATGCCCGAGTTCGACGATGTTGCCGAGGTCCTCGGCCGTGCGATCGAATTGCGGCTTTGCGGCCATGGTGTCGTTCATTCTCAGGGGTCCCCTCTGCCGGTTTTCCATCGTTTGGCGCATGATAATGCCAGCCGGCGCCCCCGGTCCATGGGGACGGGGGTTGGAGAAGGGGGAGCGACCGATGGCGGCAGAAACAGGCCATGCGATGAGCTGGGAGGAATGGGCGCGTCACGACGGCTTGGCACTGGCCGAACGCGTGCGGACTCGGCAGGTGAGCGCCCAGCAGGTCGCCGCGCAGGCGGCGGCAGCGGTGACGCGGCTCAATCCAAAGCTCGAGGCGGTGATCGAGGTGTTCGCCGATGTGCAGGCCAATCCGGATGCTGACCAACCGGACAAATCGGGAAAACTGTATGGCGTGCCGATCTTCCTGAAGGACCTCGGCTCCGGACTGAAGGGACGCATGCAGGACTCTGGATCGGCCTTCACCAGGGATACGCGCATCGGCGCGACCGACCCGGTGGTGGAGAATTTCCTGCGCGCTGGACTGGTGCCCCTCGGCCGTTCCACGACGCCCGAGTTCGGCATGACCTTCGACACCACCACCGACTATCGCGGCGCGGTCAAGGTGACGCGCAACCCCTGGAACCTGCGGCGCACGCCCGGCGGTTCGTCCGGTGGTTCGGCTGCTTCGGTCGCCGCGGGCATCGTGCCGCTTTCCATGTCCTCGGACGGCGGAGGATCCACCCGCATCCCGGCCTCGTTCTGCGGCCTGGTCGGGCTGAAGGCCTCGCGCGGACGCGTGCCGCAGCCGCTGGCACGCAATGAGTACGTCACGCGCATCAGCATCGACGGCGTGGTTTCCCGAACTGTACGCGACACTGCCGCGGTGTACGACTATCTGAGCCGCGTTCCCAACGGCGGATCGTTCATCAGGATGGGCGCGCCGGCCGGCTCCTATCTGGATGCGACCGCGCGCGAACCGGGCCCGCTGAAGATCGGGCTGTCCACCGCGCGCTGGGGCCGCGGCACCGACACCGATCCCGAAGTGGCGGCGCGCGTGCGCGAGGCCGCACGCCTGCTGGAATCGCTCGGCCATGCAGTCGAGGAACTGAACGACGACGCGATCTGCGACTGGGAGACCATGTGGTGGGGCTACATGACCCAGTGGCTCAGCAGCCGCGCGCTGTTCACCACGATGGCGGCGGACAAGGGAATTGCCACCAGCGATTTGAAGCATCTGCTGAACCCGATGACGTGGCGTCACTACGAGGCTGCCGACCGCTACGACAAGTTTGACATCTTCCGCATGATGGCTGCGAACAATACCGTCACCCGCCAGTTCGGCGCGCTCATGGACCGCTACGACATGCTGCTGACGCCGACCTTGGCGATCCGCGTGCCGGAGGCCAATGGTCCCTACTCGCTGCTGCGGGACGAGGCGTTGGATCCGTGGGTGAACCGACTCGCCGATGCCTGTCGCTATACCATGCCCGGCAACGAGACCGGGCTGCCCGGCATCAACATCCCGGCAGGTCTGGACAGTGACGGTCTTCCCATCGGCGTGCAGCTCTACGGCAATTTCGCCCGCGAGGACCTTCTGCTGCAGCTTGCCGCGCAGATCGAACGTGCGCGGCCGGAGTGGTTCGGCGCGGTGCCACCGGTGCATGTGACGAAGGGCGACTGAAGTACTCCGTGACCACGGACGGACCCAATTCTCCCCCTCCCCTTGCGGGAGGGGGTAGGGGGAGGGGAACGCCCGGATCGCTGCCGGACGCCTCACCCCTCCCCCTGCCCCCTCCCACAAGGGGAGGGGGAGAAAGTAAAGCACGTGTCGGCGTCGCCGCACTCATCGCGTCCCCCACCTTCCTGCGCCTCTGGGCGATCGGCGGCTGTGTCAACACGATGCGCTGGTTCGAGGTGCTGTCCGCCGCGCTGTTCACGCTCGACGCGACCGGCTCGGGCCTTGCCGTGGCCGTGGTCTCCGCCGCGCGCACATTGCCGATGCTGCTGCTCGGCGCCTTCGCCGGCGTGCTGTCGGAGGCAATGAACCGCAAGCATGTGCTGCTGATCGGGCAGGTCGTGGCGGGCCTGGCCTCGGCCACGGTCGCCGTGCTGGCCGCCTTCGGCATCGCACGCCCTTGGCATGTCGGCCTCGCCGCGCTGGTTGCCGGCACCGTCTGGTCCACCGAGATGTCCACGCGCAGGCGCATGGTCGGCGAGTGCGTGGACGGCGCAATTGTCCCGCGTGCGCTGGCGCTCGACACGGTGACCAATTCCATTACGCGGCTGATCGGCCCGATGACGGCCGGCGCCGCCTATCAGACGACGGGACTTTCCGGCGCCTACGCCGTATCGGCGTGCGTCTATCTCGTGGCGGTGTTCCTGGTTGCCGGGCTCGCCTACCAGCAGACCAGCCGCAGGATCGTGCTGGCGCATGTGCCGCACGACCTGGCCGAAGCCTTCGCCTTTGCGCGCGGCCACCTGATCATCGGCGGCGTGCTTGCCGTAACCATCGCGATGAACCTGCTGGGCTTCTGCTATGCGGCCCTCATCGCGCCGATCGGGCGGCAGGTCTTCATGGTGTCGCCGACATTGACCGGTATGCTCGCCGGCGCGGAATCATTCGGTGCACTGCTTGGCGGGTTGTGGCTGACCGGCGGCGATCAGCGATTGAGCGGGCGGACACTCATGGTCGGCGGTTCGCTGCTGTTCCTGGTCTGCGTGACACTAATGCCGTTCGCACCGACATTCGCGCTGGCCTGCGCGCTGCTGGTGACCGGCGGCATCGGCTCGGCCGCATTCGCCAACATGCAGACCTCGCTGATCGTGCTGCACGCGCCCCCGCATATCCGTTCGCGGCTGATGGGGCTGCTGACGGTGTGCATCGGCATGGGCCCGCTCGGCATTCTGCTGATCGGCTTTCTGGCGGACCGCTTCGGGCCATTACCGGCGGTAGACATCATGGCTCTCACCGGACTTGTCGCGGTCAGCGCGATCGGGTTGGTGTGGCGCAGGAATGATCGGCGGCAGGCGACGCGGACCCCAGCCGACCGGCAGCCGCGGCTTGCGCCCGAGGACTGAACGCTGCCTTGCCTTGGAACAGATCGCGCCCTGTGCCAACCTGCCTGCCATGAACGTCAAGCAATCAATGCCAACCTGCGGAAGGACAACGGCCATGCCAGACGTCAGCGTAGATCTGAAGTTTCTTCAGGGTATCCGTGTCGTCGATTTCACCCAGTTCGAGGCGGGGCCTTCTTGCACCGAGGCGCTGGCCTGGCTCGGCGCCGAGGTGGTGAAGATCGAGAACCCGAAGACCGGCGATCCGGGCCGACGGCTGCGGCCGGGTCAGCCCGACGACGACCCCTATTATTTCCACATGTTCAATGCCAACAAGAAGTCCATCACGGTCAACCTGAAGTCGCCGCGTGGACTGGAACTGGTGAAGGACATGCTGCGCAAGGCGGATGTCTGCGTGGAGAACATGGCGCCCGGCACGATCGAGCGGCTGGGCCTCGGCTACGACGTGGTGCGCGAGCTCAATCCGGGCATCATCTATTGCCAGGTGAAGGGCTTCGGCACCGGCAGCCCGTACGAAAAGAACCTCGCGTTCGACATGATCGCGCAGGCCACCGGCGGCACCATCAGCGTGACGGGGGAAAAGGGCAGGCGCCCGGTGAAGCCCGGCCTGTCGCTCGGCGATACCGGGACCGGCATGACGATGGCGATTACCATCCTCGGCGCATTGTTCCGTCGCGCCGCGACCGGCGAGGGCCACCGGCTGCAGGTGGCCATGCAGGACGCGATGCTGCACTACATGCGCACCAACTTCTCCACGCAGGCACGTTCAGGCAAGGCTGTGGAACGCGACGGAACCAAGTCGGGCGGCGGCAGCAACTCGCCGTCGGGGCTGTATCCGTGCGCGCCTGGCGGCGCGAACGACTACGTCTGGATCATGACCAGCCGCGCCAATCCCGAGCACTGGTCGCGGCTGTGCAAGGTGATGGGACGTGAGGAACTGATCAGCGATCCGCGCTACGCGACGCCGGCCGAGCGGGTGAAGCACGACGCCGACCTGGACGCGATCATCACCGAGTGGACGCGCACGCGCACCAAGCACGAGGCGATGCAGCAGGTCGGTGGCGCCGGAATTCCGGCAGGCGCGGTGCTCGACACGATGGAGCTGCAGAACGAGCCGACCTTCGAACAGCGCGGCATCATGCAGGTGATGCAGCATTCGAAGCACGCGCCGTTCAAGATGCCCGCCTGGCCGGTGCGCGTGGACGGCAAGCCGCCGCAGGTGAAAGCCTCGCCGATGCTGGGCCAGCACACCGACGACGTGCTGACGACCTGGCTCGGGCTGAGCGAGGCGGAGGTGAAGACGCTGCACGGCGACGGCGTCGTGTAGCCGGTTACTCTGTCATTACTAGGAGCGAAGCGACGCGGCGAGCTCGTAGAGTGAGCCCAATCACTTCAAGATTGCTTCGCCTTCGGCTCGCAATGACAAACGCTGCGTTTTGCCGAACAGCCCACCGAGCCGCGCCAGCGTGGCGAGGTGGGTGTCGGCGTCGCCGAACAGCATGTCGATCACCGTCATGCGCTTGAACGAGTGGCCGACGCTGTACTCCATCGTCATGCCGATACCGCCGTGGAGTTGAATCGCCTCCTGGCCGATATGCCGGCCTGACCGGCCGATCTGCACCTTTGCCGCGGCCATCGCGCGCCGGCGTTCCGTGGCGTCTGTCTCGGCCGCCATGACGGCGGCGAACATCGCCATGCTGCGCGCCTGCTCGAGTGCGACCAGCATGTCCACCGAACGGTGCTGCAGCACCTGGAACTGGCCGATCGGCCGGCCGAACTGCTGACGCGTCTTCAAGTATTCGAGCGTCGTTTCGTGCATCGCCTGCATGGTGCCGACCGCCTCGGCGCACAACGCGGCAATGGCTTCGTCCACCACGCGCTCGATCGCAGGGAGCGCGGCGCCGGCCTCACCCAGCACGTCCCCGGCGGGAACCCGCACGCCCGACAGCGTGACCTCGGCAGCGCGCAGCCCGTCCTGTGTCGGATAGCTGCGCCGCATCACGCCAGGTGCGAATGGATCGACCAGGAACAGGCCGATGCCCGTGCGATCGCGACGCGCGCCGGAGACGCGCGCCGTCACAAACAGGCGATCGGCGCAGTCGCCGTGCAGCACGACGCTCTTGGCGCCGTCCAGCACCCACACCACACCGTCTTGCCGCGCGGTGGTGGATACGTCGGCGAGGTCATAGCGGGAATGCCGCTCGACATGCGCAAACGCGAGCTTCAGGCGGCCCTGCGCGACCTCGGGGATCAGTGCCTGCTGCTGCGCCGGTGTCGCGGCGTGCCGCAGCAGTCCGCCGCCGAGGATCACGGTGGCGAAATAGGGCTCGAGAACAAGGCCGCGGCCGAACGCCTCCATCACGATCATCATCTCGACCGGGCCGCCGCCGAAGCCGCCATGCGCCTCGTCGAATGGCAGGCCGAGCAGACCGAGATCGGTGTATTGTTTCCAGACGTTGCGGCTCCAGCCGTCCGGTTCCGCAAGGTATTTCTTGCGCTGTTCGAACTGATACTGCTCGGCGATCAGCCGGTCGATGCTGTCCTTGAGCAGGCGCTGTTCGTCGGTCAGGTCGAAGTCCATGCGCTAGAGCCCCAATATCGCCTTGGCGACGATGTTGCGCTGGATCTCATTCGACCCGCCGTAGATCGAGACCTTGCGGTAGTTGAAATACATCGGTGCCGCTTCCGTCGCGTAGTCGGGACCGATCACCGGTTCGTTGCGGCCGTCGAAATCGCGCTGATACGGCAGCATGTACGGGCCGACCACGTCCATCAGAAGTTCGGTGAGCTGCTGCTGGATCGCCGAGCCCTTCAGCTTCAAAATCGACGATGCCGGGTTCGGCTTGCCCTTCTCGCGCTTGCGTTCGTCCGCGACGACTCGCAACTGCGTCATCTCCAATGCCTTCAGTTCGATCTCGACGGCGGCAAGCTTTTCGCGGAAACGGAGGTCCTCGATCAGGGGCGTGTCGCCGACCCGCTCCATCGAGGCAAGCTCCTTGATGCGCGCAACCTTCGCCTTCGATGCGCCGACCCGTGCGATGCCGGTGCGCTCGTTGCCGAGCAAGAATTTCGCATAGTCCCAGCCCTTGTTCTCCTGGCCGACAAGGTTCTCGGCCGGGACCTCGACGTTATCGAAGAACACCTCGTTCACTTCGCGCCCGCCGTCGATGGTGACGATTGGGCGGACCGTGATGCCTGGTGTCTTCATGTCCACCAGAATGAACGAAATGCCCTCCTGCTTCTTCGCCGTGGGATCGGTGCGCACCAGGCAGAAGATCCAGTCGGCGTACTGTGCCAGCGTGGTCCAGATCTTCTGGCCATTGATGATGTACTTGTCGCCCTTCCGCTCGGCCTTGGTGCGCAGGCTGGCAAGGTCGGAGCCGGAACCGGGTTCCGAAAACCCCTGGCACCAGAAGATATCGGCGTTGGCGGTCTTGGGCAGGAACCGCTGCTTCTGCTCGTCGCTGCCGAATTGCGCGATGACCGGCCCGACCATCGTCACGTTGAAACCGATCGGCGTCGGCACGTGCGCCTGCTGCATTTCGTCCTGGTACATATAGACCTGCACCGGCGACCAGCTCTGTCCGCCCCATTGCACCGGCCAGTTCACCGTCGCCCAGCCGCGCGCATTCAGGATGCGCTGCGAGGTGACCATGTCGTCCTTGGTCAATCCCTCGCCCTCGGCCACCTTGTCGCGGATCGACTGCGGGATCTCGCTGCGGAAAAAGCGCCGCGCCTCGTCACGAAATTTGAGTTCCTCGTCAGTGAAGTTCAGGTCCATGGGGCAAGAGTCCTTTCACTCGGCGGCGGCGCGCTTCAACCGGTCGGAGAACGTTTTCCGGAACTTGCTGACTTTCGGCGCCACGACGGCCTGGCAGTAGCCGGTCCACGGATTGCGCGCGTAGTAGTCGTGATGCTCCGGTTCGGCTTCGTAGAACGCCTGCAGCGGTTCGACCTGTGTCACGATCGGCGCGCCCCACACCTTCGCATCGCTGATCTCCTTGATCACCGCCTGCGCGGTCTGCCGTTGCACGTCCGAGTGGGTCAGGATGATGGAGCGGTATTGCGTGCCGACATCGTGGCCCTGCCGGTCCTTCGTCGTCGGATCATGGATGGTGAAGAACACGCGCAATAGATCGGCGTAGGAAACCTCGGCGGGATCGAACCTGATCTGCACGACCTCGGCGTGGCCGGTCGTGCCGGAGCACACGGCGTTGTAGCTGGGATTGGGGACATGCCCGCCGGCGTAACCCGACATCACGCCGGTGACGCCGCGCAGGTCCTTGTAGACAGCCTCCAGGCACCAGAAGCAGCCGCCGCCGAGGGTGGCGATCTCTTCGCTCATGCTTGTCGCTCCCTGAATTCGTGGGCCACATCATAGCGGGAGAAGCGAGGCGAGTCATAGCCAGTGGTTCAGGCCGTGTTGCGACCGCCGTAACGGCGAACCCGCAGGTCCGCCTGCTCCTTGTGCGCCGCGAAATTCTCGATCGCGCAGAGCCGCGAACGGTACTCGCCGATCATTGCCGTCGCCTCCGGGCTTACCTCCTGATAGGTGACCGTCTTCAGGAATTTTCCGACCCAAAGACCGCCGGTGTAGCGCGCGGCCCGTTTCGTCGGCAGCGTGTGGTTCGTGCCGATCACCTTGTCGCCATAGGCCACGTTGGTCTCCTTGCCCAGGAACAGCGATCCGTAATTGGTCATCCGCTCCAGGAACCAGCGCGGCTCGCGGGTCAGCACCTGCACATGCTCCGAGGCGATGCGGTCGGCCTCCAACACCATTTCGTCGTCCGTATCGCACAGGATGATCTGGCCGTGGTCGCGCCAGGCAACCCCGGCGATGTCGGCGGTCACCAGACGCGAAAGCTGGCGATCGATCTCGGCTTGCAGTTCATGCGCGATCTTCGCCGATGTGGTCAGCAAATCGCCGGCGATGTCGGTCCATGCTCGGCCTGGCCGAGCAGGTCGGTCGCGCACATTTCGGCATCCGCCGTGTCGTCGGCAATGATCAGTGTCTCGGTCGGTCCTGCCAGCAGGTCGATGCCGACGCGGCCGAACAATTGCCGCTTCGCCTCGGCGACGAACGCGTTGCCCGGCCCCACCAGCATATCCACGGCTCGAATGCTCGACGTGCCGAGCGCCATGGCCGCCACCGCCTGGATGCCGCCCAGAAGATAGATCTCATCCGCGCCGGCGAGCGCCATGGCGGCGACGGTGGCGGCCGGCGGCACGCCGTTCAACGGCGGCGTGCAGGCGGCGACCCGCTTCACGCCGGCCACCTTAGCGGTCAGCACGCTCATGTGAGCAGAGGCGACCATCGGATAGCGACCGCCGGGCACATAGCAACCGACACTTGCAACCGGGATATTCCGGTGGCCCAGCCTGACGCCCGGCAGCGTCTCCACCTCCACGTCGCGCAACGCAGCGCGCTGCACCTCGGCGAAGCGGCGGATCTGCGCCTGGGCAAATTTGATGTCCTCGATCACCTGCCCGGGCAGGCTGTCGATCAGCGCCTGGATTTCCCCCGGCGACAGGCGAAAATCCTTTGGTTCCCACCGATCGAACTTCACCGAGAGTTCGCGCACCGCCGCATCGCCGCGCGCGATAACATCGTCGAGAATCGCTTCGACCGTCTGACGCACCTTGCGGTCGGCTGCGAACTTCTCTTCCTCGGTCGCGCCGCGCTTGAGATAGCGGATCATGGCAACTCCTATTCCGCGGTCCAGCCGCCATCGACGACAAGCGACGTTCCGGTCACCAGCGCCGCGGCGTCCGATGCAAGGAACAACACCGCGCCCATAAGGTCCTCCACCGTCCCCAGCCTGCCAAGCTTGATCCGCCGCACCACATCGTCGTGGAACGCCCTGTCGTTCCAGAACGGCCGGGTGAGCGGCGTATCGATGAAGGTGGGGCCGATGGAGTTCACCCTTATGCCGTGCGGCGCGAGGTCTATTGCCATCGCCTTGGTCAGACCCTCGATGCCATGCTTGCTCATGCAATAGACGGTGCGCCTTGCGCCGCCCACATGACCCATCTGCGAGGAGATGTGGATGATCGAACCGCCCTTGCCCGCGTCGACCATGCGGCGCGCGACCGCCTGTGCGACGAAGAACGCGGCACGTTGGTTCAAATTGGTGATGGCATCGTAATCCTGCTCGGTCACGTCGAGGAACTGCGCGGGCCGGTTGGTGCCGGCGTTGTTGACCAGCACGTCGAATGACGGCTGGACGGCGATCGCGGAACGCACGGCGGCGAGGTCCGTCACATCGAGCACCAACGCCTCGGCGCTGCCGCCCTCGTCCCTGATCTGCACCGAAGCGTCGTCGATTTCGGCTGCCGTGCGTGCCGCGAGCACGACATGGGCGCCTGCCTGCGCCAGCGCCGCGGCACAGGCAAGACCGATGCCACGGCCGGCACCGGAGACCAGTGCGCGTTGTCCATCCAGTCGCAAAGACGGCGTTCGCGGCAAGGCCATCGCGCACCTGAGTCCGTGATCACCGAGGCAGGTCTACACTGACCGCCCGTGACTGGCCAGATGAACGCCCCGCTGTCCCATCATTGCTCCGGCGCGTTCAAGTTCGCCATATCCGGCCAGATCAGCCGATGAGAAACCATAGTCGAAACAGCAACGTCTCCAGCCATGTCTGCCTTCGGAGACCTGGCAGCCGCAGAGCCAGCAGCCTTACACGGAAGCTGCCCCGTAGAGCGTGGTGCAACCGGAGGACGGTGGGACGCGTGGTCTCGCATACCAGGTCTGGCTGTACGATCAGGGCTTCCAAATGCTGGCGCAGCACGTTCATGAATATGCTGGGGCCTCGCCGTAGCGCAGCGATTGCACGTCGCATCTGCGATGGCGGCACACCGACAACGTTGCCGCCATGCTGGCGATACAATGCCACCACGGAATTGTCCGTGAGAACCCGGCCACCGGCGGCGGTCACCAGCAGGTAGCACCACCAATCGTGCGGTGACGCACTGGGGGGTACACTGCCAGCCGCCAATGCAGCGGCACGCCGGTTCAGCATTATAGTGCAACCTGCGGCGACGTTTTGTGTCAGCGAGGCGGGAAAGCCACATCGGTGCGGGACGATGCTGGTTTCCGCGAGGCGCCGCAGGCGCGCGTTCACCACCATCAGCCGCGCACAATACAGGGTTGGAATTTCACTATCGACGGCCGACAGGGCAGCGAAGCCGCGGGTCAGCTTGTCCGGCAGCCAGACATCGTCTTGATCGACGAACGCGACATAGTCCGTTGCACTCAACGCTGGCGCGACCGCACGCAGCAGCGCCATGAAGCTCGCCGCCGGCCCGACCCGTTCCGCGGATTCGCAAACCCGCACGCAGCGCCTGTCACCGATCGTTGCGGCAAATTCAGTCAGAATGGCGGCTGTATCATCGTTGGAACCATCGTCCCGCCAGTAAAGAACCCAATTTTGGTGTGTCTGGTTCAGCAAACTTTCGAGTTGCGCACGTAGATATTTCGCACCATTGTAGGTCGCGAGCAAAATGACGATACGCGAGGCCAGCTGCCGTTCCGGGCCATGAACCGTGGACGCTTCATTGGTTTCGGACACAATGCGTTCGACCGCCCCGGAAATCCGGGCCTGCCGCACGCCATCCGGGCTCCTCGGCTTCAGGCTATGGTGCAGCATCGGCGCTTCTCGGTCATCTGTGACACGGTCATCTTCGCGTTCATTGCGTTCGGTGGAGAGGGCGACCGCGAACAAAGTGACGAGCGTTGGCAAGATGGTCATGTCCGGAGATCCGGCATTCTCGTCGAAAGGCGGCAAGTTCTTCAGCCCTCTACAGCACATCATCGTAACCGGGCAAGTGCATCGTCATGACCGAATCAGCGACATGGCGCGCGCGTGGCAAGTATTTGGCCGGGAACGCATGAGAATGCATGTGTTGGATCGGTTGCTCCGCCCCGCCCATTGGAACTCATTGCCATCGGCGATACATCCGGAGGTTGTATCGCGACGATCGTATCGTGCTGGGCCTCGCCCACTTCGCCGGTAGGATCGGGCTGTCCTCAGCCAGTGTCGGCGCACTCGGGGCATTTTTCAGCGTCCATGTCGGGATGCGGCATACTCATTCGTCCTGAGGGACGGCGATGCCGAAGGAGGCCATATGCTCTACGCGATCCTTTGCTACCATGACGAAGAAGTGGTCAGTTCCTGGACGAAGGAAGAAGACGATGCGGTCCTCGCCAAACGCGCAGTGGTGATGCGCGGGCTGGCGGCAGAAGGAAGGCTCGGTCCGGTGGCTCGGCTCATGCCGACGACCGCGGCGGTCACCGTCCGGTCGGGCAGTGAACCGTTCGTCATCGATGGCCCTTTCGCCGAAACCAAGGAGCAGCTGCTTGGCTTCTACGTCGTGGATTGCGCGACGCTCGAAGCGGCCATCGAGGCGGCACGCCGAATGGGACAGGGCGAATCGGGCGCCCTCGAGATTCGTCCACTCCGCCTGTTCGAACCGGGAGCCGCCTGGACGTGACCGATTTTGGCTGGATCGATGCCGCGCTGAGAGCCGCTCGGCCGCAGGCGATCGGTGCGCTGCTCCGCTATTTCCGCGACCTCGATCAGGCCGAGGAGGCCTTCCAGGAAGCGTGCCTGCGGGCGCTGAGGAACTGGCCGGTCAATGGCCCGCCGCGCGATCCCGCCGC
Organism: uncultured Alphaproteobacteria bacterium; assembly: GCA_963794185.1. GTDB lineage: Bacteria > Pseudomonadota > Alphaproteobacteria > Acetobacterales > Acetobacteraceae > JAMXLO01. Next base: position 46,374 of record CAWCDM010000016.1, on the reverse strand, counting down.
GTGGCTTATTCTCGTCGGGCGCAACGCCGCGCTCGACGATGTGCGGCGTCGCAAACATAGCGAGCCGCTACCGCCCGAAGAGGTAATCTCGGACCTGGACGATGCCGAGGCGGACCTTTCGGAGCGATTGGACAGCTCGCGCTATCGTGATGACATGCTGCGGCTGCTGTTCATTTGCTGCCATCCCGACGTTCCGGCCACCCAGCAGATCGCGCTTGCGCTGCGCATCGTCTCCGGCCTGTCCGTCAAGGAGATCGCGCGCGCGTTCCTGATCGGCGAGAGCGCCATGGAGCAGCGCATCACACGGGCGAAACGCCGCATCGCGGAGGCACGGGTTCCCTACGAAACTCCCGGCGCGATCGAGCGGGCGGATAGGCTCGCGGCCGTCGCAGCCATGATCTATCTGGTGTTCAACGAGGGCTATTCGGCAAGCGGCGGAACCGCGCACATTCGTCTCCCGCTGTGCGAGGAGGCGATCCGGCTCACCCGTCTGCTGCTTCGACTGTTTCCCGCTGAACCCGAGATCATGGGCCTGACAGCGCTGCTTCTCCTGCAGCATGCACGGGCGCCGGCGCGGCTGGATGCGGACGGCGAGATCGTGTTGCTGGAGGATCAGGACCGCGGCCTCTGGCATCGCGAGATGATCGCCGAGGGTCTGGCGCTGCTGGAGAAAGCGCTCCGCCACAGACGTCCCGGGCCCTATCAGGTGCAGGGGGCCATTGCCGGAATTCATGCGCGCGCGGCCCGGTTCGCGGAGACCGACTGGGGCGAGATCGACCAGCTGTATGCCATGTTGGAAGTCTTGCAGCCGTCACCGGTCGTGACGCTGAACCGGGCCGTTGCGGTTGCCAGGCTGCATGGTCCCGCGGCGGCACTTGCAATGATCGAGCCGCTTGCCGTGCCGCTCGCCGGCTATTTTCACTACTTCGGCGTGCGGGGTGCGCTGCTGATGCAGATGGGCCGCGCCGAGGAGGCCCGCGCTGCCTTCGACCGGGCCATCGCGCTCGCGCATACGCCGGCGGAGGCCGCGCACATCCGACTGCATCTCGATCGGCTCATCAAGGACAGCCGCCCCGCGTGATTGCAACGCGGGACGGCAAATCGCGTTCACATAATCGTCGACCATGTCGGACTGTCGTGGGTCCGTTAGTCCTTGGGATACAGACCAGATGGCCGGTCGAGGAACCCGAAACCGCGAGGAGACCCAACGATGCGATTCATGATCATTGTAAAGGCCAGCAGGAACAGCGAAGCCGGCGTGCGCCCGAGCACGGAACTGATGACCGAAATGGGCAGGTTCAATGAGGAGCTGGTGAAGGCCGGCGTCATGCTCGCGGGCGAGGGGCTGCAGCCGAGCTCGAAGGGTGCGCGCGTCAGGTTCTCCGGCAACGAGCGGACGGTGATCGACGGTCCCTTCGCCGACGCGAAGGATCTCGTTGCCGGGTTCTGGCTGTGGCAGGTGAAGTCCAGGGACGAGGCGATCGAGTGGGTCAAGCGCTGTCCCAATCCGCACGGCGAAGACTGCGAAGTCGAAATTCGCCAGCTCTTCGAGGCGGAGGATTTCGGGGCCGAGATGACGCCCGAACTCAGGGAGCAGGAAGAGCGCCTGCGTGCCCAGATCGCCGCAAAGCAATAAGGCCACGGCGTGTCGGCGTTGGGAGCAACCGACCTGATCCGCGAAGCCGCACCGGCGCTACAGCCCCTTCTCGACCATGTCCAGCAGGCGTTGCCCGATGTCGCGCGTCTGGGCACGCGTCAATCGCCGCAGCGGGCCATCGAGGACGAGCATGGCGAGGCCATGCACGGCGGACCAGGCCAGATACTCCGCGCCGGAACGACGCTCGGGCGGCAGCGCGCCGGCGTCCACCAGTTTGTCCAGCGCCGCGCCCAACAACTGGAACGGATCGAGGCCGCTCTTGCCGGCGGTGGACGGGTCGGCCGCGGTCTCCGGATTGCCGGGAACCGAGAATGCCGTGTGAAACAGCCCAGGCTGGGTCTGGGCAAACCGCAGGTACGCGGTGCCGATCGCGCGCAGGCTGGCGCGCGCGAAGTCGGCGGAACTTCGGCCGCGGCGCAGCCTGGTCAGCTCGGCCTCCATGGCGACGGCCAATGCCGACAGCGCCGCCGCCCGGACCGCCTGCAGCAGGGCATCGCGGCTGGCGAAGTGCCGGTACGCCGCATTTGGAACCACCCCTGCACGCCGCGTGGCCTCGCGCAGCACCACCGCATCGGGCCCGCCGTTGCGCGCAAGCTCGATGCCCGCGTCCAGCAGCACCCGCCGCAGATCGCCATGCCGGTAGGTGCTGCGCCCGCGTGTGCGGGTCGCCGCGCGCGCGATCATAGTTCCGTGTGCATGTGGACACTGTCCATCGGTTTTGCTATCGTCTTGTGGACGGTGTATACATTACACCGGAAGTGCGCAACAAAGGCTGAGGAGGAGCCAATATGCAGGTCCAGCCCTATCTGTTCTTCGATGGTCGCTGCGAGGAGGCGATCGAGTTCTACCGCGGTGCGCTCGGCGCCGAGGTGACGATGCTTATGCGGTTCAAGGACTGCCCCGAACCCGCTCAGGCCGGCATGGTCACGCCCGGTACCGAGAACAAGGTCATGCATGCGAGCCTGCGGATCGGCGATGCGACGGTGCTGATGTCCGATGGACGATGCACGGGTCAAATGGCTTTCCAGGGATTTGCGCTGTCGCTCGATGCGCCCAACGATGCCGAGGCCGAGCGGCTGTTTGCTGCGCTGGGCGATGGCGGACAGGTGCAGATGCCGTTGAGCAAGACGTTCTTCGCCTCGCGCTTCGGCATGGTCGCCGACCGCTTCGGCGCGACCTGGATGGTCATCGTTCCGGCCTGAGGCGTGTTGCGACGAGCGGCGCGTCGTCATACCTTTTCCGTCGTCTAATTCCAGGAGGCTCCGAGCAATGAAGGCAGTCCTGAACGGCCACGAGGTCGCCAGCAGCGATGATATCGTCGAAACCGGCGGCTACCAGTACTTTCCAAGATCCGCGGTGCGGATGGAATGGCTCGAGAAGACGAACAAGACCGAGCATGATCTCGAATGCCCGCACGGCGTGCAGTTCTACGACGTTGTGGTCGATGGCGTCCGCCACGCGCGTGCCGCCTGGTCCTACGAATCGCCGCGACCGTCGATGCAGCAGGTCGGTGGACGCTTCGGGTTCTGGGAAGACGTGAAGGTCGTCTGAACTTGTGTGGCGCACGCGTGTCATGACGTTGGGCTTGGCGCGGAGATAGCTTCATGGCGCGCGTCGCATTCACGGCCAATCTGCAACGGCATCTGATCTGTCCCGTCCAGGCGGCACCCGGGCCAAACGTGCGCGCCGTCCTGGACCATGTGTTCGCCGCGCATCCGCGACTGCGGTCCTACGTCCTGGACGATCAGGACCGGGTGCGCACGCACGTGGCCATTTATCTCAACGGGGACCGCATCGCCGATCGTGAACGTCTCAGCGATGCGGTCGGCGACGACGACGAGGTCTTCGTGTTCCAGGCGCTGTCGGGCGGGTAGGCCAAAGGAGCAAAGCCCAAAGGAGCAATGCAATGAGCGACCGGCTGCTGATCGGCACCAGGAAGGGTTTGTTTGAGCTGTGCCGGATGCGCGGCATGTGGTCGATCGCGGGAACCGGCTTTCTCGGTGACCCGATTTCCATGCTGCTGCCCGATCCGCGCGACGGCACGTGGTACGCCGCACAGGCGCTCGGCCATTTCGGCGTGAAGCTGCAGCGCTCGCATGACGAAGGCAGGACCTGGCAGGAAATGCCTGCGCCCGCCTTCCCCAAGAGCGAACGCGAAGCGGATGGACCGAGCGTGTCGTACCTGTTCTGCCTGGAGACGGGCGGCGCCGACCAGCCTGGTTGGGTGTGGTGCGGAACGATCCCCGGCGCGCTGTTTCTTTCGCAGGATCACGGGGAGTCATGGTCGCTGAACGAGCCGCTGTGGAACCTGCCGGAGCGCAAGGAGTGGATGGGCGGCGGCTTCGATCAGGCTGGTGTCGCCTCGATCTGCGTCGACCCCCGCAATTCCGGGCATGTCACGGTCGGCGTGTCCACCGGCGGTGTCTGGGTGACCGAAGACGGCGGCACGAACTGGCGTGCCTCAGCCGAGGGCATGTACGCCGAATACTACCCGCCGCCGCGCAACCGCGCCCCGGAAGTGCAGGACGTGCATCGGCTGGTGCAATGCCCGGCCGCACCGGACGCGATGTGGGTGCAGCACCACAACGGCGTGTTCCGTTCGACCGACGGCGCGCGTTCCTGGCAGGAGGTCACCACGATCCGTCCGGCGAAGTTCGGCTTCGCTGTGGCCGTGCATCCAACGGATCCGGACACCGCGTGGTTCGTTCCGGGCGTCAAGGACGAATGCCGCATTCCGGTCGATTCAAAAGTGGTGGTCGCACGCACGCGTGATGGCGCCCATTCGTTCGATGTGCTGTCGGACGGACTGCCACAAAGCCATGCCTACGATCTCGTTCATCGCCACGGACTTGCCGTCGACGAGACCGGCAGTTGCCTCGCCATGGGCTCGACGACGGGGCACCTGTGGGTGTCGGAAAACGCCGGCGACAGCTGGGCGCTGGTGGCCGGCCACCTGCCGCCGATCAGCTGCGTGCGGTTTGGCTGATGGGCGTGATAAGGCAGCGACACCCCTGAACCAGCCTCAGGACTGCGCGGTGGAATCGGCGATCTGCGGCAGCTTCGTCATGCGCGCGTGCAGTGCGTTGGTCAGCTCGACGCGCCGTGCCCACAGGGAGCGATACCAGGCGATCCGCTGCGCCACCTGATAGGCCAGCATGCGCTCGCCGGCGACGTAGCTGCGCGCCGCATTGCCGAGGCCTCGCGCCAGCTCCGGCATCGCCACAAGACGCAGGAGCCGCTCGCGCAGCTCGTCCGCGTTGTGGAACAGCAATCCGGTGTGGCCGTCCTCGATGCTGTCGGCATAGACGACATGGCTCGCCAGCGCCGCCGCGCGGCAGGCCCCGGCCTCGATGAACTTGAGGTCCGACTTGGCGCGATTGAACGGCGTGTCGCCGAGCGGCATGAAGGAGATCTCGCACCTGCCGAGCAGCGCCATATAGGTGTCGTAGTCGCAGGTCGGCGTGAACATCTTATGCGGCGTACGCAAGGCATCGAAGAACGCCTGATCGTGCACAACGCAGAAGCGCAGGCGCTCGCCGGCCTTCTCCGCCACAGCATTCAACGCCGGCATCAGCGGCGCCCAGTCCTGTTCGCGGTTCAGCGCGCCGAAGAACACGGTCAGCACCTTGGGGTCGAGGAAGTTCCGCACGTCCGGCAGCGAGCGCACGGCATTGGGGAACACCGCCACTTCGGGATTGAGGGTGCGCAGGATCGCGCCGAGTGTCGGCGTGCTGGTCTGCACCGCATGCACGCCGCGGAACGCGAACTGATCTTCTGCGTGCAGCATACCGAAATGATCCGGATGGTCGTCGAACTCGGTCACGATCAGCCAGCCGTCCGACAGCAGACCGCGAATGACCGCGGCGCCTTGCTCGCCGCTCAATCCCGGGCGGTGCAGCACGAAGATCCGTGGAGCGTCGCCGCTGCCCTGCACGACTTCCCGGTTCGTGACGATACGGGTGACGACCGTGGGATCGCTGTTCAGCGCCTGCAGCGGATAGACCACGCGGACATGCGAGACGCCGCCCACCGGCGGGAGCATGTTGGCGGCCACCGTCAGCAGCTCGTGCGGGTACTTTCGCACGCGCCAGACAAACTGCAGCGGCGTGGCGCGCTGGACATAGGCCTGCGGGTCGACGCCGAGCGCGGTCAGTGCCGGTGCGATCCTCGTGGTGAACGCCTCCGCGGCTGCGGCATCGAACACCCGCGGGTGCACGTCGCACAGCGTGAGGCCAAGCGACAGCAATCCCTTGCGCATCGTCTCGAGGCTGAACCAGCGCAGATGCGTGTCGTCCAGCAGGCCGGATGGCTCATAATCCCATGTGCCGCGCAGCAGCCGGTCGGCGAAGCTCCAATGCTCCAGGTTCGGAACGCAGATCAGGATGGTGCCCTCGTCGCTCAGCGCTGCGATGTGGTGGCGGAGCACCGACCACGGGTCGCGTAGGTGTTCCAGCACGTCGCCGTAGATGATGCAGTCGATCGGACGGTCGAGCTCGAAGGGCAGCGGATCGTATTCGACGTCGACCACGGCAACTTCATCCAGTCGCCGCGCCGCAACCTCTGCGGCCGCCGGGTCCATATCGATGCCGAGCAGGCGGGCGCGAGGATTAAGCCGGCGATAGGCGGCGCCCAGCGAGCCAGCGCCGCAGCCGACATCCAGCACGACGGCGGCATCGAGCGGGATGCGCTCCAGCAGATCAGCGTTCGGGTGATCGGGATAGGACGGCATCGCGGGCGGACGCTCCGGAATTGCGGGGGCGGCAGGATTGCCAGGCCCCCGGAAGCGGCGATCGACCGGCCCTGGCGGGTTGGTAGGCTTTTTTGCCCAGCAGATGCAAGGCAGAAGCAGTCGCGCGGCGGATATCAAACGAGCAGGACGTGCTCATACGAGGCCGTTCGTATCACGCCGCAGCTTGTCGAGCCGATCCAGCATTCGCGTCTGGCAGCGGTCCAGTGCCGCCGCACACGACAGTTGCGGGGTCGCCGTCCCGGCCTGGAGCGACCGCGCGGCCATGTCGATGAACTGGCCGCGCGCCAGGAGGTGCAACTTCGCGGTGGACCGGTCAAGCAGCGTGCGACCGGACCGATGCGCCGCAATCGGCGAGGCATGCAGACGTTCCGGCAGCGACGAAGCGGCAAGATGGTGGAATGCAATGTGGAGATCCAGCGTCGCGGCCCAGTCGTGCCACTTTGCACGATGGACCGGCACCAATGGACGGAGCGCGATCCACGGCACTCGCAGCGCGTCGGCTACGATGGCTCCATGCAGTGCCTCGCTGAGCAGGACACGGCAGCTTCCGATCGCGGCGATGATCGCGGCTGGATCGCCGCTTGGGTCGAAGGGGCGTGATCGGCAAGCGCGCCATAATTCCAGCCGGCAATGGGAAGCAGCATCGCCGGGTCGCCAAGGCCGGCGCTGTCAGGCAAACCCAGGGCGCGGCAGGTATGTGGCCCGCGTACCCAGTGGATGACCCAGGTGGCATCGAGAGTCGGCAGTCTCTCGTAGCCGCCGTAGCCGGCGTCCGCTACCAGCTTCACCGGGGTCGCCGCGTGCCGCGCATCGAGTAAGGAGCCGATGCCCAGGAAAATCTCGGCCGGATCATCGTCGAAGAAATCCGGCAGCAGGCGTGGCCAGATCAGAGTGTTCAATTCGTCGCTGAAGTTCCGCGCGTGCCCCTGCCGGCGATACAGCTGCACTTGCGCTAGCGGCCGGATCGGGCAGGCGAAGCCGCCACATCCCAACCGAGCGCGGCGCGGATAAAGCCCAGCGCGTAGGCAAGCCGCCAGCGGCAGGGGACGAGGCGCGTGCTGTGGCGCGGCAGCAAGGCCGAGGGAGCAAGCAGTGCCGCCACCAATATGCGGCGCGGCAGCTCTTGCCAGACATCGCCCGGACGGCCGAGCAGCCGCCGCGTCCGCACCGTGGAGATGCCCTGCCAGTAGAGCCGCGACAGCAACCAGGCGGGGGTCAGGCGTGCCGCCTGGATCTGGTGCCGTGCGACGATCCGGGAATCGTAGCGTGCCGAATGCCCGGCGTCCTGCAGCTTCCAGGCAAGCTGCACCTCCTCGTCGGACAGCAACGCATCGCCGATGCGGCCGCTGTGTCGGCCGAAGCCGCCGATCGCGCGCAATGACGGGACGTGGATGACCATGTTCGCGCCGTACGGCTCGAGCCCGGGCGGCAGCGCGGCGGTGCGGTATTCGCCCTGCCCCTCCACCTCGATGATGGACAAAGAGCCGCGCAGGCTCGGCGGCCACCAGGACGGCAATGGCGCCTCCCAGTGCGGCAGGATGCGTCCGCCGATCAATGCCGGCGGCGGGTCGGTCTCGCTGATCGCGTCCAGGATGCGCTCGACCCAATCGGGGGCCGGGATCGCGTCGTCGTCGATATAGGCGATATAGTCGCCAGCCGCTTCCCGTGCGCCGGCGTTGCGTGCCACGCTGACCCCCGCCTGCTCGACGCGCAGCAATCGCGCGTTGCGGAAGTCGCGAACCAGCCGCGCAAGCACAGCCGGGACGTCGCCCGTCGAGGCGCTGTCGATCACGAGGATGTCGAACCGTTCGTCGCCGACCGTCTGCCGCCGCAGTCCCTCCAGGCAATCATTCAAGTAGCCGGGCCGGTCATGCGTACAGATGCAGACAGTGACATCCATCCCGCCCAGCGTACGCGCCGGGCGTTGAGAAAGGATTAGCCAGGCGGCAGGTCAGGGCGGCCCACGCAGTGGTAGTCGAACCCGGCCTGCCGCATCGCCACCGGATCATAGACGTTGCGCAGGTCGATCAGGATACGGCCACGCATCGTGTCGCGCAGCCGCGCCGGGCTCAGCGCGCGGAACTCGTTCCATTCGGTGATCAGAACCAGCGCATCTGCGCCCTGCGCCGCATCGAATGCATCGCGGCAATATTTTACGCCGTCCGGCAGCAGCAGTTGTGCCTGCTGCATTCCCTCGGGGTCGAAGGCGCGGATCGCAGCACCGTCGCCGGCGAGGCGGGCCACGATGGAGAGCGACGGCGCGTCGCGCATGTCGTCGGTCTCTGGCTTGAAGGTAAGGCCCAGCAGGGCGATGGTCTTGCCGCGCACCGACCCGCCGCAGGCGTGGATCACCCGCATGGCCATGTTCGACTTGCGCGCGTCGTTGACTGCCACGGTGGCCTCCACCAGGCGAGACGGCGCGCCGTAGTCCTGCGCGGTGCGCACCAGGGCCAGGGTGTCCTTGGGGAAGCATGAGCCGCCATAGCCGGGCCCGGGATGCAGGAACTTCCTGCCGATCCGGCCATCGAGCCCGATGCCGCGCGCGATGTCGTGCACGTCGGCGCCGACCTTCTCGCAGAGATCGGCCATTTCGTTGATGAAGGTGACCTTCATCGCCAGGAACGCGTTGGCGGCATATTTGGTGAGCTCCGCCGTCTCGATGCCGGTGAACACGATCGGTGCCTCGATCAGATAGAGCGGGCGGTACAGCCGGCCCAGCACCTCGCGCGCGCGGTCGCTCTCCGCGCCGATCACCACGCGGTCGGGGCGCATGAAGTCGCCGATCGCGTTGCCCTCGCGCAGGAACTCCGGATTGGAGGCGACGTCGAAGTCCAGGTCCGGGCGGACGGTGCGGACGATGTCGGCGATGGCGCGGCTGGTGCCGACCGGGACGGTGGATTTCGTGACGATCACCGTATAGCCGGCCAGCGCACGGGCCACCTGCTCGGCAGCGGCGTAGACATAGGTGAGGTCGGCATGGCCGTCGCCGCGGCGGGTGGGCGTGCCGACGGCGATGAACACCGCCTCGGCATCGCGGACCGCGGCGGCGAGGTCACCGGTGAAGGCGAGCCGGCCGGCCCTGACGTTCTCCAGAACCAGTTTGTCGAGGCCGGGTTCGTAGATCGGCATGCGTCCCTCGTTGAGGGCCGCTAGCTTCTGGGTATCGACCTCCACCACCGTGACATCGGTGCCGAACTCGGCGAAGCAGGCGCCGGAGACGAGGCCCACATAGCCGCCGCCAATCATCGTGATGCGCATTTATGCGGTTCCTTCCGCTCATGTGGCGGGGATAGAGCACGGGCGGGCGCCGGGTTGCCAGCTTTGTGCGGGGCCGAACCTTGGGTTCGGCTGCCGTGCCGCCGCCGCGTCAGCCTGCTCCTTGCAAGTTAGCAGTTTGTAAACGCTAACTGGGCCAGACACGCACAATCCGGTCGGTCTTGATCCAGCATCATTGGTGCGGCACATCCATGGGGCGGCATTGGATATCGGACAGATCAGTCACTGGTTCGAGACGATTGAGAAATCATCGCTTCCCGACGGCCTTGTACCTGGAGACGTGGCACTCGCTCTGTTATCAATGCCGATTCGTGAAGACGCTGCCGAGCGGAGCCTCGGTGCTCGATGTCGGCGCCGGTGACGGCGCGCTGCAGATCTATCGAAAATGGCCGGCCCCAGAGCGGCTCGATCTGACGATGTACGCCTTCGCGATGGATCGCGGCAGCATGTTCGACCAGTACGACGGACACGAGCTTGGCGTATGGCCTGAGACAAAGCCCAATTTCCGCGGCCGGCGGTTCGACGCGATATTCGCGGCGAACTTCATTGAGCACATCGATACGCCAATCGACTTCATTCGGTGGTCGGCGGACCATCTGTCCGCGCGCGGGCGCATATTCCTGGAATGGCCCAGACAGGAATTGCTCTCCCTGCCGACGACCGCCGATCTGCACGCCGTCGGTATCGACGTGATGACGGGGAACTATTTCGACGACGGCACTCACCGCAGCGAACTGCCGAGCACGGAGGCAGCGCATGCCGGGCTTATGGCCACCGGTCTCAGGATAGAGGCGGCCAGCGTGGTGGGCGTGCCGTATTTCGAGGATCACCTGATGGCCTATGGCAAGCGGACCGACAACGTGGTCAGCCGCACGTTGTCCTATTGGTCGTTCACCGGATGGAGCCAGTTCGTCGTTGCCCGGCGCTGACGGCGACCTCGCTGGTCTCCCTCGACATCCGGTTCCCGGGACGCGGACCTGCGCCTCAGTGCTCGCCACGCCGCTGCGCCGCTTCGTCGATCTCGCGCTGGGCCTGATGCTCCGCCTCCTTCAGCCTGGCCGCCGCATGTTGCTCCAGCATCTCCTCGGCCGCCCGGACCGCGGCGCGGGCAGCGGCGAGAACGGCACGCCCTTGCGCCGTCGCTGCCTCGGCCTCAGCCTCCGCCACGTGCGCCGCATGCTGCTGCGGGCGGATGCGCCGCAACCACGTGGCGAATGCCTCCACCTCCGCATCGCCGGAGGCCAGGTTGGTGGCCACCTCGGTCTCGTGCTCGATGGCGGCTTCGATCGCAGCCACCGAATGCGCCGCCTGGCTCTCGACGCGCAGGCAATCGGCGAGGCCGCGCCTTGCCTGATCCACCGCGAGGCGACGCAGCCGCAGCAGCGTTTCCAATGGGTCGCAGGTCATGGCGGCTCCAGTGCCGCGCGCAACTGCGCGAAGCTGTCCTCTATGGTGGTCTGCTCGCCCCGCTCCTGACGCAGCATCGCCTCGATGCGGGGCGCCAGCGCCACGGCCTCGTCCACCGCTGGATCGCTGCCGGCGCGATAGGCGCCGAGGCGCACCATGTCCGCCATATCGGCGTGCAGCGCCAGAATGGTGCGGGCGCGGCGGGCCAACGCATTCTCCTCCGGCTCGTTGCATCCCGGCACGGCGCGCGACAATGAACGAAGGACGTCGATCGCGGGATACCTCCCGCCCTCGGCAATCCGGCGGTCCAGGACGACATGGCCGTCGAGGATCCCGCGCACCGCGTCGGCCACAGGTTCGTTATGATCGTCGCCCTCCACCAGGACGCTGAACAGCGCCGTGATGTGGCCGGCGGAGCCATCGCTTCGCTCCAGCCCCGGCCCGGCACGTTCCAGCAAGCGCGGCAGTTCGGCGAAAACGCTTGGAGGATAGCCGCGGGTGGCCGGCGGTTCGCCGGTGGACAGGCCGATCTCGCGCAAAGCCAGGCAGAAGCGCGTGACGCTGTCCATCAGCAGGAGCACGGATTTCCCCTGGTCACGGAAATGTTCCGCAACCGTCATGGCCGAGAACGCTGCCTGGCGTCGCATCAGAGGCGGGCGGTCCGATGTCGCGACAACCACGACCGAATGCGCAAGTCCTGCCTCACCCAGGTCGTCTTCCAGGAATTCCCGCACCTCCCGTCCGCGCTCGCCGACCAGGGCGAGCACCGCAACGTCGCACGCCGTGTGCCGCGCCAGCATCGAGATCAGCGTCGACTTGCCAATGCCGGAACCGGAGAACAGTCCGAGCCGCTGGCCCTGCCGGCAGGTGGTGAAGCAATTGAGTGCCCGCACGCTGAGATCGAGGCGCGCTCCGAGCCGTGCGCGCTTCGTCGCATCGGGGGGTGTGGCGCGCACGAGACGAGGGTTCGGTCCTGCAGGCAACGGACCGCGACCGTCCAGCGAGCGCCCGATCGGGTCCAGCACGCGCCCCAGCCAGCCATCGGCGACGGCCAGCGTCGCTCCGCCGCCAAAGGCAAATCCAGCACTGGCGCCGGACAGACCGTTCGGATCGCCGCGGCACAGCGCGACGCTGCCCGGCCCGAGGCCGTCCAGCGCGGCAAGCGGCATCGCCTGAGCCAGCCCGTTGCGAAATCCGACGATCTCTGCCGGTATGTCGTGGCCGTCGCGTGCCGCCAGCACAAGGCGATCGCCGACAGAAACATGCCCGCCCAGCCCATCGATATCCACCATCAGGCCGGAAAGACCGATCACCCGTCCTTCCAGATGCATAGGAGCAAGCGCGTGCACCATCGCCCGGCAGGTGGCGCTCCGCTCGCGGAGTGATGTGTATCTCATTGAGGCGACTGACTATCTTAATATTGGATTAATATCGTGATTTGAGTGTTCTTCCCACTGGATCGAGCCGGCGTCTGGGTAGTTATCGCACTTATTCGTGAAAAAACGATGGTATAATACACGCTATAGTGGTATATCTGTTTCGACAGATTACCGGAGGAGGCAAGCAATGCGCGTTCTGCTCATCGAAGATGATCTCATCGCAGCCCGCGGCGTTATTCTCATGCTGAAGGCCGGTGGTGCGGTGGTCGATCATGTGGACACCGGCGAGGAAGGTCTAGAGCTGGCCCACCATTACGACTACGACATCGTGTTGCTCGATCTGATGCTGCCCGATATCGAGGGCTTCGACGTTGTGCGGCGGATGCGGGGCGCCCGCGACGACACGCCGGTGTTGATCCTCTCCGGCCTGTCTCGACCGCAGGCAAAGGTGAAGGGTCTCGGCCTTGGTGCGGATGACTTCATCACAAAGCCGTTCGACAAGGCCGAGCTGCTTGCCCGGATGCAAGCCATCGTCCGGCGCAGCAAGGGGTTCAGCCAGCCGTCGCTGCGCATCGGCCCGCTGCAGCTCAGTCTGGACAGCCACGAGGTGCTGGTGGACGGGCAACAGGTGCATCTGACCGGCAAGGAATACGCGATTCTCGAGTTGCTGGTGCTGCGCAAGGGCATGGTGCTGACGAAGGAGGCGTTCCTCAACCACCTATACGGCGGCATGGATGAACCGGAAATGAAGATCATCGACGTGTTCATCTGCAAGCTACGCAAGAAGCTCGCGCTTGCCGGCGCAGACAATCTGATCGGCACCGTGTGGGGGCGCGGCTACATGATCCGCGAACCATCATCCGCCCCGATCAGCGCCCCGCAGGAGCCGGCGACACAACTCACTGCGGCCTGAAGTGACAAGACCCAGCGTAGAATGAACCAGTATCCGATGGCTGAACCAACATAACGGGCGCACCTCATGCACGGCGTGCCCGCTGCTGCACTGCACCGCTAAACTGCGGTCCTCCCAGCAGCCGAAAAACCGTCGCAGAACAGCACGTCGGCAATCCCATCGTCATGGCGATCCAGCAGCGATTGGCTCGTGCGATCCCTCGCCGGCCGACACTCTCGCCGGAAAGACTTCGCTGGACTCATACCAAGTGACGATAAGCTTGACTCTCCGGCTGGTGCACCCCGTCATGGCGGGAGAAGGCCCGCCATCCACGTCTTTGCTGATCCCAGCGAGGAAAGACGTGGATGCCGACCTCCGTCGGCATGACGATGAGAGCGGCGTTCGAGTGTCAGCATCAAGGCGGGTTGGTATCATTCGTCAGTGCTCCGCCGGCGTAAAGCATTGGGGAGCCGACTACAGTTTAGCGTGCAGCGCTATCCGTTTCGCGCAGAGCGGGAACAGATAGCGACCTGCCTTTGGAGCGCTACCACGACGCGGGCAACCACCGGCGGCCAGTCGCCGGGCCGGGTCTGGCGGAAGATGCGTAGGTGCGGGTACCACGGGCTGTCCTCGCGCCGGCTTAGCCAGCGCCAGCAATGGTCGTAACGGTCAAGCAGAAACACCGGCTTGCCCATCGCGCCGGCCAGATGCACCACCGACGTGTCGACGCTGATCACCAGATCCAGATTGGCGACGATGGCGGCGGTGTCGGCAAAATCCCGGACCTCGCCCATGACGTCGAGCAGATCGAACGCGGCGGACGGCGTCCGCGTCTCAAGCGCTGCCGGTCCCTTCTGCAAACTCACGAACTGCACGCCGGACACCGCGGCCAGCGGCGCCAATGTGGCCAGATCGGTGCTGCGGCGTTGATCGAGCCCGATGAATCCCGGCAGCCAGGGCCGCGCCTGGCCGGCCCATACCAGCCCGACGCGCAACGCCTGCGTTGGCGGCAGTCGGCGGCCCCAATCTGTGACGAGCGCGGGATCGGCCTCGAGATATGGGACCACACCCGGAATGGTCTCCAGGGTCGTCTCGAATGCGCGCGGAAGGCCATTGAACGAGCAGTGGAAGTCATGCCGTGGCACCGGCGCATCGCCGGCGGGAACCTCTGCCACGCCGGGCACCGTCCGCATCAGCCGCGTCAGTTCGGGCGGCACCGCCACGGCAACGTGCGCGCCGCGTTCGGCGAGCAACGGCAGATAGCGGAGGAACTGCAACGTGTCGCCAAGTCCCTCCTCCTGCACCACCAGCACCGTCCGCGCCGTCAGATCCGGCAGAACCGACATCGGCGGCAACAGCTTCTCCGACGGCAGGCCAGTGCGGCCTGGTTCACCAAGAACCCAGTCCTCGTCCTGCCAGGCTTCGGCAAACCGGCCGGCGTGCAACCGCGCCACCGCGCGGTTCACCCTGATCTGCCTGTCGGCCGGTGCACGCTCCAGCGCATGCGCATATGCGTCCAGCGCCTCGTCGAAGCGCCCTTCGATCTTCAGCATCGTGCCGAGGTTCGACCAGAATGGGGCCGGCTCTGGGTCAAGACCGATAGCTTGGCGGAACTGCTTCGCCGCCTCGTCGAACCGTGCCGCTTCCGCCAGCGCCATGCCCATCTGGTAATGCGCCTCCGCGCTGGCGGGATGCGACAGCACAATCGGATCGAGCACCGCGATCGCTTGTTCCGCCCTGCCGGTTTCGCGCAGGAATTCGGCGAAGGAAAAGCATAGCCGCAGGTCGTCGGGCGTCAGCCTGAGACAGGCGAGGTATTGCGGGGCAATAAGCGACGCGTTGCCCTGGCTCACCAGCATTCGCGCCAGATCGCTGCATGGATGCGCATGGGTGCGCCGCTGATGGGCAACGCGGTTCAGCAGCGGTGCGGCCGCATCGGCATCTCCCCGCATACCGATCGCAAGGCCAAGCAGAAGCAGCGCCTCGATGTCATCGCAACTGTGGGCTACGAGTTGCCGGCAGACAGCTGCCGCCTTGGCATGCTGCCCCTCCTCCAGCAGAGCCAGCGCGACGCGCAGCCTCTGCAGCCGTTCCGCGACATCCACCGCCACCCTCCTGGCCAACCAGCCGGACAAGCCTGCGCCCGGGCGGCTTAAGGGCGCATTTACGCCTGGTGGCGGGCGGTCTCTGCACGCAGGGCGTGAGCCATGGCTGGCAACAGTATGGGGCACGCCTGAACCGCGGGCCGCTGGAGTGGCATAGCGATGATCGCGGCCGTGCCAGTCGCTCACTTCGCGCCATCAAGAACGCTCTGGATCGGGATTTCCCTAGCAGCCTGTCGGACTCAAGGCGAAAATGGGCTGTGCGCGCAAGATCATGTTGCGCCAGCACCCAGTGATGACCATACGTTACGCATCGACCGCGCCGCCGCAACGAAAATTGCGCAAGGACGCTAATTTGACAAAATCACTCTCGCTGCCCGGTTGATACGGGATCAGATGCAGGCAGCCGGGGATTCTGGGAAATCCGGGTCGCGAGCCGGGACTTGACATAGGCATCATCCATCAAATCGATGGGCCTCCACCAAATCCGGGCGAGTGGGGGAACGAAATGGCACCGGCCGTTCGTGAGGTGAGCGTATGTACGGATGATCGCTGACCAAATCATTGGTCGAAGGGGTTGCGGAGGCGTTCGCGGCTCTGAGCGATCGCTACCGGCGGTTCTTCCGCACCAGATCGCGCGACAACGCGGCGGTGGCGGAGCGCTATCTACATGGGTTGGCACAAGCCGCAGATTGTACAGTTCGCCTCGATGGCCACCGTGGTTGAGCAGGGCTGCGCGCAGCAGTTCCAGCACTTCATCAGCAACTCGCCATGGGACCATGAACCGGTGGTGGCGCAAATCAGCCAGGACGCGGACCGTTTATTGGGCGGTGAGCCGTCGAGTTGCCTGATCATCGACGAAAGCAGTTTTCCCAAGCAAGGGGAGCGCTCGGTCGGCGTGGCCCGGCAATGGGCGGGTCGTCTGGGGAAGGTCGATAATTGTCAGGTCGCGGTGTTTGGTGTCCTGACGGACGGGCAACGGCACACGCCGGTGGACGTGCGGCTCTACCTGCCGAAGCGCTGGATCGAGGACCCAGCGCGCTGCGAGCAGGCCGGGGTTCCGACGGCGGCGCGCGAACTGGTCACCAAAAGCGAGCATGCGCTGGACATCGTGCGCCAAGCCCGCGCCCGGGGCATGCGGTTTGGATGGGTGAGCGTCGATGCGGGCTACGGCAAGGAGCCAGCCTTCCTGAGGGCATTGGACGATATGAAGGAAGTGTTCGCCGCCGACATCCATCGCACCCAGCGGGTCTGGACGGCACCGCCCGGACTTCACGTCCCCGAGCCGAAGACCGGCCGCGGGCGGCCCGCAAAGAAACCGCACGTATCGGCGGAACCGGTCGCGGTGCAACGCCTCGTCGAAGGGTTCGCATCCGGGGACTGGACACGTTGCGTGCTGCGCGACAGCACGCGTGGCCCGTTGCAGGTCGATATCGCCCGGAGACAAGTCTGGGTATGGGACGGCGAAGAACCCTCGGCGCGGTGCTGGCACCTGATCGTCCGGCGTGAGGTGGGATCACCGAAGACGATCAAATACACCCTTTGCAACGCTCCGGCCGATACGCCGCAGTTGCGTCTGGCTCAGATGCAGGGGCAGCGCTACTGGGTCGAACGCGCTTTCGAGGATGCCAAGGGTCAGTGCGGTCTAGCCGACTACCAGCCCTGGGTTGGCGAGCGTGGCACCATCACGTCACCATGGTCATGCTGGCGATGCTGTTCATCGCCGAGCAGCGGGTGGCGCATCAGCCGGGCCTGGAATTGCTGACGCCACGCGACATCGTCGAGATGCTGAAAGAGACATTGCCCCGCAAGCCCGAGGGAAAGAAGCCCTGATCGCGCGGATCAACCAGCGTCATGCACGCAGACGCCGTGCGATCGATCGCAGTTCCAACGCAACACAAGCAAACGTCCGACAGGCTGCTAGAGCCATTCAATCACGACCGAGGGTAGCCGCACCGCTACGGAGGACAGGCTGACCGCAAGGCTGCCTCCAGACGACGCGCCGTATCGGCGGCCAGCGCCTCGGGCGTACCGGCGAAGCCCATGACAAGCCCCACCATCCGCGGCGTGCCGGCGTAGTAGGCCCCCAGCGGTGACACAGCCAAGCCATGGCTGCGGCAGGCCTGCACGGCGGCCGCCTCGTCGACACCGTCGGGCAGGCGCGTAACCATATGCAGGCCGCCGGGTGCCGGGATCGGCGAGGCGGACGGCGCGTGGCGGGCGAGCGCGACCAGCAGTGCGCCGCGGCGACGGGCATACTCGGTGCGCATGCGGCGAATGTGCGGCGCGAGCAGGCCCTGGCGCATGAATTCGGCCAGGATCGCCTGATTGAGCGTGTCGATGCCGCGATCCATCAGCGTCTGCACGCGCACGAACGCCGCCACCAGCGGGGCCGGCACCACGGCAAAGCCCAGGCGCAGCGCCGGCGCCAGGGTCTTGCTGAAGGTGCCGCAATAGATCACGCGTCCCGCGCGATCGAGCGTGGCGAGCGGTGGCAGCGGGTGGCCGGCCCAGCGGAACTCCGAATCGCAGTCGTCTTCCAGAACCCATGCATTGGCTCGACCGGCCCAATCGAGCAACGCAAGCCGCCGACCGATCGGCAACGCGCCCCCGAGCGGCGTGGCGTGCGATGGCGCCACCAGCGCCAGGCGCGCGGCAGGGGCACAGTGAATGCCGGCGGCGACATCGAGCCCCTCGGCATCGCTTGGCACGGCAATCGGCGTCGTGCCCGCAGCAAGCAGTGCGCCGCGGCCGGCGATGTAGCCGGGGTCCTCGACCCAGGCGGCATCGCCCGGATCGAGCAGCAATTCCGCTGCGATACGGAGCGCCTGCTGGGTCCCTGCGGTGACCACGATGTTGGCGGGATCGGCCAACAGACCACGCGTGGCCGCGAGATGGGCGGCGATCTGCGCCCGCAGGTCGGGAAGGCCCTGAGGCGGCGGATAGCCGGTGAGGTCGCTGGACAGGCTCTTCAGGACCCGGGCTGAGCAGCGCGCCCAGGCCTGGGCCGGGAACAGATCAGGCGCCGGGATACCGCCGGCGAGCAGCGTGCCGAGGCTGCTGTCGCGGGATGTGGCGGAGGCCGGCACGGTGGCGAGGCGCCGGCCACGCTCGGACAATGAACTGGCCGCTGTGGGTGGCGGCACGGCCGGGGCGGGCGCGGCGTCCGGCAGATCGGGCGCGACATATGTGCCGCTGCCGGTACGGGCTCGGACATACCCCTCCGAAGCGAGCCGTTCGTAGGCCAGGACGACGGTCTGGCGCGCGACGCCAAGGTCTTCGGCAAGCGCGCGGGTCGGCGGTAGCCGGGCCCCCGCGGGAAGCGTGCCGACGAGGATGCCCTGCCGCAGCCGGTCAAACACCGCCTGCTGGCGGCCTTGGTCTGGTATGAACATAGAAAGCCGCCCCAAGGCTTCGGTCCAATAGCACCGTATGGGGCTGGGCGCGGACGATGCAATAGGTCTGGGCTCCCGCTTTCGGGGGAGTGACAGATCAACATCCGGCGACCGTAAGTCGTCATCCCCGCCAAAGTGGGGGATCCAGGAGGCCACATAAATGAACAGCAGTTCGTGGGGCCGGTTATCCGGCCCCGCGCCGCGTCAGTTCGTCATGGCACCCGACCGGATGGGACGGCCTGGATCAGAAGCCCTCGCGTTCCAGCCGCTTGCGCTCCAGCTTGCGGGCGCGGCGCACCGCCTCAGCTGCCTCGCGGGCCCTGCGCTCGGACGGCTTCTCGTAGTGCCGCCGCAGCTTCATCTCGCGGAAGATTCCTTCCCTCTGCATCTTCTTCTTGAGCGCCTTCAGCGCCTGATCGACATTGTTGTCACGCACCAGTACTTGCACTTGGCCGCCTTCTCCTTCTCTGCTGAGCCGTCCCCGCGAGCCGGGGACCGGCCCTATACCATGGGGCCAGGACATTTCGCCAGCCCATCCCGCCGGTCGCGTCCGCGGGCAAGCCTTGGAGGTCGCATGGCCATTCTGAAGATAGCGCGCATGGGCCATCCCGTGCTGTTGCAAATGTGTGATCCTGTGGTGGATCCGGGAGCGCCGGAGATCCGCCGCCTGGTTGCCGACATGATGGAGACAATGGACGACGCGCCCGGTGTCGGTCTGGCAGCGCCGCAGGTGCATGTGCCGCTGCGCCTCTTCGTGTTCCGCGTGCCGGAGACGCGCGCCGGCGAGGACGCCGGCGACATGGTCCTCGGCCATTCGGTGCTGATCAATCCCGAGATCGAGCTACTGACCGAGGAGCGCGTGCTGCGCTGGGAGGGCTGCCTGTCGATCCCCGGCCTGCGTGCCGCGGTGCCGCGCGCCCCGCGCATCCGCTATCGCGGCGTGGACTGCGATTGTCACCAGGTCGAACGCGAGGTGTCAGGCTTCCACGCCGGCGTCGTGCAGCACGAGTACGATCACCTGGATGGCATCCTGTACCCGATGCGCATGAAGGATTTCTCGCTGTTCGGCTTCAACGAGGAACTGGCACGCGTCGCCGCGGCGCAGCAGGCGGCCCGCTGATGGTCCACGCACCCGAACGCAGCCCCGAGCGCGACGCTGCCATCGCGGCGCTGCTGCCGCATGTGCCGTTCGATGGCTGGACCGCACGCGCGTTGCGCATGGGGCTCAGAGATATCGGCGTACCGGCCGACGAGGCGGAGCTGCTGTTCCCCGGCGGGGCGCCCGACATGATTGAGGCGTTCTGCGACTGGGCGGACCGCGGGATGGAGGCCGAGGCGGCCACGCTCGATATGGCGGACAGGCGTGTGCACGAGCGGGTGCGTGCGGTCATCGCGCTGCGGCTGGCACGGAACCGCCCGTATCGGGAGGCGGTCCGTCGCGCCCTCGCGCTGCTGGCGTTGCCGTCGCATGCGCGGCTTGCGGCTGTCTGCACGGCGCGCACGGTGGATGCGATCTGGCATGCGGCGGGCGATCGTTCGGCGGATTTCAGTTGGTACACCAAGCGCGCGATCCTGGCCGCGGTCTATGGCTCCACGCTGCTGTACTGGGTGCGCGACGGCAGTGAAAACGACGCTGCCACGCTTGCCTTCCTCGATCGGCGGCTTGCCGGGGCGGGACGGATCGGCGGACTCCGCCGACGCGCCGGGCAGGCGTTCGCGCGGCTGTGCCCGGCGTAAGGTGTCATTTCAGCTCTTTGAGGAAGCTCGCCGATGACAGACCGCTATAGCCATAGCCATTACACACGTCTTTCCTTCGACCGGCCGCATCCGCGCGTGCTGCGCATCACGATGGGAGTGGGCCAGGAGCGGCCCAATCCGGTGGACGCGGCGATGCATCGCGAACTGGGCGATATCTGGCGCGACGTGGATGCCGATCCCGAGGTGAACTCCGTCATCATCACCGGAGCCGGGCGTGCGTTCTCCGCCGGCGGCGACTTTGCGATGATCGAGGAGATGATGGCGGATTTCGAAATCCGCGCGCGGGTTTGGAAGGAGGCGCGCGATCTCGTCTACAACATCATCAACTGCGCCAAGCCGGTGGTGAGTGCGATGCGCGGCCCGGCGGTCGGCGCGGGACTGGTGTGCGGGCTGCTCGCCGATGTGTCGATCGCCTCGAGGGACGCGCGGATCATCGACGGTCACACGCGGCTTGGCGTGGCCGCGGGCGATCATTCGGTCATTGTCTGGCCGCTGCTATGCGGGCTGGCGAAGGCGAAATACTACCTGTTGCTGTGCGATGCGGTGTCTGGCGCCGAGGCCGAACGCATCGGACTGATTTCGCTCGCGGTGGAGGATGCGGAGCTGGATGCGAAGGCCGTCGAGATTGCCGTGCGCCTCGCTGAGGGCGCGCAGAGTGCGATCCGCTGGACCAAGTACGCGTTGAACAACTGGCTGCGGATGGCGGGGCCGTCATTCGATGCTTCGCTGGCGCTGGAGTTCATGGGGTTCAGCGGACCTGAAGCGAAGGAGGGTCTTGCCTCGCACAAGGAAAAGCGGCGACCGTCGTTCCCGCCGGCGTCGTCGGTGTAGATCGGCCGGTCGCTACGATGCAGTCATGGTCGGGGAGGGATGCCACGATGGGTCCGCACCGCTTGTTGTATGCGCTCTTTGGCCTGGTCGTCTGGGCCGCTGCAACCGCCGCGGCGGCCGAGGACCAGCAGCGCGTGGCTGCGCCGGCCGGCGCCAGGCTGGTGCTGGAGACTGCGGCGCAGGGCGTGCAGATCTACACGTGCGAGAAGACGGGCGACCTTTATCGCTGGACGTTCACCGCCCCGGACGCGGCCTTGTTCGATGAGACCGGCCGGCAGATCGGCACCCACTTCGCCGGTCCGTCCTGGCAGTTGCTGGACACCAGCAAGATCATCGGCGAGAGCAAGATCATCGGCGAGGTGGTGGCACAGGCGCCTGCGCCGGAGCGGCATGCCATCGCCTGGCTGCTGCTGCGAGCCAAATCGCATGAGGGAAGCGGCGTGCTGACCGGCGCCGAACTGGTGAGCCGCACCGATACGTTGGGCGGGGCACCGCCCGCCGCAGCCTGTGATGCGACCCAGACGGGAACGCAGGCCCGGATGCGCTACACGGCGCATTACCTGTTCTACACAGCGCCGCAGTGAGATAGCCCGAACTGGGACGCTTGCGGGCCGACGCGGCTACCCCTCGGGCATCCCGGCGCGGCGCAGGCCGTCGAGCAATTTGGGCGCGGCGAGGTAGTCGATCTTCTCGATCTCGGCCATGGTGCGCCAGCTTCGCGGAGTGGCGAGGAACTTCTGCAAATCCGCACGTGCCTCCGCGTCCTGGCCATTGGCGCTTTCGGCCGCGATCAGAACCAGCCACGGGGCTTCAGCGATGCGGCCGCTCTCGGGTGGGTATTCCCCGATCGCAAGCCGCGCCTGCGCAATCGCCTCGGGGAACCGATCGTTCACCAGCAATCCCATAGCGAGGCTCCAGTCAACTGGCGCAACGGAGTCGATTCCCGGGATCGAGATGAGCCGCTTCGCGCTCACGAACATCTCCAGCGCGTCCTTGTAATGCCCTTGCGACAGCAGGATCTGGCCGAGATCGCGACGTGCCCACCCCCACTGCGGGGCAAGCTCGATCACCTTGCGCAACAGCACCGCAGCCTCATCCAGATCGCCTCGGGCGCGCAGCACAATCGCCTTGGTCCTCAGTACCCCGACGTCGTTGGGCTTGAGCTGAAGCGCCCGGTTCACAAAGTTCGTCGCGCGCGCCAGATCAGCGTCGCGGTTGGACGAGAAGTTGAGGAGCACGAGGACTCCAAGATTTCCCGCGGCGTCCTCTAACGCCCAGCCGTAGTTGGGGTCGAGGGCCAGCGCCCGCTCATTAAGCGTGATCCTCGCCAGAAGGTCTGCCTTTGACCCCTGTGCCAGGGGAACCGTTGCGAACATGAGATCACGCTTGTCCAGGCTATCAGGATGCTCGCGTGTGGCGCGCGCAGCCTCCGCGGTCATCATGGCCTTATCAATGCTGCGGACTATGCCCGTGGTGATGCTGTCCCACACTTCGGGACTATCCGGGCGGTCGAACCGCTGCGACCACACGGGCCGGACGTCGGCCGTTTCATACAGGGTTGCCGATACGATCAGGCGCCCGTTCTGCCGGCGGGCATTGCCGGTGAGCGCGAAATGCACGTCGTGGTCGCGCCCAATCGCGTGCAGGTCGAGCGCCTTGCCCCGGTATGCGGAAGCGGTCACCGGGGGGATGAGCGGCATGGTGCTGTCCTCGGCGATGCGGTCTTGCACATCGCGGGTGACTGCGGCGGCGGCGTTATCCTGTGCGGGGTCCCCGCTGCTGTTCTCGAACGGCAGCACGATGACGGATTCACGCCGGTCCTGCGGGGAGTAGGCGACGGGCCGTGGTGGAGCTGGCGCTACCACGGCCGCGACCGGCGGCGTAGTACGGGCGTGAAACGTCCACCACCCCCCAGCGGCAAGGATCGCCGCTGCGGCGATCCCGCCTGCGACCATCGCTCCGGCCGGGCGGCGGCGCACAGGCGCCAGCGGAGTGCGCAATTCGGGCGGCTCGGGTCCCGGCAGCGCCTCCTCGGGCAGGGCGGCGATGTCCTTCGCGGCCAGCCCGAACACGCCGACGGCGCGCGCGATGTTCTTCACGGTCTGCTCGCCGAGGTCGGCGAAGGCCAGCGACAGCTTGTCGCGGACCTGCTCGTTGGCGTAGCGCGAGATGCAGATGCCGCCAGGTTCGCACAAGGCCTCCAGCCGGGCGGCGACGTTCACGCCGTCGCCGAAGATGTCGCCGCCGTCGAGGATTACGTCACCGACATTGATGCCGATGCGCAGAACGATCTGCCGGTCCGTGTGAATTCCCGCGTTGAATGCCAGCATCGCGCGCTGGATCGCCACCGCACAAACCACGGCATCCACGACGCTGGCGAATTCCACCAACAGCCCGTCGCCGGTGGTCTTGACGATCCGGCCGTTGTGGCGGGCGATGGCGGGGTCGATTCGCTCGCGCCGATGCTCCTTCAGCGCGTTCAGCGTGCCGACCTCGTCAGCGCCCATGAGCCGGCTATAGCCGGCGACATCGGCTGCAAGGATTGCCGCCAAGCGGCGTTCGATCCTCGGCGTGGTCATGGTGCGGGTCGTCGGCATGGATCGCTTGCCCAACTCTGCCTGACCAGCATTCCACATCCGTCGCGATCGGAACAGTAAATGTCGCGCCAGGCCCAATGGCGATCTGCCAGTCCGTCCTGACTGCATTGCCACCGAGCGACGTGTCTGGGTCGCCGGCCCTCATGAGACGGGACAGCCAGTATAAGACACGGCGGGCAGGCTGTCGTTACTCCGGCAGCACCTCGATCGAATCCCCAACTGCGAACCGCCCGCCCTCGACCACCTCGGCATGCACGCCAAGCTCGATGTGGTCATAGAGGCTGCGCAGCTCTGCCACTGGGTCCGCGTCGCGTTCGGCCGTTTCCGGGTTCACCTCGGTCGCGGGACAGCGGGTGATCGGCTTGGTCACGCGCAGCACGGCGCCGCCGATCTGGATGTCCCTGCCCACCCAGTCGCGCTCGCTCCAGGCCGGCGCGCCGCTGAACCAGACATTGGCGCGAAAGCGCCGGCGATGGCGGCGCGCACCCACCTTCGCCTCGAAGTCGCGCAGACTGGCCAGATTGATCAGGCTGACCACCTTGCTGCGCTGGTCGCAGAAGCTGTGGCCGGGGATGTGGTGAAAGCGCGGGGTGCCGCGCGCCTCGTCACCCAGGTAGTCCGTCAGGAAGCTGCCGATGCGCTCCCGCCCCACCTCCGTCAGCGCATTCTCGACCACCGCCGAACCATCGGGCGCGCGGATCGCCAGCATGCCGCTGCGGGGTTCGAAGAAGGAGAACAACGCAGCGATGCGGGCGTTCTTCATCTGGCACATGAAGTTCGCCTTCTGCAGCCATCTGGGCTGCCCGGGATCGAAGCCGGCGTCCCCGCCCGCGTCGCCCTGGGCCAGGGCGAAGGCGCGGTCCCAGGGGATGCAGCCGCCCGGCTCCACCTCCGCCACCTCCAGCGCCTCCGCCGTCAGACCCTTTACCGGATAGCGGTACAGGTACTCAATTCGCATCTGGCACTCCCTCTTGAGTCCTATTGTGCCTGGACCCACCTGGAATGCCAAAGGGTTCGCGTTGCCGTTGCCTGATCAGGGGCGGCGGCCGAACGTCGCCTACCTACAGGGACATCAACATGGAAATCGAAAAATTCACCGAACGGGCCCGCGGATTCCTGCAGGCCGCCCAAACCATAGCAATCCGCGAATTTCATCAGCGGATCACGCCCGAGCACCTGCTCAAGGCACTGCTCGACGACGAGGAAGGTGCTGCCGCCGGCCTGATCAGGGCCGCGGGCGGCGACCCGAAGCCGGCGCTGACCGCGGTCGAGACAGAACTGGCGCGCCAGCCCAAGGTGCAGGGCGGCGGCGCCGGCCAGCCGCAGTTCACGACGGAAATCATCCGCCTCCTGGATGCCGCGCAGCAGGCAGCCACGAAGGCGGGCGACGAGTACGTGGCGCAGGACCGACTGCTGCTGGCAATCGCGACATCTGACACCCCCGCCGCCCGCGCGCTGCGCAATGCCGGCGTCACGCCGCAGGCGCTCGACAAGGCGATCAACGACATCCGCAAGGGCCGGACCGTCACCAGCCCGAATGCCGAAGCCAACTTCGACGCGCTGAAGAAATACGCCCGCGATATCACGGCGCTGGCGCGGGACGGCAAGCTGGACCCGGTGATTGGGCGCGACGAGGAGATCCGCCGCACCATCCAGGTGCTGGCGCGCCGCACCAAGAACAACCCCGTGCTGATCGGCGAGCCCGGCGTCGGCAAGACGGCCATCGTCGAGGGCCTCGCGCTGCGCATGGTCAACGGCGACGTGCCGGAGGCGCTGAAGGGCAAGACGCTACTGTCGCTCGATCTCGGCGCACTGGTCGCCGGATCGAAGTACCGCGGCGAGTTCGAGGAGCGCCTGAAGGCCGTGCTGAAGGAGATGGAGGCGGCGGAAGGCCAGGTCGTCCTGTTCATCGACGAGCTGCACAACCTGGTCGGCGCCGGCCGCGCCGAGGGCTCGATGGACGCGTCCAACCTGATCAAACCGGAACTCGCGCGCGGCACGCTGCACTGCATCGGCGCCACCACGCTCGACGAGTACCGCAAGAACATCGAGAAGGACGCTGCATTGGCGCGGCGATTCCAGCCGGTGTTCGTGGGCGAGCCGTCGGTCGAGGACACCATCTCGATCCTGCGCGGCATCAAGGAGAAGTACGAGCTGCATCATGGCGTGCGCATCACCGACAGCGCGCTGGTCGCCGCCGCGACCCTCTCCAACCGCTACATCACCGACCGCTTCCTGCCGGACAAGGCGATCGACCTGATCGACGAGGCCGCCAGCCGGCTGCGCATGCAGGTCGATTCCAAGCCGGAGGCGCTGGACGAGCTCGACCGCCGCGTGATCCAGCTCAAGATCGAGCGCGAGGCGCTGCGCAAGGAGAACGATGCCGCCTCGCGCGAGCGGCTGGAACGACTGGAGAAGGAGCTGGCCGAACTCGAGGAGGAGTTGAATGCGCTGACCGCCGCCTGGCAGGCGGAAAAGGAGCAGGTGCAGGAGACCCAGAAGCTGAAGGAGCAACTCGATCAGGCACGTAGCGAGGTGGAGATCGCGCAGCGTCGCGGCGATCTGGCCCGCGCGTCCGAACTGCTCTACGGCGTGATCCCGGAGATCGAGAAGAAGCTTGCGGCATCGTCGGACGGCAAGTTGGTGAATGAGGCGGTGACCGAAGAACAGATCGCCGGCGTCGTCTCGCGCTGGACCGGCATTCCGGTCGACAAGATGCTGGAGGGCGAACGCGACAAGCTGCTGCACATGGAGCAGCAGCTTCGCAAGCGCGTCGTCGGCCAGGAGGAGGCGCTGAAGGCGGTCGCCAACGCGGTGCGCCGCGCGCGCGCCGGATTGCAGGATCCGAACCGGCCGATCGGCAGCTTCCTGTTCCTCGGCCCCACCGGCGTCGGCAAGACCGAGACCTGCAAGGCGCTCGCCGAATTCCTGTTCGACGACGAGCGCGCGATGGTGCGCATCGACATGAGCGAATTCATGGAGCGCCATGCGGTCGCGCGGCTGATCGGCGCGCCGCCGGGCTATGTCGGCTACGACGAGGGCGGCATGCTGACCGAGGCGGTGCGTCGGCGGCCCTATCAGGTGATCCTGTTCGACGAGGTGGAGAAGGCGCACGAGGACGTCTTCAACGTGCTGCTGCAGGTGCTCGATGATGGCCGTCTGACCGATGGCCAGGGCCGCACGGTGGACTTCAAGAACACGATCATTGTGCTGACCTCGAACCTGGGCAGCGACATCCTGGCCGCCCAGCCGGACGGCGAGGCGACGGCGATGGTGCAGGGCCAGGTGATGAACGTGGTGCGCCATCACTTCCGCCCCGAGTTCCTCAACCGGCTGGACGAGATCATCATGTTCCGCCGGCTGCAGCGGAGCGACATGGCGAGCATCGTGTCGATCCAGCTCGAACATCTGCGCAAACTGCTGGCCGATCGCAAGATCGACATCGAGCTCGATCGCCTCGCACTCGATTGGCTGGCGGGCGAGGGCTACGACAGCACCTACGGCGCACGGCCGTTGAAGCGGGTGATCCAGCGCAGCCTGCAGAACCCGCTGGCTTCGCTGATCCTGGAAGGGGCGGTGAAAGATGGCGACACGGTGCACATCACCGCAAGCAGAGACGGTTTGCTGATCAACGGCCAACTGGCCGAGGCGGCCTGAGCCAGCGGCAGGTAGCCGCAGATTGGGACGCATTCCTCTCCCCCTCCCCTTGCGGGACCCGCAAGGGGAGGGGGGGCGTTCGTCGCGTCAACCGCTGAGACCGCCGTCCGATGACGGCCGACGCCGCGCTATTGCGGTGGCGCTGGCTGCGGCTGCGGTTCCATGACCTCCCGGAACTTGCGCCGCACTTCGGCGCCGGGGTCATTGGAGCCGGTCGGCCTGAGGCGCTGGAGAACCTGCGGGATCAGTGCGGCATTCGACAGACCCGCGCGCAGCTCTTCGGTCGCCTCGCGCGCATCCCGCTGGTCGCGGACCACATGCGGGGTGAGCAGCAGCAGAAGCTCGGTCCGCGTCCGCGAGTTGGTCTGGGTGCCGGCGAAGAAGCCCAGGATCGGAATGTCCTTCAGCCAGGGAATGCCCTGGTTACCGGCGGACGCGCTGTCCTGGATCAGGCCGGCGAGGCCCACGGTCTGACCATCGTGCACCACAACCCGGGACTGGACGGAACGCTGGAAGAAGGTCGGCGATTGGATGCCGGTTGCTGGGGCCGTGGTATCGATGTTGCTGACCTGCTGCGAGACGTCCAGGGTGACCTGCCCGCCGCTGTTCACCCTTGGGGTGACGTCGGTGATGACGCCGGTCTGGAAGTAATCGACTGAATTGACGACCGGCGCATTGGGGACGATCGTGCCCTGTGACGACTGGGTCAGGTAGGGGACCAGCGAGCCGACCTGCAGCCGGGCCGGATGGTTGTCAGTGACGAGGAGCTGGGGCGAGGACAGGACGTTGACCTTCGTCACCGCCTGCAAGGTTTGGATGACGAACGGTGCACCGCCCGCGCCGTTGCCGCCGCCGACGAGGCCCGGGAACGAAGATTGCAGGGCAACACTGCCCAGCGAGGGAACATTCGCCGCGGTAATATTGTCCAGGATGATATTGACGCCGCGCGATTTGAAAAACCACTGCGTGCCATATCGCAGATCATCGTTGAGCGTCACCTCGGCAATCACGGCGTCGATCAGCACCTGAAGCGGCAGGATGTCGATCTTCTTCAGCATCGCCTCGACGGTGTCGGTCTCCTGTGGCGAGCCGTAGACCAGAATCGCGTTGTTCTGGTTGTTCGGGATGATGCGCATGGTCTGCGCCTGCGCCCCTTCGGTCTGCTCGGCCTGGCCGCCGAGACCGCCGAGCAGCGGATTGGCTGCCCCCTGTTCCGGCGCTTCCGCGCTCGCGCCGGGCTGACCGGGCGCTACGGGGCCGCCTGTGGTTGCAGCGCCACCCGTCAGGCCACCGCCTATGCCCCCGCCGCCCAGTCCGCCGCCCCGCCCGCCGATTCCGCCACCGAGACCGCCGCCGCCTAATCCACCCCCGCCGAGGCCGCCGCCGCCGAAGCCGCCGCCGCCCAGGCCACCGCCACCCAAGGTGCTGGTCTGTGCGCCCGGGATCGTGCTGCCGACGCCGCCCTGCGACGGCTGCGCCGTGACATGGCCGGGGGTGAAGGCCTGCTGCAGCACGAAGGCCACGTCGTTGCTGCGGCTGTTCTGCAGGTAGAAGACGCGCCAGCTCCGCACGGTTGTCCGGCGCTGGCGCTCGACCATGGCGAAGACACGCCGTGCGTCGTCGATGTAGGAGGGCTGGTTGGCAATCACCAGAACCGAATTGATGCTCTGCATCGGCACCACGCGCACCACGCCGGCCAAAGCCCCGTTGCTCTGGCTTCGGAACGCGACCTGCAGCGCCGTCGCGGTGTCCTGCGTATCGCCCGAGGACACCGGCAGCAGCGCATAGGACTGGCCGGCAAGCGAATCGACGTCGAACGCGCGGATCAGCCCGATCAGTGCCTCCCGCGTAGCGGGATCGCCGACGACGATCAGCGCGTTGCTGTTGCTATCGGCAGCGACCTTGCCGCCGGTCTGCACGAACGGCTGCAGGATCTTGGCGAGTTCGGGCGCCGAGGCGTAGCGCAGGGGCACCACGGCATCGTTGCCCCCACCCAGCGATCCGGCCGCCGCGGGGGCCGGCACCACGCGGTACACACCGGCGGACTCGACAACGGTGGCGCTGTTGGCAGCAAGTAGCGACTGCAGCAATCCCACGAGCTGTCCCCGGGTCATCGTCGTTGCCGTATGCAAGGTAGCTGTGCCGTGGACCGCCGGATCGATCGTGAAGCTGACGTGGAGGATGTCGCCGAGGATCTGCGAGGCGACCTCCCGGATGTCGGAATTGGCGAAGTCCAGGGTAATCTGGCCCAGGCTCGTGGTGTCGCCGGCGATACGGAGCGGCAAGGTAGCGGGCGGCGCGGTGCTGGTCAGCACCGGCAGCGTTGTGCTCGTGGTGCCCACGCGCCCACTCACCCGCGGTGGGGCGATCGCACCCTCGCCGGTCACCGGCGGAAGCGGCTCGAGGACCGGCTCGGGAGCGGGTTTGATGCACCCGGTCACCGCCACCACCGGCACCAGCGCAAGCGCCACCATACGCTTCATGGTGCGTCTCCTTGGTTGCGGGGATGCGGGTTCGAGTTACCGGCAGTGGCGAGAAAGGCAAGCAGTGCTTCCTGCACGAGGCTGGAGGCGCTGACATTGCGGTCGATGGCCAGGATCTTGATCCGGCGTATCAGGCCGGCGTCCAGATGGACGAGAAATTGGCGCTTCTCGCGGACTGCCTTGGTTGCGGCATTCTTCGCGCTCACCAGGCCCCCTATCGCCATGTGATCCTATGACGATAGCGATTTATCAATTGAGAGCTGCATTAAATATGCGTTATACGTCCCGGATTTTCAAAATTTATCTGGTGACTGATGCGGCTGAGCAACACTTGGCTCAAGCAGCGCGCGGCGTGCGAGGTGGTGCAGGGTCTGATCGACACAGCGTTCGACGACGGCATCAAGCTGCTCCCGCGATGGCTGCGCATCGGGCGGCAGGTCCGGCAGCCCAACTGCGCCGGACTGCACGGATTCGGTCAACCGTGCCCGCAGCGCAGGCCGATCATGAGCGCCGTCGAGATGCGGCAGCAGCGCCCGAAGAACGGGATGCACCGGAATGCCAGCATGGCCCAGGGTGGTGATCCAGGGCTGGCCGGACGCCGCTTCCATGCGGACAACGTGCCACGCGGTCGGGCGCTCGTGATCCGCATGCCCCACGCGCAGTGGCAGGACGGAGATGCTCGCGCGGCCTGCCAGGACCAGCGTGAGGATGCCGCGGCGCAGGCGTGCCGCCACCAGCGGATCGGCTGTGGCGGATGCGGTCAGCCCATCGAGGCTGAGGGTTGCCGGCTAGGCGCGCGCCAGGCGTTCGAATGCCGCGCGGATCACGGGATCACCGGTGGTGATCGGGCGCTCGCGGTCGTCCTTGAAGGTGGCGAGCCGATCCGTGCTCTGCGCCGCGTCGAGGCGGATCGGACTGGCGACATGCAGCGCGC
This sequence comes from uncultured Alphaproteobacteria bacterium, assembly GCA_963794185.1. Classification (GTDB taxonomy): domain Bacteria; phylum Pseudomonadota; class Alphaproteobacteria; order Acetobacterales; family Acetobacteraceae; genus JAMXLO01. The sequence continues at coordinate 15,256 of CAWCDM010000016.1, read as the reverse complement.
CCAGCCGATCCGGGTGCGGCACGCGCCGCGGGCCCGTCGCCTGCCGGCGCACCAGGACCGAGCGGCGGAACAGGCGCCCGGTCAGGAAGTCAATATGCTGCTCCATCGCCGCGCGGTCGGCGCCGGCGAACGATGTCAGGCGATCGCGCATCGCGGGATCGAGGCTCGGCGCCCTGATCGGGTGGGCGCGCCTAATTCGCGACCGGCGCAGGTTCGACGGCTGGCTTGTCCTGTGCTGGCACCGGCCTCACGCCCAGCAGGTAGAGGCATGGGGCGAGTTGGTGCTGCAGGCTTGCGGCCCCGAGAATGGGAAGGACCATGGTAATGGGCGTCCGGTCGTCGCTTCCGAAGGTGAATGCTACTCCTTCTGGTCGGCGGAAACGCTGACGCGGCAGGGACGCGGACGCATCATATCGCCGAGACTGATGTCGGACATGGCGACCTTTCGCGGGCTATTCTATTCCGATATCATGACGTTTCCGGCGACAAAATGCAACCACGAATTGTCTTCGTCGGTCGAGACCGGCAATTGCGGCAGCAACGGCCAGGACGGGTCGAGCCTGCCGCCCTATCCTATCACTGCATAGCTTGCCAATACGTGATAATAACGAAAAAAGTTGAAGCGTCCGGCATATGAGTTTATAACTTCACCACGTTGCAGATACGCCCGCGCAGCCGCCCGCCGAGTGCTGGTCGGACTCACCAGTGCAACCATTGGAGTCCGGAGTATTTAAGGAAATGGTCACATTAAGTCATATTGATCTCCATCACATCGCGGTGTCCGAGCAATGCCCGCGGGCGCCGATGCAACGGCGGGCGATAGGATGGACGCGATGCTGACCGACTATTTCAACTGGTGGAAGGAGCAGATGCGGGACCTGGTTCCCGCTTCGCTTCGGCCATCGTCCGGCCGCGGCTGGCGGCGAACGCTGGCGATCGTGTCCGAAGCCCCCAACCTGTCCACGGTCGAGCTGTTCCTGCAGGGCCGCAACGGCGAGACCTCGCTTGGCCGGCACGAGCTGAACTCTGCGGGATTGCGGGAGGCGCTGGCGCGCGTGCCGCGTGCGCTGCGCACGACATCCGTCCTGCGGGTCTCCCCCGATCTCCTGCTGGAGCGCGAGATCACGCTGCCTCTGGCCGCCGAACATGACCTGAAGCGGGTGGTGGCCTACGAGATGGACCGCCTGACGCCGTTCCGCACCGACGAAGTCTTCTGGAGCTGCCTCGCCGGGAAGCGTGATCCGGCGCGCAACCGGCTTCACGTGCGCGTCACCGTCGTTCCGTATCTCCGCGTTGAGGCACTCCTGGCGGCGCTGCTGCAGGCAGGGCTTGCGCCGGCACGGATCGCAGCCGGAGGCGCCGCGGAACCGCAGCGCATCATCCCCCTGACCGATGACCGTCCGACGCACCGCTGGTTCGGACCGCGAGCCGACGCCTATGCGCTCGGCGGCTGCGGCGTGCTGGTGGCGGTGGCGGTCGCTCTGCCGTTCATCCTGCAATCGGTGGCCTCCGCCAGACTCGACACCCGCATCGAGGCAATAAGGCCGCAGGTCATGGAGGCCGAGAAGTTGCGCAAGAAGATCACCACTGGCGCGACCACCGCGGATGCGATCGCAGCAGCGCGAAACCAACTCGGCACGCCGCTGCAATCGATCGCGCTGCTGACCGACCTGCTGCCGGACGATACCTACCTGACGGCACTGAACGTGCGCCAGCGGAAGCTGACCATAAGCGGACGATCCGCCGCGGCTGCGAAACTGATCGGGGCGATGGCGGCCAATCCGCAGATCCACAATCCGGCTTTCACCGCACCGGTCATTCGCGACGAGACCAACGGCGGAGAGATGTTCTCGATCCGCGCAGAACTGGGGTCGTGAGATGAAACGCTCATTGCCGAAAGGCCGTACCGGCCAACTGCTGGCGCTCGGGCTGACCTTGCTGGCATTCGCGCTGCTCTGGCTCGGAATTGTCATGCCCCTGATCGACTGGCACACCGAGCGGGCTGCGGCATTGGCGCACCAGGAGATGCTGACGCAGCGGATGGAGGCCCTGGCGGCGGCGCTGCCAAGCCTCCAGGAACAGGCCAAGGCCGAGGCGGCCGGCGGGGCTGGCGAAGCGGCCCTGCTCGACGGCGACAACGACTCCATGGCGAGCGCATCGCTGCAGGAACGTCTGCAGGCGATGTTCATGCAGGCCGGCGTCCAGTTGAACAGCGTGGAGACACTGCCGGGCGACGACGCGGGTGCCTATCGCCGCATCGGCCTGCGCATTTCGTTCAACGCCTCATGGCCGGTGCTGATGACCCTGCTGAAGGAAATGCATGTCGCCACGCCCTCGCTCCTGGTGGATGAGCTGCAAGTGACACCCGCGCTGCATCGGATCAGCACGGCCCCGGGTTCATTCGATGTGGCATGCGCGATATTCGCGTTCCGGTCCGCGTCGGCGGCCAAGGTAGCCGCCCGATGAGCCGGGTTCTGGCCGGCGCTCTGGTCGCAGCCGTCGCCCTGGCCGGCACGATCTACTGGGAAACGCGGAACTCCGCGGCGCCAGACCTTGGCGCGGCATCCGGACGCGCCCCCTTGATGAGCACGGCCCGCGCGGCCCCAGCGGCCGATACGAACGACGTCATGCAAGGCTGGGTAGCCACCTCGCTCGCACGTCCGCTGTTCCGTGAGGACCGGCGTCCGACCAAGACATCGGATGACGTGGTCCTGAAAGGAGATGCGCAAACGCGCCTCACGGGCGTCATCACCGGGCCGTTCGGCAGCCGTGCAATCTTCATGTCATCGGCGGAGAACGCGAAACCGCTCGTGGTGAAGGAGGGAGCACATGTGAGCGACTTCGTGGTCCGCTCGATCGAGCCGGGTCATGTGGTCGTAGAATCGGATGGCATGCCTCGCACATTGAAGCTGACATTCTCCGACGCCGCGAAATCGCCGCGTCCCTGAGGACGAGGCCGGTCGGTCCTGTCCCTGACCAGTCAAGTGGGCGTTTTCGCCGTCGGGGAATTGACGCCGGGTCACCTGCACCGCTACCGTTTCGTCATGCCTCGCTCGCATCATCTGCGTCCAGATCCTGATCGCCGCACCCAATGCGGCGGGAACGCACATAGCCCGGGTCATTGCGCAGCCAACTGATCAGCGCAGCAAACCCTCAGGCAGCGCAACGCCCCGCCACACAGTCCGTGCGGCGGGGCGTTGCGTTTGCGCTGTGCGGCGCCCAGCAGAAGGCGGCCACCCCATGCACCTTTCCCTCTATCTCGGGTTTGTTCTCGCCTCCACGATCCTGATCCTCATCCCCGGCCCAAACGTCTCGCTGATCGTGGCGAACTCGATCGCCTACGGTACGCGCTACGGCCTGCTCACCGTCGCCGGCACATCCTCAGCCATCGTGGTGCAGCTTGCGCTCGCCACGTTCGGTCTGACCGCTGCGCTCGACATTCTCGCCGGCTGGTTCGGCTGGATCCGCTGGATCGGCGTCGCCTATCTGCTTTATCTCGGCGTCCGCCAATGGGCTGCCGCACCAGTCGACCTGACGCGCACCAAGCCGCAGCCGCGCTCCTTTCGCGCCATCGCGCTGCGCGGGTTCCTGATCTCGCTCACCAACCCGAAGACGCTGCTGTTCTATGGCGCCTTCTTCCCGCAATTCGTGTCGCCCGATGCACTGATCGTGCCGCAGGTGGTGCTGCTGTCCCTTACTTTCCTCGGCATAGCAGCCGCGCTGGACACCGGCTGGGCCCTGCTCGCCGGCCGCGTCCGCGGCGTGCTGGCGATTCGTGGCCGGCTGCGCAACCGCCTCTCCGGGGGCTTCCTGATCGGCGCCGGCATCGGCCTCGCGCTCGCGCACAGGGAATAACCCGGCCGACACAGCGTCGAACAAACAACGCCAACTCACGGGAAACACGTCATGTCGGGCCCGCCGGCGATCGCGCTTGCCCGTGGGATCAGCATTCTGCCGGGCGGGCTCGGCGCAGCACAGGCGCAGGCGCCTGCGCCGGCAACCCCGGCGGGTGTGCCCGAGGCAATGCCGTTCGACATCCCGTATGGCACATCGATCGACCTCGATACGGCGCACAAGGCCATCACTGCCGCAGCGGCAGAGGCGAAGAAGCACAATTGGAAGATGAAGATTGCCGTGGTCGGTCCCATCGGACAACTGGTCGCCAACGCCACGATGGATGGCACTCAGTTTGCGTCCATCGACATCGCCCAGGCCAAGCGACATCGCCCAGGCCAAGGCACGCTCCGCCGCCCGAGCAAGGCTTGCCGATGTGATCAACGGCGGTGCGCCGGCCGCGCTCAGCCTGCTGGCGTTTGAACACGTTGTGGCCTCCGCGGGAGGCTTCCCTGTCGTGGTCGACGGCAGGCTGATCGGGGCGGTCGGGTGCAGTGGCGGCATTGCGACCAATTGGCCTCCGACCGGACCAGTTGCCGCTCGCCACTCGCCAACCAGATGCGCCTGATACTGCACACCGCCGACTACTGGCTGATGCTGATGGTGCACAACGCCATCCCCAGGCCGCAACCCTTGGCCAGCAGTGAATTCTCCACCATTCGACTGCGGTTGCTGAAGATCGCCGTGCGGATCAAGGAAACCACGAGCCGGGTCAGGCTGGCGTTCGCCGCCAACTGTCCGGATGCCGAGCTGTTCCGCGGGTTGCTTGGCACGCTGATCTTGCGGCCAACGTGAGCGATCGGGCGGATGCCCGTGTCGAACCCCTGCTGATCAACCCCTGACGCCTCACAGATACGGTCTGAAAAGCGGTCCAGCCAGTCCGTGGCGAACCGTGGCATAGACGGTTGCTTGTACGGAACGTTAGCCTGGCAACCAAGAGCCGTGAATGAGATGGGCTAGCATACCCTGCTCGCGGCGGAATTGCCGGTTCTTCAGGGAAATATCGGGTCGAAGAAGATCAATTCCTGGGGGTGCTTGTGGACAGGATTGCCACATCATAGAGTGCCACGTGGATAATGGTTTCCACCGGACGCATAGGCAGGAGAGAATAATGAGGTTTCGGAGTGGATTTTTGGCTGCCACTTTCCTGCTCACGCCCATTGCGCTTCAAGCGCAAACATTGGGATATCCGGTGTCGGGGCTCTATATCGGGGCAGCAGGCGGGTTCAATATCAAAGCCAATCCGTCGGTGAAGAATTCAGCAGCAGCCTGTCCACTGGCACCGGCATATCGACACCGAATATGAATCTATCCACGGGCATTGGGGCGGCAGCGGCCGGCACGATTGGCTACGGGCTGGGCAACGGGCTGCGTATCGAACTTGAGTATCGCTATGCCAGCAACCCGTTCACGCGGGTCAGTGGCAATAATCGCAGCGGACTCGGCGCGAGCACGGGGACCAGTGGCAGTGAGCAGATTGGCGGCCCGATGGTCAATCTTGACTATGACTTCCTTGGCGTCGCCCCGTGGGTGGTGCCCTACATTGGCGTCGGGATTGGCTATCAACGCGCCCGTTTGAGCGATTTCTCAACGGTGCCGGCCGGTACGACCGCTATCACAGCGGCGCTTGCCCCAACCATCACCTCAAATGACACGCGGGCGGCATTCGCGGCCCAGGGCATCCTCGGTGCGGCGTTTCCGATCGCGGCTGTACCAGGGTTGGCAATCACGACGGAATACCGGTTCATGGCATTGACCGGGACACGCACCTACAATGCCGGGTTGACAATCCAGACGCCGACCGGGCCGCAAACGCGGTTTGGCTCCTTCCAACTGGGTCACGATTACAACAACACGTTCCTGTTCGGCATTCGGTATAACTTCGGGGTGAGGCCACCGCCACCGCCACCGGCTCCTACGGCGGTTCCCGCATCGGCACCGACTCGCTCCTATCTGGTGTTCTTCGATTGGGACAAGTATGACCTGACCGATCGCGCACGCCAGATCATCGCGGAAGCGGCGGCCAACTCGACCAAGGTGCAGTACACGCGGATTGAGGTGAATGGATACACCGACACCTCCGGCACGCCGAAATACAACCAGGGTCTGTCGATCCGCCGTGCCAACGCGGTCAAGGCCGAACTGATCAAGGACGGCGTTCCCGAAGGAGCCATCACGGCGAAGGGTTTCGGCGACACTGTTCTGCTCGTGCCGACTGGTCCCGGTGTGCGTGAGGCGCAGAACCGTCGCGTTGAGATCATCATTCGCTGATCGGCAGGAGTGACGGTTTGGGGCAACGAGGGTGTGTTGCCCCAAACGTCATCATCACGACTCTGGTATATGCCGCGCCAGAACCCGACGTACGGCCGTTCCGGTCCAGGATGTGCCTCCACGAGGCGTCACTATGCCCTGAGTCGTGAGGGCACGTGCGATGTCGCGCGGGGTCATCCCTTTCGCCTGCATCTCCATTACGATTGACCCAACCCGCTTGGCGTACGCGTCCGCCTTCCGCCGAATCTCAGACTGCCGCGGTATCCGAAGCCGCAGAGCGCCATCTGAGTTGCTGGTCAATGGCAACCTCCTGGGGCCTATCCATTGAGATATGCGTCCAGTACACCCGGATCGAGGTCACGGCTACACCGATAACTCCGGGACGCCGTCCGCTGCCCTGGCGTAATCCCAGTACGCGACAGGCCATCCCGCAATCTCATTCCGAGACCGGTCAGATTAGCCCAGGAGCGAGCTTCGTGCCGCCGGGTGCGAAAGGATTTTTAGCAAACTGGTGGCATCAATCGCCGAGCGTGACCGCGGCGACGGATCGGCATAGGCTCGGCGAGCGCCTCAGCGGCGCCGGCCGCCATCCCTCAGCCGCCGGCCTTCCGCATCGCCGCCTCGGCACGTCGCTTCAGCTCGTCCGGCGCCACGTCCTCGATGTGCGTCGCGATCCACCACAGATTGCCGCACGGGTCCTTCACCCCGCCGCTGCGGTCGCCGTAGAACTGGTCCGTCGGTGCCTGGACCGATGGCGCACCGGCCGCCACCGCGCGCTGATATGTGGCGTCCGCATCGTCCACGTAGACATGGAGCATCGCCTGCATCGGCTTATGGCCGTCATGGGCGTCGCCCAGCATCACCACCAAATCGCCGATGCGCATCTCGGCGTGGCCGATGCGACCCTGCGGTGCGGCAAGCCGCATCACCTCCTGCGCGTTAAACACTTCTTTGAGGAAGTCGATCACGCTCGCCGCGCCATCGACGACGAGATAGGGAGTAACCGAGTGATAGCCATCCGGCCTGGGTTTGACTGCCATTGCTTCGCTCCGCCTTCGCGTGTCAGTGCAACGCTGCGGCAGGTCCGGGGTTCGGGGCAAAGGGAAATCATCATGACCGGGCAGGCGCTGGGCAGGCGCAGGCATACTTGTTCATCACCGTGTCCGGCGCTACGCAGTGCTAGGCCGTCGGAGGGAGCTGATTTCATGGCGCAGTCGATTCGGCCGGTGATGCTGGTGATCCTGGATGGCTTCGGCTGGCGCGAGGAGAGCGCAGACAACGCCGTCCGCCTGGCGCGAAAGCCGAATTTCGACCGGCTGTGGCAGTCCTGTCCGCACGCCTTCCTGCTGACGTCGGGCCTCAATGTCGGGCTGCCGGACGGCCAGATGGGCAACTCCGAGGTCGGCCATCTGAACATCGGCGCTGGACGCGTCGTGATGCAGGAGCTGCCGCGCATCAGCCGGGCCGCCCAGGACGGCAGCCTCGCACGCGCGCCGGCGCTGACCGAACTGATCGCGAAGCTGCAGGCGTCAGGCGGCACCTGCCATCTGATGGGCCTCGCCTCGCCCGGCGGTGTGCACTCGCACCAGGAACACGCGGCGGCGCTGGCCAGGATCCTGCACGACGCCGGCGTGAAGACCGCGGTCCACGCCTTCACCGACGGACGCGACACGCCGCCTCGGTCTGGCGCCGACGACGTACGATGGCTGCTCAAGGCGCTGCCGCCGGACGTGCCGATCGCCACGGTGTCGGGCCGCTATTACGCGATGGATCGCGACAAGCGCTGGGACCGCGTCGCCAAGGCATTTGCCGCCGTCGCCAATGCAGAGGCGCCCGCTTCGCCGGAACGCGGCCGCGGTAATGGACGATGCTTACGGACATGACATAACGGACGAATTCGTCGTCCCCGCCTGCGTCGGCGACTACAAGGGCATGCAGGATGGCGACGGCATCCTGTGCTTCAACTTCCGCGCCGATCGGGTGCGCGAGATTCTCGGCAGCACTGCTGGAGCCGGACTTCGACGGCTTCCCGCGCAAGCGTGCCATCCGGTTCGCCGCCGCGGCAGGCATGACCCGCTATTCAGACGAGTTGGCGCCCTACCTCGATGCGCTGTTCCCGCCGGAGGCGCTGGTCCACATCCTGGGCGAGGAGGTGGCGAACGCTGGCCGGACCCAGCTGCGCACGGCCGAGACGGAAAAATACCCGCACGTCACCTATTTCCTGAACGGCGGCCAGGAGACGCCGTTCCCGGGCGAGGACCGCATCATGGTGCCCTCGCCGAAGGTCGCGACCTACGACCTGCAGCCGGAGATGTCGGCCCCGGAACTCACCGACAAGGTGGTGGCGGCGATCGACTCGGCAAATACGACCTGATCGTGCTGAACTTCGCCAACCCCGACATGGTCGGCCACACCGGCAGCCTGCCGCCGCGATCAAGGCCGTGGAGACGGTGGATGCCGGCCTCGGCCGCATCGCCGCCGCGGTGGAAAAGCAGGGCGGCGCGCTGCTGGTCACCGCCGATCACGGCAACTGCGAGCAGATGCGCGACCCCGCGACCGGCGGCCCGCACACCGCGCACACCACCAACCCGGTCCCGGTGCTGCTGATGGGCGGCGGCGCGACCGTCGCTGCGGGACGGCCGGCTCGCCGATGTTGCACCGACCCTGCTCGAGCTGATGGGTCTGAAGCAGCCGCGCGAAATGACCGGGACCTCGCTGACCCATGCCCATGCGGCGCGGGCGGCGGAGTAGCCTTCTGGCCCTGACGATCGTCGCGGCGGCCGTCGCCGCGCAGGCCGCGCGCCCGCCGAAGGCCGACGCGACCCGCCAGCAGATGGAGCAGGCCGAACGGGCGCGCGCCGCCGATCTCGCGGCACAGCAGGAGGCCGCCGCCCGCGCCGCCGCGGCGGCGGCCGAGGCGCAGCGCCTGGCGGCGGACCGCATCGCCGCGGCCGCGCGGCTCCGTCACGCCGAGGCGGCGACCGCGGAACCGCCGCGCGCATGGACGCAGCTCGCGGCACAGCGCCGGCAGGCGCAGGCCAGCCTCGATGCCCATGCGGAGACGATGCAGCCGCTGCTGCCGCTGATCGAGCGGCTGTCGCTGTTCCCGGCCGAGACGCTGCTGGCGGTCCGGCACAGCCGGAGGAGACGCTGCGCGGTGTGCTGGTGCTGCGTGGCCTCGCCAGACAGCTTGGCCAGGAAGCGGTGGCGCTGCGCCAGGAACAGGCCCGGCTCGAGGCGGCGACACGCGCGATGCAGTCGGAGGCACCGAAGCTGGCCGCGGCCGAGGCGGAACAGCGGACCCAGTCCGCCGCCCTCGATCAGCAGATTGCCGCCGCCAGGGCGCAGCAGAAACAGGCCGAGGCGAGGCCACCGAAGCGTCGCAGCGGGCGGCCGCCGCAGCATCGAGAGCGGAGACCTTGCGCGCCATGCTGGGCGAACTGGACGCGCAGCGGCGCGCCGAGGCGACCCGCGCCCGCGACGAGGCGCTTGGCGCAAAGCGGCAGAAGCACGCCGGCGAAGCGGTTGCGGCGCGCCAGCGGCAGGCCGCGCTGGAGCGGCCGCCCGGCGCCGGAACGATGGGCGCCGTCGCGCAGCCACGGGCCAGCTGATCGCCCCGGTTGCCGGAACGATCATCCGGTCCTGGGGCGATCCCACGGAGGGGGACCGGCCACCGGCATCTCCTATCACGCGCCGCCGTCGGCGCGGGTGGTGGCGCCCTGCGGCGGCCGCGTGGTGTTCGCCACGACCTTCCGCAGTTACGGGTTGCTGTTGATCGTGGACTGCGGGGGCGGCTACCATGCGGTGCTGGCCGGCTTCGACAGGCTCGATGCCAGGGTGGGACAGCAGGTTGCGGCCGGCGAGCCGGTCGGCGTCATGCCGGCCTGGCAACCCGGCGCCTCCGGCAACCGCCCGGCACTGTATGTCGAGCTCAGGCGCGACGGGCAGCCGGTAAACCCGGCGCCGTGGCTGCGAGCAAGCAGCTGAACTATCGCAGACTCTAAGAATTGAACACTGGACGGCAGAAGCCAGTGCGCGCGACAAGATGATCCTTCCAATCCCATGCTAGAAGTCGCGCCTGCCCCGAATGGCATGGCCGCTCAGAGGATGAAACGAATGGACTTTCGCTCCCGGCGCTTTCGCACAGGGCTTCTGCTCGGCACCGCTTTCGTCGCCGGCATCGCCATCGGTCCGGCCGCCGGCCTGATCGGCCGCCATCTTGGCTTCGATTTCGGCGTCAACGCCGCCCTCGCGCAGGACGGCAGCCGCGCCGACACCTACCGCCTGCTGACGCTGTTCGGCGACGTGTTCGAGCGCGTGCGCGCCGAATACGTCGATCCTGTCACCGACAAGGACCTGGTCGAGAACGCCATCAACGGCATGCTCACCGGCCTCGACCCGCATTCGAGCTACATGAACGCGAAGGCGTTCCGCGACATGCAGGTGCAGACCAAGGGCGAGTTCGGCGGCCTCGGCATCGAGGTCACGCAGGACAACGGCTTCATCAAGGTGATCAGCCCGATCGACGACACGCCGGCATCCAAGGCGGGCGTCAAGGCGGGCGACATCATCACCGCGCTCGACGGCAAGACCGTGCAGGGACTGTCGCTCAACGACGCGGTCGACAAGATGCGCGGCTCGCCCAACTCGAAGATCACGCTGACCATCAAGCGCGAAGGCGTCGAGAAGCCGCTGGAGATCTCCATGCTGCGGGAGGTCATCCACATCCAGGTGGTCAAGCAGCGCATGGAGCCAGGCGACATCGGCTATGTGCGCCTGACGCAGTTCACCGAGCAGGCGGATGCCGGGCTGAAGCAGGCGGTGAAGACGCTGAAGCAGCAGTCGGGCGGCAAGATGAGGGCACTGATCCTCGACCTGCGCAACAATCCGGGCGGGCTGCTCGATCAGGCGGTGGCGATATCCGGCGACTTCGTCAACCAGGGCGAGATCGTCTCCACGCGCGCGCGCCATACCGAAGACGCGCAGCGCTGGGACGCCAAGGGCAGCGACATCACCGGCGGGCTGCCGATGGTGGTGCTGATCAACGGCGGCTCGGCGTCGTCCAGCGAAATCGTCGCCGGCGCGCTGCAGGATCATCACCGCGCGGTGCTGCTCGGCACCAGCAGCTTCGGCAAGGGCTCGGTGCAGACGGTGATCCCGCTGCCGGGCAATGGCGCGATGCGCCTGACCACGGCGCGCTACTACACGCCGTCCGGCCGGTCCATCCAGGGCCTCGGCATCACGCCGGACGTGCCGGTGGCCGAGACGCGCGAGGAAACGCCGCGGTTCGGGCCGGAGCGCGAGTCCGACCTGAACCGTGTGCTGAAGAACCGGGGCGGCACGCCGGATGCTCCGCCGGCGCCGCGCACCGACCTGCCGCCGATCGCCAAGGACATCCCGAACAAGCCGCCGGAGGGCTTCCCGAAGTTCGATCCGGCCAAGCCGGACGACACCGACTTCCAGTTGCAGCAGGCACTGGTGGTGGCGAAGGCGATGGCGGCGCAGAGTCGCGTCACCGCCAACTGATTCTCCCTGGGCGGCGGCGCGCCGGACCGCGACATTGCCGCGTCGGGGACTTGCTTCGCTGGCCACGGGATGGCGCGGCCTCGGGCTGTTCTGGCTGGTTGTCCTGCTGCTGCTCGCGGCCGGCGGCGTCACGCTGCAGACGCTCGGACCCCCGGCGACGCCGCCGCGCGTCCGGTCGCGCCACCGCGGAGCCGCCCCGCCCCCAGGCGGCCTCGCCGCCGGCGGCACCGGCACCCGCGGCCAAGGCAAGGCCGCGCCCGGGCGCGACACACCGGGGCCGATCGCCGATCCGGACCCGGCCCTGCTCGAGCCGTTGATCGGTCAGCCGGACAATCCGCTGCCGCGGATCGCGACGGATGGGCGGATGCCGATGCAGGTCTATGCCGCCGGCTTCGACCAGAGCACGCGGCGCCCACGGATCGGATTGATCCTGGCGGGCGTGGGCCTGAACCAGGCCGACAGCGACGCCGCCATCCGCACGCTCCCCGGCGGGTGACGCTCGCCTTCTCGCCCTATGCCGCCAATCCGGCGAAGCTGCTGTCCGTCGCGCGGATCGCAGAGCACGAGTACCTGCTGTCGCTGCCGATGGAGCCGCAGGGATTTCCGCTCAACGATCCGGGCTCGCAGGCGATGATGGCCAATCTGCCGCCGGAACAGAACCATCAGCGACTGGAATGGGCGATGTCCCGCATAGCCGGCTATGTCGGGGCCACGGGCGCGCTCGGCACCACGCGTGGGGAGCGATTTGCCGCGCTGCCGGACCAGATGAACCCGGTCCTGACCGAACTGGCGCACGCGGGCTGCTCTATGTCGATGCGCGGCCCGGCGCCGCACCGCTGCCCATCGCGTGGGGACGCAGCATCGACATCGTGATCGATGAACCCGCAACGCCCGCCGAGATCGATGCCAAGCTGGCCCGGCTTGCCAAGCTGGCGCGCGAGAAGGGCAGTGCCCTCGGCCTCGCCACGGCCGTGCGGCCGGTCACCGTCGATCGCATTGCGGCCTGGGCAACGGGTTGGCCGCCGACGGCCTGACGCTCGCTCCGGTCAGCGCGCTGGTGAGGCCCCCGGCGGAGGCAGCGAAATGAGCGGCGACCCATTGCCGTACCGGCCGAATGTCGGCGCCGTGCTGTTCGACCGCAAGGCCGGGTGTTCGTCGCCCGCCGCGCCGATCTGCCGAACGCAGAAGGGCCGGCGGGCGGCTGGCAGTTGCCGCAGGGCGGCATCGATCCGGGCGAGGACCCGCGCGCCGCCGTGCTGCGCGAACTGGCCGAGGAGATCGGCACCGATCGCGCCGAGATCATCGGCGAGCATCCCGACTGGCTGATCTACGACCTGCCGCCGCATCTGGTCGGCGTGGCGCTGCGCGGACGCTACCGCGGCCAGAGGCAGCGCTGGTTCGCGCTGCGCTTCACCGGCGAGGACAGCGACATCAGGCTGGATGCCGATCCCGATCCGGAATTCGATGCCTGGCGCTGGGCCGACCTGGCGGAGCTGCCGGCGCTGGCGGTCGACTTCAAGCGGCCGATCTATCGGACGTTGGTCGCATCATTCGCGCGCTTCGCCACGCCGTAGGGCATCGAGCAGCGCCTGCCGCAGCTCCTCGACACGCTCGTCGTTCGCGCGCTCGGCCTTGGTGCGGCCATGGCGAACGCGGTTCTGCTTGCCGACGCCGCGGCGTCGACGCGCGCGCGGTGTTGCTTCGCCCGATGAAGGTTGACGATCTCGCCCATGGCGGCATCCTGCGTTTTCTGATCCGCACGCACAACCGGGAGGAAACCCATGGGCAGCACGATCGACCTCAAGGCCGCCGACGGCTTCACGCTTTCCGCCTACACCGCCGGACCGGCCGGCGGGACCAAGGGGATCGTGGTGATCCAGGAGATTTTCGGCGTCAACCATCACATGCGCGACATGGCCGACCGGTTCGCAGCCGAGGGTTATGCGGTCTGTGCACCGGCGCTGTTCGACCGCGTCGAGAAGCGGCATCGAGCTGGGCTACACGCAGGCCGACATCGACAAGGGCCGCGACTATCGCATGAAGCTGGATGACGCGCAGGTGATGGCCGACGTCGAGGCCGCGGCGAAGCACCTCGCCGGCAAGAAGCTCGGCATCGTCGGCTATTGCTTCGGCGGCACCGTTGCCTGGTGGGGCGCGACGCGCAGCCACAGCTTCGCGGCGTCGTCCTGCTGGTACGGCGGCGGCATCGCCGGCACCAAGGACGAGCGGCCGAACTGCCCGGTGCAGATGCATTTCGGCGAGAAGGACGCATCGATCCCGATGACCGATGTCGAGGCCGTCCGCGCCGCCCAGCCGAAGGCGGAGACCTACGTCTACATGGGCGCGCAGCACGGCTTCGGCTGCGACGAGCGCGGCAGCTTCAGCAAGCCCGACTACGAGCTCGCGCAGCAGCGCACGCTGGCATTCTTCGCCAGGCTTCTGGGCTGATCGCAGTGAGCGCGCGCCGTTCACAATCGGCGCGCGGTTGACGCGGACCGAGAAAGCGCCGAACCGAACGGCTGGCGCCGGGTTCCTGCTCGGCACGGGGAGGAGCGCGAAATGCTTTCACGGAAAGTCGCGGCCGCGATCGGGCTGATGTTGTTGTCCGCCCCGCCGGTTCGGGCGGCGACGCCGCCTCCCGACAGCCCGCGGCGAAGCAGGAAGCGGAGAAGCTCGCGAGCCTGCCGCCGGTGGCGCAGAAGGGCACCAATCTGGATCCTTCCGGACGCAAGCAGTCCGGCCGCGTCTCTACTATGCGCAGCACTTCACCAATCGGAAGATGGCCAACGGCAACCGCTTCAACCCGAATAGCGACACCGCCGCCAGCAAGACCCTGCCGCTCGGCACGACCGCCAAGGTCACCAATGTGCAGAATGGCAAGTCCGCCACGGTGAAGATCGAGGATCGTGGACCGTTCGTCGCCGGCCGCGTGGTGGACGTGACGCCGAAGGTCGCCGATCAACTCGACATCCGCAAGGAAGGCGTCAGCCAGGTGATCGTCGCACCGATCGCGGTCCGCAACCGGATGGCGCGGTGAAGCTGGGCGCCGGAGCCGCGGAGGCCAGCCCGGAGGAGGTCGCGAAGGCAACGCGGGAGACGGCGCCACGGCACGGTGAGCAGCCCGCATTAGTCGTGGCCGGGTTTGGCTCCATAGCCTGGCCGGCGCGACCCGACACGCCGGTTCCGTTCTAGACCGCGCGATTGCCTCCAGTCGCGCAAAGGTCTTCATCGCCGATCGAAATCTCGATCACCCGCCGAGGTGCTGCCATCGTACCCGCACGCATGTTCAGTGTTCAGGTGATCGCAGGCTACAACATGTGGCGGTGCCAGCGGAATCCGGCACAATAAGTCGGTTTCATGGAATCGCCGTATTAGTAACGGACGTTGCTCCAGTTGCCAGCGGTGGAGGACCAACCGGGGTCCAGTGCAGGGGCTCCCCGGAAGCGTGCGGGAACGCTGGTACACCGCAGGGACACGGAGGCGCATAACCCCGGTACGTCTAGCCTCAATTAGCGGCTCACGGCATCATCGAAGTAAACCATCCGGTCCTCGTCTTCTCATATCC
>CAWCDM010000015.1:0-63563 GCA_963794185.1 uncultured Alphaproteobacteria bacterium | reverse complement strand
CAGCCTCCGACCGCAACCTAACAGGAGCACGGCGTTCCCCCGCTATCCGCTAGACTGGCTTCCGACCAAAGTTGCCGCAGCAGTCAGGGAGGAACGCCGTGGCGTCATTCATAACCAAACATGCGCACGCCGTCATCGGCACACTGTCGGGCTTCGACCGATTGGTGTTCCGTGGGACGTTACGGTTCCTGTCCTACACGGCCGGCATGAGCAGCTACCTGTGGACCATGAAGGTGCTGCTGAAGGACTTCGCCACGCACGCGCAAGAACTGACGCAGCGGGTACGCGCCGCTTCGAGGCCCTGGCCGGCCCGGCCCGGCGCCGGCCGGGGGGCGCCGGCCGGCCGGTCGTTATCTGGCGTCGAGCAGCACCAACCAGGAAGAGATCGCCGGCGATCGCTCTGGCGGACGGCGTGGAGGAAGGGCTGATCTGCATCCTGACGGCTGTCGAGCAATGCCATCGTTTGAGATCGTGCGCGGCCGCGCAGCCAAAGAACTGCGTCTCGAACCACGCCACCGCAAGTGTCTGTTCCTCTATCATTACCAGGTCCACCCGCGGTTCGGGTTCATGCATGCTCGTATCCAGACCGGGTTCCCGTTCGCCATCCAGATCTGCCTCAACGGCGGCGAGTGGCTGGCCAGCAGCATGGCCGCGGCGGGCGTCGGCTATCTTCAGCGCGACAACTGCTTCACCTGGCTGGACGCCCCCGAACAGGCGCAACGTCTGATGCATGAACAGCTGCGCGCGGCGTGGCCCGAACTCCTGAACGGCATCGCGCGTGAGCTGAACCCGCTGCACGACGAGATGTTTCAGGCATGGCCGGCCGAATACCACTGGTCGACCTACCAAAGCGAATGGGCCACCGACATCCCGTTTCGCGACACCGGGTCGCTGGCCCGCCTGTATCCGAAGCTCGTGCATCATGGCCTGACCACGTTCCGCAGCCCGGACGTGATGCGCTTCCTCGGCCGCAAGGCTCGTCCATCGGCGAGATCCCGCCGCGCTTCAGGCGGAGGTGGTGGGCGATGTGAAGAAGCGCCCCGAAGGCGCATGCGCTGACCAGGCTTCCGCGTGGGGCATAACTTCGGGACCAGGACGTCTTGTACCAACGACTAGCCATGCCCCGGGGATGGCCGGGGATGATCGCGTGCTCGGCCCGAGCACGACTGCCATCCCCCGGCTCGTCGCGGGGGGCAGGCTATGGGGGGGGGGGGTTTCGATTTGTCAAGACTCCTGGTCCCGGAGTGCCCGACGCGGTGCTTGGCAGCGCGATGCGCCAAGGCATCGCCGATCTGGCGCGCCGGGCCGAGACCTCACAGGCGGCCAACAACCGCTATCTGCGGGCGCTGGCATCGGTGGAGAACACCACGCCATTGCGTCAATTGACCGCCCGGTTGTGTCAGCCGGTCACGCGCGACGGCCGCCGGGTCCGCGCGCTCAATCCGCATGCACCGGGCGACGCCGCGCTGTTCGAGGCGATCAGCCGGGGCGAGTTCACCGTCAATGGCCTACGCAACCGCGATCTGCGCCAGTTGCTGTTCGCCGATGCCGAGGCCGCCAAGCCGGCGCAGCGGCGGCGCGCGGCGGCGGTGTCGCGCCTGCTCGCTCTGCTGCGCGCACATGGGCTGATCAAGAAGCTGCGTGGCACGCATCGCTATCACCTGACCAACCAGGGCCGGGTCATCGTCACGGCTTTGATAACGGTACGAAACGTTGGGACGGAAGCCTTAGCCAAATTAGCAGCTTAGAAGAAGTTCGTCGCAGGCTGCGGTGATTCTGAGCGTTAGCTATGCAGATGCACGCGGATTGGGCCGGTGCGGCGTGTCCTCCAGTGCCGCCGCCGCCGCCATCGCCCGTTCGAGCCTCCTCTCGATCGAGGCGAGCCGCCGCGCGCCCATCCGCCGCCGCGCGCGCCCGCGCTTCGCTACCAGCAGCCACATCCACCCCATGACCACCAGTTCGGCGCAACACCCCCATTCTCGCTTTCCCGGCTCCAATAACCATGCTTCTGCGGGCGGCGCGGATGCGGGCGAGGCCGGCCTCCGTCCGCGGGCCGGTGCTGTGGCCGCCATGCAGCCGGCAGCGGCCGTTCCCCATCGCCGGCTGACGGCAGGCGGCGCCCGCGCGGGTGCGGGCGCCGCAGCGCGGGGCGAGCGTGGGATTGCCGCCGGCGCCACATCTTCAGCCGGTGGCTCCACAGGGCATGGGGTCCTACCTCCGCAACGCGGCTTGTTCCGTGCGGGCAGGGCGTTCGGCATCGGCCGCTGCTTCCAGGCCAGTTCATGCAGCAGTCGGCAGAACAGGGACGAGGAGGGGGCGGCGCTGCCGATCTCGCGGTTGGTGATGTGCGAACTGCTCGGGTGGCGCGGTGCGGTGCAGGGCAGCTACCGAGGCGTAGTGGAACAGGACCGCCTGGATGGCGAGCGCCGCCTCGACCGGCTGCTGCGCGTCGAGCGAACGGAGCATGTGGATGGCGGCGATCTTGCGGGCGACCTTGTGGTCCACGGTGTCGGTGGCGGCGGTGGGGATGGCCTGGATCAGCGAGTAGAGAGTGTCGTCGGTGAAGATCGGGTCGAGGGGGTCTTCGGCGGGCGGGCGTGGCGTTGTCGGGTCCGGTGGGGACGCGGGGTCCGGGGCAGCCCAGGGACGGAAGGCGGCGGCGACGTCCTCGGCGGTGATGTCGAGGTGGTTGGTGTCGGGTGGCGGCGAAGGCGTGGGGCGGGAGGTCCATGGGTCCGTGAGGGGGGTCCGTGACATTATCAATATCAGATATACTAACTCCACTGTTAACATAAAGTCAAAACAATGAAACCAGGCGATGGTGGTCGGTTGCGGTGCAGGAGACTTGCTGCGGGCGCGCCGTCACGGGGGTCCACTCGAGCCGACTGCAGAAAGGGGTGAAGAGCCGCCGACTTGGTCCGGCCAGCGGGCGGTAGCTCCGGAAGCGGAGCGATGAGGAATCGACCCAAACGGCGCTGATCCCGTTCCTCCTAAGGCAGCACATGGGGTATCGAACGACAAAGTTGTTTAACAAGCCTCGTGTGCATGGTATGTTCTCGGCCCGGCCCTGGGAATAAATCGGCATGCCGGGTTAGTCAGAAGCGAACGGTAGGGTAAGGGCAGCCCATGGTCGAACGACGGAGACGCGGCGTATTCGCCCCTGACAGAGCATCGGTTAAGCAGGACGCCAATGAGTAGACCAATGGCGCTGAAGCTGGTCCACAGTGCCGACGGATTATCCGACCAGGATTCGACTGATATCCGTGGCCAGCCGGTCGATGTGCTGCGCCGCGTTCTGGCATACGGCGTGCTACACGGTGATGCTGAACAGCTGCTCGATCAGCTGCCGAGGGAAAGCGTGGACCTTTTCTTCACCAGCCCACCGTATGCCGATGCGCGCGCCTACAGCCGCATCCATCCTGATCGCTATGTTGAGAGGTTTCTGCCTTTCGCCCGCAACATGTACGAGGCTGCAAAGCCCAGCGGCAGTCTAATTATCAATATCAAGAACCGAGTCGCCAACAGGGGCCCGTTGAAAGGCCAGCGTCATCCCTATGTCTACCAACTGGTGTTAGCCCTTCAGAACATGGGCTGGCGCTGGCTGGAGACCTACATTTGGGCGAAGCCCAATGGTGTCCCCGGTAAATTCGGACCAAGAACCAAAGACTGCTTTGAGTATGTTTATCATTTTTTCAGGGGGACGAAGCCTCACTTTGATCTCAATTCTGTCCGGGTGCCCTATAAAGCGGACGAGGCCGAGATCGCTCGGCGTAAACGGGATACGGCGGGGCGCCGCGGTCCTGAAGCAGGGTTCGGCCGTGATCGGACCAAAACCTACCTCCTGGGGGGTGCCGATCCCGGGAATGTCGTGAGCGTCTCGCAGACCTACAATCAACATCGGGGCGTAGCGCATACCGCAGCAATGCCGGAGGGGCTGGCCGAGTTCTTCATCAAGGCGGCATCGCCGGCTGGGGGCATTGTCATAGATCCCTTCGCCGGAGGTGCGACCACTATTGTCGTGGCCCGTCGATTAGGTCGCCAGTCGGGTGGCTTCGAAATACACCAGCAGTTCGTGCGAGACGCGTTGCGTCGGATTGCGGCCGACATCGCCGACGACATCCCCGGGCTGCTAATCAGTGCTCGCCTGGGCTGACCGTGACAATCGACGCCACGATAAATGCAATTCTAGCAGCGGAGACCTGGACCCAGCGAGTTCAGCAGATAAGGTTGGTCCCTCAACGGCATGGTACTGGTGAACACGGTACCATCTATGCAGCGGTGGCACGCGCACTCTATATGCCCCATCTCGCGCCTGACTTTGCGTACATTCACGAAGCGCCGTTTTACGAGCCCGCTCATTTCTTCAGAGCCTACGATGAGGCTGATCGACTGACCGCCGGTTTCTCGCGGGTAGCGGAATCGGATCTCAAAGAAACCATGGGTCAATGCCCTGGGCGCTTCTCATATTCAGGACGCTGCTGGGATTGACGAAGGAGGAGTTCGCCCATTCATCGCTTCTTGCTGCTGGCCCCGCCAACCACGAGCCGCTGTCCTCGTCGCAGATCGATGCGATGGAGCGGGCTACCGTTGTTACTGAACCGAGGCGGCAAGCGCGCGCCGCTGTCGCGCGGGCGGCTCGACAGGCCGCAATCGCAGCACATACCGTGGTCGAGGTGATGGATGGTGACTTGTTTGGCGAGGCTCCGCCCGGGCTGCGCAGCAAACAGGACACGGCGGATACCACCAATGGATGGGACAGCGTCCGCAACTTTGCGGCAAGTGGAGTGCCGTTGAAAGTCTTCCTACATCAACGGCATTATGGCGGTGCTTTCCGGCAGGTGCTGGACGCCACATCCGCCAGACGGGGCGATCTCATCGAAGACGCGGTTGAAGCATTGTTCACCGAACATGGCCTCAGCTTCATTCGAACCGGCAGTCACAACCAGGCTGATATCGCGGAGCGATTTGAGGTGCATGTGACGCTTGCGCCCGATTTTGTCGTCTTCGATCCTCGCGACGCCAGCTTGAAAGCGATGCTGGAGTGCAAAGGCACGAACAATGGCGGTACCAGCCAGAGACAAGGCATTGCGCTTCAACAGCCTGAGAGATAAGTCAGTTAGGCTTGGGGGAGTGCCGCTCATCGCCGTCTTAAGCGGCATCGGCTGGACCCGGATCAACGATGCACTCGGTCCGGTCGTCCGGGATACGGATGGTCGGGTTTTCACCCTGTCGACACTGAATTCCATGCTGGAAGTTGCCCCGTTTCCCAGCTTGCTTGCGCGCCCGGATGATTAGACCAAACCGTCGGTTTCGGATCGCACTATCGTCATCACGAGCGAGCATCGCGAGCCGCCGGCCCGCCATGCAGGTTCTGATTGCTTCGGACAGGGGCACTCGCATAGCCTGACCAGACGCGGCGACGATCCTGCGAGAACGGCGGCTCGCGCTGCCAGCCGATAATCGCTGTCCGAGGTGGAAATGACGACCGCACCGGTCCTTACGCCAAGCACTCAGGACCCCGCATCGCCGACCGGCCTCCGTACCGGTGCCCAGTACCTGTCCAGCATCCGCAACGACGGACGCCAGGTCGTCTACGATGGCGAAATTGTCAGGGACGTCACGTCGCACCCGGCCTTCAGCGGAGCCGCACGGTCGATCGCGGGTCTGTGGGACATTGCCGCCGATCCGGCGAACCGCGAGCTGATGACCTACCCCTCTCCCACGACCGGCAAGCCCGTGCTCTGGTGCTATCATATCCCGCAAAGACCGGAGGACCTGCGCTCGCGGCGCCGCATGATCCAGCGCTGGACCGAGCACACCTTCGGGCTGATGGGCCGCACGCCCGATCATGTCGCGGGGTTCTTTGCGGGCTTCGCCGCCTATCCCGGCTTCTTCGCGACCGCCGGCCAGCGCTACGCCGACAATCTGCTGGCGTTCTACGAATATGCGCGCGACAACCACCTTTACATATCGTACGCGCTCGCGCCGCCGCAGATCGACCGAAGCAAGCCATCGCACGGACAATCCGACCCGACGCTGTGCGCCGGCGTGGTCGCCGAACGTGACGGCGGCATTGTCCTCAAGGGAGCGCAGCAGCTCGCAACGGGCGCACCATTCTCCGACTATCT
The DNA here is from genome assembly GCA_963794185.1 of uncultured Alphaproteobacteria bacterium. GTDB lineage: Bacteria > Pseudomonadota > Alphaproteobacteria > Acetobacterales > Acetobacteraceae > JAMXLO01. The sequence continues at coordinate 57,435 of CAWCDM010000015.1, read as the reverse complement.
GTTCCTGAGTTGCATCCACCCGCAGGTCCCGGGCGACGAGAACCATGCGATCAGCGTGGCGATGCCGATCAACGCGCCTGGTCTGAAGATCTATCCGCGCCGGTCCTACGCGACGAACGCCGTCACCGAGTTCGACTATCCTCTGTCGAGCCGGTTCGACGAAACGGACGCCCTCATCACGCTCGACGACGTCTTCGTTCCATGGGAACGCGTCTTCATCTATCGCAATGTCGAACTCTGCCGCGACCAGTGGCGGAAGACGCCATCGCACGTCTACGGCAACTATCAGGCGCAGATCCGCTACGCCACCAAGCTGCGGTTCCTGCTCGGGGTCATGAAGTACCACTGCGAGATCACCGGCGTCGACGCGCTTCCGGCGCAGCAGGCCCAGCTCGGCGAGATGGCCGCGCTGGCCTCGATCGTCGAGATGATGGTCGAGGCGCAGGAAACCCGCGCGACGGTCGAGGACGGCGTGGTATGGCCCTCGAGGGTCGCGCTCTATTCGGTCATGGCGCTGCAGTCCGACCTCAATCCCAGGCTGATCGATCTGGCGCGCGATCTGAGTGGGGGCGCGATGATCATGCTGCCGTCGTCGCGGCTGGACTACGACAACCCGGAGACCGCGCGGGAGCTCGAACGATACATCGCATCGCCCGGCTTCCCGTCGAAGCGACGCGTGGCGCTGTTGAAGCTGGCGTGGGACCTGATCGGCAGCGAGTTCGGAGGGCGCCATCAGCAATACGAGAAATTCTACGGCGGCCCGTCGCACGGCAACAAGCTGCACGTCTACCGAAACTACGATTTTACCGCGGCGAAGCGCCTCGCGGAGTTGGCGCTGGTTCCATATCCGGATTGAAACCAAACGGCTGAGGAACTCGTCGCGACATCAGTTGCGAATAGCCTTCCGTTCTGATCGTCATCCCCGCGAAAGCGGGGACGCAGGCTGCAACTGGGTCCCCGCTTTCGCGGGGATGACGAGGAGGCGCGCGTCCTGTTCCCCGCTGCAGGACCAAGCCCACCGCGAACGCACTTCTCTGCGCGCTCTGCGCCTCTGCGGTGAAATTTCCTTCTTCCTACCCCCGCCTACCCTGCCCAGCCGCCCGCCGCAGCCGAGGCTTCGGTTGCGTTGTCGTCGTATCGAGCACCGAATGCAGCGTGGCCACCGTCTCCGGCGACAACCGGTGGATGGTCTGCGCAAGCCGGTTGGCAAGCGCCGTCTGCTCCGGCGTCAGCCCCGCCGTGTTCACCGTCACCCGCGGACGCGACAGCCGTGCGAGCCGCGCCAGTTCCTCCGCATCGTCCCAGATCAGGCCGAAGAACTCGTTGACCTGATGCACCAGCCCCGCGCTCGGCGCGCCGCGCTTGCCATGCTCCAACGCGGAGAGATACGCCGCCGATACCTGCAGTTCGCCGGCCAGGCGCTGCAGCGTCACCCCCCGCTCGGCCCGCAGCGCGCGGAGCCTGGCGCCGAACGGGGTCATCGCGGGCGTCGCAGCAGCAGGCGCACCGATCCCGGATTGGCCGCGTGCGGATGGGAGGCCGCAAGCACCAGCGGCCTGATCTCCGGCAGGTTCAGCCACAGCGGCAGTTCGCGCCGGAGCACCCCCCCTTCCAGGCTCCCTCGTCCAGTCACCACCTCGACGCAGCGCAGCCGGTCCGCGTGCGCCGTCCGCAGGAAGGCAACCAGCGCGTGGTACGCTCGCTGCGCCGTCTGGCCATGCAGGTCCAGCACCCTCGCGCCCCGCAGCCTGCCGGTGCGGAGGCGCTGCCAGGTGGCATTGTCCACACCGCCCGGCTGCGTGCCGACAGTCACCGCGGTTGGCACAGGGTGCGCGCCACGCACATGCGCGCCAGGTCGCGGTCGGATCGTCGGCGCACGGGCTGGCGACCCGAGGGCGGCGAGTCCGCGGACATGGGGGGCTCGGTCAGGACCGGGCGTTTGCGGCCGGGCAGGGGGGTTATCCGGCTGGCATAGCTTGCCCATGCCGCATGGTCGGCCTCGGTCAGGCGGGAGCGGCGCGGGTTGTCCATGATCCGAGACAGAGCAGCAACGCACTCGCCAACGCAAGCGTTCCGAGGGCAGTCTACGCGGCGAGCAGGGGCCGCGCAGCATCGCGCCGCTATGCCGCTGCGTCTTCCACCAGCACCACATGCAGCCGGCGCGGGCCGTGTGCACCCAGTTCCAGCGTCTGCTCGATATCGGCCGAGCGCGACGGGCCGGTCACCAGCATGACATTGCGCGGCATGTCGCCGATTTCGCCGCGCAGCATGTCCCACGCCTCCTCATAGGCGCCGACCACGCGCGATGCGCGCAGCAGCACTATCTCGGTGTCCGCCAGCAGATTGAGCGTCGTGGGGCGCTCGGCTGCCGATGGCAGCATCAGCGTGCCGGTCTCGGCGATGGCGGCGAATGCGTGCTGCAGGCTCACCGTGTCGGACGCCTCCGCGCGTCCTTCGCGCACTCGCAGCAACCGGCGCGTCGGCCATGGGATCGACCGCAATTCCGGATGCGGGGCCATCACGATGTCGGTCGGCAGGTTCTGCGAGGCGAGGTACGCCGCCACCGCCTCGGGCACGGCGTCGAGATCCGACACGCGCGCGACGGAGCCGAATTCCTTCACCAGATTGGCGGCGAACAGCGCGACCTGCTCGGCATGCGATATGCGGCTGCGAGCCGGAATCAAATGCCGCGGATGCGACGCGAGCCGTCCGCGCAGCATCGCCGTCTGATCCTCCGGCAACGCGCCGCGACGCAGCCCGCGCCTGATCGCGGCGAGCATGGCGTCCTTGCTCACCGTATCCGCCCCGCGCGCTGCTCGCGTGCATAACGGGCGAAGAACGTGTCGCCTTCCGGCGCGGGCAGATCGCGCCCGCCGGTCCAGCCGCCGGCGAACGGCAGCTTGCTGAACCGTCCGCGCTTGCGTCCCATCAGTCCCAGCGTCATCGCGGCCGCACGCGTCGCCAGCCGGTACAGCGCGGGTCGCCGCGCGAAGAACGCCCACAGCGCCAGATTGGTGCGCACCACCGGCGGCGTGAGATGGCGCTCGAACTCGCGCTCGCGCCAGTGACGCATCAGTTTGGGCAGCGGGATCTTCATCGGGCAGACGCTCTCGCATTTGCCGCAGAACGTGGAGGCATTCGGCAGATGTCCCGCTGTGTCCACGCCGATCAGCGCCGGCGTCAGCACCGCTCCCATCGGCCCGGGATACACCCAGCCATACGCGTGTCCCCCAACGGTGCCATACACCGGGCAGTGGTTCATGCACGCGGCACAGCGGATGCAGCGCAGCATGTCCTGGAACTCGGTGCCCAGCATCGCCGAGCGGCCGTTGTCCAGCAGCACGACATGGTACTCGTCCGGCCCGTCCAGATCGCCTGGCCGCCGCGCGCCGGTGGAAAACGTGGTGTAGACGGAAAAATCCTGTCCCGTGGCCGAACGCGCCAGCACGCGCAGCAGGCTTGTGCAGTCCTCGATCGTCGGCACGATCTTCTCGATGCTGGCCAGCGCGATGTGCACGCGCGGCAGGGTCTGCGTCAGGTCGCCGTTGCCCTCGTTGGTGACGATGACGCTGCTGCCGGTCTCGGCGACCAGGAAGTTGGCGCCGGTGATGCCGACGTCGGCGGCCAGGAATTTTTGGCGCAATCGGGTGCGCGCCTCGGTCAGGATGTCGCGCCGTTCGCGGAACACGCGATCCGGCGGCAGATCGGTGTGCGACTTTCGGAAGCTCTCCTCCCAGTCTTCCCGGTTCAGGTGGAACGCGGGCGCGATGATGTGGCTCGGCAGTTCGTGGCGGAGCTGGATGATGTATTCGCCGAGGTCGGTCTCGATCGGGGTGATGCCGTTGCGCTCGAGGTGGTCGTTGATGTCCAGCTCTTCGCTGATCATCGACTTGCCCTTGGTGACGGTGCGCGCTCCCGCTGTTTGGCAGATGTCCAGCACGGCGGCGCGCGCTTCATCGGCGGTCGAGCACCAGTGCACATGGCCGCCGGCGGCGACGACCTTGCGTTCCCATTCCTCCAGGTAGAAGTCGAGATTGGCGAGCGTGTGGTTCTTGATGTCGCGCGCCGTGTCGCGCAGCCGTTCGAACTCCGGCAGTGCGGCGACGGCGGCGGTGCGGCGCGCGACGAAGCTCGGACCGCTGCGCGCCAATGCCTTCTGCAGCCCCGCATCGGCGATGGCGCTGTGGGCGTTCTCCTTGAAGGCAGGCGAGGTGGCGATGTGCATCGTTGAAAGGTCCACTCCTGCTCGTCATAGCGGGCGCAGGCGCGCCATCCATGTCTTGCTTACGCCACGTGAAGACGTGGATGGCGGGCCTGCGCCCGCCATGACGACTAACGAGCCGTGCCAGGGGGCGCGGTCCCCCCCTGGCTCGCCTCATCTTCTCAGGTCGAGTAGTCGGAGAACGCTGCGCCGGCGAAGCGGGCGCGATAGTCGGTGCGCACGTTGATCAGCGCCACCATGCCTTCGTCGACCTTGGCCTGACCACGTTCCAGCGCTGGGCGGATATCCTCCGGGCGGGTGATGTATTCGCCGTAGCCGCCCAGCGCCTCGCACATCTTGTCGAACCGCACATAGCCCAGATCGCGGCCCGGCTTCTCGCGCTTCGGATCGCCGGTCCAGCCGCCGTTCAGACTGATCACGATCAGGATCGGGAATCTTGTGCCGCACCGCGGTGTCGATCTCCATCGCGTTCATGCCCATCGAGCCGTCGCCGTGCACCACGATCACCTGCTTGTCCGGACAGGCGACCTTGGCGCCGACACCGAACGGCAGACCGACGCCCATCGTGCCGAACGGACCCGAGTTCAAACGATGGCCCGGCATGAAGGTCGGCATCGTCTGGCGGCCGTAGTTCAATGTCTCCTGCCCGTCGACGCACAGGATCGCGTCGCGCTTGGCGAAGTTCCTCACCTCCTCAAGCATGCGCACCGGATGGATGTCGCCGTCCTCGGCGTACTTGTTGGCGCCCGCAGCACTTCGCTTGGCCGCTTCGCCCTCGGCCAGCTTCTGCCGCCACGTCTTGTAGGTGTCGGCGTTGACCTTGCCCTTGATGCCGTCGAGCAGTTGCTGCAGCACCGCCTTGCAGTCGCCGACGATCGGGATATCGACGTAGCGGGCGGCCGCGGAAATTTCCTCCGGAGCAGATGTCGATGCGGGCGATCTTCGCGCTCGGCCCGAAGCGGGGCGGCGAGGCGTGGCCGATGATGTAGTTCATCCGCGTGCCGAGCACGATGATCAGGTCGGCATCGCGGAACGCGGACGAACGCATCGCCAGGTACGAGCACGGATGATCGTCGGGCACCACGCCGCGGCCCTGCGGAGTGGTATAGAACGGGATGCCGGCGGCTTCGACGAACGCCTGCATCTCGTTCCAGGCGCGCGACCAGATCACGCCCGAGCCCGACACGATCAGCGGCTGCTTCGCCTCCGCCAGCGCCTTGACCAGCGCATTCACCTGACGCGGATCGCCGAGCGGGCGCGAGTCCATGATCGGCCGTCCGGCGTAGCTCCAGTCGACCTGGTTCTCGTCGATCTTGGTGTAGAGGATGTCGCCGGGGCAATCGACGTAGGACGGGCCCGGCTTGCCGGTGATCGACTTCTGCAGCGCGAAGTTGATCTGCTGCGGGATGCGCTTCAGGTTGAGCAGCCGATCGACGTGCTTGTTGCAGCCGCGCATCAGCTCGACCTGGTCGATCTCCTGGAACACCTGCCGGCCGAACTGGCTGATCGGGCTCGATCCGCCGAGCGACACCACGGGGCAGCAGTCGATCAGCGCATTGGCGACGCCGGTGATCAGGTTGGTCACGCCGGGACCCGACGCCGCCATGCAGACCGATCGGCGTCTGCCGCAGCCGGCTGTAGGCCTGGCACATGAACGCCGCCGCCTGCTCGTGGCGGACATCGATCATGCGGATGCCTTCCTTGATGCAGGCGGCCTCGGTCCCGAGCATGGGACCGCCCATGATGTAGAAGACGTCCTCGATGCCTTCCTTCTTCAAACAGCGCGCGATGATATCACCACCGTTTACTTCAGCCATGTGTCCGTCTCCTCGCTTGCAGGCTCTGATCTATGTGTTTGGCCGCCGCGGTGGCGCCTAACCGACCACGCCGTCCTTCTTCAGCGCGCCGACCTTGCCGACATCCAGGCCGAGCCAGTGGGTCAGCACGTCCTCGTTGTGCTCTCCGAGCATCGGCGACGGCTTCACCGGCGGCGGATTGCCGGAGAAGCGCACCGGCCAGCCGACCATCTTGAACGCGCCGACCGTCGGATGCTGGATGGTCTGCATGATGTTGCGCTTCTCGAAGGTCGGGATCGTTATAAAGCTCCATCGTGTCGAGCACCGCTCCGGCGGGAACCCCGGCCGCACCGATGATCTCCATCGCCTCGTACTTGGTGTGCCGCTTGGTCCATTCGGTGATCATCGCGTTCACCTCGTCCGGACGTTCGGCGCGCGCGGCGGGACTTTCGTAGCGGGCGTCGCCGACAAGGTCTTCGCGGCCGATCACCCCGAGCAGACGCCGCCAGTGCTCCGGATTGGCGCGGCTGGTGAAGACATAGACGTAGTCATTCAGGCCACCGCCCTGGCATGGGAAGGTGCCCATCGGCGGGTTGGCACCGGACACGCTGCTGTCCGCCGCACGGCCGGCGGCCTTGGTGTCTCCGGTGCGGTGCTGGGCTGCGAAGGCGATGCGGATGTAGTGCAGCATCGCGTCCTGCATCGCGACCTGCAGGTGATCACCCTTGCCGGTCTCCTTGCGCCGGTACAGCGCGCCGAGGATGGAAATTGCCAGCAGCATGCCAGTGCCGGTATCGCCCAGCGACGGACCGGGCTTCAATGGGCGGCCGTCGCGCTCGCCGGTGATGCTCATGGTGCCGCCGCACGCCTGCGCGATCATGTCGAACGCCAGGTTCTTCTCGTACGGGCTGCCTTCACCGAAGCCCTTCACCTGGCAGTAGATGATCGACGGATTGAGCTTGCTGATCACGTCATAACCGAGGCCGAGACGCTCGATCGCACCCGGCGCGAAATTCTCCACCATCACGTCGGCCTTGCCGGCGAGTTCCTTGACCAGCGCGAGACCTTTCGGGTCCTTCAGGTTGACCGTGATGGATTTCTTGTTGGCGTTGAACAGCAGGAAATACGGGTCGTCCACGCCGGGCTTGCCGCCGAGCGCGCGGCCGGGATCGCCGCTTCTGGGATTTTCCAGTTTGACCACCTCGGCGCCAAGCCAAGCCAGTGCTTCGGTGCAGGACGGGCCCGCCTCGAATTGGGTGAGGTCCAGGACCTTGACGCCCTTGAGGCAGGTCTGCCCGCCGCCCTCTGCATTCATGTCCGTTGTTCCTCCACTTCGGCTGATCCGATCAGGCTACCGCGAAGCCACGGGGGATGTAAGTGCTGGCGGCCCGTCGTCGGTTGGCGGCAGGGGTGATGGCCGGAGGACTTGCCGCTGTTCAACTACGTCGGTTGTGGCCGGACTTCCGTTCTTATCGTCATCGCTTTTATCGTCATCCCCGCGCAAAGCGGGGACCCAGTTGTAGCCTGGGTCCCCGCTTTCGCGGGGATGACGATAAGAGGTGCCGTCCCGCTGCACCTGATCAAGTTTGTTCCGAGCGCGTTCTTGGCTTAGGAAAAGATGATCGACCTGCGACACCTTCACGGCCGCGTCGCACATGCAGCCTCTATCGGCAGCAAACGCCGCTACGCGAGCTCGGTCGGTAACTGACCTATTATCGGCCGCCCGCATTCGCAGGGACGACGACAAGAGGCGTCATCCCCGCGAGTGGCCCAACTCGCGCTTTTGGCCCACACTGACGCAAACGACCGGAGGATACCGTGCCATGGGCATCACCGCAGACCTCGCGCAATTCACCGCCGACATCCGTCTGGACCGACTGCCGCCCGACGTTGTCAAGCGCGCGCGCTTCCTGGTGCTGGACCTGGTCGGCAACATCGTCCGCGCGCGCCACGACGCGGAAAGCACGCCGTCGTTCCTCGCCGCCGCCCGCGCCATGGGCATGGCCGCCGGCAATTCCGGCGTATTCGGCGACGCGGCACGCTACACGCCCGCCGGCGCGGCATTCCTGAACGGTGCGCTGGCCCATTCGCTCGACTTCGACGACACGCATGCCGCGGGATCGCTGCATCCCGGCGCGCCGGTGATCACGGCGGCGTTGGCGGCCGGCGAGATGGCCGGCGCGTCCGGCGCCGACGTGCTGGCCGCCATCATCGCCGGCTACGAGGTCACCTGCCGCGTCGCCCTGGCACTGCCGGCCGGCGAGCACTACGACCGCGGCTTCCACCCCACCGCGACCTGCGGCGCGTTCGGTGCGGCCGCGGCGGCGGCTCGGGTGTTCGGGCTGTCGGCGGAGCAGGTGGAGGGTGCGCTCGGCACGGTGCTCAGCCAATGCGCCGGCAGCCTGCAGTTCCTGGTCAACGGCGCCTGGACCAAGCGCTTCCAGGTCGGCTGGGCCGCCTGCAACGGCCTGATGGCGGCGACACTGGTGCGCGAGGGCTTCAAGGGCGCCGCCGAGGCGCTGGAGGGCCGCCACGGTTTCCTGCACGCCTACGCACCCGATCCGAACCCGGCGCGCGCCGTGCAGGACCTCGGCACGGTGTTCGAACTGATGGCGACCGCGGTGAAGCCCTATCCGTCCTGCCGCTACGGCCATGCCGGGATCGACGCGGCGCTTGCACTGCGCGCCGCCAACGACCTGAAGCCAGGGGAGATCGGCTCGGTCACGCTCGGTCTGCCGCGGGCGGGGATGATGCTGATCGGCGAGCCGCCAGAGAAGAAGGCCGATCCGCAGAACGTTGTGGATGGCCAGTTCAGCGGCCCGTTCGTGATCTCGGCCGCACTGGCGACCGGCGCTATGGGCTGGGACAGCTACGGACTGCTGCGGGACCCCGCGGTGCGCAGCCTGCTGCCGAAGATTGTGTGCGAGTTCGACCCGGAGATCGAAGCCGAGTTCCCCGCCAACATGTCCGGCAGGCTGACCATCGCTGCGCGCGGCCAGAGCTTCAGCCGTAAGGTTGTGGTGCCGAAGGGCGAGCCGTCCAATTTCCTCACCGAGGCGGAGTTGCGGGCTAAGTTCACCGGGCTGGCGGCTGGCGTTCTGGGTCCTGAGCGGACCGACCGCCTGGCAGATGCCCTGCTGGCGATCGACACCGCGTCGGATGTCGCGCACCTGATGCGTCTGGCGGCGCCGCTGATGCCGGCACGGCTGGCCGGGGAGTGATGCGGCGCCGAGCGTCGGCTGACGCAGCCGGGCCGCGCATCGCAAATGCTCACCTCGGGCTGATCCGCCGGACGGCCACCGGGTGTTCGCGGGTCAGCACGATCTCTTCGGATGCATGGTGGATCACGAGCCGATCACCGTCGCGCAGCGTGTATTCCGCCTTCTCCTGAGCGATCTCGACCTGCAGCATCTGGCCGCGATACGTCACTGGGAACCGAAGGATGGCATTGTCCTCCGGTGCGCGACGCGGCCAGAACGAGAGCGTGCCATTGTTATCGCGCATGCCGCCGAGACCATAGTTCAGCAACATCCAGGTACCGCCCATCGAGGCGATGTGACAGCCATCCTTCACATTGCCCCCGACGTCCGCCAGATCCATCAGCAGAGCGGACATCCCGTAGTCGATCGCCTTCTGCACATCGCCGATCTGTGCCGCGATGATCGCCTCGACGCATGACGACAGCGACGAGTTCGCCCGTGGTCAACGGGTCATAGAATTCGAAGTTCCGTCGCTACTCCTCGACGGAGAACGTATCCCCCAGCAGGAACATGGCCAGCACCACGTCGGCCTGCTTGATGACCTGCTTCCGGTAGATGTCGAGCGGATGGTAGAACAGCAGCAGCGGATAGCGGTCGGGCGGCGTGTTGCGGAAATCCCAGCGCTCGCGCTCGAGGAAGCCGTCGTCCTGCGGGATTATCCGCAGCGCTGCGCCGTATGGCACGTACATGCACTCCGCCGCGCGCTTCCATGCATCCGTCTCCGACGCATCGAGCGCCGTTTAGCCTACCAGCGTGTCGTATGCATCCGACGCCGTCGCACGAAGCGCCTTTACAGTCGCGGCGGCATAGCGCAGGTTCTCCTGGGGCCATCAGGTTGGTATATGCGTTGTTGTTGACAACCGTATTGTACTCGTCGGGCCCGGTGACGGCATTGATGCAGAACCGTCCTCCCTTCGTCTCCGAATAGAAGCCCAGGTCGAGCCAGAGCCGTGCGGATTCCACCAGCATCTCGGCGCCGTAATCGCGCAGGAACTGCTCGTCTCCCGTCGCCTGCACATACTTGCGCAGCGCATACATGATGTCGGCGTTGATGTGGTGCGACCGAACCCGCGCGCGTCGCATAGGACGATGCGTCAAACATGAACCTATCCCGCCGTTAGGCTAAATCTTAGGCTTGACGGCGCCCTTCGTGATAATAGCCAGGACTGTAGTCACGACCAATGTGCCGGCTGAAGCGAGGGCAACCTTCGTAGGTATCTTCCACGACGCTGCAGCTTTCCTTTCGCAACATGGGCAGCGACTCTCATCCTTCCTCAATTGTCGGCCACATTCGCAAGCCGATCCGTCAGATTTCATCTCCGCCTCCAATCATTTCGAGATCTCTTCGAGATCAAACGTCAACTCCAGCCCTGGGGTGGTGCCTTCCGCCATCCCCCTCAGCCTCTCTTCCACTTGAGTGCTAGCAGCGATGAATTCGAGCATACACTTCCTCTGGCGCGCCGCCGGCCGTGACATATGGCAGGAGACGGGCGCGCTCCGACGCGGTCGCAAGCCCCGCATCGTCTAAATCGGCGCGGATCTTCCTGAATGCGACGTGCGCAGCCTTGAACTCAGACAGATCCCAATAGGCCGCCAATACGCAGCGCATACCCTCCGCGATTACAGCGAAGTCGCCCCGCACATGTTCGTGCGCCTTCTCGGCTTCGTCTTCCCAACCGCCGCTCCAGCCATCGAAAAAGCCTGTCTCGGCCACTGGCATTTGCTGGATGTGTGCCGTCAATTGGCCGATCACCGTCCCAAGCTGGATCAGAACGTCGCGCGATGCGGCCAGTATTTCATTCCGCCGCGTCCCGGGGTCCCTGATCTGGTGTGCAACCTCCAATGCCGTGATAGCGCCCCTAAGACCGCCTTGGTTGGCTTGGGCGATGAGGTTAGCCAGATCACTTACGCCCTTCTTGATTTGATCAAGTTCGGCCGAAACTTCCGCCAGCGCCGCCTCGATGGCTAGCACCGCCACAGCGCCGGCGATATCGGGCGGCACACGCATTAAGTTTACATTCTCGACGAAACGCCCATTGCGCATGAGCCAGGGTTTCACCAAGCCATCAGCGCCCTCGCGGACCAGCGCAGCGTTCTCCTTACTCACTAAGACGCGGTACCTACTAAGACGCGGTAGAGGTTGCCGTCACTGGCGAGCTTTCGCACGACGTTGAGTAAGCCAGGCACCCGCCTAAGTACTCCCAGAAGCTCGGATCGCCGTGCCATAATGGCCGCCTGCAACTGTTCTCCGAGGCCGGCCCGCTTCGCTTGGTCCGCCGACAGCAAATGGATCACCTGCTCGTCTTCGCCTGCGTCCGTCATGTACCAAATTCCGTTCGGTTGGTATTCGGTAGGGTCTATTCAACTGGCCTCATGGCTAAGCCGCGGGGTGGGCGCGACACCCGCCGATCTTCTAGTTGCGATATGAAATGGTCCGCTATACATGGCCCAATGTCATTGATCTAAATCAAAACGAAGTTCCTGGAAGGTACGTGGTCTCACTGGTCTTTGTGCAGCAGAGATACCCGTGGGTGGCGGCCTCCGCCAGCCAAGACGGTGCAGGACTGACGATCGGAGCGAACAACTAATGTCCCGGGTCAACTCTCACCGCCCGACCAGCCGCCGCCACCAACCGGACGACCGCCCGACCGCGAACCCCATCTCCTGCTCCAGCGCCCGCAGGTCCAGCTTGACCATGTCGGCGAACCGCCCCTTCAGCGCGAAATCCGGCACACTGCGCGCGAACTGCGTCGCCTGGTTCGTATCGCCGCCGAAGCTGATCGTCAGCTCTCCGGCGCCGCGGTTGATCGCGACCCTGTCATCGGCGTCGCGCAGCATGTCGGCGAGCTGGTCGCGGAACCGGCGATGGCGGATGCCGAAATAGTCGCCGTAGGTCAGCAGCCTAGCCCATTCGGGCAGTTCGCCCAGCGCCTCGCCCAGCACGCCACGGAGCAGCATGGCCGAGCGGGCAAGCAGGTCCGGAAACCCATCTGCCCCGGCGTCAATCTCGGCGCGCATGGCGCGCACCTCGGGGATCAGGCGCTGCAGATAGGCGCGGTACAGTGCCGTGCCGATCTCGTTCTGCGCGCGCCGTGCGTTGCGCTCGGTGACGGAGCGGTTCTCCGGGATCGCCGCATCGATGTGGCAGGTCACCATGCGCTTCGTCAGGTCGGGCGGGATGGACGTGACGTCGCGGTTGGTGGTCAGCACCACCGGCGCATACTGGCCGCCGCCCTCCTGGTCGGTCCGCACAAGGTCGGGCACGTATCGGGTGAACCGGTCGCGGGTCACATCGTCGATCAGCAGCGGGATGGCGCCCAGTCGCTCGCGCATCCCGAGCGCGCCGTTGGCGGTGAACTCGCCGCTGCGCATCACCTTCTCGAAGCCGAACATCGAGCGGGCGGCGATCTTCGTGAACAGCGTCTTGCCGCCGCTGGAGCGGCCGAACAGCACGGCGTAGACCGGATAGACCCAGGGATCGATGCCGACGGTCACGGCGGCCTGGCGCAGATGCGGGGCGGCCGGCGCGGAATAGAGCCAGACCAGGAACGACCAGTAGACCTCGATGGCGCCGGCGCCGTTGCCGAAGAACGCCAGGAAGCTGCCGAGGTAGTCGACCAGGATGCGGGCGTCCCGGGCGATATCGTCGGCCGGGATGGTCTCATCGGGGCGCAGCCAGAGCACGCCGTCCAGCCGCACCTCGCCGGTCGCGAAATCGATCTCGGCGCGTGGGATGCGATCGTCGGTGGCCTCGCCGACCGGCCGGGCGCGAAAGGCGCGCAGCACCCGCAGCACCGAGGCGGCATTGATGATGGTGCGCCCCGTCCGGTCCTTCGGCAGCGTGAGATCCTTCAGTTCCGCGCCCAGAGCAGCCGCAGTGCGCATCTGATCGGTGGTAAACCCCTGCGGCATCGGTCTCGGCGTCTCGTCCACCAGCGCTACACCGGCTTTCAGCACCCGCACGATCGGCACTTCTTCCAGCGCAAGCGGCGTCTGGCGCGCGACCTGGGCGCCGTCGGCACCCTGCACCACGAGCGCGTCGGCTTCCACCGGCACGCTGTTCTCGTTCCAGTCGCGCTGGTAGTAGCCGTCGAACAGCTCCCATGCGGGTTCGCCGTCGAAGGCGACATAGACCTCCTGTTGGCGGCCCTCGAATGCGGCCAGGCTCAGATTGGCCGATCCGGTGATCACTCGCCTGCCGACCGGACCGGTGAGCAGATACAGCTTCTCGTGGCTGGGGCGGCCTCGCAGCAGCCGGAACCGCAGCGAGCCCGCGGCGACGCGCTCCAGCAGGCGTTGCCCGGTGCGGCCGAGCAGCCGCGCCAGGGCCTCGGTCAGCGCCTTATGGTCGACCAGCGCGTCTTTGGTGTCATAGGCCCGAATGGTCTGGCTCGCCTGGGCGAGTGCCAGGTGCTCCCTGGACAGGATGCTTTCCGAGCCAAACACGATCTCGATGTCGTCGAGCCGATCGGCCAGCCGCAGCAGCATCTCGAGGCTGCTGGAGAAGGTGATCGCCTGGAGCGAGGTGAACCCTTCGAACAGTTCCTCCCATGAGGTCTGGTCGCAGGCGATCAGGTCGGCGCGGAATACCGTGAGCGGACGGTTGTTGGGCCGCAGGCCAGCCCCGGCAAACAGGTCAGAGGCCACGCACGCACTCCGTCACAGCAGCGGCACATTCGCCGCAGCGGCAGCCCGCCGCAACGCCGCGTCGAATGTGGCCAGCGGCAGCGATCGCCGCACGCTGAGTTCCAGATAGGCCGCGTCGTACAGCGTGAGCCGGTGCCGTTCCGCCAGGGTAAGCGTATCCCGCCAGGCGCGTGATGCCGTGTCGTGGTCGACATCGACGGGGAGCCGGAAAAGATCCCGCAGCGCAGCCATACGATCGGCGGCCGAGATTGTGCCCCGGCGCTCGGCCAACAGGAGGATGTTGCCGACCTCCAGGTGCCAGATTGCCGGCACGGCAGCGCTATCATCCGCCGCAAGCGCCATAATAGGCACGGCCAGATGCCTGTTGGTTTCCTGTAATGCCACCGCCAGCACCACGGACGCATCCAGCACGAGGGCAGCCATGCCGCTAGCGGCGACCCTCGTCGCGCAATGCCCTTATTTCCTGATCGGTGAGATCGACGCCTTGCCTGGCCAATCGTTCGCCCAGGGCAAATAGCCTGGCGACTGCTGCCCGCGCGGCAGTTTTATCGTGTCCGCCTTCAGGGATCAGACGAGCGATCGGCCTGCCGTGCCGGGTTATGACGATCTGTTCGCCGTTCTCCACGCGGTCGAGCAGTTCGGACAGCCGGGTCTTCGCATCGTAAGCCCCGACAGAGACGACACCTTGCGTGGGAGCGCGATCCATCCAACAAATTTAGACCAGTCGGACGACCGGTGCAATTCTCGTAACCCCACGCATTTCGGCCGGGACCCTGCTCGCCGCCGTGTTGCCAGCCCCCGGACCCCATGCTAGACGCCGCGCGCCGGTCGGGTGGCCGGTCTCCCACCCACGCCAGCGCTCCGGCGCGGCCCCAAGCATAGGGAACGGCACGTGGCCCCCAGCGGCACGACAACCGGCGCTACCACGATCGCATCCGGCGGCGGCCTCACCGACCGCTATGCTGCCGCGCTCTATGCCCACGCCGATGAACAGCACATGCTTGATGCCGTGGTGGCCGAAATGGAGGCGCTGGGTCAGCTCATCGACACCAGCGCGGACTTCCGACGGTTGCTGGAATCCCCACTGATCGACGTGAACCAGGCCACCCGGGCCGCGACCGCGGTGCTGGCAGAGCAAGGGTTCGGCAAGTCGGTGCGCGATTTCGTCGGCGTCATCACAGCCAACCGCCGCCTCCGGGCATTGCGCGACATCGTCCGGGCCTTCGCCGCCTTGGTGGCCGAACGGCGGGGGATCATCACCGCGCACGTCGCATCCGCCCATCCGCTGAACGACGTGCAGCGCCAGCAGCTTCGCGCCCGGCTGATCGAGGCGGGCTACGGCAACGTCAACATCCTTGAAGCGGTGGAGCCCGACCTGCTCGGCGGTCTCGTCGTGCGGATCGGCGCCCGCCTCTACGACAGCAGTCTCAAGGCGCGCCTGCAGCGCCTGCAGTACGCCATGAAGGGAGCCGCCTGATATGGAGATCCGCCCAGCCGAGATCTCGGAGATCCTCAAGAAGCAGATCGCCGCGTTCGACACCGAGGCCAACGTCGCCGAGACCGGCCAGGTGCTGTCCGTCGGCGACGGCATCGCGCGCGTGTTCGGCCTGCAGAACTGCATGGCCGGCGAGATGGTGGAATTCCCTGGCGCCGGCCTGCGCGGCATGGCGCTGAACCTGGAAACCGACAACGTCGGCGTGGTGATCTTCGGCGACGACCGCCAGATCCGCGAGGGCGACACCGTCGCGCGCACCGGCTCGATCGTGGATGTGCCGGTGGGCAACGGGCTGCTCGGCCGCGTGGTGGACGGGCTTGGCATCCCGATCGACGGCAAGGGCCCGCTGACCGACGTGCATCGCAGCCGCGTCGAGGTGAAGGCGCCGGGCATCATCCCGCGCAAGTCGGTGCACGAGCCGGTACAGACCGGGCTGAAGGCGATCGACGCGCTGATCCCGATCGGCCGCGGCCAGCGCGAGCTGATCATCGGCGACCGCCAGACCGGCAAGACCGCGGTGATCATCGACACGATCATCAACCAGAAGCAGATCAACGCCGGCAGCGACGAGAGCAAGAAGCTGTACTGCATCTACGTCGCGGTCGGGCAGAAGCGCTCCACCGTCGCCCAGTTGGTGCAGACGCTGGAAGAATACGGCGCGCTGGAGTACTCGATCGTCGTCGCAGCCACCGCGTCCGATCCGGCGCCGATGCAGTTCCTGGCGCCCTACACCGGCTGCACGATGGGCGAGTTCTTCCGCGACAACGGCCGCCACGCGGTGATCTTCTACGACGACCTGTCAAAGCACGCAGTGGCGTATCGCCAGATGTCGCTGCTGCTGCGCCGGCCGCCGGGACGCGAGGCCTATCCGGGCGATGTGTTCTACCTGCACTCGCGCTTGCTGGAGCGCGCGGCGAAGATGAACGAGGAGCATGGCGCCGGTTCGCTCACCGCGCTGCCGGTAATCGAGACGCAGGCCGGCGACGTGTCGGCCTATATCCCGACCAACGTCATCTCGATCACCGACGGGCAGATCTACCTGGAATCCGAGCTGTTCTTCCGTGGCATCCGGCCGGCGGTGAACGTAGGCCTCTCGGTGTCGCGTGTGGGTTCGGCCGCGCAGGTGCGGGCAATGAAGCAGGTCGCCGGCCGCATCAAGCTGGAGCTGGCGCAGTACCGGGAAATGGCGGCGTTCGCACAGTTCGCCTCGGATCTGGATGCGTCGACGCAGCAGTTGCTGTCGCGCGGCTCGCGGCTGACCGAGTTGCTGAAACAGCCCCAGTTCAAGCCGGTGCCCATCGAGGAACAGGTGGTGGCGATCTTCGCCGGCGTGCGCGGCTATCTCGACAGGCTCGATATCGGCCGCATCGGCGCATTCGAGACGCAGCTCCTGTCCGATCTCAAGTCGCGCGAGCCTTCGATCTTGGAGTCGATCCGGACCGATCTGGAGATCAAGCCGGACACCGAGAAGAAGCTGACCGGGTTCATGGACAATTTCGCGAAGTCGTTCAGTTAGGGCGGGAGACCGAGCTTTGCGTTCCGATCACGGCTTACCCGTCATGGCCGGGCGTGTCCCGGCCATCCGTCGCGGCACCTGTGCGGGTGGGGATGGCCGGGACAGGCCCGGCCATGACGTTGAAGCTCGGTCGGGGGGATAACCATGCCCAGCCTGAAAGCGCTCCGCACGCGTATCAACAGCGTGAAATCGACCCAGAAGATAACCTCCGCCATGAAGATGGTGGCGGCATCCAAACTGCGCCGCGCACAGCAACAGGCCGAAGCGGCGCGGCCGTACGCCGATCGCATGGAGCGCATGCTGCGCGCCCTGGCGGCGTCGGTCGCGGACATGCCGGACGCGCCGCCGCTGCTCGCGGGCACCGGCAAGGACCAGACCTATCTGCTGGTTCCGGTGACGGCGGATCGCGGCCTGGCCGGCGCGTTCAATTCCAACATCGGCCGCGCCACGCGCACGCTGGCGCGCCGGCTGGAAGCGCAGGGCAAGACTGTCCAAATACTCGCGGTCGGACGCAAGGGGCGCGACTACCTGCGCCGCGAACTGGCCAGCCGGATCACCGGCGACATCTCCTATGCCGGCAAGCGGCGGCTGGAATACTCCGACGCGGTGGAGATCGGCACCCGCATCACCGCAATGCTGGATGCGGGGGAAATCGACGCCTGCATCATCGTCTACAATCGCTTCCGTTCGGTTATCTCGCAGATCGTCACCGAGCAGCAGCTAATTCCGGCGCCGCCGCCCGCCGAGGGCGAGACGTTCGATCTGGGCGGCGCAAGTTACGACTTCGAACCGGACGAGGAGACGATCCTGGCGCGGCTGCTGCCGCAGGTGCTGGCGATCCAGATCTACCGCGCGCTGCTGGAAAGTGCGGCCGGCGAAAACGGCGCGCGGATGACCGCGATGGACAATGCGACCCGCAACGCCGGCGACATGATCAAGCGCCTGACGCTGAACTACAACCGCGCGCGCCAGGCGAACATCACGCGGGAACTGATCGAGATCATCTCCGGCGCCGAAGCCGTTTGATACGCAAGGGACAGAGCAAGATGGCAAGCAACATCGTCGGCCGCGTGACCCAGGTGATGGGCGCGGTCATCGACGTGCAGTTCGACGGCGAGCTGCCGTTCATCCAGAACGCGCTGCACACGAAGCTGGCGGACCACACGCTGGTGCTGGAGGTCGCACAGGAACTCGGCGAGCGCACCGTTCGCTGCATCGCCATGGACAGCACCGACGGCATCGTGCGCGGCCAGGAGGTGGTGGACACCGGCGGTCCGATCACCGTGCCGGTGGGGCCGGAGACGCTCGGGCGCATCCTCAACGTGATCGGCGAGCCGATCGATGAGCGCGGCCCTTGCAACACGACGAAGCGCTACCCGATCCATCGCGACGCGCCGACCTTCGAGGAGCAGGCGACATCGGCGGAAATCCTGGTGACGGGGATCAAGGTGGTGGACCTGCTGGCGCCCTACCTGAAGGGCGGCAAGGTCGGACTGTTCGGCGGCGCCGGCGTCGGCAAGACGCGTCATTATCCAAGAGCTGATCAACAACATCGCCAAGGCGCATGGCGGCGTGTCGGTGTTCGCCGGCGTCGGCGAGCGCACGCGCGAGGGCAACGACCTGTATCACGAGATGATCGACGCGGGCGTCATCAAGCTCGGCGAGAACGGCAGCACCGAGGGTTCCAAGGTGGCGCTGATGTACGGCCAGATGAACGAGCCGCCGGGTGCGCGCGCGCGTGTCGGGTTGTCCGGTCTTTCGATGGCGGAGTACTTCCGCGACGAGGAAGGCCAGGACGTTCTGTTCTTCGTGGACAACATCTTCCGCTTCACGCAGGCCGGCGCCGAAGTGTCTGCGCTGCTGGGCCGCATTCCATCGGCGGTGGGCTATCAGCCGACATTGGCCACCGACATGGGGGCGCTGCAAGAGCGCATCACCTCGACCAACAAGGGTTCGATCACGTCGGTGCAGGCGATCTATGTGCCGGCCGATGATTTGACCGATCCGGCCCCTGCCACATCGTTCGCCCATCTGGATGCCACGACAGTGCTGTCGCGGCAGATCGCCGAGCTGGGCATCTATCCCGCGGTCGATCCGCTGGATTCGACGTCGCGCTCGCTCGATCCGCGGATCGTCGGCGAGGAGCACTACAACGTGGCGCGCGAGACGCAGCGCATCCTGCAGACCTACAAGTCGCTGCAGGACATTATTGCGATCCTGGGCATGGACGAATTGTCGGAAGAAGACAAACTGGTGGTAGCGCGCGCCCGGAAAATCCAGCGGTTCCTGTCGCAGCCGTTCCATGTGGCCGAGGTGTTCACCGGCTTTCCCGGCCTGTTCGTCCCCGTCGCCGACACGATCCGCAGCTTCAAGGCGATCTGCGCCGGCGAATACGACCACCTGCCGGAGGCCGCCTTCTACATGGTCGGCACGATCGAGGACGCGGTGAAGAAGGGCGAGAGCCTGAAGGCGACCGCGTAAGCCGCCATGCCGGTGAACCTGGAAATCGTCAGCCCTGAGAGGCTGCTGCTGACCCGACCAGTGGACATGGTGGTTATCCCGGCGTCGGAAGGCGACATGGGCGTGCTGGAAGGCCACCAGCCGATGATCGTCATGCTGCGCGGCGGGGTGATCGCACTGTATGAGGGCGAGCGGATCACCGACCAGATGTTCGTCGCCGGCGGCTTCGCCGAGGTCACGCCGGAGCGCTGCACTGTGCTGGCCAATGAGGTGATGCCGGTGGCCGACCTGGAACGTGCCGAGGGCGAGCGGCGCCTGGCAGAGGCCGATACGGCGTTGGCGGCGGTCGACGCGTCAGATGTGGTGGCCGAGGAACTGGCGCTGGAGCGCGCGCAGTCCGCGCGGGCGATGATCGAGGCGGTGGACGGGCTGCTGACCGGGCGGTAGCGTCACTCCCGCGTCAGGCCGTCTCGATGGTGATCAAGCCGGCGAAGCGGCGGAAGTCCGCGACGTTGAACGTCAGCAGGCGCTTCAGGCCATACGCCTGTATCGTTGCCACCAGATTGGCATCGTGCACCTGCTTGCCGGCCACGGGATAGGCCAACAGCAGATTGAGCAAATGAGCCCGGATGGGCGGCCCGTCCTCCGCCAGCCAGAAGCGTTGGAGGAAGAAACGCACGCGCTCGATTGCCAGGGACTTCGGCAGGGCGGCAATCTGGCCCTGCACCCTGGTCACAACCGCCATATACTCGCGCAGGACCTGGCCGCTGATCCACAGTGGCGCCCCGGCCGCCTCAACCTGCGCGAGCAACGCCGCAGCCTCGACGTGGTGGATCGATCTTGCCTGGTTCGCGTACACCAGTACATTTCGTGTCGATGAAGCACGGTTCAGCGCCCGTCATCGCCATACATGTCTTCGCGCCGCAGCGAGATACTGTCGTCCCATGGGCCGTGGTCGATGGGGAAGTCCGCCATTCTGAAAGGTTTGGTTGGCGGCGTTGCCACCGGTCCGACGTTGACGATTACCTCGTGTTCCCCGCCGGCAGTTCGGCCGGGGCGATGCCGCTGATCGTGTGATCGTCGGCGACGTGGATGCGCATCCTGATGCTGCTCATGAGTGGCTCCCGCGTTGCGCAGCCGTAAGATGGAGGTTGCCACGCCGGGCGGCAACCCGCGCGCGATACACGGGCCGCAGGATCAAGGCTTTGCCGGAGGCGGACAGCCGGTGCCAACGCGGTCGTTCAGGTATTTGAGGGTAGCGGACTTCAGTTGCACCGCGTTGTGATCGGCTGCCGCAATGAGGCGGCAGGCGAGGTCCTTGCCTAACGATCTGGCCTGTTCTGACGTCCATTCGTCATTGGCACGACTTACCATCCGCTCGGCCACCTCGGGCGCGATCGGCGCGACCATGTCAGCCAGGAGCGCGGCAAGCTGGCTGTCGTAAAGCGCGACGTCGGTGGTGGTCTGTCCGGGTTGGAGGGCCGCGAACGCCGGAGCGTCGCTGGTGTCCAGCAGCATGGGTCCGTCGTCCGTGGCGACGCGCGGAAGTGTCCTTGCCCCAACACGCGGGGTCAGAGCAATGTCGATCCGCTTGCTGGCGGCGTTCGGCACGCCGGCAAGCTGTCTGGCCCGCTCTGCGGAATTTTTCGGTGCTACATCGGAATTGACGCTTCGAAGAACGCCGCGGCCGATCTGGGTTTGACGGTTCGCCACGACATTCCAAAGGCCGGCTCGGCGCAGGTCCGCGCCCTGCAACTGCGCTCCGCGCAGGTACGCGCCCTGCAACTGCGCTCCGCGCAGGTACGCGTAACGTAACTGCGCCAACGAGGTGATGCCGGTGGCCGACCTGGACCGTGCCGAGGGCGAGCGGCGCCTGGTAGAAGCCGATGCGGCGCTGGCGCAGATCGACGCTTCCGACGTTGTGGCCGAGGACTGGCGCTGGAACGGGCGCAGAGTTGGCGCGGGCGCTGATCGAGGCGGTAGACGGGCTGCTGACCGGGCGGTAGAGGCGTCCCGCGCAGCCGATCATGCACCGCGCGTGAGATATATAGCGAGCGAGCGATGCCTTCAAAGGGCTCAGTGCCGACAGCCGAACGTTCGGCGAATTGGTCGCTGAGCAGGTTGCAACAATCATCAGCGACCTCACAGCGCGGAAAGTCGGGGAACACTGAGACCAATAAAGACGAGAATGCATTTTTCCGCGTTCCGGTGAACCGTGTCACGGTAACGTGTATGTACGCGGGCACGGACGACCACCACATACGTGAAAACGGCACGGCGTACACCGATGCGACGCCGACCCGCACTCTCGTACAGCAAATGCCCGACGATGCGCTGCGCTCTATCGCCGCAGTGTGGGAGATTGCCATGAACGGTATCATCTATATCGCCGGCCTCGTTGTGGTCGTCATAGTGGAAACTGGGTTTGCTGGCTTCCGTTGCTCGTGAGGCAGCGTGAACGTCCGGCATGCTTGGCGCATTTGGCACTACCCGCCGTTGCTGGCAAGCCGTGCGGAAAAACACCGGGGATTAAGCCCATTCGAAGCCTGCCCACGCGATTGCCTGCATCGCTTCCCTTGCCTGGCGCGGTCGAGGGTACGGATTATTCAACCATCTTACACGAGCAGCTAACACCCAGGAGAATGTAGTCATGGATAACGATCGGATCGTCGGATCGGCGAAGGAGATCAAGGGCTCGGTCAAGGAGACCATCGGCAAGGCGGTAGGAGACGCCAAGCTGCAGTCCGACGGCAGAGCGGACAAGGTCGAAGGCAAGATCCAGAATGCTCTTGGTGGCGTCAAGGACGCGGTGAGGGATGCGCTGAAGAAATAGCGGCCTTCGCTCCCGACATTCTTCAGTGATCAAGTCTGATGGGTTTGTAGGTCATGAACATAATCCTTATCGTCCTTTTGGTGGTTCTCCTATTTGGCGGTGGCGGCGGCTAATACGCTCACAGTCGCTACGGCGGGACAGGACTAGGCGGCGTTCTTGGGTTGGTTGTACTCGTTATTGTGGTGCTTTGGCTCTTTGGGGGTCTTGGCGGCATGGGCAGAGTTTAGTCAGCCGACGGCGGGTGTTTCCGGAACAATTGACGGTGCACGTCCATCGCAGCGCACGAAACCCAGCGAACCGCGCAGATCCATGACGGAGCGGGAGACGTGATCACGCTCGATGAGGTCGAACGCGTGGCCATCTAAGTCCCAAACAGACGCCGAGCGCGGAGTGAGCACTCTGGCGCCCGCCGTGCCCCGCTTGATGCAACTGAACGGCCCCAACCGGCTTGCGCGGCGGCAGGCGGCGCGGATGCCAGCGTCGGAAAAGGATTTTGTCCATGTCGCAGAGCACATCACTCCCCACCTTCGGCGCCATCTACGCATTCGGCGACAGCCTGTCCGACGCCGGCAACCTCTCGATCACCACCTCGATCGTGGGGGCCGAACCGGTGTCGCCGCCCTACCTTCAGGAGAAATACGGCCCGATCACCGGCAACGTGTTCAGCAACGGGCCAACCTGGGTGCAGGACCTCTCCATCGCCCTTGGTCTCGGCACTCTTGCGCCCAGCCTGGCCGGCGGCACGGACTTCGCCTTTGGCGGCGCCGAAACCGGAACGACGCCACAGAACTCGAACGATCTGAAAATCCAGGCGGTCTCCCTGCCGGCGCAGCTCACGGACTTCCAGACCGGGGTGCCTGGTCCCTCGGCGAGCGCGCTCTACACGCTGTCGATCGGGTCGAACGATCTGCTCGACATCCTGGCCAACACGGGCCTGACCGCACAGCAGCAGACTGACGACGTGAACGACGCTGTTGCCAACGAGATCACCTTCGTGAATCACCTCATTGCGGATGGGGCGAAGAACCTCCTGGTGCTCGACGTGCCCGATCTCGGCAAGACGCCGGACATCACCCAGGGGCTGGTCAACGGCAGCAACATGCCTTCGCCCGCCCTCGAGGCGACGGCATCGCAGCTCGCCAGCGAGTACAACACGAAGCTCAGCAACCAGCTCGCCCCCATCGCCAGTGCCGGCACGCTCAACGTGCATGTCATCGATGCCTTCCAGCTCCTCGACAATGCGGTCGCGGACCCGGCGGCCTTTGGGCTGACCGATGTCACCTCGCCGGTATGGAGCGGCAATTTCACCGATGCCAGCAGCGGCATGCTCGCGGCTACCGGGGCTGCGGCGCAAGACCGGTTCCTGTTCTGGGACCATCTTCACCCGACCGAGACCGGCCATCAGGTGACTGCCGATGCGGCCGAGCAGCAGATCAGCGGCATGCCCGTTCTGGCAGTCGAGGATACCACGACGGGCCAGCCGGTGACGGCATCCGGGCAACCCTACACCGGACCGGTCAGCGGCCTGCAGCAACAATACATCAACGTCACCACCGACAACTTAAACATCACCGCCACGACACCCAACTGGTTCATCCACAGCGGCAGCGGCGAAGATGCGATCGCGGCAAGCAGCGGTACGAACGTGCTGGATGGAAGCACTGGCTCGAACTTTCTCACCGGCGGCAGCGGGGCGGACACCTTTTTCGTGGATGATCGCGGACCCGCATCCGACATCTGGAGCACGGCCAATAATTTCCATGCGGGCGACGCGGCAACGATCTGGGGCGTTACGCCACAGGATTTCGGCATCGCATTCGCTGACGGACAGGGAGCGGCCGGCTTCACCGGACTGACGGTGCACGCGACGGCGGCCGGCAAGCCGACGGCATCGCTTACGCTGACAGGCTACAGCCAGGCTGACATGGCCAACGGCCGCATTTCCGTCAGCTTCGGCACCGATCCCGCCAGCGGCAGCGCGTTCATGTTCATCCATGGAAACAGTTGACGGAGGCACTGTCCAGCAGCTTCCACCCACCATCAGCAGGCTATTCGGCAAGCCTTGCGGAAGCTCGACAAACTGGCCACGCTCAACCACGGGATACCCCACCTCATTGGAATGCCGGATTGGTATGGGAGTGCGATCATGGCGGTTATCAAGGTGCGCGATCTGGCGTACGGCCGGCTTCGGTCTCCGGACCTCGACGATCAGGAGGCGTTTCTGAGTGCGTTCGGCATGGTCCGCTCGGCGCGAACACCGACCGCGCTCTATATGCGCGGCACCGATCCGGTCCACCACATCCACATCACGGAGAAGGGCGATCCTGGCTTCATCGGCTTCGCATGGGCGGTAAGCAACGAAGACGACCTAAAGGCGATCGCAAAATTCCCTGGAGCGTCGGGTATCGAGAACATCGACGAGCCCGGTGGCGGCAAACGCGTCCGTCTGAAGGAACCCAACGGCTATACAATCGAGATCGTCCACGGGATCGAGTCGGTGCAGCCGATCGCCGTCACGCGTCAGGCCATCAACTCCGGTGTGGAGCCGTTGAACCGTGCGGGCGAAGTCATCCGCTTCGCTCCGGGTCCGTCCAGCGTGAAGCGGATTGGCCACGCTGTCATGGGGTCGCCGAAGAACCAGGACACCGTTCGCTGGTTCCGCGATACGCTCGGATTGATCGGCTCGGACGATGTTTACGCCGGTGATCGGGAAAACATCATCGGTCAGTTCAGTCGGATCGACGCCGGCGACGACTATGTCGACCACCACGCATTCTTTTGTATGAGGAATGAACGGACCGGCCTCAATCATTTCTCATTCGAAGTGCAGGACATCGACGATGTGTTTATCGGCCACGAATATCTGACCGGCCTGAGCAAATACGAACATATGTGGGGCATCGGCCGCCACCTGCTCGGCAGTCAGGTCTACGACTATTGGGCCGATCCCTGGGGCCGCGTACACGAGCACTGGGCTGACACCGACCGGCTGAACGTCCACAATGGCGGCAACCTCGTCGCGGCTGAGGCAGGGCTCCGCTCGCAATGGGGCTCAAGGCCGCCGGAGAAATTCATTGGCCACGTCAGCCCTTGAGTAATGGCACAGTCGATCGACTGCGAACCGGGTCTCCCTGCACCAAAGGGCCGGCCCTACGATTTTGATGCCTAGAGCATCTTAAGCGTCACTGGAATGACGATTGAGGCATTGTGCCTGTAAGCACCTCGCCCGCTTGCGGAAGAATCTCCCCGCATCGTGCGCGATGCGGGGAGTCTCTCCGCAAGCGGGCGAGGTGTACCGACGCTGCGGCGCTTCCAGTCACTCTGAAAATGCCGCGCTCGAGTGGACGCTGACACGATACCGATGAAGGTCGCCGCCCGACGCACCTGCACCAACGGCAGTTGCCGCCGACCATTCAGTGGCCGTGGTGGTGGACTTCCAGCAGCTTGATTCCGAGGAGGTGCTGCGCTGCCTCCGCCACCTTCGGATCGAGTGCGCGCGGCTCCAATGTGACGCCCTTGGACAACCGGTCGGCGATGATGCGGAACGCGGCCAGCCGGCCGAACGGCTTGTTGTTGGCGGGCACCAGATGCCAGGGCGCGCGCTTGGACGATGTCTTCTCGATCATGTCCTCGATCGCCGACTCGTACTCCTTCCAGCGGGCCCGGTTGCGAAAATCCTCGTAGGACAGTTTCCAGCGCTTCAGCGGATCGGTCAGCCGGGCGCGGAACCGGCGCATCTGTTCCTCGGGCGTGATGTGCAGGAACAGCTTGACCAGCCGCACACCGTCGGCCAGCAGCATGCGTTCGAAGTCGTTGATCTCGTCATAGGCGCGGTGCCATTCCGCCGGGGTTGCGAAGGATTCGACGCGTTCGACCAGCACTCGCCCGTACCAGGACCGGTCGAACACCACGATCTGGCCATGCTGCGGCAACTGCTCCCAGAAGCGCTGCAGATAGTGCAGGGACTTTTCCCGCCCGTTGGGAGCGGCGATCGCATGCACCTTGAAGCTGCGCGGGTCGAGCGCCCAGCCGAGCCGCCGCACGATGCCGCCCTTGCCCGCGGTGTCCCAGCCCTCCAGCACGATCACGGCGTGATGCGCGGTGCCGAGATAGGCCTGCTGCACAAGCTGCAGGGTCTCCTGCATCGTGGTCAGCCGACGCTCGTAATCGGCGAACTCGACGGCCGGAAAGCGCTTGATCGCGGCCAGGTGGGGATGCCCGAAGACGACGAAATCGGCCGCCTTCATCCGAGGTCGGCCACCGTCGACCAGCAGGGCATGGAACCCGTCTCTCGTTTCAGCCTGTCCACCATTCGATCCCACCGCAGCTATTCCGCCACTGTTAGCACATCGCCAAGCTTGTCCAGCAGATAATCGAGGTCTTCCTGCGGCAGATCCTCGAACTGCGTCAGGATGCGGGTGATCACCCGGGAGCGGTAGCGTTCATGATCCCGCTCGCCGCCATCGAACTCGGTGCCGCGCACCACTTCGACGGCGACGCGCACCGCAGGCAGCAGGCGCGGCGGCATGCCGGCCCTTTCATACAGCGAGGTCAGTCCGTTCGGGCCAGCGTCATGGATCAGGATCCGCGCGTTCATCACCGGCACCTTGGCCATGACCGCCATCGCCGCCTCGAAGAACGCAAGGTCGCCCAGACACAGCGCGCGCAGCACCAGCAGCGGCGTCAGGCGCCGGTTGCGATGCATCTGCCGCACCAGCCGCTCCAGCTCCTGCTCGCTGGAGCCGAGGCTGATGTGCAGCAAGGCGCGCTCGCGACCCTCCAGGACGATGTCGGTGGCGAGTGAGACAGGCAGTTCGTGATGGCTGACGAGATAGGCCTGCAGCTTGTCCGACACCATCGCGACGAGGCGTTCGGCTATCGTCACCGGCAGCTCGGCCCGACGCACCATGCCCGGCCTTGACCCGTTCGCTTTCGGCGAACCGATCGATCGCCAGTCCCAGGCTCGCCTCGGCGATTTTTGCTGTCGGGTTCTCCAGCAGCACCGCAACCGCCGCCTCATCGGCCTTGTTCACCAGCGCGTCGGCGACCGGCTCGGAGACCTCGGCGCGCCCGGCGATCGCCACCTGTTTCCTGGCCGAACCGTGCTGGACGATCTCGACAAGATCGGTGTCGGTCAGCACCGGGAACTCGGACAGGATCGGCAGCGCCACCGCCTCCACGTCGCTGGCCAGCCGCACCGCCACGTCGCGGGGCAGGTTCTTCGCACGACGCAGGCTGTTCGACAGCGCACGCCGCACCGCCAGCTCGACGTCCTTCGCCATGGCCCGGACGATGTCCTGGGCGATCTGGAGCTCGGTATCGGTTAGCACCGCGCTGTCGATCTCGCGCGCGAGCTTGTCCGCCAGCTCGGCGCGAACCGAGGCCGACGGCTCCGCCAGCAGACGCGCGACGTCGGCGTGCGTGAGGGATGACGCCATGGCGGCAAGGATTGCGCCGAAACCTTGCGGTCCGGTTAAGGCATCACAGCCGCAGTGACGCCGCCGCGTCGGCGAGCGCGAGGTGCGCCTTGTCGGCAGCGGCCGTGGTCTGCTCGATCGCCTGGTTGAGCTGGTCGAGCTTCGTCTCGTCGGCCTCCAGCGCGCGCGTCAGCCTGGCGTGCAGCGCGTCGTTGGGTGCGACCGCGGCCAGGTTGCGCCGGATGCGGTCCTCGTCCTGCAGGATCGCCGCCTGCTGCGCCTTGAGCTGGTTCACGATCGCCCGCTTCGCCGCTTCGTCCTGACGCAGCGCGGCCAAGCGCTGCAAGGCTGTGCGCGCCGCCGGAGCTAACGCCTGCTCGTTCAGGAGCCGCACCACCACCTGCGCATCGTCGTCCAGCAGCGCCGTCTGCTCGCGCTCAAGCCGATCGACGTAGGCGGTGAGTTTTCGAACTTCGCCCGGCTTCAGCGAGACGGGCACGCGCCATGCCGTTGCCGTCTCCTCGATGCCCGGCATCGGGTCGCCTTCCAGTGTCAGCGTTCGGTCGTCTTCCTTGGTGATTTCCACCAGGACGCGGCGCGGTTCATGCGCCGGCGCAGTGATCGTGATGCGCACGACCTCGCGTTGCCGGGTGGTGATGTGCAGCACACCTTCGGCGGCCGTCAGCGAGGCGAGCGTCGTCTGTTCCGTGGTATCGCGTTCGACCGTGGTGCGCAGGTCCTGGGCGAAGGCCAGCAGCCTTTGCTCGCCGGCCGGCAATCCGCCGAGCCTGGCGTCGCCGGCAAACGTCGCCGCGCCCCAGGTATCGTACAGCGTCAGCACGCCGGCGGGGAGCGACGTGCCGGTGTAGTTGGTGATCCGGATGGCGGAGAGCGGATGCGGATCGTCGCCGGCGGCGAGGTCCAGGCGTTCCGCGGGAATGCCGCGATCGATGATCGGCACGCTGGCGGTGTGGCCGGCGGCGAGCATGACCGGCGTGGGGAGCTGGAAGATCGTTTCTTCCACGCTTTCCGCGACCTGCGCCGGCTCGGCGGGTTGCGCCATGACGTCGGCACCGCGCCGGCGCCGGCATGGCCGAAGCGGCGAAGCCACGCGCGCCGGTGGGCGGCGGGGGAGCGGCCTTCAACGCCGCCGCGGCCTGTGCCGGGCGGGCGCGCGTATCGATGCTGGGCAGGATGCGGCCGAGGACCTCGATCGGCACCTCCGGTCGCTGCACGAAATAGCTCTGATAGATCGCCTGCCAGAAGGTGACCGGATTGCCGTACTGCAAGGTGAGCGCGACACCATCCCAGTTTGTTCCGGACTGGTTCTCCAGTACCGCCCAGCCCTGCAGCCGCGCGGCATCGCCTTCCGCCGCCGGCAGCACCAAGCCGGTACGTGGCCTTCCACAACGGCGCCGCGGCGACATAGCCGACGCGTACCGTGCGGTGCCCGGTACCGGTGCTGCGCAGCGTGACATGGCGCACGCTTTGCTTCGATTCCCGGCGGAGCGAGTCCAGTGCCTGTCCGATACGCGCACTCAGTGTAGGATCGGTGACCTGGATGCTGTCGGCATCCTCCAATACGAACTGCCGCATGCCGTCCGAACCGAGCAAGGTGACGCGGGTCCGCTGCACCGTCGCCGGCGGCTGACCCTGTGGCGCCGGCAGCGCTTCGGCGACGCGCTCGGCATGGACCAGCCGCCCGGTCATCGGACGCGGGCCCTGCACCGCGATCTCGACGCCCTGCAGGCTGTTCAGGTAGTCGACCGTCGAGCGCAGCGCCTCGGGTCCGAACGGCACATCGCCGAAGCTTGCGCGGGTGTTGTCGCGGCCTGGCAATTCAACGGTGCCGACGCCGCCGGCGCTGTCGAACACCACCAGCGAGGTCAGCACGTCATCCACCTTATCGAGCGGCACATCGAGGCCGAGCGTGGCCGGTCCATCCACCTCGGCCTCGTATTCGAAGTAGCCGACGCCGGCGGACGACAGCATCACCCGCTTGAGGCTGAGATCCGCGGCGACGGCAGGGGCCGCGCCGAGCAGCAGAAATGCCAGTGTCAGCCGTCGCATCGCGTCCCTCCGTTGTGTTTCCTGGACCCTTGCTCGCGCGCGGCCGACAATAACCCGCGGCGGGTTGGAGGGTGAGGGGTGTGACGCTGTTCAGTGCGGTTTCCGGCGAGGAGATGCGGGCCGCGCGGCTCGTGACCGGCGTGACGATGGCGTTGTTCGTCGCGGTCAGCGTCGCACCGGGTCTGCGCAGCCACGCCGGCACGATCAGGCTCGCGCTGCTGGTGGTCTACCTGGTGGTCTGTTCGGTGTTCCTCGCCGTCGTGTTGTCGCGATAGCGCGCGAGCGTCAGCCGCGCCGCGACAGGTCGGACATCGTCGGCCTCCTATTCGAAGTGGCCGATGCCGCGCTACAGCGCGAGCGGTGCACTGCACCTCGTGACAGCGGATGGCATTGCGCCTTGCGCCGGTTGCGACAAGGTGTGTTGTCGCGCATGCCATCGGGCGCGCTGCCCGATTGGCGCTCCTCGTGTCCTGCAAAGTTGCGTGCCAAAGGCCGCGCGGAAGCGGATTGTCCGCCTTATGCGTGTTCGCGCTGTTCCACGAGCGGCGTTCGGTCATCGATCGAGGTCGCGCACGGGGAGCAGTATGTTTCACGGCGATTGGCCGTCAAAAACCGCCCCTGCCACCCAACGATGTCGCCCCGTCACGCTCGCATCTGCACAATCATACCAAAAAATGGATGCGACCATGGTCTCAACCATTGCAATTTTCTCACCGGTTATTTGGTGTGCGGCACGAATGGTCTGGCCCCGTATCGGAGCGTATTCGGTTCCTGGGGCGATCTTTGGGTAATGCCAAACGGCCTCGATCCGGTTAAGATATCACACTGGTGCCAATACAAAATTTGCAGCATGCCGGGATCGAGCCAATGCACCGAACCAGCCATGAGCGCTCCGACGAAACGGAGGTCAAATTCGAGCGGTTGAGGGCCACTTTCGAGCAGATCCCGATTGCTGCGCTCGTGACCGTGGTGAATGCCGCGCTGGTGGCGGCAGTGCTCCTGTCCATCGGCCTAGGCCCGCGCGTCTATGCCTGGCTGGCGGTCGTTGCGGTTGTCACAGCGGCGCGTCTCGCTCTCTGGCAGGCTCACCGCCATGCGTCGCCGACACCCGGACAGTATCTCCGCTGGTCCCTGGCCTGCGTGGGCGGAGCGTTTGCCGCCGGGCTCCTCTGGGGCGTGGGTTCCGTCCTGCTGCTGCCCAACTCCGAAATCGACCGGCTGTTCTGGGTCTTCCTGATCGGTGGTATGTGCGCAGGTGCCGCCTCGCTGCACTATCCGCACCTTCCGACTGCCGTCGCCTTTATCGTCCCCGCCGGCCTCCCTCTGGCGATCCGGTTTGCGCTGGACGGATCGGTGCGGCTTGCCGCCGCCGCCGCGATGATCGTCGTGTTCCTCGCCGCGCTGGTCGTTACCAGTCGGCGGTCGAGCAGATTCTTCGGCGAGACATTGCAGTTGCGGGTTGACGTGGCGCAGCGTTCACGCGAACTCAATTCTGCCAACGAGAGGCTGCGAGTGGAGATCGCTGAACATCATGCCACCGAGGATACCCTGCGCCATGCCCAGAAGATTGATACGATGGGCCAACTGACCGGCGCCATCGCGCACGATTTCAACAATCTCCTGACCGCTGTGCTAGGGAGTTTGGCGCTGCTTCAGAAGTGCCTTCCGGCCGATGACCGCAGAGCCGCGCGCTTGCTCGACATCGCCGTTCAGGGCGCCGAGCGGGGGACTGCGTTGACGCAGCGCCTGCTCGCGTTCGGCCGCCGCCAGGCGCTCACGCCGGAGGTCGTGGATCTCGCAGCATTGATCCGCGGAATGTCGGCGCTCCTGGACACTTCCCTTGGTGCGGGCGTGCACGTTGTGATGCTCTTTCCCGAGGCTCTTCCCCACGTGGTGGTCGATGCCAACCAATTGGAGTTGGCTGTGCTCAACCTCGCCGTAAACGCGCGTGATGCCATGCCGGGTGGTGGCGACATCACAATCGGCGCACGAGTGGAGCAGGTGCGTGCAAGTACGGCGGGCGGGCTTCAGCCGGGCCCCTATGTGGTGATCAGCGTGACAGACACCGGCGAAGGCATGGACCAGGCCACGCTCGACAGGGCCATGGAGCCGTTCTTCACGACCAAGGGCGTTGGCAAAGGCACCGGACTGGGCCTGTCGACGGTGCATGGCTTCGCCGCACAGTCGGGAGGGCGGTTCCTGCTGCACAGCCGTCCGGGCGCTGGTACGGTAGCCGAGCTTTGGCTGCCGCGGGCGGTGCCGGTCGCTGCCCTGGCTGACCCGGCTCCGGAGCCCCCGCGGAAGAAGGAATTGGCCAGTGGCACGGTACTGGTGGTGGACGATGACCCGCTTGTTCTGACGACCACCGCGGCAATGCTGGAGGATCTCGGCTACGCCACTCTCGAGGCAACGGACGCCCAGGACGCACTGGAACGCGTACGTGAGGGCGCGCCGGTTGATCTTGTCATCACCGACTATGCCATGTCGGGGATGAACGGCCTCCAATTGGCTGAAGAATTGCATCGCATTCAGCCTCAGCTGGCAATTCTGATCGCCACTGGATATGGCGAGCAGGACGTCGCGACTTCACATGGAGTTGCGCGTCTGATCAAACCACTGAGGCAAGAAGCGTTGGCACAGGCCATAGCGAGATGTTTCGCCACGACCTCGTGTTGATGGCAATGAGAACTCGAACGCCCTTGGCTGTCGCCCGCAGTCGTGATGGGCGCGGACGAGCAGCAGGGGCGAGCGACCGGGAGTGATGGTGGAAAGCAACATTTATCATGCCGATTTCAAGGCGATGCCGTATTGGTGGGAAGCGTACCATCCCAGCGCGCAGGACCCGCTCGACCTGCCGGCTTCGGCGCGCGTGGCAATCGTCGGCGGCGGCTATGCCGGGCTGTCCACCGCGCTGGAGGCGGCGAAGCACGGCGTCGACTGCGTCGTTGTCGAAGCGGCCGAGCTTGGCTTCGGCGCCAGCACGCGCAACGGCGGCGCCGTCAGCGGCGGGGTGAACATTGGCAAGAGTTTCTCCGGCAAGTCGCTGGATCCCGCATCCGAGCGGGCGCAGGCGGTGATGGCAGACGGCGCCGATGCGTTCGGGCTGATCGAGCGGCTGATCGCCGAGGAGGGGATCGCATGCCACTGGCAGAAGACCGGCCGTTTCGTCGGCGCCTGGACGCCGGCGCATTTTGCCGGCCAGGCGAAGAAGATCGCGCTGCTGAACGACGCCGCACGCTCCGAGGCCTACATGGTCCCCCGCGCGCGCCAGCGCGAGGAGATGGCAAGCGACTATTACTATGGCGGCATGGTGGTGGAACGTTCGGCCAACCTGCATCCGGCGTTGTACTACAAGGGCCTGCTGGACGCCTGCCGCGCCCGCGGTGTGCCGGTGTGTGCGCGCGCGTCGGTCACCAGGATCACCGAGTGCAACGGCGGCTGGCTGGTGCAGACCACGCGTGGCGCGGTGCAGGCCGACGAAGTGGTGATCGCCACCAACGGCTACACCGGCGGCATCACGCCGGCGCTGAAGCGGCGCGTGGTGCCGCTGGCCAGCCACATCATCGCGACCGAGGAATTGCCGCCGGACCTCGCCGCCTCGCTGATCCCGAAGCGGCGCACGTTGTCCGATACGCGCCGAGTGCTGTGCTATTACCGGATGTCGCCTGATGGCAGGAGGATGGTGTTCGGCGGGCGCGCGCGGTTCACGCCGGTCACCCCGCAGCAGAGTGCGCCGATCCTCTACAAATTCATGACCGATCGCTTCCCGCAACTGCGCGGCACGCGGATCACGCATGCCTGGACCGGCAACGTCGCGTTCACGCTGGATGCGCTGCCGCATATGGGGCGGCAGGACGGTATGCACTACATGCTCGGCTGCAACGGCAGCGGTGTTGCGATGATGACCTATCTGGGCTGGCAGACCGCGCGCAAGATCGCCGGTGTGGCCAACCGGCAAAGCGCATTCGACACCGAGGAATTCCCCACGCATCCGCTCTATTCCGGCAATCCCTGGTTCCTGCCGGCGATCGGCGGATGGTACCGGCTGCGTGACAACCTGGATCGCGGTCTGGCATCTCTGTCGATGGCTCAAGCCGCAGGTTCGTAGGTTGATCGGACATTGGCTATAATCCACCAGCCATCCGAAAAGGCAGGATTGTCGATCAACCGTCCCCGCCGGATCTTTCGCTCGTCACTCCCGTTCCGGGGGGTGGCACTGATCGCGCTTGTGGGGTCGCTGATTGGAGTTGGCGTCGTGCTTACCGCTCGGTCCAGGCAGACCAGCGGCAACGCTCCACCGCAATCCGATGCCGGCGACCATCGGTGGGATGCCCAGCCGGAGCAGGTCGCGGTCGTGGATGGCGGCACGCTCATGCTGCGGAACCGCGTCGTGCGTCTGCTCGGTGTCGATCCGCCGATGCGCGGCTCGATCTGCAAGGCGGCCGACGGCTCCGACATCGATTGCGGCGCGGCCGCGACGAGTGCACTTGCCGCACTGGTGTGGGAGGTGCCGGTCGCCTGCCTGGTCCATGGACAGGACGAATTGGGGCGCCCCTACGCCGTGTGCGAAGCCAGCGGCACAGACCTGAACCGTGCCCAGGTGGCGGCCGGCTGGGCCCGCGCCGGTGACGCGCTGCCGTCGCTGCAGCGGGAGGAGGCCCAGGCGCGTGCCGGGCATCGCGGGCTTTGGGCCGGCCGGTAGCGGACTGCCGGAGGCCGGGCTGGCAGGCCCGCCAGTCGGCAATGGCGCTGCAAAAAAGCTGGGCTGCTCGAAACAACCTGTCGTGGAGGCGCAGGCGAACGCAATTGCCTTCACCGCTGGCATGTCGTGATTGCATCCCGACCAAGCATTTAACCGGAATTCGGTTAAACAGCGCTATTGCATTGCACAATCATGCTTTTTCCCGGCCCAACCTTGCCGAACAAGCAGTCAGGACGCTACTTGTGCGACCTGAAACGGTCGCGGCAAAGAGGGGGAGACGAGCAATGGCGCAGACAGCCGAAGCAAGGAAGCGTGGCAGGACGCGCGAACAGAAGGCCAGCCCCGAGCCGGACAAGGCCAGGCTGCTGAAGGCCTACCACGACATGCTGCTGATCCGCCGGTTCGAGGAGAAGGCCGGACAGCTCTACGGCATGGGGCTGATCGGCGGCTTCTGCCACCTGTACATCGGCCAGGAGGCCGTCGTCGTCGGCATGCAGATGGCGCTGTCGGACGGCGACGAGGTAATCACATCCTACCGCGATCACGGCCACATGCTGGCGACCGGCATGGACCCGCGTGGCGTTATGGCGGAGCTGACGGGCCGGGCAGGGGGCTACTCGCACGGCAAGGGCGGCTCGATGCACATGTTCAGCAAGGAGAAGAACTTCTTCGGCGGCCACGGCATCGTCGGCGCACAGGTGAGCCTTGGCACCGGGCTCGCGTTCAGCAACTGGTACCGCGGCAACGACCGGGTCTCCGTCACCTATTTCGGCGAAGGCGCGTCCAGCCAGGGCCAGGTGTTCGAGAGCTTCAATCTCGCCGCGCTGATGAAGTTGCCCGTGGTCTACGTGATCGAGAACAACAAATACGGCATGGGCACCAGTGTCGAGCGTGCGTCGGCCTCGCGCGATCTGTCGAAGAACGGCGCGCCGTGGGGCATTCCCGGCATGCAGGTGGACGGCATGGACGTCCTCGCGGTGGCCGAGGCCGGCGAGCAGGCGGTCGCGCATTGCCGGGCAGGGAAGGGACCGTACCTGCTCGAGGTGAAGACCTACCGGTATCGCGGCCACTCGATGTCGGACCCGGCGCGCTATCGCACCCGCGAGGAGGTGCAGATGATGCGCACGCAGCACGACTGCATCGAGAACGCGCGCCACGGGCTGGAGGCGCTCGGTGTCGACGAAGCGACCGTCAAGCAGATCGACGATGAGGTAAAGGTGGTGATCCAGGAGGCGACCGACTTCGCGCAGAGCAGTCCGGAGCCCGACCCCGCCGAGCTGTGGACAGACGTGGTGTTGGAGGGCTGAGCCGATGTCGACGCAGATCCTGATGCCGGCGCTGTCGCCGACGATGACGGAAGGAAAACTCTCGCGCTGGCTCAAGAATGTCGGTGACGACGTGCACGCCGGCGACGTGATTGCCGAGATCGAGACCGACAAGGCCACCATGGAGGTGGAGGCGGCCGACGAGGGAAAGCTGGCGCAGATTCTGGTGGACGAGGGCACCGAGGGTGTCGCGGTGAACACGCCGATCGCGGTGCTGGCCGCCAACGGCGAGGGTGCAAGCGCTGCACCAGTCGCGAAGGCGCCGGAGCCGGCTGCGCGCCAGGCACCGCAGCCACAGGCGCCTGCGCCGAAGCAGCAGGTTGCGGCGGCCCCGGCGTCGCGCCCGGAACCTGACAAGGACTGGGGTCCGACCAGGCCGATCACCGTGCGCGAGGCGTTGCGCGACGCGATGGCGTTGGAACTGCGGCGCGACGACCGCGTGTTCCTGATCGGCGAGGAGGTCGCGCAGTACCAGGGCGCCTACAAGATCAGCCAGGGTCTGCTCGATGAATTCGGTCCCAAGCGCATTATCGACACGCCGATCACCGAACATGGCTTCACCGGCATGGCGGTCGGTGCGGCGCTCAACGGACTGCGGCCCATTGTCGAGTACATGACGTTCAACTTCGCCATGCAGGCGATGGACCAGATCATCAACTCGGCGACCAAGACGCTGTACATGTCGGGCGGCCAGATGGGCTGCCCGATCGTGTTCCGCGGCCCGAACGGCGCCGCCTCGCGCGTCGCAGCCCAGCATTCGCAGTGCTACGCGAGCTGGTATGCGCATGTGCCGGGCATGAAGGTCGTGGCGCCGTGGTCGTCGGCCGATGCCAAGGGGCTGCTGCGCGCGGCGATCCGCGATCCCAATCCGGTCATCGTGCTGGAGAACGAGATTCTCTACGGCCAGACCTTCGACTGCCCGACCGACGAGGAGTTCATCCTGCCGATCGGCCGCGCGAAGGTGGAGCGCGTCGGGCAGCATGTGACCATCGTCGCGTTCTCGATCATGGTCGGCGTGGCGCTGAAGGCGGCCGATGCGCTGGCGGAGCAGGGGATCGAAGCCGAGGTGATCAACCTGCGCTCGCTGCGGCCGTTCGATACCGCCACCGTCATCGAGAGCGTGAAGAAGACCAACCGCATTGTCGTGGTCGAGGAAGGCTGGCCGTTCGCGGGCATCGGCGCGGAGGTGGCGATGCAGGTGATCGAGCATGCGTTCGACTGGTTGGACGCGCCGCCGGTGCGCGTGCACGGACTGGATGTGCCGCTGCCGTATGCCGCCAACCTGGAGAAGCTTGCGCTGCCGCAGCCCGAGTGGGTGGTTGACGCCGTGAAGAAGATCGTCTGAGGGGAGCGGCACATGGCAACCAACATCCTGATGCCGGCGCTGTCGCCGACGATGACCGAGGGCACGCTGTCGCGCTGGCTGAAGAAGGAAGGCGAGGACGTGCGCGCGGGCGACGTGATCGCCGAGATCGAGACCGACAAGGCGACGATGGAGGTCGAGGCGGTCGATGAGGGCGTGCTCGGCAAGATCCTGGTGCAGGACGGCACCGAGGGCGTGAAGGTCAACGAGCCTATCGCAATTTTGGTCGAGCAGGGCGAGGCGGTGCCTGCTGGAGCGCCGGCGCCGGCGGCGAAGCCCAAGGCTGAGGCCCCGAAGCCGGAAATCCCCGGGTCAAGCGCCGGGAGCAGGCTCCGCAGGAAGCACCGAGGCCCGCACCGCAAGCTGCTGCGTGGGGCGGCAATGGGCACGATGACAGCGGCGAGCGCATTTTTGTATCGCCGTTGGCGCGGCGCATGGCGAAGCAGGCCGGCATCGATCTTGCGACGCTGAAGGGCAGCGGCCCGAACGGGCGCATCGTGAAGGCGGATATCGAGGCGACACTGCAGAAGGGCGCACCCGCCGCGCGACCGGTTGCTGCTCCAGCCGCGACGCCGGCAGCCAGGCCCGCCGTGCCGATCGCCGCACCGCATAAGCTGGTACCGCACAGCTCGATACGGAAGGTGATAGCGCGCCGGCTGACCGAGGCGAAGTCCACCATCCCGCATTTCTACGTCTCGATGGACGTGGAGATCGATGCGCTGATCAAGCTGATGAACGAGCTGAACGCCAAGTCGCCGAAGGAGGGTCCGGGCGCCTATCTGATCACGATCAACGACCTGGCGATCAAGGCCGCCGCCGCGACGCTGCGCCGCGTGCCGGCGGTGAATGCGGCGTGGACCGACGACGCCATGGTGCTGTTCGACGACGTCGACATCAGCGTCGCGGTGGCGATCCCCGATGGACTGATCACGCCGATCATCCGCCGCGCGGACCAGAAGGGATTGGCGACGATCAGCCGCGAGATGAAGGACCTGGCCGGCCGGGCGCGCACGGGCAAGCTGAAGCCGGAAGAGTTCCAGGGCGGCGGGTTCTCGATCTCCAACATGGGCATGTTCGGGGTGTCGGAGTTCGCCGCGATCATCAACCCGCCGCAGGCTGCGATCCTGGCGGTTGCCGCCGGGCAGAAGCGTCCGGTGGTGAAGAACGACTCGCTGGCGATCGCAACCGTGATGACGTGCACGTTGAGTGTGGATCACCGCGTGGTCGACGGTGCGCTCGGTGCGCAGTGGCTGCGCGAGTTCAAACGGATCGTCGCCGACCCGCTGAGTCTGCTGCTGTGACGATCGGTCGCTTGCAGAGTTGCATGGCGCGATGTCGAGAAAGCCAAATCAGGCGGTGCTGCATAGGCTGTACAAGAGTCCTGGCAGCCTACCGCCATCCGGGGAGTTCACCATGGCGCAGCGTTTGACCCGGGAGCAGTTCCGGGAATGGGCCGGTGCTCGCAGTGGTCGCTTCGAACCCGTGGGCGGTGAGCCGGTGGCGATGTCACCGGAGCGGATTCAGCATGCGCGGATCAAGAGCCGTGTCTGGGCAGCGCTGGATCAGGCAATCCGCAGTGCCGGGCTTGCCTGTGAAGCCCTGCCTGATGGTGTAACGATCGAAGTGGACGCCGATACCGACTACGAGCCCGACGCGATCGTGAACTGCGGTCCGCCCGCGCCGGGGGACGCCGTCGCCGCGACGAACCCGGTCGTTGTGGTGGAGGTGCTGTCACCCGGCACCCAGTCTGTCGATCCGGCGGAAAAGTTG
The DNA here is from genome assembly GCA_963794185.1 of uncultured Alphaproteobacteria bacterium. Taxonomy (GTDB): domain Bacteria; phylum Pseudomonadota; class Alphaproteobacteria; order Acetobacterales; family Acetobacteraceae; genus JAMXLO01. The sequence goes on along the minus strand of CAWCDM010000015.1, from coordinate 18,559 downwards.
GCCGACTACTTTCGAGTGCCCTCGGTCCAGCAATGCCTCGTTGTGCGCGCGACCAGACGTGAGGTGATCCACCACCGACGTCTCGGGGCCGACTTCATGACGCATGTGATCAATCTCGGCTACGTTGCGCTCGACCCGCCTGGCATCGCGATCAACGTGGCGGACATCTATCCGACCGAACTTCCAGGCTGAACGCCTGGCCCGCCATGCCGCATAGGATGGGCCGGTGCCATAAGAGCGCGATGACAGCTGCAAGGTATGAACAACCATGACTGTCTGCACACTCCGGCCCACCACGCCTGCCGACATCCCCACGCTGCATCGCCTGATGCGCGATTTTGCGACGTTCGAAAAACTCCAGCATCGGTTCAAGATCACCGAAGCTGAGCTGCACGCAGCGCTGTTCGGGGGCAAACCCGTTCTCGACTCCCTGCTGGCTGAAGCCGATGGCGCGGTCGTCGGTTTCGCGCTGTGGTATTTCACGTTCGGCACCTTCTCCGGACGCGACAGCCTGTTCGTCGAGGACATCTACGTCGAGCAGGCGCATCGCGGTCACGGCGTCGGCCTGGCGCTGTTCCGCCACATGGCGCGCATCGCGCTGGAGCTCCAATGCATCGACATGGCGTGGAATGTGCTGGACTGGAACACCCCGGCGATCGAGTTCTATCGTCGCATCGGCGCCAGGCACATTCGTGGCTGGATTCCACAACAGATCAGCGGCGATGCTTTGGCCGCTCTGGCCAAAGGAGCGAAAGATGGCTGACCAGAGCTTCGATCTTGTCGTTGTCGGCGGCGGCCCCGGCGGTTACGTCGCGGCAATCCGTGCGGCGCAGCTCGGTATGAAGACCGCCGTGGTGGAGCGCGATCAGCTCGGTGGCATCTGCCTGAACTGGGGCTGCATTCCGACCAAGGCGCTGCTGCGCGCCTCGGAAATCAACCACATGCTGCATCGCCTGCCGGAGTTCGGTTTCGCCGCGGTCGAGGCGCGCTTCGAGATCGACAAGGTGGTGAAGCGTTCGCGCGCGGTGGCGAAGCAACTTTCATCCGGCGTGGCGCATCTAATGCGCAAGAACAAGATCACCGTGTTCGACGGCGCCGCAAAGCTGGCCGGCAAGCAGACGCTGGCGGTGGAAAAGGGCGGCAAGCCGGTCGCCACGCTGAAGTCGCCGCACATCGTGCTGGCGACCGGCGCGCGGGCGCGGCAACTGCCGGGGATCGAGGCGGATGGAAAACTGATCTGGACCTACCGGGAGGCGATGGTCCCGCCGTCGATGCCGAAGTCGCTGCTGGTGATCGGCTCGGGTGCGATCGGCATCGAGTTCGCCAGCTTCTATCGCGACATGGGCGCGGAAGTGACGGTGGTGGAGGTGCTGCCGCGGATTCTTCCAGTCGAGGACGAGGAGATTTCGGCTTTTGCACACAAGGCATTCGTGGCGCAGGGGATGAAGATACTGGTGGGCGCGGCTGTGAAACGCGCGAAGAAGGGCCGCGACAACGTTGTCGTGACGGTCGAGGCCGGCGGCAAGAGCCAGGAGATCACTGTCGATCGGGTGATCTCCGCGGTCGGCATCGTCGGCAACGTGGAGGGGATCGGGTTGGAAGGCAGCGGCGTGAAGGTGGACCGCACGCATGTCGTGATCGACGAATACTGCCGCACCGGCGAGCCCGGCGTGTATGCGATCGGCGACCTGGCGGGGCCGCCGTGGCTCGCGCACAAGGCGATGCACGAGGGCGTGGTGTGCGTCGAGAAGATCGCCGGGCTGAACGACGTGCATCCGACGGATGTGACCAACATTCCGGGCTGCACCTATTGCCGGCCGCAGGTTGCGTCGGTGGGGCTGACCGAGGCGCGCGCGAAGGAGGCGGGGCACGAGGTGAAGGTGGGAAAATTCCCATTCATCGGCAACGGCAAGGCGATCGCGATGGGTGAGCCGGAAGGCATGGTGAAGACCGTGTTCGACGCGGCGACCGGCGAGCTGCTGGGCGCGCACATGGTGGGGGCGGAGGTGACCGAGCTGATCCAGGGCTACACGGTTGCGCGCACGCTGGAGAGCACCGAGGCGGAGCTGATGAACACGGTCTTTCCCCACCCGACGATCAGCGAGACGATGCACGAGGCGGTGCTGGCGGCGTATGGGCGGGCGCTGCATTTTTGATTTTCCGCCGGCTACGAAAGGGACTGGTGATTGGTTGCTGTTCCGGGGTGGCGCAGGCGCGGGATCGGCACTATCGAACTCTGTTTAGAGGCGGGCCGCGCTGCGGCGTATATCAGCGGACTGCAACGCGCGCGCGTACTCACCGAGCACTGGGTTGCCGGCCAGGTTTACTGCCCGAATTGCGGGAATGCGGAGATTGCCCGATACGGCAATAATAACCCGGTCGGAGATTTCTTTTGCTCTGCGTGCAAGGAGGAATATGAGCTGAAAAGCCAAAGGGCTCGGTTCGGCGCCAAGGTGGTTGACGGCGCATACCGGGCGATGATCCAGCGAACTCGGCGCGCGCACCAATCCTAACCTCTTCCTGCTGAACTATGACGTCAAAAGCCTGCGCGTAACCAACCTGCTGATCATTCCGAAGCACTTTTTCATCGCGGACATCATTGAGGAGAGAAAGCCGCTACCGCCGACGGCACGTCGCGCTGGTTGGATAGGTTGCAGGATTTTGCTTCAGGGCATCCCGCAGTCTGGCAGGATAGCGATCATACGAAACGGCGTGGTAGAGCCGAAGGCCGCTGTTCTGGACAGATGGCAGCGCACACTCTTTCTCCGCACACAACGAGACGTAGAGGCGAAGGGCTGGCTGGTACATGTGATGCGGTGCATCGAACGCCTCGGAAAGCGCCAGTTCTCCTTGGATGAGGTTTACACATTCGAGGATGAGTTGGGACGTGCTTACCCCGACAATCGGCATGTCAGAGCCAAGATTCGGCAGAAACTGCAGGTGCTGCGCGACAACGGGTATCTTGAGTTTGTTGGCAAAGGAGCCTACAGATTAACGGGTGCGTCGTCCTGATGAAATGTTGACTTGTGGTGCGGGTGCAATATGGCTTGGTTTCTCAACCGGTACTTGTGCGAAGACTGCGAGTGCGAATGGGAGGACGAATGGTCAGCTACGTCTGACGACGATTGCCCACAGTGCGGTGCACGACATATGGAGCCCAGTCATAGCATCGATGTGACGGATATCGTTGAGGAATATGAGGATAGGTTTTTGGTTTACAGGTCACCAGATTCGGCCGAGGAGTGGCCCGATTACGATTTGATTGCGGAGTTTAAGACGCGCGCGGAGGCGGAGGATTTTCTGACGAACAGCGATGAAGATTTGCCTGGCGCGCCGGGACCCATTGGCTTCGTAAACTGAAATTTTACGTCGTTGTTCGAACTGGGCGCCATCATCGCCGAGTTGGAGAAGCCGCGGGCCAACCGAGTGGGCGTCGCAAAGAGCTGCTGTTCTGCGCGATCCGATACGCCAGCGCGTGCCGGGTGACGCTGTTGCGCTACGATAGGCCAGTCAGAAAATTATAACCGCAGATGCACGCAGATGAACGCAGATGGTTCCGGTGTGGTCGCGGTGCCGGGGCCTCATCTGGTCTTTATCTGCATTCATCTGCGTGCATCTGCGGTTGAAAATCCTTTTTCTGCCTCACCGTCGCACCCATGCCCACCCGCCTCGTCGTCGACAACCGCCGTAACTTCGGAAGACCGCGATCCGGGAAATTGGTGACGACTGACACAATCAAAACACTTGCAGCTTGAATTTTCCCGCACAAAAGCCAGTTAGTGAGAATGCCTATTGACATCAGCACGTCTAACTACCACCTCCATCTCCCCTGCCACATCAACCGGCCGGCACCGCCATGCACGCTCTCCCCAACCTCCCCCCAGCCATCGCGCGCCAGATATTCGCGACCCTCTGCGCTGCACTCCCGCTGCCCGCCACAGACACCCCCGAAGCCCGCGCCGCACGCGACGAAGCAGCGATGGCCGCGGTTGCCGCGCTGCAGCCCGCCGATGCGTCCGAGGCCCAGCTTGCCGCACTGATCGTCGCGGCAGACGCGCACGCCAACGACTGCCTCCGCCGCGCCGTCCAGCCCGGCCAGCAACCCGAGGACGTCCGCCGCTGCCGCGCCCGGGCCGCATCCATGATGCGCCAGGTGCAAGGCGGGCTGCGTGACCTGCGGCGAACCCAGGCGATGCGGACGAAGGCCCAGGCGAGGGTGCACCCTGCAGCGAGGCAGCGCGCCGGCACTTGGTCGCGCGACGTCGTGGTACCTGGGCCGGTCGCTTCGCCTGGCGCGGTCGAACCCACCAGACAGACAAAGGCGGCGCGATACGCGGCCATCTACCGCAAGCAAGGCGCCCGCGGCCTGGCCCAAGGCGGGTGGTCGGCGCGCCTCGATTTCCGCCCGCGCGATCCTGAATTCGTCGCGGCACAGGTCACCGGCACGGGCTCTCTCCTGCGGGCGCGCGACCGCCCACCCGCACGCCGCCGCAGTGTGAAATAAGACGTGTTGCGCATGCCGGCGTTCGGGTCCGTCGTACCGGCGCACGAACGGGTATCAGCCGACCCTGCTCAGATGCCTGCCGCCCTGGGTCCCCGCTTACGCGGGAATGACGATTGTCGGGAAGCCTCGAGCAAGCTTGACGATACATTCGCGTCCATTCGTGTTTATTTGTGTTTCCGCTTCTCGCCGCCTGGAACGACGTCTCATGCAAACACATCATGAGACGAAACCGCTCACCACTGCGGCCCCATCGCTCCGCGCTTGACGCCCCCACCCCCGCCCGCCACATCTCCCCCACCATGGCAACCCGCCTCGTCATCGACCACCGCGCCGCCCCGCCGCGCCATCCCGAGAAGGCGCACCGGCCGGACAACCCCATCCAGCGGAAGCCTGCCTGGATACGGGTGAAGGCACCCACCCATCCGATCTATCACGAGACCCGCGCCCTGATGCGCGCCAATGGCCTCGTCACGGTCTGCGAGGAAGCCGCCTGCCCCAACATCGGCGAGTGCTGGTCCCAGCGCCACGCCACCATGATGATCATGGGCGACACCTGCACCCGTGCCTGTGCCTTCTGCAACGTCCGCACCGGCCAGCCCGAAGCGCTCGCCGACGACGAACCCGCCCGCGTCGCCGATGCGGTGGCGAAGCTCGGGCTGCGCCACGTCGTCATCACCTCGGTCGACCGCGACGACCTGCCCGACGGCGGCGCCGCGCACTTCGCGGCCACCATCCGGGCGATCCGCGCCGCCACGCCCGCGACCACGATCGAGGTCCTCACGCCGGACTTCCTGCGCAAGCCCGGCGCCGTCGAGCGCGTGGTGGAAGCCCGCCCGGACGTCTACAACCACAACCTGGAGACGGTTCCTCGGCTATACCCCACCGTCCGCCCCGGCGCGCGCTACTTCACCTCGCTGCATCTGCTGCACCAGGTGAAGCAACGCGACCCCGGCATCTTCACCAAGTCCGGCCTGATGGTGGGCCTGGGCGAATTGCGCATCGAGATCATGCAGGTGATGGACGATCTGCGCGCCGCGGAGGTGGATTTCCTCACCATCGGCCAGTACCTGCAGCCCACGGTGAAACACGCCGCGATCGACCGCTTCGTCACCCCCGAGGAATTCGCCGATTATGCCACGCTCGCCCGCGGCAAGGGGTTCCTGCTGGTGTCCGCCACCCCGCTCACCCGAAGCTCCTACCACGCGGACACGGACTTCGCAGCACTTCGCGCGGCGCGCCGGGCGATGCTCGCCGCAAGCGGCTGATGCCCACCCACGCCGAGCGCCAGATCGTTCCCTACCGCCCGGATCAGCTCTTCGATCTGGTGGCCGAGGTGGGCAAATACCCGCAGTTCCTGCCCTGGTGCATCGCCGCGCGCGTGCGCAGCCGCACCGAGCGCGAGCTGGTCGCCGACCTCACCATCGGCTTTGGTCCGTTCCGGGAGACCTTCGCCAGCCGGGTGACGCTCGAGCGGCCGCAGCGGGTGAAGGTGCGCTACGAGAACGGCCCGTTCCGCTACCTGAACAACCAGTGGGAGTTCCTGCCCCATCCGCAAGGCTGCGAGGTGGACTTCTTCGTGGATTTCGAGTTCCGCAGCCGCATCCTGCAGGCCGCGATCGGCCTGGTGTTCAACGAGGCGGTCCGCCGCATGGTGGGCGCCTTCCGCAAACGCGCGCGCGAGGTCTACGGTCCGCCCGTCGTCACCGACGCCGCACCCGAGGCGGTCAAGAGCTGACCGAGCCGGCACTGTCTCCGCCGCCGGGGGCCATTAGCAATTCGTTAGCATGGAACGGACAGTCTGCCGGGACACCGCAACACCGGGAGTGTCCTGCCATGCGTATCCTGTTCGCATTGCTCGCCGTGCCGCTGTTCACCTTGTCCGCGCAGGCCCAGACGACCAGCACCGAACCGACGTACAAGCGGATGACCATGGAGCAGCATTTCGAGCAGGCGAACGTCACGCATGACGGTCACCTGACCGAGGAACAGGCGCAGACCGGATACAAATCGGTTGCCAAACATTTCGCGGCGATCGACAAGGACAAGAAGGGCTATGTCACCGAGGACGATATCCGCGCCTATCGCAAGGTGCAGCACACGCTGCATCACCAGGCGGCTGCAACACACCACCAGAAGAATAGCTAGGGCTCTCCCACGGTAACCGGGTCAGGCCGTACCTCTCCCTGACCCCTATCGTCGCGGAAGCGGTACTTGTAGGGATGGCCGGAGCCGATCGCCGGATCGGGACCGGGGACGGCCGTGACGGGGGAGGACGCTTGGGGACGAAACCGGTAGGACGTGAGAACCAAGCTGTAAGAACAGATCGTTGGTTCGGACCGTGGATTATATCAAGCAAGGCAGCACTTTGTCCGAATCGAACAGGCATCGGACAATCGCGGTTGCTGCCGATAGCGCCAAATGAGGGAAACGCGCAGTGACACATCGTGGACTGACCGGCATATCCGGCGTCGTCGTGCTTGGCCTGCTCCTCTCGGGCTGCGCGCAGACGCCAATGGGACCGACCGTGCAGGTGATGCCCGGCCCCGGCAAGTCGTTCGACGCCTTCCAGTTCGATCAGGCCGGCTGCCGTCAGTTTGCCGAACAGTCGGTCGGCGGACAGGCGCAGAATGCCAACAATCGGGCCGTCGGCGCGGCGGCCCTCACCACTGTGCTCGGCGCCGGACTCGGTGCGGCGATCGGCGGCGGACGCGGCGCCGGAATCGGTGCAGCCGGCGGTGCCCTGGGCGGCACCGGCATTGGTGCGGCGACAAGCTCGAATCAGCAGCTCAGCATCCAGCAGCAATACGACAACGCCTTTGCGCAGTGCATGTTCGCGAAAGGCAACATGGTGCCGGGATTCGGCCCGATGATGGTCCAGACCCCGCCTCCCCCATTTGCCGGGCCCGACATGACGCACGCCGTCCAGACGCAGTTGATCCGCCTCGGATATATGCGCGGACCGGCCGATGGTGTTGCGGGCCCGCAGACCGCCAGTGCGATCAGTCAGTTCCAGGGTGTCTCAGGACTCCCGGTCGATGGCATGCCTTCGCCGCCCTTGTTGGCAAGGCTGCAAGCGACGCCCTGACGCGTCGCCCCTCGCCATCGGCGTCAAAGCAGCTTATCTAAGGGCCATGATGCGGTGCAGCGCCGGAGACCCCGGTGCGCGCCGCCAAGTCACTGAATCGAGCCCTGCTTGAGCGACACGCCAGACGACACGCCTCCGGGCCCGCCCGAGGACACCCAGCCTGTGACCATCGAGGTGGAGATGCGCCGCTCCTACCTCGACTACGCCATGAGCGTCATCGTCGCGCGCGCCCTGCCGGACGCGCGCGACGGGTTGAAGCCGGTGCATCGGCGCATCCTCTACGGCATGCAGGACGCCGGCTACACGTATGACAAGGCCTACCGTAAGTCGGCTCGCGTCGTGGGCGAGGTGATGGGCAAGTATCACCCGCACGGCGACGCGGCCATCTACGACGCCATGGTGCGTATGGCGCAGTCGTTCTCGATGCGCGTGCCGCTGATCGACGGACAGGGCAATTTCGGCTCGGTGGACGGCGATGCGCCGGCGGCGATGCGCTACACCGAGGTTCGGCTGGCGCGTGCCGCCGCGCTGCTGCTCGACGACATCGACCAGGACACGGTCGATTTCCAGCCGAACTACGACGAGACCGAGAAGGAGCCGCGCGTCCTGCCGGCGCGCTTTCCCAACCTGCTGGTCAACGGCGGCAACGGCATCGCCGTCGGCATGGCGACCAACATCCCGCCGCATAATCCCGGCGAGATCATCGACGCCACGCTCGCGCTCATTGCGGAACCGGACACCTCGCTCGACGAGTTGATGCAGATCGTCGCGGGGCCGGATTTCCCGACCGGCGGCATCATCCTCGGCCGATCCGGCATCCGCGCGGCGTTCGAGACCGGCCGCGGCTCCATCACCATCCGCGCGCGCACCGAGTTCGAGGAGATCCGCCGCGACCGCGAAGCGATCGTCATCAGCGAAATCCCGTATCAGGTGAACAAGTCCACCCTGCTGGAGCGCATCGGTGAACTGGTGCGCGCCAAGCAGATCGAGGGCATCGGCGAGATGCGCGACGAGAGCGACCGCTCCGGCATGCGCATCGTCATCGAACTGAAGCGCGACGCCACCGCCGAGGTGGTGCTGAACCAGCTGTTCCGCTTCACCCAGCTGCAGGTGAGCTTCGGCGTGAACATGCTGGCGCTGGACGGCGGACGCCCTCGCCAGATGGGGCTGAAGGACGCGCTGCAGTGCTTCATCGCGTTCCGCGAGGACGTGATCCTGCGCCGCGCCCGCTTCGAGCTGAACAAGGCGCGCGACCGGGCGCATCTGCTGGTCGGGCTCGCCATTGCGGTGGCGAACATCGACGAGGTGATCCGGCTGATCCGCGCCAGTGCCGACGCCGCGGCGGCGCGGCAGGCACTGATGGAGCGCGACTGGCCGGCCGCCGATATCGGCGTCCTGCTCGACGCTGATCGACGAGCCCGGCAACGTGATCAGCGCCGACGGCACCGTGCGGCTGACGGAGGAGCAGGCGCGCGGCATCCTGGAACTGCGGCTGCAGCGCCTGACCGGGCTGGAGCGCGAGAAGATCCAGGAGGAGATGGCCGAGGTCGGTGCGAAGATCCGCGACCTGCTGGAAATACTGGCCTCGCGGCCGCGGCGGATGGACCTGATGCGCGAGGAGCTTGCGAAGGCCCGTGCCGAGATCGCCTCGCCGCGCAGGACGGACATCGTCGAGGCAGCGGCCGACCAGGACGACGAGAGCCTGATCGAGCCCGGCCAGATGGTCGTGACGATCACGCGCGACGGGTTCATCAAGCGCACCACGCTGGAGACCTACCGTGCGCAGAACCGCGGCGGGCGCGGGCGCTCGGGTGCCTCGACGCGGGGCGACGACATCGTGACCCGCAGCTTCCATGGGCACACGCATCAATGGGTGCTGTTCTTCTCCTCGGGGGGAAAAGCGTTCCGGGAAAAGGTCTGGCGACTGCCGGAGGCCGGACCGACCGCGAAGGGCAGGGCGCTGGTGAACCTGCTGCCGGAACTGGGCTCCGACACGATCACCACGGTGCTGCCGCTGCCGCAGGACGAGACGCTGTGGGACAGCCTGCATCTCTTGTTCGCCACCGCGTCCGGCAATGTGCGGCGCAACCGGCTTTCGGATTTCCGTAACGTGCGTGCCGCCGGCCTGATCGCGATGAAGCTCGACGACGGCGACCGGCTGATCGGCGTCGCGACATGCCGCGAGGGGCAGGATGCGTTCCTGGCCACGCGCAAGGGCCGCTGCATCCGCTTCGCGCTGTCGGACGACACGGTGCGGGTATTCGCCGGCCGGGACAGCTCAGGCGTTCGCGGTATCCGCCTCGCTTCGGGCGACGAGGTGATCGGCCTGTCGGTGCTCGAACATGTGGAGGCGAGCAACGAAGTGCGCGCCGCCTATCTTAGGATTGCCAACGCCAAGCGGCGTGCCAACGGCAACGGCACTGCCAATGACGATGAGGAGGCCGAACCGGCGGTCGACGCAGACGAGCCGATCGCCGATGTTCAACTGGAGGAGGCGCGCGTCCAGCAACTGGCCGAGGCGGAGGAATTCCTGCTCACGGTGACCGATGTCGGCTTCGGCAAGCGCTCGTCGGCCTATGAGTACCGGGTGACCGGCCGCGGCGGCCAGGGAATTGCCAATATCATCTTGACACGGCGCAATGGCGCCGCGGTGGCCGCCAGCTTCCCGGTGCGGCCGGGCGATGATGTGATGCTGGTGACCGATGCGGGCCGGCTGATCCGCGTGCCGGCGGACCAGGTCCGCGTGACCGGCCGCCAGGCGATGGGCGTTACCTTGTTCCGCGTGAACGCCGGCGAGCACGTGACCAGCGTCTTCCCGGTGATCGAGACCACGAGCGACGAGAATGGCGAGGCGGAACCCGTGCCGGAGGATGAAAGCTAGATGCCTGAGCCTGAGAAGAAGCTGCGTGTCGGTCTTTACCCGGGGACCTTCGACCCGGTTACCAACGGGCACCTCGACGTCATCGCTCGCGCCGCGCGCCTGCTCGACAAGCTGGTGGTGGGCGTCGCGATCAATACCGGCAAGGGGCCACTGCTGTCCCTGACGGAGCGGGTCGAGCTGGTGAAGGCCGAGATCGAGCGGATCGCCACGCAGAACGGCATGGTGATCGAGGTGCTGACGTTCGATACGCTGCTGATTGACTTTGCCCGCAAGGTCGGCGCATCGATGATCGTCCGCGGCCTGCGCGCGGTGTCCGACTTCGACTATGAGTTCCAGATGGCGGGGATGAACTACCGCATGGCACCGGACATCGAGACGGTGTTCCTTATGGCGAGCGAGCGGCACCAGTTCATTTCCTCGCGCCTGGTGAAGGAGGTGGCGATGCTGGGAGGCGATATCTCCACCTTCGTGCCGCCGCTGACGCTGAAGCGTGTGCTGCAGCGCATCCGCGGCTGATCTGCCGGGCCAGGTTCGGCGAGACCGACCACCACACCGTACCAAGGAGGGCGCCAATGCACCGACGCACCCTGATCGCGGGCGCCGCGATCGCAACTCTGACACGGGGAGTTACGATGAGCGATACCGCATCAGCGCAGACGAAGAGCGACCCGGAGAACACGCTCTACATGGACCTGAAGCAGGGCCGCGTGGTGATCCAGCTGTTTCCCGACCTTGCGCCCAAGCACGTCGAGCGCGTCAAGCAGCTGGCGCGCGAGGGGTTCTACGACAACACGCCGTTCCACCGGGTGATCGAGGGCTTCATGGCGCAGGGCGGCGATCCGACCGGCACCGGGACGCACGGCTCGAACCTGCCGGACCTGCCCGCCGAGTTCACCACCAAGCGGCACTTCCTGCGCGGCACCGTCGGAGCGGCGCGGACCTCGGACCCGAACAGCGCGAACAGCCAGTTCTACATCATGTTCGCCCCGGCGCCGCACCTGGATGGGCAGTACACGATCTGGGGGCAGGTTATCCAGGGCATGGAGTTCGTCGATCAGATCAAGCGCGGCAGCGGCTCCAGTGGCAGTGTGCAGAATCCCGACCGGATCGGTACACATGCGGGTCGCTGCCGATGTAAAGGACTGAAGCCCGCTGCGTCCGCCCGCTTATTGACCGCCGACGGGGCCTCGCGCTCTAAGGCGGGCGGCGAGCCCGTAGCTCAGGTGGTAGAGCACGAGACTTTTAATCTTGGGGTCGTGGGTTCGAGTCCCACCGGGCTCACCAAATCAGAGGCGCTGGGGGTCCATCGGGGGTCCAAAGCTGGGCAGGTGCCCTCACGTCCGCATGCAGCGCCGCAAGGGTCACGTCCGGCGAGGACGCCGACAGTTCCCACGAGCCGTAACGGCCAGCGCGAAGGCAGAACTGATAGAGGTGGATGCCTTCCCAGCCCATCGCGACCTGGAACACACCGTGCAGCTCGCGCAGGGTGCAGCCCGAGGGCACCAGCACGCGCCGCCACACCATCGGACTGATGCCAAGCAACCACACCTTGACGATCGCGTTCGCGTCCGCCGCGGACGGCGCAAGGTTCTCTGTCGGCAGAGGCTGCATCGGCCGTTGTGTCATCCAGAATGATTACCGCCGCACTTCCCGCCCGTCCTAAGCACCCCACAGAATCCTCATGCTCTCCCGGCAGCGGCTCCGGGCCCCCGAGCGGCGCGCCCCGCTCTTGGGTGAAAAGTATCGCTTTATCAAGCCGTTAGATTGCCGTAAGCCGTAAGGCACGAACCACTGCACGAGAGGCGGGGCTGGCCTTTAACGAAATATCAAGTGATTTCACATTAGATTTCACATATAAGGGATACCCAACGAAGGGAGGTCAGACCCCGATGGTGAAAGAACCCGCACTGCCGCTGCTAGGGCCGCCACCCCCCGAAGTAGCCCTTCCCGACGCTCCGCTTGTCAGCGTGCTCGCGCAGGTTCGTTTTCCGACGCTGCTGGCCGTCCGCAGCGCGGACCGAATCATCGGCTTTCAGGACCTCATCCGCGCGCGGTACCCACATCTTGAGCGCCAGGACATTCCCACGCTCATCATTGGAGCAGGGGTGCCTTCAGGTCCGATTGGCGAGGCCACGGTCCACTGGCGGTTTGCCGACGAGGCCGGCAGCTGGAAATGGAGGATCACGCTGTCGCAGGACTTCGTGTCGCTGGAGACGCGGGCTTACGAGAGTCGGAAGAATTTTCTTGAGCGGCTGGAAGAGATCATACAGGCGCTGGAGGCCACACTTGCTCCGACCCATATGACGCGTTTCGGCATCCGCTACATCGACCAGATCAAGGGCGAGCCCATGTCCCGTATCGCAAAGCTGCTGCGCAGCGAAGTGATGGGTGTCGCGTGCTCCCTGGGTGCCGACGCCAAGCAGCTCTTTACGGAGGTTGTCGTCGCGGCTGAGCCCGGCGAATTAGTGGCCCGCTGGGGCAAGCTGCCTCGTGATATGACTATTGATCCGAATCTGGCGCCGCCCATTCAGGAGGAACTCGTGGCTGATCGACCTTGACGTATCGAAAGCGGGGCAGTTTCCTTTTGTGACAAAAACGGTGATTGAAACGGCGAGATTTCGCCGCCGAGCGCGTCTATACGGTGTTCCGCTGGATGGTCACCGATGACTTTCTGCGAACTTATGGGGGGAAGGCTTAGAGATGCTGCTGGCAACACGCACATGCTCGGACGCTGCCATCGCGTATGGCCCCTGGTTGTGGGGGATGCCCGCATCGGCATTTGTGACAACGAGCAACACCGCCAGAGCGGATTGTCACGCGCCCGGTGAGAAATGGCTTCGGTTCGAACAGATATTCGACCTGGAACAGTCAACCTCAAACACCGCGCCGGATGTGCAGCAGGCATCACGGGCTCACACGAACGCGGGACCGACGATCCTGGCCCGCGTCATGCCCGGCAATGCCGGTCTGCCAGGCGGGTTCCGTGCGCGCGAAGCGATTCACGAGCTCCGGCGGCTGTCGGGACTGACCTGGGAAGACATGGCGGACCTGCTCTCGGTGACGCGCCGGAGCTTACATCTCTGGGCCAATGGCGGAGCGATCAACACCCCGAATGAAAAGCACGTCCGCGATCTGCTGATGGCGCTGCGAACGCTGGACCGGGGTGCCGCGCGAGAAAATCGCAGTCTGCTTTTGGCGCCGCGTGCGGAAGGCGGGGCGCTTGCTGACCTCCTGCGTGATCGGCGGTTCGAGGACGCGATAGCGCTCGCCGGGCATGGCCGCGGTCGGCCTGTTTCAGTGGCGGGTGATGTCAGCGCAACGGTGCCCAGGCCGACCAAACTCTCCGTGGCCGATATGTTGGGAACAAGCGCCGAGCGCGTCCATACCGATAAAGGCGGTGCGCTTCCGCCGCGGCGACACCGGCCTCCCGTGTGAAAGGATCACCGTGAGTGCGCCGGATGGAGATGCGATCGAACGAATAGAGGCGATCCTGCGGGAGTGGCAGCAGGGCGACGCCACCCTCGACGGGGAGGCGTTCGTCGTCCACTTGGCCGACAGGCAAATCCCGCTCACGCAGGCCGCTCGCGAGTCGGCCCCCGAAGAGGCAGCCGGGTACAACGTATTCGAAGTTCTCAGCCCCGTGCACGGCCTGGTCGTCGTCACCCAGACCTGCGACATCGCCCGGACATGCACCGTATCCGAATATGTTGAGGTCAGCCCGCTGGTCCACATCGACGACGTGAGCCGCCTTGAGGCGATCCGCAAAGCGCGCATGCCCCGCTATGCCTATGTGCCGGGGTTGGCTGGCCAGAAGCTCGTGGCCGATCTCGAACGCACGATGACGGTCGAGAAGGCGGTCGCCGCCGGCTGGACGCGCGTGGTTGGCTGCAGAACCGATGCGGAGCGGGCCGCGTTTGCCGCCGCTCTCGCCCGCAAACGACAGCGCTTCGCATTCCCCGATGGATTCAATGATGGCCTGAAGAGATTCCGCGACCGCATCAAGGAGAAAGAGGGCAAGGCGAGCGACGAGGGTCGACTGATCGCAGCTCTCGATCAGATCCGGGTTCAGGCCCGTCCGGACTGGAACGCAACCCAGGTAATAGTGCATTTCTGGTTTCTGCTGGAGGCCGGGAGACAACCGGATTTCGACACCGCGCGAAAGACCATTGAGGGTTGGCTGCGCCGCACTGAGCTATCGAGCCCGTTTGTACCTGGCGGACCCCGCGTTCAGTCTCGTCGAGCCGCAGGACATGACGGTGCAGGATTATCTCGGGAGCTACCCGCTCGACTATGACGACGTATCCCCGTAGCAGCGAGAAGCGTCGCGGCTTGCGCGGACGCGCAAGAGTTCACACCCCGCCGCCTTCAGGACGGCCGTTGAATACCGAGGTCCTGGTCGACGGTCGACACGCGAGCGCGTCCGTAGAGGGCTATTTGTGGCCGGCCTCCGACCGTGGCAGGATACTAATCGCTGTTGCGCGGACTGAGAGACTAGCAGCCTGTCGGACTCAAGGCGAAAATGGGCTGTGCGCGCAAGATCATGTTGCGCCAGCACCCAGTGATGACCATACGTTACGCATAGACCGCGCCGCCGCAACGAAAATTGCGCAAGGACGCTAAGTCCGACAGGCTGCTAGCGTACATAGAATGCACTTTCGTGTCCGGACCCCTTGCCAAGCTCGCAGGGACCGATCCGGGCAGGGACCGGGCTACTGGCCACGCCATGCCCGCCTGAGCCGCGTCAGCAAGCCGGCCTGCCGTCGCGCTGCATCTGTCTGCCGGAGCGCGGGACATCGCGGTTCTCACGTTGGGGCGCGGGCAGGATACCAAGTCATACCGCCGGATAAACCGCGGCAACCCTTGGCCGACCGATCGGCGGATATCGACCTTGCCGCCGTGACCCTGCAGGCCATGGCGACGGCCGCGTCTGCCGGATTGCCGGTGACGAAGGCAGCGGTCAGGGACACGGTGGCGCTGATCCGCGCGCACCTGTGACCGCATTCACACGCCGGAAGCCGCGCCCCGGCTATTGGTTGGCCGGCAACGAGGGGGCACGGCCATGGCACTCATGCGCATCGGATTGATCGGTCTGCTCGGGGCCGGACTGCTGTGCAGCGAGGTTGCCGTCGCCCAGCAATGCGCCAGACCCGCCGACGTCTCGGCCCTGGCGGTCGCCGGCCTCAAGAGCAAGCTCATGGTGACGGCGCTCACCTGCAGCCAGCAGGACGGCTACAACGAGTTCGTGGTGCGCTTCCGCAGCGACCTGTTGGCGCAGGAGCGCGCGCTCCACGCCTACTTCGCCCGCGCCGTCGGTGGTGGGCGCGCGCAGCGGGCGCATGACGACTACATCACCAGCCTTGCCAACACTCTGTCGGAAAGCGGGATTAGGCAGGGCACGCTGTTCTGCCAGCTCAACGCGGGCATCTTCACCGAGGTGCTGACGCTAGCACAGGGCGCCGACCTCGCGCGCTACGCAGCCGACAAGGCGCTGCCACAGCCGATCGAGGTGGTCGCCTGCCCGGTGCCGACACGAACCGCCGAGGCCACCCCGGTCCGACGCTGAGCGCTGGGAAGAGTTCAAATGGGTGTGCCTCCCGCAGCGCTGCGATTTTATACGGTAGCGTATTGCACGCCATGTTGACCCCCTCGATCAGGCGTGGGCCGGTCGGGTGGTGATCAGGCTTCGACCGGGTCCGGCAGGACGACGAAGGCCGGCATGGTACGGTTGGCGAAGTAGACACCGTTTGGGGTGATGTGGCGGCGCTGCAGCGGCCAGACATGGACGAGGTCTTCGTCGCGGATTGTCGTGCCGCCGGCGCGCAGTTCGGTGACGATGCGCTCGATCTGCAAGGTGTTCCACAGCACGACGGCGTTGGACAGCAGGCTGAGGCAACTCGCCTTGTTCATGATCATCTCGAGGTCGGAGGTGCGGAACTCGCCCTGGTCGGCGAAGAACAGCCATCTGGCCAGGCCGTGACGGGCCTCGCCGCGGTTGAGCTGGGTCTGGATGCGCAGGCGGAGTGGCTCGTCATGCAGGTAGCGCAGGATGTTGCGGGTTTTCACCAGCCGGCCGAGGGCGGTGAGCGCCTTGGCGACGCGGTCGGAAGGGCCGCTTGAGGTCAGCCGCTGCAGCACGACATGGGCCGGTGCGGTGCGTGCCTTCAGCGATGCAGCGATGCGGACGAGCTGGTCCCATTGCTCGGTGATCGCCACTGCATCGGCCTAGCCGCGCAATAGGCGCACAGCGGAGATGCGTTGCCAAGTCTATGCGTCGGCGCTGCATCGATCATCTCCTGCTGCCAGCACCGTTTGGGAAGAGGGTCCTAATCGAACCTTTGAGCCGTCGTAATGGTGCCGTGAGGCGCCAGGACGTCGATGCCTTCAAGGCGTCCCGCTCGGACGTGATGGCGTCACGCTCGGCTCTCAAAGTGTCGCGTTCAATAATCGCCGCGGAAAGGTCTGCCTGAACCTCCTCCAAATGCTGCTGTGTGATCTGCATCTGGTCCGGTGATGCGCCAGGCAACGCACCGCCTTCGCGCCCGAATTCGAGCTGCACCTGCAACTCAATCATCTGCTCGCACAGGAGCGTCATGCGCTGCGCCTGCAGCGATGCTGGCGTCTCCGCGAAACGCTGTCCGGGACGTAGCGTAGCGTAGAATTCCAAGCCGCACGGACCATGCAGTTCGGCGACATGCCAGTCGACCAAGCCGAGAATGCCGAGTTCGAAGATGATTAACGAGAAACTGGCCGGCGTGAAATGCCATGCATGGTAATCCTGGTACAGTCCATCGTCACGATAATCCGAAGGCACCCTGGAGGCGGCGGCGAACTCGTGGCAAAATCCGAACGGTCCAACCGGCTCTTGTCCCCATCCAATGCGACCATTCGATTTTACTGAATATGCCAAGTGGTTCCAGGCGACGCGCAAGGGGTGTCGGCTGCGCCGCTGCGCATACGCCTCCAACAGATCACCGGTCGTAGTGAGTGGCTTGAAGTAGTCGAAGCAAAACCGCTTATCAGGCACTGCGAGCGACACTACGCCTCCAGGCTTGAGTAGAATTGCCGCCGAGATCAGGAAACCAACGGGGTCAGGCAAATGCTCAATGACATGGCTGGCGATCAGCGTATCGAAGCTACCATGCAGCGCGGTGGGTACCGCCTTGTGAAGTGGACCTCCAGTCCAAACTGAGTCCACGTCTTCGATTGAGTCGAGCGCTACACCTGCATCAATGTATTTTCGGCACAGCTCAGCGCGATCTGCGTGATCGACAATGTGGGTATCCCATCCGGCGGATCGGGGAGCGATCGGTGAATGGCTTGGACCAATTTCGATGATGCGGCTCGAGTGGTCTGCCGCGCCGAGTATTTGCGTGACCCGGTCCATGATTTGACCCTCCGATTGGATTTATGATGATATCGCAATTAGCAGTTGGTGGGATTACTTCCGATAATCAGGAGACCTGCTGGCGATTGGTTCGCGCGGGTGGTGGTGTTCCTGTTGTTCGCCATCGTCTGCGGCATTGGCATCGGTCTTGTGATGCCGCCGCTTGTGCCGCACGCCGATACGAACCCGATCGGCTTCCTGTTCGGTACCGTCATCGCTTGGCCGCTGTCCAGCATCCCGACCTATTACCGGCGCTGGCGGATACGGCAGCTTGAGGGATCGCGCGCCGCGACCGGTGGCTTTTTCGGCTAACCAATATCGACCAACTCTCGCAATTCGCGGCGTAACCTCCGCATCTCGGCTGTCGTCTGCCGGCGGCGCTTGATCATCGCGATTGACCGCAGACCATGCCGCCACATCCCGTTGCCCTCGCCCCGTGAGTCCCTATCCCAGCAGGCGATAGACGGAGCTGCGAGCGATGCCGAGACGCCTGGCGATCGCCGGCGGGCCCATCTCGGCCGACATCTGCTTCACCTGCGTCGCGTCGATGCTGACCGGTCGGCCCTTGTATTTGCCCGCGGCCTTCGCCTTGGCGATGCCCTCGCGCTGGCGTTCCAGCATAATCTCACGCTCCCACGTGGCCACGCCCGCCAGGATGGTCAGCATCAATTTGCTGGTCGGGTTGCGGGTGTCCAGCCGCTCACC
>CAWCDM010000014.1:0-22093 GCA_963794185.1 uncultured Alphaproteobacteria bacterium | reverse complement strand
AGAGAAGATCGTGGAAGCGATCGAATTCGAATCTCCGGACCCGAGATTTGCAGGCGAGATGAGGATCACCACGAGCTTCGTAGATACCACGGAAGGTACTAGAATAACGGTATTATGTCAGAATATCCCAGCGGGCATTCGGCTCGAAGACAACGAAGTGGGCTGTAGGTCATCCCTGCAGAACCTGGCCGCACTCATCGAGCAATGCGTTGCATGACGCGGATTGAACCCGAGCCAGCCGCTTCCTATGGTGCGCCGATGGCATCTCAGCGCCTGTCCCGCGTCGAGTTTCACCGATGGGCTGCCGATCAGCCCAAGGGACGCTTCGAACGCGTGTCGGGCACGCCGGTCGCGATGGCGCCGGAGCGATGGGTCCATGCGCGGCTGAAGGCACGGATCTGGCGAGCGCTCGATCGGGAAATCCGAGCGTCCAGCCTGCCCTGCCAGGCCGCCCCCGACGGGATGACCGTCGAAATCGACGACGACACCGACTACGAGCCCGACGCGCTGGTGAATTGTGGCGATCCGATCCCCGACGAAGCGACTGCTGCACCCAATCCGGTGGTCATCGTGGAGGTGCTGTCGCCGCGGACCGAGAGCCTCGATGCCGGCGGCAAGCTCGCGGACTACTTCCGGCTTCCCTCGGTACAGCAATATCTGCTGGTGCGGCCATTGCGCCGAGAGATCATCCAGCATTCGCGCGTCGACGAGCGGATCGAGACACGCATCATCCGGTCTGGCAGCGTCGAACTCGATCCGCCCGGCATCCGGCTGGATCTCGAAGAAATTTACGGGGACTGACGCTGACCGCCGAGGCCGAACTTCGTCGCCTGCTCGATATCATGGCGGCGTTGCGCGACCCGGATCACGGCTGTCCGTGGGACAGGCAACAGAGCTTCGACACCATCGCGCCCTACACGCTCGAGGAAGCCTACGAGGTCGCCGATGCCATCGCGCGGCGCGACCTGACGTCGCTGCCTGACGAACTCGGCGATCTGCTGTTCCAGGTCGTCTACCACGCGCGAATGGCCGAGGAAGCCGGCCTGTTCGAATTCGCCGATGTCGCGCGGACGATCGCCGACAAGATGGTCCGCCGCCATCCGCATGTCTTCGACGATGCGGCGATGCGGGATGCAACAACGCAGACCGCAGCCTGGGAAGCCCAGAAGAGCGCCGAACGCGCGGCCAGGGCGGAGACCGGCACGCTTGCCGGGGTTCCTTCCGGGCTCCCTGCCCTGACGCGTGCGGCCAAGCTGACTGCCCGGGCCGCCCGGGTTGGTTTCGACTGGCCGGACGCCGAAGCCGTGCTGGTCAAGCTGGATGAGGAGGTGGCCGAACTGCGCGCCGAGCTGCCCTCCGGCGATCCCGCGCGACTTGCGGACGAGGTTGGCGACCTGCTGTTTGTCCTGGCAAATCTGGCGCGCAAGCTCGATCTTGATCCCGAGGCGTGCCTGCGCCAGGCGAATCTCAAGTTTTCAAGCCGCTTCAACATGATGGAGCAAGATGCTGACATTGCAGGAAACAGTCTATCTGAGATGTCGCTTGAAGACATGGAAAGACAGTGGCAAAAAGTGAAGAGAAATGAGCGTCCTAGGGGTCGATTTTAATGTCAGACTATGACTGGCGGGCGCTCAACCGCGCGAACTGGGACGAGCGGGTGCCGATCCACCTCGCCGCCCCCATCTACGACCCCGCTCCGCTGCGGGCCGGCTTGGCGCGGAAGAATGCCATCGAGGAAGCCGAGCTTGGAACTGTGGACGGATTGCGCCTGCTGCATCTGCAGTGCCATTTCGGTCGCGACACCCTGATCCTCGCGCAGCGCGGCGCCACTGTGGTGGGGCTCGACTTCTCCCCTCCGGCGATCATGGCGGCGCGCGCTCTTGCCGAAGAACTCGGCTTCGCGGACCGCGCGCGTTTCGTTGAGGCAGACCTCTACGATGCCCCCGACGCAATCCGCGAGCCGGCATCGTTCGACCGCGTCTACGTGACCTGGGGCGCAATCTGCTGGCTACCCGACATTGCCGGGTGGGCCCGGATCGTGGCGCATTTTCTGCGGCCTGGCGGCTCGCTGTATCTGGCGGAAGGCCATCCCGCGGCGCTGGTGTTCGACGATGCGGTTTCCCAGCCGGACGGACGACCCGGCTTCTTCCTACCCTACTTTCATAGCGAGCCGCTGGTGCTTGAGGATGCAACCGACTACGCCGACCCGGATGCGCGGCTGACCAATGCCAGGACCTGCCAATGGATCCATCCGATCGGCGCCGTCGTCACTGCGCTGATTTCCGCGGGGCTTCGCCTCGACTGGCTGCACGAGCATGACGCCATCACGTGGCGTATGTTTCGGTGCCTGATCGAAGGCCCCGACGGGCTGTACCGCTGGCCGGACAAGCCCTGGCTGCCGCTCGCGTATTCACTTCAGGCCACCCGCTCCTGACGCGCGAAGCCTGCCCCGGGCCTTATCCGGGGGTCAGCAAAGCCTGATCCGCATCGACAGCGTGCGGCGGTCGCCGGGCGGAATCAGCATCAGCCCCGGCTTGTCGCGGAACTCGCCGTCGAAGTCGGTCGGGCTGGCCATGCCGTGCCAGGGCTCGATGCACAGGAAATCGCCGCCGGCGCGCGACCAGATGCCGAGCTGCTCGAACCCTTCCCAGGCCACGTCGATCTTCGGCGCACCGGAGGCCGTGTAGCGCACCGATCTGCTGGCTGGCCGGGGCAGGATCACTGCATCCGCGGCGAACAGCGCAGGATCGAGCGCGAGGGCCTGTCCGGTGATCGGCGTCGGCTCGGGTTCGGGCTTCAGCAGCCCGCCATCCAATCGCCGCACCGGCGCGGTCTCGGGTTCGGCGAATTCCAGCACATGGGCGTCCTTGTCCAGCCCCTCCACCAGCGGCCAGACGAAGGCGGGGTGCGCCCCCACAGAGGCCGGCAGAACCTCGCGTCCGGGATTGGCCACCGTGAACGTGGCCTCCAGGGCATCGTCGTCCAGCGCGAAGGCGATCTCGAGCCGGAACGCGAACGGATAAGCCGCACGCGTCCCGGCATCCTCGTGCAAAACCAGACGGCAGGCCGTGGCGCTGCGGTTCAGCCAGGCAAAACGGCGATCGCGCGCGAACCCGTGCTGCGGCAGGTGATACGGCTTTCCCTGGTGTAGCAGACGGTCGTCCTTCAGGCGTCCCACGATCGGGAACAGCACGGGGGCGTGGCGCGGCCAGACCGGGCCCGCCTGCCAAAGCATTTCCTCGCCCGCCGCGTCGCGCAGTGAACAGAGTTCCGCGCCATCCGCCTTTATCGCCGCGGACAGGGTACCGTTCGATAATATGTGCCGGTCCATCATCTGCAAGTCGGTCGTGAACAGCCGGTCGTTGGATGTGCGAGGATAGCGTCCCTGGTCAGGCCTGACGACTGCCGGCTGTGCCGGACGAAATCATATCGCTACCGAGACGCCTTGGCCGGTTCAGCTCACCGATTCAGCTCCTCCCGCACCGCCGCCTCCAGGTCCCTCATTCGGAACGGCTTGCGCAGGAACCTCCGCTCGACCTGCTGGGAAACGAAATATCCCGAAATCAGGATGATCTTGAGATCCCTCTGGCGCTGCGTCGCGATGTTGGCCAGCTCGATCCCCGACATGTCGGGCATGCGGATATCCGTAATGATCATGCGAAGGTTCGCGGTCCGTGCATGCAGTTCGAGGGCCTGTGCCCCGCCACGCGCCTGCAGAACCTCATAGCCCAAATCCTCAAGGAACTCCGCGACAATCGAACGAACCTCCGGATCGTCGTCCACGATCAGGATTTTTGGACCGGTCGTCCGCCCGGCTTCGGTCCTGGCGCTCTCGGTATGCGTCAAGGTTTGCACGTGTTTCCCCACGAGACTGAATGTAGCGCAGACGACCCAGCCAAACGCGAACGACCCCCGAAATCAACGCTGCCGCGAACGGCCCGCGTGAATAGCACTGGCACGTGCGGACGGCCCCTCCCGATTCCAGGTTGGAACGATTGCGGCCCATCACAAATCCGTGACAACGGAATTTACAACCCAGAATATTGCAACTCGACGGGCATTCCGATCCATGCAAAATCCCCGCCGGGGAAGCTTCGCACGAGGGTGGAGGCGCCATGAATCCCGCAGCCGGTCCAGGGCCTCTCGCCCGGTTCAAGGTGCTCGATCTGTCCCGCGTGCGCGCCGGTCCGACGGCGGTGCGCCAACTCGCCGACTGGGGTGCTCAGGTGATCAAGGTGGAATCGCCCGAGGGCGACGCCGGCATGGGCGGCGAGCGCCATGGGCCGGACTTCCAGAACCTGCACCGCAACAAGCGGAGCATGACGCTGAACCTGAAGTCGCCCGACGGCGTCGCAATTTTGCAGCGCCTGGTGCGCGACGCCGACGTGCTGGTGGAGAACTACCGCCCTGACGTGAAGTTCCGGCTTGGCATCGACTATGCGACGCTGCAGCCGATCAACCCACGGCTGGTCTACGCCAGCATATCGGGCTTCGGGCAGGACGGACCATATCGCGAACGTCCGGGCTTCGATCAGATCGCGCAGGGCATGGGCGGGCTGATGTCGATCACCGGCCTGCCTGGGCAGGGTCCGGTGCGCGTCGGCATTCCGGTGGCTGACCTGACGGCCGGCATCTTCTGCGCGATGGGCATCCTGGTTGCGCTGCTGGAGCGCGAGCAATCCGGCGAGGGCCAGTGGGTGCAGAGCAATCTGCTGGCGGCACAGATCGCCATGCTGGACTTCCAGGCGGCGCGCTGGCTGATCGGCCACGAGGTGCCGGGCCAGGCGGGCAACGACCATCCGACCAGCATTCCGACCGGCGTGTTCCAGACCGCCGACGGCTACATGAACATCGGCGCCGCCGGTGAGGCGATCTATCGGCGCTTCTGCAAGGTGATCGATGCGCCGCAACTCGCCAGCGATCCGGACTTCGCCACCAATGCGGATCGTTCGAAGAACCGCGCCAGGCTGCACGAGGCGATCAGCGCGATCACGCGTGGGCGCACCACCGCCGCGTGGATCGACCTGCTGAACGAGGCGGGCGTGCCGTGCGGGCCGATCTACCGGATGAACGAGGTGTTTGCCGATCCGCAGGTGCGCCACCTGAACATCACGCGGCACGTGCAGCACAAGGTGCTTGGCGACGTGGAGGTGGTGGGCCAGGCGATCGAGCTGTCGCGCACACCGTGGAGCGTGCGCAGCGCGTCGCCGGAGCCGGGTGAGCATACCGATGAGGTGCTGCGTGAGTTGGGTTATGACGAAGCGGAGATCGCGGGGCTGCGCGAACGCAAGGCGGTGTGACACGGTACACGGATATCGGACAGGCCCCTCATCGATTCACTGGCGGGTCGTCGTGTACCGGGTTGTCGTCGTGGCGCGCGGTTGTGCGGAAGAGATGGCAATCGGTTCGGCGGATTCCAGGCGCGGCGTGCCCTGCCCTTCCCAAATCCAATACTTGTTGTCGCGCGAACCGTTCACCGCAACGACCTTGTGGTTCGCCGTTGCGATCGATGGCATGGATGGTGACGCGACTGATCAGGCCGCCCTTGAGCGCACGCATGTCCTCGGCGGCCTCATGGACCGCGTCCGCGACGCGTGGCGCCGGCTTTCATGTACAGCACGATGGAGCGCGCGGTGCAGCAGCGGATGGTCATCTCGCCCGCGCCCGTGCAGGCGGCGGCGCCGTAGCGTGTATCGGCATAGGATCCCGCGCCGACGATCGGGCTGTCGCCGAGCCGGCCGGGATATTTCCAGCCCCAGCCCGATGTGCTGGCGCCGGTGCAGATATTGCCGGCGCTGTCCTGCGCCAGAAACACGGTCGTGTCGCCACCCTCGGGCTCTTGATCCGGGGGGCGGCCCACTTCGGGATCGATCGCATGGCGACAGAGGTCCACCAGCGGTGTCTCGGGCCAGGCGCGCTTCTGCTCTTCGGGAACTTCGTTGTCGAACCATTCCTGCCAGGCGCGGCGGGAATCCTCGATCAGGTTATCCGCGGTCTCGGCGCCGATCTCGCGTGCGAAGCGGGCGGCCCCCTGCCCCACCAGCAATTCGTGCGGCAGCCGGCGCATGATCTCGCGTGCCACGCTGACCGGATGCAGATAGCCTTGCAGCGCACCGACCGCACCCGAACGCAGGGTCGTGCCGTCCATCACGCAGGCATCGAGTTCCATCTCGCACAGCAGGTTCGGCCAGCCGCCGCGCCCGACGGTGCGCACGGACGGATCGGCCTCGATCAGACGAATGCCCGCCTCGATCGCATCGAGCGCATGGCGCCCCTCGGCGAGCAGCTGGGCGGTGGTCGGGACACCGAGTGTGCCTTCGTTGTTGGTGAGCAGGATCATGTCAGTCCTTCTCGAATATGGAAGCGCAACCTCGTCCGGCACCCCGTCGGACACCACATGCGCATGCGCCATAGGCCTCCTGCGCACCGTATTTGTCCGCGTCAAGAGCGCTGCCGTACTTGTATCGCCGCTGACGCCAATTTTGTTCCTCAGCTGCGCCAGATCGCTCATGCCGCCTCCTACGTCGGCCAGTGTCGCGCGGGGCTGGCGACATGCCAAGCCACGGGGTCTTCATCTTTCTGCGGTTTAAGGAGGGGGATCCATACGGATAACGAGTAGGACAGCTCATGCTGCCTTTCCGCCGGGATCGACTTCGCACGCGCACGCCGCTAGTCTGTCCGCGCACTGCCTGATGCCATGGGTGGCGTGCCACCGCTACCGATACAGGGCACGATGTCGATGCTCAATGAGTTGCTGACCGAGCCGTGATCTGGACACCAGCTATTCGAGCGGTCGGCACGCTCGCTGCAATGCTTTTAGCTAACGTGAGGGCGACCGTCCAAGATGTCACGCACTGGACTTACATGGAGCGCCAGCAGAACCACTTACGAATGCTGGTTCCGCCCGATTGGATTGAATCCCCTCATGGGGGACCGACCACCTTTGTAAGGATACTAGCTCCGGTACCAGCAGGCCAGTATGTTGGATGCTCCGGAGCGATCACTCATCCCAAAGATCTCCAGTCAATGCGTCAGAACGAGATCGACGCACGTATGGCGGCACAACCGTACACAGTTGAGCAAGCCGCTCAGGCGCTGAAGGGGGCCATCGCCAATCCTGTTCTTTTGGAGACGCGAGTTGTGAAGGTAACGAACATGCCTGCCCAGTTTTTCATCTTATCTGGGGTTCTTCAAAACCTCGACGTGACCATCCATCAGACAGTAGCCAATATTTTTGTCTTCAGGCGTGACTATATCCTGCAAGTGGCGTGCACAGTGGCTACGAACGACGCGACGACTACCGACGATCTCTGGTCAGCATGGCGCCCAACAGTCATGTCAATCCTCTCGACCATGACAGTCGAAGACTGAGGGGATAACAAAGCGCTTCCCTCGCTGCCGCTACTCACGACGACGCATGCCACCAGTTTCGGTCGGGGTCGTTGCTACGACTTAAAACGCGCGTCGATGGATCGGGTGCTTCATGCTGCTTTCCATCATTACCTATCCAATGGAAGCTTACGTCCCAGTTCTTCAACCTGCCGGTATTGCTCAGGTTTCGCGTGACTCGTCGGGTAACGGAAATACCACCGATCATCATGCGCCGGCGCCCAGGGGCGGCACCGAAATGTGACGTGAATACTGCTTCCAACCGAGCCTCGGTGAATTCCTCTTCGATTACGCCATTCGGATCGATGGGATTGTCAGTCGGTGGTGTCATATGACACCCTCCTCCGCGAGTCGCTCCACCTCGCTGCGCGATCGGCCGAGCAGTTCTGTGAGCACCCACATGTTGTCTTCGCCGTAACACGGCGCGCCACGATCGATCGGGCCGCCGATATAGGCCGGCGTCCGGCTGAACTTCATCGGCAACTCATAGATTGGCCACGTGCCGATCTTCGTGCCGGTGACCTCGGTGAGCCACTTCAAATGGCGAAGCTGCGGATCATGATCGCAGCGATCCTCGGCATTCTGGCACACGCCGGCCGGCACACCCGCGCGCTGCAGTCGCATCATGCAGTCATACGCGTCCTGGGTGCGCGTCCAGGCTTCCACCAGTGCATCGAGCGCGTCCTGATGCACGAGCCGGTGTTCCAGCGTGGCGAAACGCCGATCCTCCAGCCACGCCCCCTGCCCTGCCGCCTGCGCCAGTGCGCGCCACTCCGCATCGGTGAAGCAGGCGATGGCGATCCAGCGATCGGTCCCCGCGCAGCGATACGCACCATGTGGTGCCGCCGGCTTATAGGGTGAGCGGTTGCCGTAGCGCCGCCACTCGCGCTCATTGGCCGACCAATCGAGAATCGTGGCGCCAGTGAGAAAAAGTCCAGATTCGCACTGCGATGCGTCGATCCACTGGCCCTCGCCGGTGCGCTCGCGGTGATACAGCGCGCCGAGCAACGCCAGTGCATAGCCGTAGGCGCCCATCCAGTCGAGATAGGAATAGCCCCAGCCGACCGGCATCGCCGGCTCCGGCAGGCCCGACATCTCACCCTGTCCGCCGAACGCCGCCGCGACCGGACCGACGGTGCGCATTCGTCCATAGGTGCCATGCACACCCATGCCGGATTGCTGGATGTAGATGATGTCCGGCCGGATGCTCTTCATCACGTCGTAGCCAAATCCGAGACGATCGAGCACGCCCGGCGAAAACCCTTCGGCCACGACATCGCAGATGCGCAGCATGTCCTTGGCGATCTGCAGCCCTTTCGGATGACGGATGTTCAACGAGATGCCGCGCTTGCCGGCGTTCTTGTTGTTGAACTGCCCGCCCATGTCGTGGTCGCGGACGCCCGGCAGCGGCCCTGTTGCGGCATCGCGCGCGGCTCGGCCGCCGACCGGCGCCATCGCGGCGAGGCGCGTGTCGGGATTGTCCTTCCATTCGACCTTGAAGCTTTCCGCGCCCATCGCGGCGAGAAAGCGCGTACCCCCTGCAGACGCGAGGAACCACGCGAAGTCCAGAATCTTCACGCCTTGCAGCGGGAACGGCTTGTTATGCAGCGCCGAAAGTCTTGGTGATTCGACCTTGCGCGGTTCCGCCGGAACGCTCGGCTGCCGCGCTGCCTCACCGAGGATGGCTTCCGTGTCCTCGCCCAGCAACGGCGCGCGCCGGCCCACCTGCCAGCTCGTCCTGTTGGTCAGCCACTTGCTGGTCGGATAGCGGAAACCGCGGCCATGCTCCGGGTGATGTATATCGGCGAAGCTTTTCCGCCTCAGCCAATGTTCATCGAGCGCATTCTCGTGTGGCTTGCGCAGTGGCGCCCAGAGCAGGCCGGACTCCTGCGCCTCGCGCCACGGCATGTCGGCATAGGTCCACGCACGGATGAAGCGCTGCACCACATCCAGCATGTGTGCGCGCGTCTCGTCGCCGGCCTGCGAGCCGGGCACCTGGCGCGCCTTCAGATCGGCATCCGGCGGCGGCGGCTGCAAATCCGCCTGCATGCCGTATTTCGACAGCAGCGGCACCAGGTTCTTCAGATCGCGCGCGCCCATGCCGTGCGTGATAAACCACCGCCCGTCCTTGGTGTGGCTGATCGACGGCGAGTGGTTCGGCGTCTCGGCCGCGTGCCGGTTGGTCATCCGCCATATCGGCACGCGCCGCATCACCCAGTGCATGATGTCGAGTTCCGGATTTTTCGACACCGCCTCGTGCACTGCCACCGACACGTTCTGTCCCTGGCCGCTGCGATGCCGATGGATCAGTGCCGCGATGATGCCGGTTGCTAGCTGTTCGCCCGCAATGTGGTAGGCGTGCCAGATCTGCGGCGCGATCGGCGGCGTGTCGTATTCGAGGCTCGGATCGGGGTCGTAGCCGCAGTTCATCATGATGCCACCGAGCGCCAGGTGGATCAGATCGGAGCTTTTGAAATCCCGCCATGGCCCGTCATCGCCGAACGGCGTCATGCGCGCGGTCACCAGGGACGGAAAGCGCGCGCCGAGCGCCACTCGGTCCAGCCCCAACGCCTCGTTCAGCGCGCCGCAGCTCGCATCCAGCAGAACATCCGCGCCCTTCAGCAGACGCAGCATGTTCTCCCGCGCGGGGGCGTCGCGCAGGTCGAGCGCCACCGACTTCTTGTTGCGGTTGTAATTCCAGAAGAACAGCGATCGGTCGAGGCCGGGCTGATCGTCCAGGAACGGGCCGATCCGTCGCGTTGCATTGCCCTCTGGTGGCTCGATCTTCACCACCTCGGCACCGAGACCGGCGAGCAGCAGGCCGGTATATTCAGCCCGTTCGTCGGCTACCTCGATCACGCGCAGGCCGGCCAGCATTCCCGGGCCGGCATTCCCCATCATCTCACCGGGTCCGCGCGCGATCCCACCGGCGTCCGACATGGTATTTCTCCCTATGGTCGTGTCCGCCGCAGCATCTCCAGCAGGATCGCATGGAACTGCTCCGGCGCCTCATAGGCCACCCAATGCCCCGCTCCCGGTATCATGCGCACATCGGCATCCGGCCGCAGCGTGCGCAGTGCCGCGACACGCTGCGGCGCACGGGGATTGGCCGGCGCATCGAGCTCGCCCCAGATGCCGTTCACCGGCACATGCACCTGCGCGATCGCCCGCTGCAACGCTCCACTGCGGGACAGCGTCGGTGTCTTCAACCGCGAATGCCGCGTGTTCCACTCCTGGATCGCCAGCGCCAGATCGTCGATCTTTGCCGGATCGGCGATCATCAGCCGGTTCAGATTGGTGCGATGCGCCTCGACACGCTCCTCGCCGCTCAAATGCCGCACCTTCATCAACTCGACCGCGCTGCCCGACGGTCCCACGCCGCTCGAGCCGACGATCGTCACCGAGCGCACGCGCGCACCGTGGATCGCTCCGACGCAGCTCGCCATCGTGCCGCCGAAGGAGAATCCCGCCACGTCGTATCGCACGTCCGCGCTGAGCACGATGTCGATGCCATGCGCCACGATCGCCGCGACATGTGCCGCATCGTCGCCGGCGGGCGGGAATGCGGATTCGCCGAGCCCCGGCAGGTCCGGCACCAGCAACCGGTAGTCGCGCGACAGCACGTCGATGTTGTGCGCCCAGTGCCGCCACGATCCCGCGCCGCCATGGAACAGCACCAGCACCGGTCCGTCCCCCCACGACCGCCACACCATCGTTCCGTCCCCGCACGGCGTTTCCGTTCGCCGAGCGGTCCGTTCGAGCCGATCGAGTAATGCTGCCGGCCCTTGTTCGATCCGATCGTTCATCCTGTTTCCATTTGCGGATATTCGTGGAAGGCTAGGGATGCCGCCGGGACATCGTCAAGGTCGGGCTCACTCGTTACGGAACGCAACACGCATGACGATTGTCTTTATCGGCGACATCCACCAGCAATGGCCGCTTGTCGAGCGCGGGCTTGCATCGCTCGATCCGTTGCCGCAGGCCGCCATCCTGCTCGGGGACATTCAATGCGACAGGCCGCTCGACGCGCTGGCGGCGCCGTTGCTCGATCGCGGCATCGACGTGCACTGGATCTTCGGCAACCACGACAATGACGGTGGCCCCGAGATGTGGGCCAACCTCGTCGAGCCGCAGCGCAATCCACGTACCAGGCGAGGGGCACTGCACCGCAAGGTTGCCGAGATCGCGGGCGTACGCATCGCCGGGCTTGGTGGCACGTTCCGCCCGCGCATCTGGGAACCGCCCGATCCGCCGCGCGTGCATCGCCGTGAGCAACTGCCGGAGGACCTGGCGGGTCTCGGCGCCGGCTGGCGCGAGGAACACATCGCCGCACTGGTCCATTCGCTCGGCGCCACGGCCATCTGGCCGGAGGACTACGACGAACTCGCAGGCCAGCGCGCCGACATCCTGGTGACGCACGAGGCGCCGCGCAGCCACCCCGCCGGCAACGCGGCACTGGACGCACTGGCCCGCGCCATGGGCGCCAGCCTGATCGTCCACGGCCATCACCACGTGACCTACCGCGCCGTGGCGCAGGACGGGCTGCGCGCGATGGGCGTCGCGGCCGCCTGGGGCGCCAACCTCGATGGCGAACCGCTATGGCCGGGCGAGGCGCCGCGCCGCCTCGGACAGCTTATCGCGGGATGGTCGCTTGAGGCGGAAGCGGTGAACCAGTAAGACGCTGTGAAACGGGAGGCACAAGAAAACCGGTGAACGCCGAAGTCCTGGTCGAAAACGTCCTGAACGCGCTCACCGCCGGCCTTACCATAGGCTGCATCTACGGCCTGATGTGCATCGGTCTCGGGCTGATCTTCGGCATCATGCGGATCGTCAATTTCGCCCAGGGCGAACTGCTGATGCTCGGCATGTATGCCAGCCTCTATCTGGTGACCGGCGGCGGCGTGCTGGCCTTCCTCGGCCCGTATTTCGGCCCGTTCGTCGGCGCGCTCTGCGCCGGGCCGATCGTGTTCGCCGGCGGCGCGCTGCTGCACAAATTCCTGATCTCCCGCGTGTCCGGGCTTCGCACCGCGGGCAGTCTTGACGACGGCCATTTCGGCCAGCTCATCATCACACTCGGCATCTCGCTGATTCTGCAGAACGGCGGGCTGATCCTGTTCGGCTCCACGCCCGAGACGGTGCGAACCCCCCTCGCCTCCCGCGCGTTCGAGATCGGCCCCATCATCGGCGACGCCACCGTGTTCCTCAACAAGGCGCGCCTGATCGCCTGCATCGTGGCGATCATCACCGCGATCACGCTGTACCTGGTGCTGGAATACACGCGCCTCGGCAAGTCGCTGCGCGCGGCGGCCGACAATCCGACCGCAGCGACCTACATGGGCATCGATGTCGATCGCGCCTATCGCATCGCCTTCGCCCTGGGCTGCGGCATCACCGCGGTCGCCGGCGGGCTGATGGCCACGTATCTGTCGTTCGGCCCGTTCATCGGCCTCGACTACGTCATCATCATGTATTCCGGCGTCGTGCTGGGCGGCATGGGCAGCATCCTCGGCGCCTTCTGGGGCGGACTCACCGTTGGCTTCGTGCAGCAGTGCTCGTCGCTTGTGCTGCCGCCGCAGTTGCAGAACGCCGCGATCTTCGTGGTGTTCCTGCTGATCGTGATGCTGCGCCCGCAAGGCCTGTTCGGCCGGTCGGCGGAACGCGCATGAGACAGGGCGCACGCACGCGGCTGCGACGCGATGGCATCGCGCTTGCCGTGCTCGCCGTGGCCTATCTCGCGGCCGCCGCGCTGGTCACCAACAGCTACTACCAGTTGATTCTTACCCTGGTGCCGATCTGGGCCGTGTTCGGCGTCTCGTGGAATATTCTGTCCGGCTATGGCGGCCAGCTCTCCTTCGGCCACGCCTCGTTCTTCGGCATCGGCGCCTACACCGTGACGCTGGCGCTGGTCTACTGGAACCTGTCGCCGTGGATCGGTATCCCGTTCGGCGCGGTGCTGGGCGCGATCGCCGCAATCATCATCGGCACGCCGACGTTCCGGCTGCGCGGCCACTATTTCGCGCTGGCGATGCTCGCCTATCCGCTGTTCATCCTCTACGTGCTCCAATATCTCGGCTTCCAGGAGGTTTCCCTGCCGATGCACCGGGAGAACCCGGCGGCCTATCTGGAATTCTCCGATCAGCGGCTTTACACGCTCGTCGCGGTGGGCCTTCTGGTCGCCGGCCTCATCATCTGCATGCTGGTGGAGAATTCGCGCTTCGGCCTCGCGCTGATGGCGATCAGGCAGAACGAGCTGGCAGCCGAGGCGGCGGGCATCGATTCACGGCGCTGGAAGATGCGCGCGCTGATCACCTCCGGTGCGATCGCCGCGACCGCGGGCGGGCTTTACGCCTGCGTGCTGCTGGTCGTGACGCCGGATTCCGTGTTCGGCCTTTTGGTATCCGCGCAGCCAGTGGTAGTGACGCTGTTCGGCGGTGTGGTTTCGATCTGGGGTCCGGTGATCGGTGCGGCCATTCTCGTGCCGCTCGCGGAATCGCTGAACGCCGAGCTCGGCAACATCATTCCCGGCATCCAGGGCGTCGTCTACGGCGCCGCGATCATCCTGATCATCCTGGCCGCACCCGATGGGCTGTTCTGGACCATCCGCGACCGCGTGTTCCGCCGCACCCTGCCGGAACCCGCGCCGGTGCTTCCCGCTGTGCCGGTGCGACAGGTCGTGCAGCACGGCCGCGCCGGGGCGGAGCTGATGCGCGTCGAGAACCTGTCGCGCTCATTCGGCGGATTGCGCGCGGTCAGCCAGGTGAGCTTTTCGGTTGCGGAAGGCGAGATCCTCGGCATCATCGGCCCGAACGGCGCCGGCAAGACGACGCTGTTCAACGTGCTGAACGGCGTGCTGCCGCCGACGAGGGCGTTGCCACATTAGCCGGCCAGTCGATGCTCGGGCGCAAGGTGCATGAGGTCTGCCGCATGGGCGTCGGCCGCACCTTCCAGGTGGTGCGCAGCTTCCCGCGGCTGCCGCTGCTCGACAATGTCGTGGTGGGTGCCTATGGCGCGGGACTGCCCGACGATGCGGCGCTGGAAGCGGCGGTCGGCGCGCTCGCGCGGGTCGGGCTGCATCGCCAGGCGGGCAGCGCGGCGGGGCAGCTTACCAACAAGCAGCTGCGCCTGATGGAGCTGGCGCGCGCGTTGGCGGGCCGTCCGCGGCTGCTGTTGCTCGATGAGACGCTTGCCGGACTGGGGCGCGAGGAATGCGACGAGGTGCTGGATGTGTTGCAGCGCCTGCGCGAGGACGGCATGACGATCGCGATCATCGAGCACACGATGCACGCGATGATGCGGATCGCCGATCGGTTCGTCGTGCTGGATCATGGCCGCGTGCTGGCGAGCGGCCTGCCGCGCGAGGTGGTGGAGGATCGTGCGGTGATCGAGGCGTATCTCGGCTCCAAATGGCTGGCGCGGCAGAATGCGTAGGCATCTCCCCCCAACCCCCTCCCGCAAGGGGAGGGGGAGTAGCCACGCACAACTCCCGCCTCCCCTTGCGGGAGGGGGTTGGGGGGAGGGGTCGCGTCCCCAAACGTCTACCATGCTTGAAGTGCGCAACCTCTCGGTCGCCTATGGCGGCCTTCGCGCGCTCAACGACGTGTCGCTGTCGGTGGCCGAGGGCCAGTTCGTTACCGTTGTCGGCCCCAACGGCGCCGGCAAATCCACACTGTTCAAGACGATCTGCGGCATCGTTCCTGCTGCTGCTGGCTCCATCAGCTTCCGCGGCGAGAACCTGCTCGGCCGGCCTGCCGCGTCGCGCGCGCATCTCGGCATCGCGCATGTGCCCGAGGGTCGCCAGGTTTTCAAGACCCTCACGGTTCGCGAAAACCTCGAGATGGGCGCCTATCCCAAGGCGGGACGCGCGCACTGGCCGCACACCCTTGAACGCATCCATACGCTGTTTCCGATCCTCGCCGAGCGCGCCACCCAACTTGCCGGCACGCTGTCGGGCGGCGAGCAGCAGATGCTGGCGATCGGACGCGGGCTGGCCTCGGCGCCGAAACTGCTGATGCTCGACGAACCGTCGATGGGCCTCGCGCCCACGGTCGCCGACACGATCTTCGAGCGCATCTCGCAGATCCACCGCGAGGACGGCGTCACCATCCTGCTGGTCGAGCAGCGCGTCGCCGAGGCGCTGGAGCTGTCCGACCATGGCTATGTGCTGGAAACCGGCCACATGGTGCTCGACGGAACCTATGAGACACTGCTCGCCGACGACAGAGTCCGCCGCTCATATCTCGGGCTGACCGCGGCCTGACAACACTTCGCAATGGAGACCGCCACGATGACGAACACATCTTCGATCGGACGCCGAACCGCGCTTGGCCTCGGCCTGGCCACCGGCGCAGCGGCAATCGCGCCGCGCCGGGCGCGCGCGCAGGCCGCCCCGAAGGAGGTCAAGATCGCCATGCTGGTGCCGCTGTCCGGCCCATGGGCGCGGCAGGGCATCCTGGAGAAATTCGGCGCGGAACTGGCGATCGACGACATCAACAAGGCGGGCGGCATCAAGTCTCTGGGCGGCGCCAAGCTGACGCTTCTGCAGTACGACACCGGCGATTCGGCCGAGAAGGCGAAGGACGCCGCGCAGCGCATGATTGCGCAGGAGCCGGATCTGGTCGGTGGTTTCGGTTGCTGGCTCTCGACCTTTACGCTCGCCGCGACCGAGGTAACCGAGCGCGCGGAACTGCCGTGGCTGACGTTGTCCTATTCCGACCTGATCACCAACCGCGGCTTCCACTATGTGTTCCAGTCCTCACCCACCGCCGACGCGCAGGCTGAGGACGTTGCTGCCGATGGTCGTCGATCTGGCGCAGAAAGCAGTCGGCAAGCGTCCGACCAAGGTCGGCACTGCTCGGCGACAACACCGCGGCCAGCGTCAGCTTCTACAAACCGATCCGCGATCATGTGCTGAAGAACCTGGATCTGACCCTGGTGAGCGGATCAGGTCTACACACCGCCGCTGACCGATGCGACGACGCTCATCCAGGGCATCCGTACCGCGCGGCCCGATTTCGTCTTGCTCCAGTCCACCAACGTCCCGGACGACAAGCTGCTGGTCGACAAATTCGCCGAGTTCGGCCTGACCGCCAACAAGCTGCCGCTGGTCGGCGGTGGCGGACATTGGTGCGTGCCGGAGCTGCTGAAGGTTGCCGGTGCCGACAACCTGGAGGGCGTGCTCGTCGGTCTCGCCAACTGGCCCGGCAAGAACCAGGCAGAGCTGGCGCAACGTTTCATCGAGCGCACCAAGGAGCCGTGGTTCGGCCATGACTTGATCTTCGCCTATGTGCACGTGATGATCCTGAAGGAGGCGCGTGGAGCGCGCCGGTGTCGCCGACCGGCACAAGGTCGCGCGAAGCGATCCGCGAGCTCGACATGACCGACGGGCCGGCGCTGTTCTTCCCCGATGGCCGCCTGAAATACGACGAGAAGGGCCGCCGCGTCGGCGCCAAGCTATGTCATCGTGCAGTGGCAGAAAGGTACGGCCGACGCCGGTGTATCCATCGTCGATCGCGGCATCCGAAGCACTTTGGCCGAAGACCTCGTGATGACCGAGCCGCAGCCCTTCGAACTGTACGCGGTCCATTACGCGCACAATGCCAATGCGAGGCGGTCGAGCGCGTTCATCGGCGGCGATCCGCATGATGGGCCGATGCCGCTTGACTACTTCGTGTGGGCGATCAAGGGCGCCGGACCGAACGTTCATTCTGGACACCGGCTTCGACGAACCGATGGGGCGGAAGCGGGGGAGACAGTTCGTTCGCTCGCCCGCTGTCGGGCTGCAGGCGATCGGCGTCGATCCCGCACAGGTGCAGGACGTGATCCTGTCGCACATGCACTACGACCATTGCGGCAACTACGATCTGTTCCCGCAGGCGCGCTATCACCTGCAGGACAAGGAGATGGCCTACTGCACGGGCCGCTGCATGTGCCATGCGGGACTGCGCGGGCCGTTCGAGGAAGACGACGTCGTCGCTATCGTGCGGAAACTGTTCGCCGGACGCGTGCAGTTTCATGACGGCGTCGATGAACTCGCACCGGGGCTGCACGGTGCATCACGTCGGCGGGCATTCGAAGGGCCTGCAGGTGGTGCGCGTTTGGACGCGGCGCGGCTGGATGGTGCTGGCCTCGGACGCCAGCCACTTCTATGCCAACATGGAGGAAGGCCGCGCCTTTCCGATCATGCACAGCCACGAAGATACGCTGGAGGGCTACGCCACGATGCGCCGGCTGGCGAGCCGGCCCGACAACATAATCCCCGGCCACGATCCGCTGGTGCTGCAGCGCTATCCAGCGCCGTCGCCGGAACTGCAAGGCATCGTCGTGCGGGTGGACGCCGATCCTCGCTAGTCTTCCCGTCGGCGACGCACAGTCGCAACCAAAGGGGGGAAACGACAACGATGACTGACACGACCGCGATCGGACGCAGGACCGCGCTGGCGCTTGGCCCTCGCGTCGGGTGCCACCGGCATCGCGCGCCGCGCCCGCGCCCAAGGCGGAACCGCACCGCCGCAGGAAGTGAAGATCGCCATGCTGGTTCCGCTGTCGGGACCATGGGCGCGCTCCGGTATTTTGGAAAAGCTTGGCGCCGAAATGGCGATCGACGACGTCAACGCGGCCGGCGGGATCCACTCGCTG
Source organism: uncultured Alphaproteobacteria bacterium (assembly GCA_963794185.1). Taxonomy (GTDB): domain Bacteria; phylum Pseudomonadota; class Alphaproteobacteria; order Acetobacterales; family Acetobacteraceae; genus JAMXLO01. The sequence continues at coordinate 4,069 of CAWCDM010000014.1, read as the reverse complement.
GGCGGCGCCAAGCTGCGACTGATGCAGTTCGACACACAGGATTCGGCGGAGAAGGCCAAAGATGCGGCGCAGCGCATGGTGGCGCAGGAGCCCGACCTGGTCGGCGGCTTCGGCTGTTGGCTGTCCAGCTTCACGCTTGCCGCCACCGAGGTGACGGAGCGCGTCGGACTGCCGTGGCTCACTCTGTCCTATTCCGATCTGATCACCGGCCGCGGCTTTCAGAACGTGTTCCAGACCGCGCCGACCGCCGACAGTCAGGCACGGCAGTTGCTGCCGACGATCCTCGACCTGGCGCAAAACGCGACCGGCAAGCGGCCCACGAAGGTCGCGCTGCTGGCCGACAACACTGCGGCCAATGTCAGCTTCCTGCGGGAGTTGCGCGAGCACACGCTGAAGGAGCTTGGCCTGACCGCGGTGGTGGACCAGATGTACACGCCGCCGATCGCCGATGCCACGACGCTGGTGCAGCCGATCCGCAGCGCGCGGCCGGATTTCTGCATCATGCTGTCGTCCAATGTACCCGACGACAAGCTGCTGCTCGACAAGTTCGCGGAATTCGGACTTGCCGGCGGCAAGCTGCCGTTGATCGGCGGCGGCGGCCATATCGGCGCGCCGGAACTGTTGAAGGTCACCGGCGCCGACATCCTGCAAGGGCTGATGGCGGGATTGGCCAACTGGCCCGGCCGCGAGCAGGACAGGCTGGCGGAAAGCTTTGTGGCGCGCACCAAGGAGCCGTGGTTCGGACATGACTCGGTGTTCGCCTACGTGCACGTGCTGATCTTCAAGGAGGCGCTGGAGCGTGCCGGCGTCGCCGACCGCCGCAAGGTGGCGGAAGCGATCCGCGGCCTGGACATGCGCGACGGGCCGGCGCTGTTCTTCCCCGGCCATCATTTGAAGTTCGACGAGAAGGGGCGACGCGTGGATGCGGTGCTCGCGATGATCCAGTGGCAGAACGGCAGGCCGCTGGCGATCTATCCGCAGGAGATCGCCGCATCGTCCGCGATCTGGCCGAAGGTGGCGTAACAGCCGCGCGGTTACGGCATGAACGCGCCGCCGTTCACGTGGATGGTCTGGCCGGTGATGAAGCGCGCCGCGGGCGAGCAAAGATAGCGCACCATCTCGGCGATTTCCTCCGGTTTGCCTTGCCGGCCGGCCAGGTTGTCCGGCAGGCTCGCGCGTCCCGTGTTGCCGCCTGCCGCGAAGCCGCGCACGGTATCGATGGAGCCGGGCACGACGCAGTTGACCGTGACGTCGGGCGCCAGTTCCTTCGCCAGCGCGCGTGTCAGGCCCGAGCATGCCGGCCTTCGCCGTGACCGCATGCACGCGTCCCTTGGCGCCGAGATGCGCCGAAATGCCGCCGAGGTTCACGATGCTGCCGCCGCCCGCGGCGAGGATGTGCGGCGCGGCCGCATGGACGCAGTAGAAGGCGCCGTCCAACGTGGCGCCGAGGATCTCGCGCCACTCCTCCACGGTCAGGTCGGAAAATTTGGTCTGCCGGCGGATCGACGCATTGTTCACCAGCACGTCGAGCCGGCCGAAGCGCGCGACTGCAGCTTCGACAAGTCCCTTCGCCTGCTTTGCGATCTGAAATGTCGGCGAGATGCACCGCTGCCTCGCCGCCGGCTTCGACGACCATCTCGGCGGTCCGCGCGCAATCGGCCGCGGAGCTGCGCGCCGTCACCATGATGCGATAGCCATCGCGCGCCAATGCAAGCGCCGTCGCGCGGCCGATGTTCAGCGCGCTGCCGGTGACCAGCGCGACCTTGTGTTGCTCCGCCATGTTGCATCCTCCCAGACCGCGGCTGATTGGACTCGATGACCGGCTTGGTGTGCAATAGGCGATCGCTTCAACAGGTGGAGGAAACCATGGCACAGCAACCCTCGACGGCATCGCGCGACCGCGTCCGCGGCACGGTGCCGAAGCTCATCGATCTGTCGGAGAAGGTGCTGTTCGGCGACGTGTGGGAGCGCCCGCAGCTTTCCAAGCGCGATCGCAGCCTGATCGTCTGCGCCACGCTGATCGCGACCTACCGGCCGGAGCAGTTGCGCGGCCATCTTGAGCGCGCGCTGATCAACGGCGTCACCAAGGAGGAGCTGTCCGAGGTGATCACGCATCTCGCGTTCTATGCCGGCTGGCCGGCGGCGATGACGGCGGCGAACATCGCGCGCGAAGTGTTCGAGGCCCATACGTAACAGGAGCGTCAGGTCATGCAGGCGGGATTCATCGGCCTCGGCACCATGGGTGCCAGCATGGCCGCGAACTTGCAAAAGGGACTGAAGGCGCGCGGCGACACGCTGGTGGTGCACGACATCCGCCGCGAAGCCGCCGCACGCCATCTGCGCGACGGCGCCATCTGGGCGGACTCGCCGCAGGCTGTAGCGGAGCAGAGCGAGGTGATCTTCACCTCGCTCCCCGGGCCGCCGGAATTCGAGGCGGTGTGCGCCGGATTGCTGGCAGGGATCAAGCGGGGAGCGGCGTATTTCGATCTGACGACGAACTCGCCGACGGTGGTCCGCAAGGCGCATGACGCATTCGCCGCGAAGGGCGCGCATCTGCTCGATGCGCCGGTAAGCGGCGGCCCACGCGGCGCGGCGAGCGGCAAGCTGGCGATCTGGTGCGGCGGCGATCGAGGACGTGTTCGACCAATGGAAGCCGGTGCTCGACATGATCGGCGACGCGGCCCGCTACATCGGTCCGATCGGCGCGGGCTCGGTCGCCAAGCTGGTGCACAACTGCTTCGGCTACATCGCGACCGCGGCGGCGGCGGAAGTGTTCAGCATGGGCGTCAAGGCCGGCATCGAGCCGCTGGCGATCTGGGAGGCGGTGCGCCAGGGCGCGATCGGACGGCGCGGCGCTTTTGAATCGCTGACCGATCAGTTCCTGCCGAACAAATACGAGCCGCCGGCCTTCGCGCTGCGCCTGGCGCACAAGGACGTATCGCTGGCGACCGGGCTCGGCCGCGAGCTGAATGTGCCGATGCGACTGGCCAACCTGGCGCTCGCCGATCTGGCCGAGGGGCTGAACCGCGGCTGGGGCGACCGCGATTCGCGCTCGATGATGCTGTGCCAGTTGGAACGCGCCGGCGTGAAGATCGAGGTCGATCCGCAGCGGCTGACCGAGGCGCTGGAGAACAAGGCGAAAAGCGGCTAGCCCCCTCCCCGCTCGTCGGGAGAGGGGGTGCGCATCGTTCGGGCCGCGCAGCGCCGCGATCGTCAGTGCGCCAGGCGGAGCTGTTCCGCGATCCGCTCGAGAAGCCCCGCCGTGCCGTGTTCGCGCGCAGTCGTGCCGTCATTGCCATCGAGGAAGGCAATCTGCTCGGTGAAGACGAGCTGCGACCGCTTTGCTCCGTCCGGCCTGATCTCGACCGTCGCGAGCGAGACCGACCGGTGCGCGCCGTCGTAGTGCATGTCGTAATCGAACACGATGCGCGCATCCTGCACGATGTCATGGTAGCGGGCGATGAAGATCGTGTCGCCACCGCCCGGAAAGCGGCCGTGCACCACCTCCTGTCCGCCGACGCGGAAATCGAGCTCGCGCCGCACCGGCGTCCAGTTCTCCGGCCCGATGAACCAGCGTTCCTTTACCGCGGGGTCGGCCCAGGCAGCGAAGACGCGTGCCGCCGGGGCGTCGTAGGTGCGGTCGATGACGAAGCTGCCGTGCACGACAGGCCGATTGTTCATGGCTTGCGACGCCTTTTCCTTGATCCCGTCTGCTGTTCCGCGAGCACCGCGCCGAGGCGATCGAGGTTGCGTTCCCAAAAGGCACGACGCTGCGCGATCCAGTGTTCGGCCATGCGCAGGGCCCGCGGATCGATGCGACAGGTCCGCACCCGGCCCACTTTGTCGGTGCGGATGACGCCGCATTCCTCGAGCACCTGGACATGCTGCACTACCGACGCCAGCGACATCGCGAATGGTTGCGCAAGCTCGCTGACGGATGCGTTGCCGCGGCAAAGGCGCTCGACGATGGCCCGGCGGGTCGGGTCCGCCAGCGCCTGAAACACCCGGTCGAGCGGCGGCTGATGCTGAAGCATGTGCTTGACTATAGCGAGCTTGTGCCGACAGTCAA
>CAWCDM010000013.1:0-28646 GCA_963794185.1 uncultured Alphaproteobacteria bacterium | reverse complement strand
AATTCCTCGCCGCTCAGTCGGCAGGTTCGCGGTCGGGCGGTCTTGCGTTCCTTGTATTGGATGGTGACCGTTTGGTCGTCGAGCCCGACGATGCGGGCGTTGGTGAGTGCGACGCGAAAGACGTAGCGGGCGAGGTAGTCGAGCACCGCCTGCTCGCCGTTGCCCCAGGCGGTAACATGGAGGATCCATGGTATGCGCCACACCGCGTCGGGGATGCCGAGATCAGGGCACTTACGCCGTAGCAGCGCCCGGAACTTGCCGCGCACCAGTTTGGCGAGAGCCTTGATGGGTACCAGGAATTGACGGCGCGCCGGATGCCAGGTGGTGGCGTCCTCGGAGATGCCGCCGCCACTGGCCAGACAATGAACGTGCGGGTTCAGGCCCAGTTGCTGTGTCCAAGTGTGCAGCACGGCGAGCACGGCGACGGTGCCGCCGACGTAACGCGGATCGCGGGCAAGTTCGATGATCGCCGCAGCGCAGGACTGCATCAGCACGCCATAGCCGTCGCGCTGATTGGCCCGCAGCACCGCGCGCAACTCGGCCGGCACGGTGATGGTGATGTGGAAGTACGGCACCGGCAGCAGCTCCGCCTGACGACGTTCGAGCCACTCCTGGGTCTGTGCGGTGTGGCACTTGGGGCAGCTGCGATTGCCGCAGGAATGGTAGGAGAACACCTCGGTGTTGCACGCCTCGCAGTGCCAGACCTGGCCGCCGAGCGCCGCGGTGCGGCAGTCGAGAATGTCCTCGATGGCGCGTCGATGCGAGGGCAGCATCGACGCGCCGTGCACCGAGAGGTAGTCCGCCGCGAAGCGGCGGAACACCTCGGCGACCTCGATCATGACCGCGCCTCAGAGGCCGGTCATCAGCCGATCGAGCAGACTGTGCAGCGACGCCCGGGTGGGCGTGGTCAGGTGAGTGTAGATGGCAGTGGTGGCGATGCTGGCATGGCCGAGCAAGATCTGTACGATCCGGGTGTCGATGCCGTTCTCGATGAGCCGCGTCGCGTAGGAATGGCGCAGAGCGTGTGGGGTAACCCCGCGCTGGATCCCTGCCGCGGCGGCCGCAGCGGCGAAGGTATCCGACAGCACGCGCTTGTTGACCGGTGCGTCGCCGCGGTGGTTGGGGAACAACCAGCGGCGATTGTGATGGCGCCGCCACAGATGGCCCAGCTCGTCGAGAACCGGCTGTGGCAGCGGCACCAGCCGCTCCTTGTCGCCCTTGCCGACGATACGCAACACCTGGTTCGCTCGGTCAACAGCGCCAATTTCCAGCGTAGTGGCTTCGCTGATGCGCAGACCACAGGCATACATGACGGCGAGGCAGGTCTTGTGGGTCGGGTTGCGGATACCGCTGAGCAGCCGACGGACCTGATCATCCGATAGCGCGTTAGGCAGCCGCTTCTGCCGTGGCGAGGCGATCCTTTTTTTCCCCGAACAGCTCCCAGCCACGGCCGAGCGTGTGTTGGTAGAAGAAACGTAGGCCGTAATGACCGATCTGGAAGGTGCCGCGTGCCACGCCTCGCTGGCGCAGGCCGAGCAGGTAGTTCCGCACCTCTTCTTCGCTGAGCAGATCGGGCGAGCGGTGGTAATGCGCAGCCAGCCGGCGCACCGCCTGGACGTAAACCTTCCGCGTCCCTTCAGCCAATCGTGCGGTAAATGAAATACGCAAAGAACTAGATGAGGCAAAGCTAGATATAACGCAGTCTAAGTCAGTGCGAACACAGCTTCTTGTCCTGCTGGCGATTATAGCTATTCTGTATAGTGGAATAATAGGCGTGGGACAAAGGTCCTATATTATTGGCTGATATCTGAGACGTCTTCATCTAGGACCATCTCTTTGCCGGCTACCTCCAACTTGCCACCAGAACAGGCCGTCAAAAAGTAAGAGGTCCCTCCCATTGCCAACATTCTGTCCGATCCACGTGCCAACCGTGCCGGGCGGATGGTTTATCGGCTTCCCTTTCCGCCCCGGCATGCCGATAGTAATGCGCGATCAGCTGAAGGAGGCAGGGGATGAGCCAGGACCACCATCACGAGGCGCCGCCGCCAGGCACGATCGACTGGCGGCACAACGGCGTGCGGGTGATCAAGGGCAACCAGCTCGATCCCAACACGGCGCAGACCCCAGGCATGAACCGCGCCGCCGCGATCAACGCCGCCCGCGTCGGCGCGCAGAAGATCTGGGCGGGAACGGTCAGCATCCATGCCAACGCCAAGACCGGCGCGCACCACCACGGCGCCCTGGAGAGCGTGATCTATGTGGTGCGCGGCAAGGCCCGCATGCGCTGGGGCGAGCACCTGGAGTTCGTGGCCGAGGCCGAGGCGGGGGATTTCATCTTCGTGCCGCCCTATGTGCCGCATCAGGAGATCAATGCGAGCTCCGACGAGACGCTGGAATGCGTGCTGGTGCGCAGCGACAACGAGGCCGTGGTGGTCAATCTGGACATCGAGCCGGTGGAAAAGCCGGAGGCGGTCTACTGGGTCGACCCGATCCACAAGCACCCCTGACGGGGATGTGGTCCCGGCGTGGCCCGCAGGTCCGGTCGTATCTTTGATTGAAAATAATCCTTTGGCGGACATGCGATGATATGTCGCCGCCGCGGCGCGCCACGGCTACATTAGGGGCATGATCATCGATCCGCAGGGGCCCAGGTATCACCTCGAAGTCAGGGCTACGACCGGTGCTGACCCGAAGGGCTACCGCTATGAAATCTGGGAGAAGCTGGACTTGCCCTGGCTGATTAAGGCAAACAGCCGGTATGCGACCGAACTCGAGGCCCCGAGTATCGGGCAGGCCGCGCTTCGCCGTTTCGTTGACGACGCGATAACCTGAGGCACTACCGCCGGTTCAGTGCCGAGACGATCAGGTCGATCCCCTGGGCGTGCCAACGCTGCACGGCCTTGTGGTCGGCGCCCAGGGCTGTGGCGAGACGGCGCCAGGGGAACAGGTGCCGCTCCGTGATCGGATGCACGAGGCTGCGGGCGCCAACGATGCGCCGCAGCACGTAGCGGTCGATCGGGATCAGCGGGATCCACAACATCGCCTCGTCCATGCGGGTGATACGTTCAGCAGAGGGAACCGGCGGGCGGATGCGGTTGGTGGTCCAGCCGTAGTTCTCGATCGCGGCCCGCACGATCTCGAGCGACGAACCGCGCAGCCTGGTCGACCAGCCGGTACCCGGCAGGGCCAGCAACGCAGCACCGGCTTCCTCCAGGCGATAGATCACCAGTTCCGCATCCAGCAGGCGTGCATCCACGGCGAGGGGCATGGTTATCGACGATTCCTTCGGCGGTCAGCGGGGAAAGATCGGCAGGGGATAGGGAGCGTTCTCCAGCAAGGTTCCCGCAGTGATCGCGCCCCAGCTACGCGGATGCCCCGCTGGCAGGGGATCGCGGGCGATCATCGGGTGGCGGAACGAACTCCCGCGGCGGACGCGACGCCCCGATGCGGTGGCCGCGCTCGATCACCGTCCAGCGGGTGAATCCGAGGATGGTGGCAATCGTGTCCCAGGAAGCCCCTTCGACGCACAGGCGTTTGATCTGGTTGTCCTGCGCATCGGTCCAGACGAGCTTTATTGGCATGGCCGCCTCCCGAACAGAAAGCGGAAGTTAGACTTAATAACATATATGTCAATATAAATATGCAGCCAGCGCGTCCTCGACGCCTGACATCGACGGAACTGGCTCCGTTAGGGAAACTGACGTAGTATGTATCCATGAGCCATCCCCGAGACATCGGCGCGCGCATCCGAACCGCGCGCGAGCAACAAGGCTGGACACAGGATCAGCTGGCGACGGCGGTCGGCGTGTCGCGCAGCGCCGTGGCGCAATGGGAGACCGGACGCGCCGGCCAGGTGACGACCAACCTCACCCGCGTCGCCTCCGCGTTGGGCGTGGGCGTCGAATTCCTGATGCATGGGCGCGACAAGTTCGCGCCAGGCAGGTCAGCAGCAGCGACGAACTCGCGATGCTGCGGCTGTACCGCGAATGCTCGCCGGAGGATCGCCAGCTTCTGTTGCGGACGGCCCGCCGACTGGCCGGCAAGCGTTAGCGGGTCAGCGAGCGGCCTGCGCAGCGTTCCGCCGGCGCGCCTCCGCCACCAGCGAGGCCAGCGCGCAGGAGGCAAGACGCGCCATCAGCGTATCCGCCCGGCTGGTCAGGATGATCGGCACGCGGGCACCGAGGACGATGCCGGCGCTGTCGGCGCCGCCCAGGAACGACAGGCTCTTGGCCAGCATGTTGCCGGCTTCGAGGTCCGGCACCACCAGCACGTTGGCCCTGCCCGCAACGGGCGAGACGATATGCTTGATCGCGGCAGCCTCGGGGACTGATGGCGTTGTCGAGCGCCAGCGGGCCGTCCAGCAGCGCCCCGGTGATCTGACCGCGATCCGCCATCTTGCACAGCGCCGCCGCCTCGATCGTCGACGGCACCTTCGGATTGATTGTCTCCATCGCCGAAAGGATCGCCACGCGGACCTCGGGGAAGCCCGCGGCATGCGCGAGATCGATCGCGTTCTGCACGATGTCGATCTTGTCCTGCAGCGTCGGCGCGATGTTCACGGCCGCATCGGTGATGATCAACGGATCCTCATGGCCTGGCACGTCCATCACGAAACAATGGCTGAGCCGCCGCTCGGTGCGAATTCCGGTATTGCGGGCGACGACCGCACACATCAGTTCATCGGTGTGCAGGCTGCCCTTCATCAGGGCGCCGGCCTTCGCCTCCCGCACCAGCGCCACCGCCTTTGCGGCGGAATCATGGCTATGCATGGCCTCCACGATGGGCAGGCCGGCTATATCGATATTGAAGTGTGCGGCGACTTCGCGGATCCGCGCCGAGGGACCAACCAGGATAGGCTCGATCAGGCGCAGTTTGCATGCTTCCACCGCGGCATCGAGCGAGACCTCGTCACATGGATGCGCAACCGCGGTCGTCACCGGAGGCAGCTTCTGCGCCGACACGACCAGACGGAGATATTTGTCATGCGGCCGCGGGCGCACAACCGGAGGGTGACATATCTGGCTATCCATGGGCAGGACCATACCGCACTGCGGTATACAGCGGATTAAGCTTGATCAGGCAACAGCACTGTTCATTTTGGCGAACGCTGCGCCATGGCTCCCGTTGGTCATGGCCCGCCCCCGGCCTTCGCAGGGCATGCTTCGCCCGCCGTGACGCCGGAGCTCAGGCCCGCCTTCTCCGCTCGAAATTAGAACTACCGGGACGCGGCTTCACGGAACATGGTCGCACGATGCGGTGTCTTTTCCCGCGCCGACGCCGGTTTGGTGTAAGGTGGACGAAGTGCATTCACGACCGCCATAAGGAACTCGACCGATGCGCCGCGCCGCACTGCCTACTTGCCCTTGCAGCCACGTTTTCCCTGGGTGCCTGCGCCGCGCCGCCGCCCGCCGGACCCTCGGTCATGGCCTTGCCAGGCCAAGGCAAGAACTTCGACGCCTTCCAGCAGGATGACGCCCTCTGCCGGCAATTCGCCTTCCAGCAGGCCGGCGGAGCATCGCCGTCCGCGGCGGCAACGCAGAGCGGCGTCGGCAGTGCGGTTGTCGGGACGGCGCTTGGCGCCGGCCGGGCGCCGCCATCGGGTCATTCAGTGCTGCGGCCGGCCCGGGCGCAGTCATTGGCGGCGCTGCCGGCCTTTTGGCGGGCAGCGCGGTCGGCGCCAACAACGCCGCCGCCGCATACGGCGGTGTCCAGCAACTCTACGACGTCAGCTACACCCAGTGCATGTACGCACACGGCAATACCGTTCAGCCGCCACCCTCTGGATTTGCCTCCTACCCCTACCCGTACCCCTACTTTCCATATGCTTACCCCGGCTTTTACGGGCCGGCATTCTTTGCTCCATCGGTCGCCATCGGCTTCGGCGGAGGGTGGGGCTGGCGCGGCGGCGGGTGGCACGGCGGCGGGTGGCACGGCGGCGGCGGCTGGCATCACTGACGCTGACCAGCCTGCATCGGCATGTCCCGCATGTTGGCTCCGCCCATCGTATCGTGGCCCATCGGCATGCCGGCACCCGCCTTCCGCACCGTCACCGTCGTGGTCACCCGGCCGGCCTTCTCGAAGCTCAGCGTGATCGGGAATTCGTCGCCCTGTCTGAGCGGCTGCTTCAGGCCCGTCAGCATGATGTGGTAACTGCCCGGTGCCAGTGTTACCGGCTTGCCGGGCTCCACCGGCAGCGTCGCCATGTCGCGCATCTTCGCCACGCCGTGATCGTCGAAGGATTGGTGCAGGCCGGCGCTCGCGGACACCGGTGAGGCGACGGCAGTCACCTGGTCGGGCGCGCCGGTGTCGATGATCGTGAGATACACGACACCGATACGGCCTGCCGCCGCGACGCGCGACCATGCGTTCTCCACCGTGACGCTGTTCTGTTGCGCGAAACCATGGACCGGAACGGCGAACAGGATCGCAACCAGGATCAGACGACGCATTCGCCGCACCCTCCGATAGGCCGTCCAGTCACGACATGTACTTCGCGATATCGGCCGCCATCTCGGCGCCGGTTTCATCCGCCCGGATCGGCGCGACGAAGCTCCCGTCAGGCCCCATCAGGTAAAGGATCGAGCTGTGGTCCATCGTATAGTCGCCAGGACCGGGGCCAGTGCGATGCTCCGCGTAATAGACGCGATATTTATTGGCCACCTGCGCGATCTGTTCCGGCGACCCGGTGAGGCCGATCAATCTGGGGCTGAACGCCGCGGCGTATTGCTTCACGACGGCGGGCGTGTCGCGCTTCGGATCGACCGTGATGAAGATCGGCTGGAGCCTGTCGGCCTTCGGTCCCAGACGCTCCAGCGCGTCCGCCGCCTCGGTCAGTGTCGTGGGACACACATCCGGACAGAAGGTGTAGCCGAAGTAGATCAGCAGATACTTGCCGCGGAAGTCGCGGTCAGCAACCTGCCTGCCGTTGCCGTCCTCCAGCGTGAACGACCCGCCGACCAGCGAGGCCGTTCCGCCGCGGCTCAGCCAGATGAAGCCGCCGGCGCTGAGCAACAGCACCGCGACCAACAGCCCGATAATGCCATAGATGAGGGAAGGCGGTCGGCCTCCGGCGGGCCGTCCGGTGGCGGGATCGGATGTCGGGCTCATGGCGAGGGCGGACCCTAGACCAGTCCCCTGTCGTCAGATAGCCCTGAGACGGGCAGACACCGCATACTTGGCATACCCGCAAGGAGACATGGCGATGCGACGCAGGGACATTCTCAAGGGCGCGGCTTCGGCCGCGGCACTCGGCAACATCGCCCTCGGCCGGCCGGCCATCGCACAGGGCGCGGCCAGGACGCTGCGCTTCGTCCCCCAGGCCAACCTGGCCAACCCCGACCCGGTCTGGACCACCGCCACGGTCGCGATCAACCACGGCTACATGGTGTTCGACACGCTCTACGGCATCGACGACGCGGTCGAATCACAGCCGCAGATGTGCGCCGGCCACGAGGTCTCGTCCGACGAACTCACCTGGACCTTCACGCTGCGCGACGGGCTGCTGTTTCACGACAACGAGGCGGTCCGCGCGATCGACTGCACCACCTCGCTCACGCGGTGGGCGGCGAAGGATCCGTTCGGCCAGCAGCTTGTTTCGCTCACCGAGGAGATGAAGCCGCTCGACGACAGGCGCTTCGAGATCCGCCTGAAGAAGCCGTTCCGCCAGATGCTCTACGCCCTCGGCGCGCGCAACTGCTTCATGATGCCGGAGCGCATGGCGAGCACCCCCGCGTCCGAGCAGATCAAGGAATACATCGGCTCCGGGCCGTATCGCTTCCTGACGAACGAATGGGTCTCCGGCGCGAGCGCGGCGTGGGCAAAATTCGAGAAATACGTGCCGCGGCAGGAGAAGCCGTCGTATTTCTCCGGCGGCAAGGTCGTGAACTTCGACCGGGTCAAATGGATCGTGCAGCCCGACCCCGCCACATCGGCGGCCGCCCTGCAGACCGGCGAGGTCGATTGGGTGGAGCTGCCGCTGATTGATCTCGTGCCGATGCTGAAGATGGCGGACGGCGTGCAGGTCAAGGTGTTCGACCCGTTCGGCTGGCTCGGCGTGCTGGCGTTCAACCACCTCTACCCGCCGTTCGACAATCCGAAGCTGCTGCGCGCGATCCTGCCGGCGGTGGATCAGCGAACCTTCGTGCAGACCATCGTCGGCGAGCAGATCGATCTGGGGCGCTATCCGGTCGGCTTCTTCACCGACGGTTCGCCGATGGCCAACAAGGCCGGGCTCGAAGTTCTGTCGGCCCCGCGCGACATGGCGCTGGCCAGGAAGCTCGTAGCGGAGTCCGGCTACAACGGCGAGCCTGTCCTGCTGATGTCGCCCACCGATCAGCCGGCACTCGCGCAGATGACGCAGGTGACGCGCAGCCTGTTCCAGGAGCTCGGGCTGAATGTCGAGTTCATGGCGATGGACTGGGGTTCGGTGGTGTCACGCCGCGCCAACACCGCGCCGCCCGACAAGGGCGGCTGGAACAGCTTCTGCACGCTCTGGGGCGGGCTGACCGTGTCCAATCCCGGCAGTTCCTATCCGCTGCGCGGCAACGGCAAGGGCGGCTGGTTCGGCTGGCCGACCGATCCGGAAATGGAAGCGATGCGCCAACAATGGTTCGATGCGCCCGATCTCCCCACGCAACAGGCGATCTGCGAGCAGATCCAGCGGCGTGCGTTCGAGACGGTGCCGTTCGTTCCGCTCGGTCAGGTGTTTCAGCCCACCGCGTTCCGCAAGACTGTCACCGACATCGTGAAATGCGCGATCCCGCTGTTCTGGGGCGTGCGGAAGGCGTGACGGCCGGCGTGGGATTTTCTCCCCCCCTTGCGGGAGGGGGTTGGGGGGAGGGGTGACACCGGCACAAGGCAGAGCGGCGGCACAAAGACCAAGTCTAACTCCGCGCCGCCTCTCCCCTCCCCCAACCCCCTCCCGCAAGGGGGAGGGGAGGACTTCGTTCTGCGTTAGCACAAGGCCTGCGCCGCTGCGTTTCTTCTTGCTCGGGAATGACCCTTACAAGGCCGCCTCGAAGCGTATCGCGACACCACCGGCCTCATCCGGCGCGACCAGCAGCGTGTCGTCATGGACGCGATGCGCAATGCGCCGCTCCGCGAGCAGATGGCCAATCGCTTCGTTCCCATCTCTGGTGCGCACGGCCAGACCGACGATGCGCGGCAAACTGGCCCCATCGATATCGGGTAGGACCGCATGCACCACCGTATCGGGAAGAAACCGCACCCGGCCATGCGCCAGATCGAGCGCGAAACCGCCCGCCGGATCAGGGATCGCCGGAGCGCCGACGAGACGCGAAAAGCGCGCCGCCGTATCCGCAGCCTCCGCGACGGCGACCACCACCTCAGCCAACATCATCGCATTGTTCGGATGGCGCAGGAACCGCTCCTGCCACAGCGCGTCGGGCGTCAGGTGGCGCACCAGATTGATCCGGCCCTCCGGCTGATCGGGCAATTGAATAAGCGCAAATCGAGCGCGCGGGCCGGCAGGGTCCATATCGTCGGTCGCGCGTTCCAACTGGCTGACCGACGGAGCATCGAGACCCGCACGGAGCAGCCGGGCGAGCGTCGCGTCCGCATCGTGCATCGAGAATGCCAGGATATGAATGCCGGCATAGCGCGCGAGGAACCGATCCAGCGTGGCGCTGCGAGCATTCGGATCGACCACCGCCAGCAATTCGATATAGCACCGCTGCAGCATGGCGCATCGGTTGCCGATGCGGCCGTCGGACTGGCGGGCAAGCGGCGTCAGTGTGAACCCGAGGCGCTCGTACTGGCCGGCAAGTGCTGCGAGATCGCGTGCGACGACACCCACATGATCGAGCGCCACGCCGCTCATGGGGATTTTTCGTAGTCCGGCAGCAGCCACGCCGCAGGTTCGGCCGCCGCGCCGTCGTACCACGCGCTCACCAGGGGGTGGCCGCGCACTGCATCGCAATAGGCGCGCGTCCCGGCGCCGATCTCGGGCCGCCAGGTGAGGAAGCGCGTCACCACAGGTGTATACATCACATCCGCGCCGGTGAAATCCGCGCCGAACAGGAACGGGCCCCCGGCGCCGAACCGCTGGCGCGTCTCGGCCCACATCGCCTCGATCCGGGAAATATCGGCAAGCGCCTCCGGCGTGCGGCCGAGCCCGGAGAAATCGCGCCCGAGATTCATCCACATCGCCTGGCGCAGACCGGTGAACCCGGCATGCATTTCCGCGCTGATGGCGCGCGCATGCGCGCGGGCGATCCGATCCGCCGGCCAGAGCGAGGGCGCAAACTCGGAACAATATTCGCACACCGCGAGTGACTCCCAGACTCGCGCGCCACGATGCTCGAGATATGGCACCAGCCCGTTGGGCGACAGCTTTTCGATTGCCCCGGTCGGACCGGGACGGGTGAAATGGATCAGCACCTCCTCGACGTCGAGCCCGGCAAGCCGCACCGCGAGCCAGCCGCGCATCGACCATGACGAATAGCGGCGGTTGCCGATGTACAGCCGGCCGTCAGGCATCGCGGTCCCTCCTCAGTCAAACAGTTTCTGCGGCGCGGGTGAGCCACGCGAATAATCGAGCGAACAGAACGCCCCGCCCATGTAGCGCTCCTCCACCGGATCGGCGCTGACTTTTTCCCCGAGCTGTCCGGCGAACGGGTCCGCGCTGTCGCCCGGCTGCCAGCCGATCGTGCCGCGCGCATCGTCCTTCCACCACGTCATGCGCCGGTTGGCCGAGGCGCCCCAGATCACGCTGCAGCCGACCCGCTCGGCCTGCACGCAGCGGACCACAAGGCGTGAAAGGTCCGGATAGGACAGCCACGTGGCAAGCATGCGCGCGTTGGTTGGCTCCGGAAACGCGGAGCCGATGCGCACGAACACGCTCTCGACGCCGTGCTTGTACCAGTAGAGCCGCCCCATCAACTCGCCATACGCCTTCGACAATCCGTAGAACCCATCCGGCAGGAATTGCGTGTCCGCGCCGATCGTCTCGCTCCGTTCGTGAAATCCGATCGAATGGTTGGACGAGGCGAAGATCACCCGTGCCTTCTCGCGCCGCGCCGCCTCGTAGATGTGGTGGAGGCCACGGATATTCGGCCCCAGCACTTCCTCGAACGGCCGCTCCACCGAGACGCCGCCCAGATGCACGATTGCGCCGCAACCTTCGGCAAGGCGGAGAATTGTCACGCCGTCGTTGAGGTCGGCCCTGACGAAGCTTGCCCCGGCCGGCACGGCGTCGGGGAACGGTGCAATATCGGTCAGCCGCAGCGTCCAGCCCTCGGCTGACAGCGATTTGGTCAGCACGCGGCCCAGTGCGCCGGATGCGCCGGTCAGCAGCACGGGTTTTGCCGGTTGATCGCTCATTGTGCATCCTCCCATCCGAACCGAGAGGCCGCATCATGCGCACGATCGAGCAGCACGCCCAAGACCTGGCCGACGGCCGCACCACCAGCCGCGCACTGGTGGAACAATGCCTGGCCCGCATCGCCGACCCGGACGGTGAAGGCGCACGCGCGTTCATCAAGGTTCACGCCGAGCAGGCGCGCGCAACAGCCGATGCGATGGACGCGCTGCGCCGGGCGGGCCGTGAGCCCAGCCGCCACGCCGGCATTCCGGTCAGCCTGAAGGACCTGTTCGACGTCGCCGGCGAACCGACGCCGGCGGGCTCGCGCGCCCTGGCCGATGCACCGCCGGCGGCATCGCATGCGCCCGTCGTGCAGCGGATGCTCGCCGCCGGCTTCGTGCCGTTGGGCCGCACCAACATGACGGAATTCGCCTTCTCCGGCCTCGGCATCAATCCGCATTATGGCACGCCGCGTTCGCCCTGGGACCGCGCGACGGGACGCATTCCCGGCGGCAGTTCCTCGGGCACCGCGGTCTCGGTATCCGATGGCATGGCCGTCGCAGGCCTGGGCACCGACACCGGCGGGTCGTGTCGCATCCCGGCGGCGTTCTGCGGCATCGTCGGCTACAAGCCGACGGCGCGGCGCGTGCCGATCACCGGCGTGCTGCCGTTGGCGCCGAGCGTCGACTCAGTGGGGTCGCTGGCGCCGAGCGTCGCATGCTGCGCGGTGATCGATGCGGTGCTCGCCGGCGAGACGCCTTCGCTGCCGACGCCGGCAATGCTGACGGGACTGCGCCTGGCAGTTCCGGAAAACCTCGTGCTCGATGGACTGGACGCGACGGTCGGTGCCGCATTCGACCGGGCACTGAGTGCGCTGTCCCGCGCCGGCGCGCGCATTGTGCGACGGCGGTTCGCCGAATTCGACGCGATCGGGCCGGTGAACGCCAAGGGTGGCTTCGCCGCATCCGAGGCCTATGCCTGGCATCGCACACTGCTCGCGGAGAAGGGCTCGCTCTACGACCCCCGCATCCGCATGCGCATCGAACGCGGCGAGCGGATGAGCGCCGTCGATTACATCGATCTGCTCAACGCCCGCCGGCAGATCGTCGCCAGCTTCGACGCCAGCACCTGCGAGTTCGACGCACTGGTAATGCCGACCGTTCCGATCATGCCGCCGTGCATTGCCGAACTCGACGACGAGCGGGAATACAACCGGATCAACCTCCACATCCTGCGCAACACCGCGCTCGGCAACTTCCTCGACCGCTGCTCGATCAGTCTGCCGTGCCACCGGGAAGGCGAGCCGCCGGTCGGACTGATGCTGATGGGCGAAACCATGGGTGACGCGAGGATATTCAGCATCGCCGCGGCTGTGGAGGCCTGCGCGCGATCATTGTGAGGGGATCCGCCGCATTTGGGTTGACTGAGCGATGACCCGTGCTATCTAACCCTGGAATTGTAGCCCAGGCTACATTCTGTGGGAGCAGGTGCATAGTATGGTCACGGCTGCATGAGCCAAAGCCTGGTGCAACGCGCAAGCCTGTCCGACCGGACTGTCGCTGCCGGTCGCGAGGTGCTGGCCGGCCGCCGACGCGGCATGCGGGCCTTCCTGCCGTTCGCCGGCCCCGCCGTGATCGCCTCGATCGCCTACATGGACCCGGGCAACTTCGCCACCAACATCCAGGGCGGCGCCCGCTTCGGCTATCTCCTGCTCTGGGTCGTCGTGCTGGCCAATCTGGTCGCGATGCTGTTCCAGGCGCTCTCGGCCAAGCTCGGCATCGTCACCGGCCAGAGCCTGGCACAGCTCTGCCGGACGCATTTCCCCCGCCCCCTGGTCTACGCCATGTGGATCGCCAGCGAGATCGCCGCGATGGCGACCGACCTCGCCGAATCGCTCGGCGCCGCCATCGGGCTGAGCCTGCTGTTCGGCCTGCCGCTGCTGATCGGCCTGCTGATCACCTTCGCCGCGACCTACATCCTCCTGCTGCTCCAGGGACGCGGCTTCCGGCCGATCGAGATGGTGATCGCGGCGTTCATCGGCGTGATCGCCGTCTGCTACCTGATCGAACTGTTCGTCGCCCCGCCCGACTGGCGCGCCTTCGCCTTCCACGCCGTGGTGCCCGGGCTCGCCGGCCCGGAAAGCGTCACGCTTGGCGGTCGGCATCATCGGCGCGACCGTGATGCCGCACGCGATCTATCTGCACTCCAGCCTGACCCAGTCCCGCGTGCCCGCCCGCAACGACGCCGAGCGCCGCCGGATCATCGGCTACTCCAACCGCGAGGTGCTGGTCGCCCTCGGCGTCGCGGGCCTGGTGAACATGGCGATGATGGCGATGGCGGCCACGGTTTTCAACCAAGGCCACGCCGAAGTGGCGGCGATCGAGACGGCCTATCACACGCTGGTGCCGCTGCTCGGCATCGGCGCCGCGGCCGTGTTCATGACCTCGCTGCTCGCCTCGGGCCTGTCGAGTTCGGTGGTCGGCACGATGGCCGGCCAGACGATCATGCAGGATTTCGTCCGGTTCCGCATCCCGCTGTCGGTCCGACGCCTGGCGACCATGGTGCCGGCCATCGTCGTGGTCGCCATGGGCGTCGATTCGACGCAGGCGCTGGTGCTGAGCCAGGTCGTGCTGAGCCTTGTGCTGCCGGTGCCGATGATCGCCCTGCTGGTGCTCTCCGGCCGGCGCGACATCATGGGTTCGTTCGTCAGCCGGCGCGTGACCCAGGTGGCAGCGGTAGGCGCCGCCGTCGTGGTGCTGGCCCTGAACATGGTTCTGCTCTTGCAGACGGCCGGCATACCGATATCCTTCGTCGGGTCCAACTGACGGCGCAACAGGAGTCGCCGTGGCAATTCCGGCAGCGAGTGCGCGGCGAGCCGACCTGCCCGCCGAGCCTACCCAGGCGCAGCGGTTCGGCAAGGCGCGCACGGCGCAGTCCGGCGCACTGTCGGAGGACTATGTCGAGCTGATTTCCGACCTGCTCGCCAACGGCGGCGAGGCGCGCCCGACCGACATGGCGCGCCGTCTTGGCGTTTCCCATGCCACCGCGATCAAGACGATCGGCCGGCTCAAGCGCGAGGGTCTGGCAATGGCCAAGCCCTATCGCGGCGTGTTCCTCACCGATGCGGGCGAACGCCTCGCCGAGCGGGTGCGGACGCGGCACCGGCTGGTGGTGGATCTGCTGGTGGCCGTTGGCGTTCCGGCCGAGACGGCCGAACAGGACGCCGAGGGCATCGAGCACCATGTATCCGATGCAAGCCTGGCGGCATTCGGCAGGTTCCTGCGCCAGCGCGTCTGACGCCAACTGCTGTCGTTGCCGACACGCCGGAGCGAGATTCTCCCCCTCCCCCTGCGGGAGGGGGTTGGGGGGAGGGGTGGCACCAACAAATAGGGCAAGGCTGCTGTGTGCCGCTTGCCCCTCCCCCCAACCACCTCCCGCAAGGGGAGGGGGAGGACTTTTCTCCAAAGCCACCCTTATGCCGATGCGTAATTGGCCTGCTCCGGCCATGACGTGCGGACCGGGTGGTGACGTGCAATCTCAGGCCCGGCTGCGCGCACCGATGAAATCCTGCTCCGAGCCAAGCCTGATCGGGTTCTCGCCGGCAAAATGCGGATTGCGGATCGGGTAGAAGGCATAGCCGAATCCGACCCGGTCGGGTTCTCCCGCCGGCAGGACCTTCGGCATGACGGCGCTGACCGCCGCCACGCCGCGATGCTTTCGCCCGACCGCGCGAAAGGCGGCGTAGATGCCGTCCACCAGCGCCTGGTCGAAATCCGGCTGCAGGATGGATACGGAAAGCACCACGACCCCCGGATTGTGGCTGTTGACCCGACCCTGCGCCGATGCCAGGGCATCCACGACGGCGGAGCGAATGACCCGCGGGCTCCGGCCACCGCGTTCCCTCCATTGCAGCGCATCCGGCGCGAGCATCGCAAGCGAGAGCGGCTCGCCGGCGGCCGTGCTGAAGTGCAGTTGCACGTCGGTGTGGCCAGGCGTCGGCGCAACGAACCCCACACGGTTGCCGGCGTCGAACAGCAGCTTCGCCGTCGCGAAACCGGCCATGGTGCGCAGGAACCGCCCCCGTTCCGCCAGCGGGGCAGCAAGTCGCGCAAGCAACGGATGCTGCCCCCAGCAGTGCAGGAAATCCTGAAAGGCGACGACAAACATCGCCGCCAGCGCATCCTCGTTCTGCTGCAGCCAGCTCCATCCGGGCTGGTCGATCCGTTGGCGCAGACGCAGGACCGCCCAGGCGAAGGGATAGTCGCCCTGCACCGTTCCCATCGCGGGCGGCGAGGCCTCCATGTGCGCGACAAGGCGGCCACCGGTCAGCCGGTCGTATTCCTGTGCGGTCGATTCCAGCATCGAGCGCGACAGCAGTATCGCCTCGGCGGGCGCATCGCGCGGCCGGCTCAGCGCATAGCCGTGAATGATCGCATCCTGGCAGGCGAGCACCGCACCACGCCGGACACTGGCCGGGACGACCGCCGGGGCCGCGTTTGGCTCGATGCCGACGGCTGAACGCGGCAGGATCTCGCCCTCCGGCAGCCCCGGCGTGGCGGTGATCGCGCCGCAGCGGAAGCACTTGACGCGGATCGCCAGGAAGTTCGCGGGCAGATAGCCCTTGATCAGGATCGACTGCCCGCAGCGGCAGAACAGGTCGGTCCTGCCTTCGCCGACGAACGCCGGCACATCGCCGACCTGGATGAAATGCGGGGCGTCTGAGCCCGGCCGCGGACTCTAGAATATTCCCTCCAGCCACCCCTGCTTCTTTGGCTGGACGATCGGCGTATCGCCGGTTTCCTGGCTCTGGCCGAGTGCCGAGTTCTCGCGCAGGCGCTGCCCTTCCTTCTCCGGATCGACCACAATCCCGGGCTGGGCCGGCTTGCGCCAGAATCGTCAGCTTGTCGGCGAAACTTTGGGTGGGTTTGGCCATCGCGGCATCCTGGTCGACGGTCGCCCTTATGCCCGGCGGTGCCGGTGGACCAGCGGCCTGAACCAGTGCCTGCTGACCCGGGCTGGGGTCCGCTGGGGCCGTGCCCAGGGCCATCTGCGGAACGAGGGCCTGCTCGGCCTTTTCCCGTTCGGATTGCTCCTGTGGTCGGCTCGCGCCTGGCTGGGGCGGCTGCAGCGCGAACGTCGGCGGCATGGCCAGCGGAGCCCGCGTCGTCACGGTGAACTCGTCCGGCGCATCGCGAATAAAGCCGAAGGTGCGGCCGAGCTTGTCGCTGTTGCACCCGCCGAGCCCGATCGCGCAGGCGGCCAGCAGACCGATTCGTCCCGAATATCTGTTCGATGTCGGCATCGCTCCCCTTTCTTACCCACGGAAGGGGGCGTGTCGCAAGATCGTCAGCCTGCGGAAGCGTCCTCCGGCGAGCGAGACTTTCGCGTCCGCGGCAGGAGGCTTTCCAGCACGAGCGCCACCACGCCGCACACGATGGCCGCATCCGCCAGATTGAACACATACCAGGACCAGTCGCCGACATGGGCGTGGATGAAGTCCACCACCGCGCCGAAGCGCAGCCGGTCGATCACGTTGGACACCGCACCGCCGGCGATGGTGCCGAGGGCCATCGCCACCAGGGGCGACTCGGCGCGGCGCAGCCAGACGCCGAGCGCGGCGACCACCGCGAGCGCCACGCCGGCCAGGGCCACGGAGCTCCACTGGCCGAACCCGTTGAGCAGGCCGAAGGTGACCCCGCGGTTCCACACCATGGTGAGGTTCAGCACCGGCAACACCACGATCTGCCCGACCTCGGGGAGATGGATCACTTCGAGGATCCACCATTTGCTGGCCTGGTCCGCCGCCAGGACCACGACCGCCGCGAGAAGGCCGAGGAGCGTGAGGCGGTCCCGTGTCGTCATCGGCGAGCCATTCACACCCTCCCGGCTCCCGCTCTCCGCGGGAGAGGTCGGGGGAGCGCGTGCTGGACGCGGAGACGGGCCTGCGAGTCGCACCCTCTCCCGTCGCGGGAGCGCGCTTCGCCCGTCCCCCGATGCGGGGGAGGTGGTGCGACAGCCATCGCATCACGCGGCAGGCCGGCAGACCAGGCCGGACTCGACCGCATCGGCGCAGCGCGCGCACAGCGTCGGATGGTTGGGCTGCTGGCCCACCTCCTCGAGCACCCGCCAGCAACGCACACATTTGCTCTCCGGCGCCGCTGGTCGATCGCTGTCAGGTTCGCCGGTGTGCGGTTCGGGATCACAGCACGTTCGGCACGATCGCGACCTCGGCCCACTAGCTCCTCCGTCAGCAGAGCTACGTCCTCGCCAGCTCAGCAAAGACAGCACCACTGCCGCCTGCAGATGACGAACCGATCGTGCCTTGCTGCGCGCGTGCCTCCTCGATCGGCATGGTGATATCGTCGGCGGACTGCGCGGATCGCTCCCACCGTCCGCCAAGCGCATCATCCCGCCACTCCGCCGGCATATCCGGGAAAAGTTGCAGATGCACGCTGTCGCTTTCGCCGAATCGCGCGCACCACGCCTCCTCCGCCGTGAAGCACAGCACCGGCGCGAGCCACGTGGTCAGGCAGCGATGCAGATGGTCCAGCACGGTGCGTGCGGCGCGGCGGCGCAGGCTGTCGGGCCGGTCGCAGTAGATCGCGTCCTTGCGCACGTCGAAATAGAACGCCGACAGATCGGTGGCGCAGAAATTGTGCAGCTCGGGATAGACGCCGGTCCAGTCGTAGCTCTGCACCGAGGCACGGATGCGCGCATCCAGCTCGGTCAGCCGATGCAGCACCCATTTCTCCAGCTCGGGCATGTCGTCGTACGGCACGCGCTCCGCTTCGGTGAAACCGGCAAGACTGCCCAGCAGCCAGCGCAGCGTGTTGCGCAGCCGGCGATACAGTTCCGCCTGCTGCTTCAGGATCTCCGGGCCGATGCGCAGATCCTCGGTGGTGTCCGACATCATCACCCAGAGCCGCAGAATATCGGCGCCGAACCTGTCGTTGACCTCCTGCGGCGCCGTGGTGTTGCCGAGGGACTTCGACATCTTGCGTCCCTGCTCGTCCATCACGAAGCCGTCGGTCAGCACCGCCTTGAACGGCGCGGCGCCGCGCGTGCCGACCGCTTCCAGCAGTGACGACTGGAACCAGCCGCGATGCTGGTCCGAGCCCTCCAGATAGAGATCGGCCGGCCAGGGCAGGCCGCGAGTCCTCCAGCACGAAGGCATGGGTCGAGCCCGCCTCGAACCACACATCGACGATGTCCATGACCTGTTCGTAGTCGTCCGGGTTCCGGTCGTTGCCGAGGAAGCGCGACGGCGGCGACGAGTACCAGCTGTCCGCGCCCTCCGCCTTGAACGCCTCGACGATGCGGGCGACCACCGCCGGATCGCGCAGCGGCTCGCCGGTGCGCCGGTCGACGAACACGGTGATCGGCACGCCCCAGGCGCGCTGGCGGCTGATGCACCAGTCCGGGCGGTCGGCGACCATCGAGCCGAGGCGGTTGCGTCCCTGCTCCGGCACGAAATGCGTCTTCGCGATCGCGTCCAGCGCCTTCTCGCGGATGCGCTCCGGGCCATCGAGGCGGATGAACCATTGCGGCGTGGCGCGGAAGATCAGCGGCGCCTTGGAGCGCCAGGAATGCGGATAGGAGTGCACCAGCTTGCCGCGCGCCAGCAGGCCGCCGGCATCGGCAAGCGCGGCGCAGACCGGATCGGCGGCCTTGTAGACGTGCACGCCGGCGAACAGCGGCACCCAGGGGTTGAAGGTGCCGTCGCCGCCCACGGTGTCCGGGACTTCCAGGTCGTGCCGGCGGCCGAGGTCGAAGTCCTCCTCGCCGTGGCCGGGCGCGATATGGACGAACCCGGTGCCGGCCTCGGTCGTGACGTGATCGCTGATCAGAACGGGTGCGTCGTGGTCGTAGCCGCGGCCGCGCAGCGGATGGGCGGTCACCGTGCCGGCGAGCTCGGCTGCCCTTCAGCACGCGATCGACATGATGCGTCGCGATGCCGACGTCCTTGCAGAACTGCGGCAGCAGATCGAGCGCCACCAGCAGCTTCTCGCCGACACGGGCAAGCGAATTGGCCTCGACGCCGTCGACATGCACCAGCGCGTAATCGAAGTCCGCGCCGGCGGCGATGGCGCGGTTGCCGGGCATCGTCCAGGGCGTCGTGGTCCAGATCACCACCGACGCGCCGACCAGGTCCTGCGCCGGCGCGGACAATACCGGGAAGCGCACCCAGATCGTCGTCGAGGTGTGGTCGTGGTACTCGATCTCGGCCTCGGCGAGCGCGGTCTTCTCCACCGGCGACCACATCACCGGACGCAGGCCGCGATACAGCGCGCCGTTCAGCAGGAACTTGCAGATCTCGCTGGCGATCGCCGCTTCCGACGGATGGTCCATCGTCGCATAGCGCTCGCGCCAGTTGCCCTCCACGCCGAGGCGGCGGAACTCGGCCGCCTGCACCGCCATCCAGTGCTGCGCATAGGCGCGGCATTCGGCACGGAACTCCAGCACCGGAACGGCGTCCTTGTCCTTCTTCGCCTCGCGGTACTGCTCCTCGATCTTCCACTCGATCGGCAGGCCGTGGCAGTCCCAGCCGGGGATGTAGTCGGCGTCGTAGCCGGCCATCTGGCGCGTGCGGTTGACGACGTCCTTGTGGATCTTGTTCAGCGCCGTGCCGATGTGGATGTTGCCGTTCGCATAGGGCGGGCCGTCGTGCAGGATGAATTTCGGCCGCCCGCGCGAGGCCGCGCGCAGCTTCGACCACAGGTCCATTGCCTCCCAGCGGGCGAGGATCTGCGGCTCCCGCTTCGGCAGGTCGCCGCGCATGGGGAAGCTGGTCTGTGGCAGGAACACCGTATCGCGGTAGTCGCGCTGCGGGTCGGATGGGGCGTCGTTCATGGTTGATCCGTGCGGCAATTGCCGCGGCGAGATGTCAGGGCGGGTCCAAGGTAGGTCCCGGCGCTCAGCGAGCCGCCGGGTTGGTAATTCGCGCCTGCCTATACACCTGGGCCATGGCGGTGAACTATGGGATTCGGCGGGTCCGGGTCAAGCTATACCCTCACCCGATAACGAGGACCATGTTCGCAGGGAATATCTCTACCCTGGCCCCGTTCTTGTCGAAATCGCACTGCCTCGAACGTCACTGGAGCGGTCGCGCATGATGCTCGGCCATCACCGGACGAGGAGATTGCCATGCAGTATCTGCTGCTTATCCATTCGAACGAGTCTGCGATGCAGTCCGCGCCTCGGGACTCCATTGCCCGCATGCACGCTGCCTATATGGCCTATACCGAAGCCCTGACGCGGGCCGGCGTGGTGGTCAACGGCAACCGCCTGCGGCCAACCAACGCAACGACAACAGTCCGTGTCGTTGACGGCAAGACCCAGGTGCTTGACGGCCCCTACGCCGATACCAAGGAGCAGCTCGCCGGATACTACCTGATCGACGTTGCCGATCTGGATGCGGCGCTGTCCTGGGCCGCCCGCTGCCCCGGTGCCAGTGTTGGGGCGATCGAGGTCCGACCGATCTGGCCGAATGATGCCGCCACGGGATGACCTGGCTGCCGGGCAGGCGGCCGAGGCGGTGGCGCGTCGCTGCTATGGCAAGCTGGTCGCCTTTCTCACGGCGCGCACCGGCGATGTCGCGGCGGCCCAAGATGCATTGTCGGACGCCTTCGCTGCAGCCCTGGCCGACTGGCCGGCATCCGGTCTCCCGCGCAGCCCGGAAGCGTGGCTGATCGCCGTGGCGAGGCGCAAGCAGGTCGACGCCGCGCGCCGGCGTCGCACCAGCTTCGCTGCCGCCCTCGATGTGCGCCGCATCGTCGAAGGGCTCGGCGAAGAGGCGGCAGAGGAGAAGCCGATCCCCGATGACAGGCTGGCGTTGATGTTCGCCTGTGCCCATCCCGCCATCGACGCCGCCATCCGCGCGCCGCTGATGTTGCAAACCATCCTCGGCCTCGACGCCGCAGCGATCGCATCGGCCTTCCTGGTCTCGCCGGCCACCATGGGCCAGCGTCTGGTTCGGGCGAAGCACAAGATCAGGCAGGCCGGCATTCCGTTCCGTGTGCCGGACCGCGACGAGCTGCCCGAGCGGCTCGATGCCGTGCTCGCCGCGATCTACGCCGCCTATACCGAAGGCTGGTCCGACGCTGCTGGCGCCTCGACGGACCGGGGCAAGCTGGCCGACGAGGCGATATGGCTCTGCCGTCTTGTTGCTTCATTGCTGCCGGAGGAGCCCGAGGCACTGGGGTTGCTCGGATTGATGCTGCATGCCGAAGCGCGACTGGGCGCGCGGCGGGATGCACAGGGCGGCTATGTGGCGCTCGCCGATCAGGATACCGCGTTGTGGGACGCGCGCATGATCGAGGAGGCGGAAGCGCAGCTGTTCCGCGCCGGTGCCATGGGGATGCTGGGTCGCTATCAGCTCGAGGCGGCGGTGCAGTCGGCCCATGCGGTTCGTCGCCTGACCGGCCGAACCGATTGGGCGGCGATTGCGCGGCTCTACGCAGCGCTGTCGGCACTCACCGACTCACCAGTCGTGGCGATCAACCACGCGATTGCCATCGCCGAGGCAGTCGGCCCGCAGGAGGGCCTAGCCGATCTCGACGCGCTCACCCTCGATAACGGACTCGCCGATTATCAGCCTTATTGGGCCGCCCGTGCCGAGCTGTTGGCGCGAACCGGTGCAGCGAATGCAGCCGATATGGCCTATCAGCGCGCGATAGGCCTGGCATCCGATCCGGCGGTTCGCGATTATCTGCAGCGCAGGCGCTCGGACTTGCGCTGATCAGACTGCAGCGAGCAGCCGCCGCGCCTCCCCCGCATCCACGCCGATCTGCGCCTTCAGCGCGTCGAGGCCGGAGAACCGCCGCTCCTCGCGGATGTAGGCGTGCAGCGACACGGCCAGCTCCACACCGTAGATGTCGGCGTCGAAGTCGAAGATGTTGACCTCGAGCCGGCTCTCCGGCCCCTCGTGCACCGTCGGCCGGCGGCCGATATTGGCCACACCTCGGCGCCACTCCCCGTCCGGCAGCCGCACCGTGACCGCATAAACCCCCCGGGCCGGCTCCAGATGCCGGCCCAGTGCGATGTTGGCGGTCGGAAACCCGATCGTCCGCCCGCGCGCATCGCCGCGCACCACCTCGCCGCGGATCGTCCAGGGGCGCCCCAGATCCGCGGTCGCCCGCTCCGGGTAGCCGTCCTGCAGCACGCGCCTGATGCGGGTGGCGGAGATCGGACCAGCCGCGTCGGCCAGCAGCGGCACGAGCGTGAGCCCCATGCCCAGTTCCTCCGCACGTTGGGCGAGGAATGTCGTATCGCCGCCGCGGCGATGGCCGAAGGCAAAGTCCGGGCCGCACACCAAATGGCGCGCAGCCAAGCCGCCGTGCAGCACCTCCGTCACGAATGCATCCGCCGGCATCAGGCTGAATTCGTGGTTGAACGGCAGTTCGTAGAGAAGGGTCACTCCCAACACCGCGAGCGCGTCCGCCCGCTCCGCCGAAAGCGTCAGACGGAACGGCAGGTCGTCGGGCCGAAAATGCTCGCGCGGATGCGGCTCGAAGGTCAGCACCGCGAGCGGCACCTTGGGGCGCGCGGCATGCGCGGCCCGTATCACCTGCGCATGGCCCCGGTGCATGCCGTCGAAATTGCCCAGGGCCACGGTGGCGCCTCGCGCGTCGGCGGGCAGCTCCCGCCAATCATGGAAGATCCGGATCACGACCGCGAGGGAACCTGCACGTAGGCCTCGCCGTCGATCACGACCTCGTCGCCGACGGTACAGACCGTGCTGAGCGTCGCCCGCTTCTTCTCGGGGTTGAGCGCCGTGATGGTGGCCGTGGCCTTCACGGTGTCGCCGATCTTCACTGGCGCGGCGAAGCGCAGCGACTGGCGCATGTAGAGCGTCCCGGGTCCGGGCAGCCGCGTGCCGAGCACGGCGCTGATCAGGCCGGCCGACAGCATGCCGTGGGCGATGCGCTCGCCGAACACCGACTGCTTCGCCGCCTCGGCGTCGATGTGGACCGGGTTCGTGTCGGTGCTGACCGCGGCATAGAGCAGGATATCGGCCTCCGTGATGGTCTTGCCCAGGCTGGCCGTCTGGCCGATCTGGAGGTCTTCGAAGAAATGGCCGGTTGTCATTGGGGCGGGTCCCGCGGTTGTGCGCGCGCTTTCTGGGGGAATGCGTCCGGTAAATCAACCGCAAGGCAGCCAGCATCGCGTGGCGTTGGATCGCGCAACGGCTCGGCTTGCGCCGGTAAGTCAACGGCGGAGGAAATCCCGGTGCCCCCTTTTTGGGTCGCCGCCGGCGTGGCGCTGCTCCTCGCCGCGATGCTCCGCCTCGGCCGCCACGGAACCCGACACTTGAGCAGCAGTCGCTGGACTTTATTACCACCCGAGATGGTGCGGGAGCGGGTTGATACGAACTCGTCATGCATATGGTTGGGCGGGTTGTCTCGGTTCCTGAGGCGTTGCAAGGTTGACGGAGTGCATCAGGTCCCTGGCTCTCCGGATGCCTCATCACCGTGTACGCTGGCCAGCCTTCAGGGTAGGCGTAGCGCTCCCTCCATGGAGCACTTGGAGCTTTTGCAGAATTTGCTCTGGCATTCCCGCGGCAAGAGCGAAGTCGAGGCGACCTCCGGCGTCAAACGTAAGGGATAGAACATCTCTTTTGGTTCCCTGATCGACTATTATCTCCCACATACTTGTGTCGAAAGGGAATTTCGCTTCCGGGGCTATTTTGACAGAGTCACCCTATCACTACCGAAACGTTCGGTTGGTGGCGTTCTGCTTGTGTTGCGTTCGGAACCGCGATTCGATCGCACCGCGTCTGCGTGCATGACGCTGGTTGATCCGCGCGATCAGGGCTTCTTTCCCCTCGGGCTTGCGGGGCAATGTCTCTTTCAGCATCTCGACGATGTCGCGTGGCGTCAGCAATTCCAGGCCCGGCTGATGCGCCACCCGCTGCTCGGCGATGAACAGCATCGCCAGCATGACCATGGTGACGTGATGGTGCCACGCTCGCCAACCCAGGGCCTGGTAGTCGGCTAGACCGCACTGACCCTTGGCATCCTCGAAAGCGCGTTCGACCCAGTAGCGCTGCCCCTGCATCTGAGCCAGACGCAACTGCGGCGTATCGGCCGGAGCGTTGCAAAGGGTGTATTTGATCGTCTTCGGTGATCCCACCTCACGCCGGACGATCAGGTGCCAGCACCGCGCCGAGGGTTCTTCGCCGTCCCATACCCAGACTTGTCTCCGGGCGATATCGACCTGCAACGGGCCACGCGTGCTGTCGCGCAGCACGCAACGTGTCCAGTCCCCGGATGCGAACCCTTCGACGAGGCGTTGCACCGCGACCGGTTCCGCCGATACGTGCGGTTTCTTTGCGGGCCGCCCGCGGCCGGTCTTCGGCTCGGGGACGTGAAGTCCGGGCGGTGCCGTCCAGACCCGCTGGGTGCGATGGATGTCGGCGGCGAACACTTCCTTCATATCGTCCAATGCCCTCAGGAAGGCTGGCTCCTTGCCGTAGCCCGCATCGACGCTCACCCATCCAAACCGCATGCCCCGGGCGCGGGCTTGGCGCACGATGTCCAGCGCATGCTCGCTTTTGGTGACCAGTTCGCGCGCCGCCGTCGGAACCCCGGCCTGCTCGCAGCGCGCTGGGTCCTCGATCCAGCGCTTCGGCAGGTAGAGCCGCACGTCCACCGGCGTGTGCCGTTGCCCGTCCGTCAGGACACCAAACACCGCGACCTGACAATTATCGACCTTCCCCAGACGACCCGCCCATTGCCGGGCCACGCCGACCGAGCGCTCCCCTTGCTTGGGAAAACTGCTTTCGTCGATGATCAGGCAACTCGACGGCTCACCGCCCAATAAACGGTCCGCGTCCTGGCTGATTTGCGCCACCACCGGTTCATGGTCCCATGGCGAGTTGCTGATGAAGTGCTGGAACTGCTGCGCGCAGCCCTGCTCAACCACGGTGGCCATCGAGGCGAACGTACAATCTGCGGCTTGTGCCAACCCATGTAGATAGCGCTCCGCCACCGCCGCGTTGTCGCGCGATCTGGTGCGGAAGAACCGCCGGTAGCGATCGCTCAGAGCCGCGAACGCCTCCGCAACCCCTTCGACCAATGATTTGGTCAGCGATCATCCGTACATACGCTCACCTCACGAACGGCCGGTGCCATTTCGTTCCCCCACTCGCCCGGATTCGGTGGAGGCCCATCAATTCGATGGATGATGCCTATGTCAAGTCCCGGCTCGCGACCCGGATTTCCCAAAATCCCCGGCTGCCTGCATCTGATCCCGTATCAACCGGGCAGCGAGAGTGATTTTGTCAAACTATGCCCTGGGCCTTAATTCCTTGCCTCGTCAGAAGAATCTGTGGGTGACGTCAGGCTCCGGCAGTTTGCCAAGTGCATGGTACAGCGCGATTTCCGTGACGTGGAAGGTGCGGAAGCCGTAGGATTTTCGCATGGTCAGTTTGGCCTTGTTGTTGAGGCCCTCGACCACGCCGCTGGAGAACTGCTTCCTGGCTCGGAAATAGTTCAGGATCAGCGCGCGGTGCGAGCGTAGCGTCCTGGCGATCTTCTTCATCGGCTCGATGCGCGAGCGCATGACCTGACAGCACCACTCATCGAGGAACTTGCCGGCCCAACTCGGTGACTCGTACTCCCAGAATTGCTGGA
Organism: uncultured Alphaproteobacteria bacterium; assembly: GCA_963794185.1. Classification (GTDB taxonomy): domain Bacteria; phylum Pseudomonadota; class Alphaproteobacteria; order Acetobacterales; family Acetobacteraceae; genus JAMXLO01. The sequence continues at coordinate 2,693 of CAWCDM010000013.1, read as the reverse complement.
AGTCCTCCTTCAGCAGATAGGCCCGCACGGTCTGCAAGTTGTAGCGCAGCAGATCGCGCAGGCGGAACCGTTGTTGCCCGGTCAGGTTCGTCTTGCGCTTCAGCACGCACCAACGGGTTTTCTTCAGGACCGGCTCATAGCCGTCGCGCGCCAGCCGACGCGCCTCGCCGGCACGCACCTGGTCCAGCGCGGTGTTCATCTTGGCGACAATGTGGAAGCGATCGAGGATGTGGATGGCCTGGCTGCACCGCTCGCGGATCACCGTCAGATAAGGCTGCCACATGTCCGAGCAGACAAACTCGATCTGTCCGGCCAATTCCTCGCCGATCAGGGCGAAGAACTGCTCGAAGCTCGCCACCGTCCGCTCGCGCCCGATCCATAGCAGGCGCGTGCACTGCTGTTCGATCTGGTAGACCAGCGTCAGGTATTTGTGACCCTTGGCATACTGGATCTCATCAACACCGATCGCCGCGATCGGGCCCAGTTGCCGGTGCTCGATCCCCCACTGCACGACATACTCGACCGACTGGCAGACCTTGTCCCAGGTCGTGCGAAACGACACCGCGGTCTCCTGCCACGACAGCTTCCGCGCCCAATGCGCCAGGAACAGCATGTAGGCCTTGGTCAGTTGGTGCTTGCCGATGCCCCAGGGCACCGCTTCGACCCGCACCCCGCAAGCCCGGCAATCCACCCGCCGCATGCAATAGAGCAATACCACCATGCAGCCCCACAGCGGCACGAACTCGAACCTGCGCAGCTTCAGGTGATCATAGGCCGGCGCCGGCTTATGACAGCCCGAGCACACCGGTCGCGAGCCGCGGCGCGGCCGCACGGTGATCTCGATGGTCTGGCTTGGTGCGCAATGCCGCGCGCGCTCGTAAACGAAACCGGGAAAGTGCTGGTAGTGGTTCAGCAGGGAGATCAGCCGCATGGCAGCAGGACCCAAAGGAGTTGCCGGGAGGCCTGCCAGCCTGCCAGCGCAACAGGTCGCCGCCGATCCCTTGCAGAGCTACTGCCCGGATCTCGATCAGTGGCCGGGCAGTTGGGCGTATGAGAAACGCGACATTCCGTCCGGGCTGCGGATGGTGGAATGCTTCAAGCCGTTCCTGCGCGAGATGCTGGCCCTGTCTCTGTCGCGCAAGACCTTGCGCCAGCACCGCGACAACATCTGGGTCCTCGGCGGTGAGGTCATCCGCCGATTGCAGATGGACAGCAGTCTCCGCAGGCGGCCGGTCCAGCAGGTCGTCCTCGACCTCATCGGCGACGACGGCGGGCCGCTACTCTCCCATGGCCAGTCCGAAGCCGAGCAACGCTCCTTCGATGCAACCTGCCGCAAGCTCTTTCGCTTCCTGACAGCCCCCGAGATCAGCCGCCGCCACAACGCTCCAAGCTCTACCGCGACGACGAACCGATCGCGTCATTGACGGCACCAATGCAGAACTCGCGGCCAGGCGTGTCGCGGTCAAGCCCCGCAGCCGCGAAGCGGTGCGCCGCAGGCGCAGGGCTTGACGGCGATCCGCATGGCCGAGGCACAATTGGCCGTGCCGTCCGGTGAGGCGCTACCAACCAGCATACCCTGAATTACCCACAGTTTCCGCCGACGAACGAATGTTGGACGGAACGGCTACGCCGGGGGTGCGTGTAGGGAAATCGAATTGGGTCGGTCGGGTGTAGCCTTCGAACCGGCGGGCGTGAGTTCGCTCGCCGAGACATCAACGAAGGGAGACCACGATGTCGCCACTGCGTACACGGATGATCGAGGACATGACCCTGGCCGGGCTGGCTGCGGGGACGCAGAAAGATCTACACCCAGGCGGTGCGCCGGCTGGCTGCGCATTACCGGCGCTCGCCTGATCAGCTCAGCGAGGAGGAAGTACGAGGCTACCTGCTCGATTTGCGCCAGCGAGGGGTGGCGCGCGGCACGTTCAAGACCGGCCATGTACGGCCTCCGTTTCTTCTACCACCACACGCTCGGCCGTGACTGGGGATCTGTTCGGGGAAAAAAAGGATCGGCTCGCCCCGGCAGAAGCGGCTGCCCGAGGCGCTGTCGGAGGATCAGGTCCGGCACCTGCTCGGCGGCATTCGCAACCCGGTCCACAAGACGTGCCTCGCCATCATGTATGCGTGCGGCCTGCGCATCAGCGAGGCCACCACGCTGGAGGTCGGCGCCGTCGACCGCGCCAACCAGGTGCTGCGCATCATCGGGAAGGGCGACAAGGAGCGGCTGGTGCCGCTGCCACAGCCGGTTCTCGATGACCTGGGCCGTCTGTGGCTGACCCATCGCAACCGCCGCTGGCTGTTCCCCAACCGGCGCGGGGACGCGCCGATCAACAACCGCGTGTTGTGCACAGCTTCGCCATCGCTGCCGCCGCAGCAGGCATCCGGCAAAGGGTGACGCCGCATGGCCTGCGCCATAGTTACGCAACAAGACTGATCGAGAACGGCGTCGATATCCGCGTCGTGCAGATCCTGCTCGGCCACGCCGGCATCGCCTCCACCGCCATCTACACCCACCTCACCACGCCCACCCGGGCGTCGCTGCACAGTCTGCTCGATCGGCTGATGACCGGCCTCTGAGGCGCGGTCATGATCGAGGTCGCCGAGGTGTTCCGCCGCTTCGCGGCGGACTACCTCTCGGTGCACGGCGCGTCGATGCTGCCCTCGCATCGGCGCGCCATCGATGACATCCTCGA
>CAWCDM010000012.1:0-16231 GCA_963794185.1 uncultured Alphaproteobacteria bacterium | reverse complement strand
CGACCATCTCCTGTTCCGAAAATTCGGCCCGGGCCGCTTCATAGACGTCATCGGGCACGTGGCTGTCGGCCACCAGCGTCGCGGCCTCGGTCCATGCCAGTGCGGCACGTTCCCGCGCGGTGAACACCGGTGCTTCGCGCCAGGCGGCAACAAGGTCGAGACGCTCCTGCAACTCGCCGGCCTTGCGCGCATCGCGCAGATGCATGTGGATGCAGAACGCACAGCCGTTGATCTGCGAGGCGCGAATCTGCGTGAGATAGCGCAGTGACGGTTCCAGGTCCGTGGCGTCGACATAGGCCTGCAGGCCGCGCATGGCCTTGTAGGCGTCTGGCTTGACGTGCGTGGTATCGATGCGGGGCTGCATGCTCGGTCTCCAACGGTGGTGATACCGACCGGTAGGATGGTAACCGCGACACGGGGCTGCCAGACCAAATGCCCGGGACTCGACCGTACCATATCGATCGGACTCGCCAAGAGATTGGGGATCGGGCAAAGCATCGTCGTGCAGCCGAACCAGGCGCCGAATGCATAATCCCAAGCGCCAATGAGGCTGACTCTCGGCCTGGCTTCCTTGCCCTGGCGGGCAGGGGAACCCGCCAAACATCGTGTCGTGCTGCGGGTTCAGGCTGCGCGCGATCTCGCCCAGCAGTGCCGGCCAGTCAGAGCGGAGTTGCTGGTCCATCAGGTGCTGCGCTTCCTCGGGGTGTTGCAGCCCAGGTGAAGCAATTATCGCGCTGCACCTAGTGCAGCGCGGCGGCGTCCATGCGGCGCGCCAGCCACTCCCGCCCGTTCAGGCAAATCTGGATGCGGAACGCCAACCAGGTCTGGAAGCCGGCGCTCATGAAGCCGAACCGCGGGTGGATCTGATAGTGGTAGAGGTGCAGGCACTCGCGATACCGCGGCTCCGCTTCGATCCGCTTGTCGGCATGGTCGCGCACGATCTCGTATGACCAACACGGCTCGACTGCTGTCAGCACGCAGATCAGCCCTTGATCGACGTGGTCGGCCACGGCAATCAAGCGGGCGATGGCCTCTTTGTTGCTGGCGGTCGAGGTCAGGTATTGCACCGGCCGTCCGATCTGCCGGGCCAGCGACAACGAGACGTCCTTCAGCTGCTGCGTCAGTGCCAGCGCATGCTCGGCAAAATCCACCAACAGAACCCGGACAGCCGCCAGATAGATCATCAGGCCACCGCGTCGGCGCGTTATCCGCAGCGTTCCGCGGAACACCAGCCGGTCGAAACCCGAAAGCATACCAATGACATGCTCGGCGTGGTTGGCACCAAACTGTGTGCCACAGCGTTTCCCTCCCGCCGATCTGGTGCTGCTCGTCACAGACCAGCTTATCAGCAGGCGAATGGAACGCCGTGCCTACTTTGGTTGCGGCCACAGGGCCGCGCTATGTTCATCTGCGGTTCCATCACTTCTGCTTCCCTTCCCTTCCCTCCCCCATCCCATGCGTCATCGTCCTCCCAGCAGAAAACCGAGACGACTGTGAGACACTTGCCATGTCGCGATGGAGTGGCCTGCACTGCCCCCGTTCAGCCAGCTATCCTGCGGGCAACGCCAACGGACAGAGCGAAACCGGAAGGAAATGTCATGACCAATCGCACAAGCGACGCGCGCCTCCGCCCCCACTCCAAACGCGACGCAAACCTCGCGCGCGCCGTCGCGATCTCCGCCACCCTGGCGACCGCGCTCACCGGCGCACCGGCCCGTGCCGCCGCAACCCTCGTTCGCGCCCCGTACGGCACCACGCAAGCCGGCCAGGCCGTCGAGATCTTCACCATGACCAACGATCACGGCGTTGTCGTGCGCTTCCTCAGCTATGGCGGCGTCATCACCGAGATCCACGCCCCCGACCGGACCGGCCGGCCCGCCAACATCGTGCTCGGCCTGAAGACCCTGCACGACTACGAGACGCTCAGCGCGCATTACGGTGCGATCACCGGCCGCTACGCCAATCGCATCGCCGGCGCGCAGTTCACGCTGAACGGCCAGACCTACCACCTGATCGCCAACAACGGCGCCAACTCGCTGCATGGCGGCCCCAACGCACTCGACAAGCAGGTCTGGGACGTCGCACCCCTGCCGGTGCCGAACGGGGTCGCCGCAACGCTCAGCTATATCAGCAAGGACGGCGAGCAGAATTTTCCCGGCACCCTGACCACACACGTCACCTACACGCTGACCAACGACAACGCACTGCGGATCGACTACCAGGGCAGCACCGACAAGGACACTGTGATCAACTTCACCAACCACTCCTACTTCAACCTGGCCGGCAACGGCTCGGGTTCGGTAGCCGATCAGATGCTGCTGGTGAACGCGGACCGCTACACGCCGAGCGGCCCCGATCTGATCCCCACCGGCGAGATCGCGCCCGTCGAGGGCACCCCGCTCGACTTCCGTCAGATGATGCCGATCGGCGCGCGGCTGAACAGCGCGTTCCAGCAGATGGTCAATGCGCGCGGCTACGACCACAACTTCGTGCTGAACCAGCGCCCCGGCGAGGCAATCACCTTTGCCGCGCGCGCCTATGATCCGCGCACCGGCCGTGTGCTCGACTGCTTCACGACCGAGCCGGGTCTGCAGGTCTATACCAGCAATGGCCTTAACGGTTCGGTGGTCGGCTCATCGGGCACAACCTATCGCCAGACCGAGGCGTTCACGCTCGAAACGCAGCATTTTCCCGACAGCCCCAACAAGCCGAATTTTCCGACCACGGTGCTGAAGCCGGGCCAGGATTTCCGATCGACCACGGTGTTCCGCTTCGCAACCGACGCCCCCCTGCCGCCGCTGCCGCGCTGAGCCCAGGGAAACGGCATTACCGCCACAGTTGCCGGCTGGCCAGTGCCGCCCCCTGCGCCAGCGCCCCGAGCTTCGCCCAGGCGATGTCCGGATGAACGCGGCCCCCAAGTCCGCAGTCGGTCGAGGCGATCACCCGCTCCCTGCCGACCAGGTTGGCGAACCGAAGAATACGCTCGGCGACCAGCTCCGGGTGCTCGACCACGTTGGTGGCGTGGCTGACGACACCCGGCAGCATCAGCTTGTCGTCGGGCAGTCTGACCTCCTGCCACACCTTCCACTCATGCTCGTGGCGGACATTGCCGGCCTCGAACGAATACGCACCTGCGTTGATCGCCAGCATGACCCCGACGATGTCCCGCATCGGGATGTCGGTCATGTGCGGACCATGCCAGCTTCCCCAGCACAGATGAAACCGGATGCGGTCCTGCGGCAGACCGCGGATCGCGTGGTTCAGCGCCTCGACGCGGACCATCGAGAACTTCCTGTATTCCTCCACCGTCGGTTCTGGGTTCACCATATCCCAGTTCTCGGCGATCGCCGGATCGTCGAGCTGCAGGATCAGCCCCGCATCGACGATCGCCTGGTATTCCTCGCGCATCGCATCGGCGCAGGCGTACAGCAGTTCCTCGTCGGTCTTGTAGTAGGCATTGGCAATGCGCGAGGCACTGCCCGGGGCGACCGAGCTCATGAAGCCCTCGTCCACCCCCGCTGCCTGCATCGCCGCTTTGAAGTTGGCGATGTCGGTCGCGGTCGCGTCCTGCCCGGTATAGGTGATCGGCGCCACGCAGACCGGCGCCGGCGCCCGCGGCCCGGTGGTAATGCCGGACTCCGGATCGGCATAGGCGGCGGCGAACTGCGTGCGGTCCCGGCGGTCGCCAAAGCTCGTCAGCACGACCTCGCCGGGGCGGGACCGCCGCGGCGCCATGTCGTACAGGCTGGGCCCGCCAAGCTGCAGCCCACCGAGGCGCTGCCACGAATAGCGCCACCACGAGCCGTACTGGACGCGCTGGGCCATCGGCTTGCCGAACTCGCCGTCACCGGGGATGTCGATGGCGAGATCGCGCTGATGGCGGACAACCTCCGCGACTGCCGCCCTGAGCGTCTCCTGAAACGCGCCCTCTTCGATCGGTTCGCCTGCTTCGTTGGCACGGTGCGCCGCGATCAGCCCGTCCGGACGCGGCAGGCTGCCGACATGGCTGGTGGCGATATGATCAGGTACTGGCTCTCATGGGTTCCGCTCCCTGGCTCGTGCCTGTTCGTTGACTGTTTCCGGGCTGAGCATTACCCATCCCTCCCCGCGCGGCCATGCCTGACGCGGGGGGTCGGCAACGATGCCGACCATTCCCGTCCAAGGTCCGATTTCATGTTGCGCCGCGCTGAAGCCCTGCTCGACCCCACCGCCCGGTCGCCGGATCCGCCGCCGACCGCGGGATTGTGGGAGTTCTACTGGCATTTCGTCCGCCAGGGACGCTGGCTCGTCGTCGCGCTGTTCGTGTTCGGCGGGCTGATCGCAATGCTGGACGTGACGATCCCGGCGTTCATCGGCCGCGTCGTCGGCCTGGTGTCCACGCACGCGCCCGCGAACTTCCTGCGCGAGACCTGGCCGCAGCTCCTGTTCATGGCCGGCGTCCTGCTCCTGGCACGCCCGCTGGTGTTCCTCGGCCACGTCGTGCTGATCAACCAGATCGTCAACCCGGGCCTGTCCAACATGATCCGTTGGCAGAACCACTGGCACGTGGTCCGCCAGAGCTGGACGTTCTTCCAGAACGACTTCGCCGGGCGCATCGCCAACCGGGTGCTGCAGACCGGCCCGTCGGTCCGCGAAAGCCTGGTGATGGCGTTCGACGCCGCCTGGTATATCATCGTCTACGGCAGCAGCGCGCTCGCTTTGCTGCTCTCGGTCGACTGGCGCCTGACGCCGCCGATCCTGCTGTGGTTCACGGGCTACGCCGGCATCCTGCGCTACTTCGTGCCCCGCCTGCGCGAACGCTCGCGGGCGGTGTCCGAGATGCGCTCGATGCTGACCGGGCGCGTCGTCGACAGCTATACCAACGTCCTGACGGTCAAGCTGTTCTCCCGCGCCCGCGACGAGGACGCGTTCGTGCGCGAGGCGATCGACCTGCACACCGGTGCCTTTCGCGACCAGACGCGGATGATCACCGGCTACGTCGTGCTGCTGGCGGTGATGAACGCGACGCTGATCGTCAGCACGGCGAGCCTCGCGATCTGGCAATGGAGCGTGGGGCGCATCTCGCTCGGCTCGGTGGCGATGGTGCTGCCGCTGACGTGGCAGATCACCAACATGGCGGGCTGGGTGGCGCGCAGCGTGACCTCGATCTTCGAGAACATCGGCACCGTGCAGGACGGCATGCGTTCGATCGCCGTCGAGCGCCAGATGCCGGACCCGCCGAACGCGCGCGAACTGCGCGTCACGCGGGGGGAGATCCGCTTCGAGAACCTGCACTTCGACTATGGGCGGGTGCGGCGGCTGGGGGATCGCGGCGGGGTGCTGCTCGGCATCGACCTGTGCATCGCGTCCGGCGAGCGCGTCGGCCTGGTCGGGCCGTCGGGCGCCGGCAAGTCCACCCTGGTCAACCTGCTGCTGCACTTCTACGAGGCGGAACGCGGCCGCATCCTGATCGACGGCCAGGACATCGCGATGGTGACGCAGGAGAGCCTGCGCACGCAGATCGCCATGGTGACGCAGGACACCTCGCTGCTGCACCGTTCGATCCGCGACAACATCCGCTACGGCCGGCCGCAGGCGACGCAGGCGATGATCGAGGACGCCGCGCGGCGCGCCGAGGCACACGAGTTCATCCTGGAACTGGAGGACTGGCACGGCAGGCGTGGCTACGACGCGCATGTCGGCGAACGTGGGGTAAAACTGTCCGGCGGGCAGCGGCAACGCGTGGCGCTCGCGCGTGTCATCCTGAAAGACGCGCCGATCCTGGTGCTGGACGAGGCGACATCGGCTTTGGATTCTGAAGTCGAGGCGGCGATCCAGAGCCAGCTCGACGGCCTGATGGACGGGCGCACGGTGATCGCCATTGCGCACCGGCTATCGACGATCGCGCGCATGGATCGGCTGGTGGTGCTGGACCGCGGGCGCATCGCCGAATGCGGCACGCATGCCGAACTGCTGGCGGGCGACGGCATCTACGCGCGGCTATGGCGCCGCCAGTCCGGCGGCTTCACGCCCGAACTGCTCGACGTCGCGGCGAAATGACCCGGCCGGCGACAAACGTCACTGCGAGGTTCTGAGGACCGCACCAAGTCTGGATCAATGTCCGACCAGCTGACATTGACAGAGGTCAAATTATCGCGGCGGGCAGACTGCGCTCGGCGCTGAACCACTACCGGCCGACGACGGCGCGGGGCCCTTGGCGGTCTGGGTGATCTGCCCCGGTCATCACCCGCCAATTGGGGGTAATCACCCTCTCCCACCACAGCGCGGGATTACGATGTCCGACGAATCAACGCGTCAGCATTTGGCACGATTTGTGCTCTCGATACAGGGGCGCAGTTCTTGACAAAGCGCCAGGTGCAACGTTTCCAAAGGAGAATAATATGATAAACGGCAAGAATTCTGCGACCGGAATCAGGCTGCGAAGCAAACCAGCCGTGCGTCAATTCAAATCTCATTGACGCACGGTTATTGTTCTGATAGTGGACGAAATCGGCACCGTCGCCTTCGGTGCTGATCATCAGCCAAAAACCGCGCTCGCCGCTTTTCCGGCGAGCGCTTGACTTATGAAGGAGTTTCAAGTGTCAAAAATACTGTCCGACGACCCGGCTACTCACAATATTGCCGACAACAAGTCGAGCGCTGCGGCTCCGCAAGGGGTCGGGAATGCAGGGCCTGTGCCCGCCCCTGTCAGCGACGACCCGGCCACTCACAATATTCTCGACAACAAGTCGCCGGCCCCTGGTAGCGACGACCCGGCCACTCACAATATTCTCGACAACAAGTCGACCACCCCTGCCAGCGACGACCCGGCCACTCACAATATCGCCGACGACAAAAACCACGGCTTGATCTCCGACGACACAACGACAGGAGCCGCGGCGTCAGGCTCGCCGCAAGCATACACCGGGCCGGTTCAAGGGTTGCAGAATGAGTACATAAACGTAACTTCAGACCACCTGAACATCGGTGTCAGCACCGACGACTGGTTCATCCATTCCGGCGGTGGCGACGACGCGATTGCGGTGCATGGCGGCACCAACGTACTGGATGGCGGCACGGGTTCCAACTTCCTGACCGGAGGCACCGGGACCGATACGTTCTTCGTCGATGATCGCGGTGCGTCGTCTGACATATGGAGCACCGTCGTCGGATTCCACGCCGGCGATTCCGCGACAATCTGGGGCGTTACACCACAGGACTTCGGCCTCGACTGGGTGGACGGCCAGGGAGCGGCGGGCTTCACCGGGCTGACGCTGCATGCCACCGCGGCGGGCAAACCGACCGCGTCGCTGACGCTGGCGGGCTACAGTCAGGCCGACGTGACCAGCGGTCGCCTCTCTGTCAGCTTCGGCAATGATCCTGCCAGTGGCAGCGCATACATGTCCATACACGGGAACAGCTGAGCCCAGCTGGTCAGCCTGCGGGTAGAGGTTTTGTCGGATTTCGGCAGGCAAGCCGATGTCCGACAGACCTCACCGAAGTATTCGCCCGAACCTTGGGGATCAGCGTCGCGGCGAAATGACGCGCATACGCCGTGCCGGTTGCGTTACGACCGTGCTCGCAGCGCTGCCAGCCGGTCGGTCAGGCTGGTCGGCGTCGCCGGCTTGCCCGACGCTATCTGCATCGCACGCGCTATGTTCGCATCGTCCTGCTCGGGCTGCGTCGGCGTGAGCAGCTTGGCCTTCATGTTCGCTGCCTCCGCATTGGCAAGGTCGCGCGCCGCGGTATCCTGCATGGACTTCAACGCCACGTTCAGACCGCTGGTCGTCGTGGTCAGCCCGGCGGCGCGCCGCGCGGCATCGGCCTGCTGCTCGGCCATCTGCCGCTGCTGTCCGGCACGCCCCATGTCACGCTGGGCACGCTCGAGCTGGGCGCGACCTTCGCGCAGCTTGCCGCCGGCGTCGGCATACGTCTTTTCCAGCATCTCGAGGAACTCCTTGGCGTCGACGACGTCCTTCTTTTCGCGTTCCACCTCGGGCGCCATCTGCTCCAGCATCGTCACCAGCGTGTTCAGGCTGCGCTCAAGGTCTGCCTTCTTGGCCGGGTCGATCTCGGCCGCGACCTGCCCCTGCAGTTGCTCCGCGGCGGCCATCCGCTGCGCCGACAACGCCTGGATCGCATTCGCCTCGCGCGTCTCCTTGTCGTAGCTCTGCCTTGCCCGGGCCACCTGCTGGCCGAGTTCGTCGAGATGCTGCTCCATCGAGCGCATCTCCGCCTCGCTGGCCGATTGCGGATCCCAGCGGACCAGTGCATCGACGCCGGCCTGAACCGCCTTGTCGGCCTTCACGCCGATCAGGTTGCGCATGAACTGAAGCATGGTCTCGTCCTCCTTGTTGCACGACGTATCGTTAGACCGGAACCATTCCGGCCGCGTTGAGCAATGCGATCGCAAGCTGCGCGGCGGCGATCGGCAGTGCCGCCGCGACGCTCCCGTCTTCGATCGTCAGACGCATCCCCCGCATCAGGTGGCAGACGATCACCACCGTCACCAATTGCAGCAGGATCGCGACGATCCCCCACACGACGATATCGAGCACGGTGCGCGTGGTGGCAAGCAGCGCCGCCAGCGGGATCGCCAGCGCAATGACCGCGCCACTCAGCACCGTCGCCGCCGCGACATTGCCCTCGCGCAGCAGCTCGCGCTCGTGGAATGGCGTGACCTTGGTGTAGATCGCCACGCCGACCACCAGCAGCACGATGCAGATGGCGAACTGCAGCAGCAACACCGGCAGCCCGGAGCCGAGGGCACCGGCGATGCTCGAGGTCAGGGTTTCGCTCATGGGGGCGCTCCGGGTCGCTCAGAGTGGAACAGGGGGCAATGTCAGCGAGGCAGGATTGACGTCGATGCCGGCGTGGATCTCGACCCAGGCCTGGCCCGAATCGTCGACCGCTGCGACCATCACGTATTCGCTGGCAGGCGCCGGTGGCGCGGCCCCCGTGGGACCGGCATACAGCATGGCCTGCAACTGGCGCTGCCGCACCCCGGCGAGCGCCTGCATCGTCTCGGTCTGCTGCCGCGGCGGGACCCTGCTTTGCCCGGGGGCCCAGGCGCGGTCGTAGGTCTTGCCGTCCTTGGTCTGGAACGCCGGCCAGCCGATCATCCCCTGCGCCGGGTCGAGCCACTCGCCCCACTCGGCCTGGCTGGCCGGACGGATCTCGTCGAGCCGGGAGAAGTAGCGGCACTCGTCCGGCGCGCCGTCGGCGCCGAGATGCAGTTGGAAGAACGCGGTGCCGCCCGGGAGATAGAGCCGGTGCAGCCGCACGCCGGCATCGTCCAGCAGGCCGACCGCCTCCACGCTGATCATCCCGCCCGCCGGCGGCGGCTGCACCTTGCTGACACCCGCCGCCAGCAGGAACGGCGCGGGATCGAGCGGGATCGTCTGACCGACGCGGAAGCGGGTCGCGGCGCTGCCGGACAGCGACGGCGGGGCGCCGGCGGCGGGCTGGCGGGCGGCGCGGCGGCGGGCCAGCCACAGCAGCGCGAAGACCGCCGCGGCGACGAACACCACGATCCACACCACGCCCGAGCCACCCGAGGCGGTGGCGCCCGTCGCGCCCGCATCGCTCGGCGCTGCCGTCGCCCTGTCGCCAAGGGCCGCAAGGCGCGCCGTCGTGTTCGGGTCCTGCAGGGCCTGTTGGCGCCATTGCTGGTAGCCCGGATCGGCCTGGGATTGCCGGAAATACGCCGCCCGGTCGGAGGCCGACAGCGCCCCGAGCATGGCCCAGAACGCCGCCGTCCCGTAGCCGCCGGGGAAGCCCGCGGGCGTTCCGTAGGCCGGCGGACGGCGCGGCGCATAGCCACCGTCGCCCCAGACCGCACCCTGGCTCCCCGTGGCGGCCACTGGGGGGCGGCGGGACTGCTGCTGCTGTGAGGCGCGATACTGCTGCAGTGCCTGCGCCGCGGCGGTGCGCGAGATCGCGACATCCCCGGCCGACCCGGAGACATAGCCACTGCCGGCCGTCGACGGGCGCCGGTAGCCGCCGCTCGACGACACGGCGCCGCTCGGGGCGCTCCATCCGGAACCCGGTGACGCCGATATCGCCGGTCGGCGGTAACCGCCGCTGTCGGCGAGCGCGCTGGTCGACGCACCAGACAGCGTGATGCACGGCGCGACCGCCAGTGCCGCGCAGAATAATGCTGCGCGGGACAGCATCGCAGCTTCAGCTGGACTTCTTGAGGCAGGTGCTCAGATAAGCCTTGCGGTCATTGGCCGAAAGCTTGTCCTGGCTCGCCTGGGCGTTGCAGACCTTCATGAGCGTGGTCTGGTTCATTTTTCCCCCCAGACAGCCGGTCATGTATGTCTGCCGCGCGTCACCCTTGAGATTTCGTTGCGAGGCGTCGGCGTTGCACGTGGTCATCCGTTGCTGCTGCGCGGCTTGGGCGGTAGTCGGCGGCTTCGGCTCCTGCGCCAGTCCGGGTGTGGCCAGGATTGCGACCGCGAGGCCGAATGTGGCAGCGAAGCGATGCATTAGTCTCCCCCGGCGTATTGGCTGACTGAGTGACAGGGTAGGCGGGTCGCCCAACGGTGTCGATCCTGGCGCGAGCAACGGTATCTATGGCCGGCCATTGCGCCGCCACTCCGGCGGCCTCACGCCCGAGTTGCTGGACGTGGCAGCGAAATAACCCAGCCAGCGACAAGCGTTACCGGCGGATGCAGTGGGACCGCCGCGCTCAGAGATTGATCGGCTGTTCGACCGGTTCACAGCCAGCCGGGCGTGCCGTCGCTGCGACGGATGTTCGCTTTACCTCGGCCGGTTTGTCTGCCGTGGCGGCATTGCGGAATGTGGCACGCATGCGGACCTGCTTGCGAGCAATGGCATTTACGCGCGGCTCTCGCACCGTCAGTCAGCCGGCTTCACGCCCGAGTTGTTGGAGTGACGGGGAAATGGCACGGCCGGTGACAAATGTCACCGGCCGCTCATGACCAACAGCGCCGTTCAGGCGGCCGCCTTCACCTCGATCTTCTTCTGCTGCCCCACAGCCTTCGCCGTCTTCGGCATGGTGAGTGTCAGCACGCCCTTGGAGAAGTCGGCGGCGATCTTGTCGCGGTCCACCCCTTCGGGCACGTAGAAGCTGCGTTGGAAGGAGCCGTAGGAGCGCTCGGACAGGTAGAAGTTCTTGTCCTTCTGCTCTTTCTCCTGCCGCTTCTCGCCCTTCAACGTCAGCGTGTCGCCGGACAGGACAACCTCAACCTCCTTCTCGCTCATTCCGGGCAGTTCCGCCGTCACCTTGTAGCCGGCGTCATCCTCGCTCACGTCCATTGCCGGCGTGGGCATGCTGAGTGAACTCTCGTAGCGAAACGTCGGTTCGGCGTCGAACATCCGCCGCAGCGACGGCATGCCCCAGCCGGTGGTGAACCGATCGAACAGGCGGTCCATCTCGGTCCGCAGGGAGCGCCAAGCGTCGGGTCCATTGGCTGGAACGGGTGCGGTCTGCTTCACTTCCACTGGTGTATTTGCCATCATAGTCTCCAATTATCGACTTCGCTTCTTGCCTTCTCGACAATCGAAGCCTGCGCGCAAAAACGATGGCATGCATTGATCCAGATCAAGATGCCGCGGCTGGTGGGCGACGCTCGGGGCTGATCCACTGCCGCACATGCGGCCATAACTCGTGATCGGGCGTCTTCACGAGATCCTTTTCGAGGGTTCCAACCAGCTTGGCCTTCGCCGCAGCATCAAGCGATCCCTGCAGCTCGTGCATTGCACGCGAAGGCGCGACCAGCAGCAATTCATCGAACTCGCCGACGGCCACCTTCGCGTTGAGCTGCTCGGCAATCATTCGCACGAATTTCGCTTCCTCCATTCTGTGCAGATCGTGCCGCTGCCCCACGGCATGATGGGCGGAACCGGCGCTTTCGAACGCCCGGCCAGGCCGGTCGGAACCGATGTCCCTCGATCGCAGGTGGGCGGAAGCCGAATCGACGGATTGAACGGTGCGAAGCACGTTGTTTGCGTCCGGCTGCACGAAACGGGCGTGCTCGCCGTCCACGATGGCGATGCAAAGGGTCAGCGGTCTGGCCATGGGATACCTCCTTGTCAGAAGCGATCTTGCCCGATGATCGGCAGGCGCGCCTTGATCTGGATCAGCCCGGCCCGCCTCCGCCCCGCGTTCTGGTCACGCTGAGCGGGGGGCCCACCGCTCGGCGAGACGCCACACTTCACTCCTGCCTGGCGAGCCACGCCGCCGCGGCACGGTCGGCGCCGGACGGCAGCGGCGCATCGGGGTTGCGAATCCAGGCCAGGATGTCGTCGATCGGCGTCACCCGCTCATGATCTCGCAGCAGGAGATGGTAGCCTGCCGGATAGAATGCCCGCACGGGCTCCGCCGGCAGCTCGCGCCATGTGGCTACGGTCGCGCGGTCCGGGATCAGCTCGTCCTTGCCACCGTACAGGAACAGCGCCGGCGCCTGGAATTGCGGCGCGGCCGCGAGGGCGGCGTCCATCAGGTCCACCAGCCCCTTGATGGTATCGAACCGCGTCCCGTGGATGGTCAAAGGGTCCTGCGACAGACGCCGGATGGCCTCCCGGTTGTCGCTGGCGGTCACCCGGGCGACGCTGCCGGTCACGGTCAGCCCGGGCACGAGATTGGAGGCGAGCCACAGGCCGGTGCGCAGGAACACGTTCATCTCCGCCCGGCCCCAGACCGCAGGGGCAACCAGCACGTAGCCATCCACCTTCGGCGGATGGGCGCTCGTGGCCAGGCGCATCAGCACCGCAGCGCCCATGCTCTCGCCCATCAGGATCAGCCTGGCGTGGGGATAGCGTTGGCGCAGCATCACCGCCATCTCGCGCGCATCGTCAACCAGCGCCTGCGTGCCCGGCCAGAAGCCGCGCACCGCCGTATCGCCGAAGCCGCGCTGGTCGGGAGAGAACACCGCGATCCCGTGCTCGGCGAAACCGGGGCCAGGATACTCCCAGGCATCGCGGCTGTCGTTCATGCCATGCAGGGCCAGCATCACCGCCCAAGGGGAACTGGCCTGCGCGCCGTCCGGCAGCCATGTCCGGTAGGGCAGCCGCATCCCGTCAGGCATCACGAACGCGCCGGCGGTCTCCTTCGGCGGCGCGGTGGCCGTGCCCGGCGGCGCCAGTTGCGCGGCGCAACCGCCCACCGCGAGTGCGACGGCCAGCAAGACGGTCAGCAGCCGTGAACGCATGAGGCGATGGGTTGAAAGCATGGGCCGCATCGCTATCATACGCGCCTTCCCCACCATAGAGGACACCAGGGACCAAGATGGACGGCACCGCCGCCAGCCGGACGCCCACCGAGATCATCCAGGTCGACGAACCGATCGTCGCCTGCGACGGTGGGCCTGACGTGGAAGTGGGGGGTCCACTTGGTCACCCGCGCGTGTTCCTGCGCATCGAGGACCGCTCCGTGATGTGTCCGTATTGCTCAATACTCTACGTGCTGAAGGAGGGAGCGGGTCACGACACCGGGCACTGACACCGAGGTTCTGGACAAGCGCGAGGACGCACCTCCGCCGGACCGGCCGCTGCATCTGATCCTGATCGACGGGTCGGGCTTCATCTTCCGCGCCTATCACGCGCTGCCGCCGATGACGCGGCCCGACGGCACGCCGGTCAACGCCGTGTTCGGCTTCAGCAACATGCTGGCCAAGCTGCTGCGCGAGCATGTCGGGACGCATATCGCGGTGATCTTCGATGCCGGCCGCCTGACGTTCCGCAACCGGCTCTACGAGGACTACAAGGCGCACCGTCCGCCGGCGCCCGACGACCTGATCCCGCAATTCGCCCTGGTGCGCCAGGCAACCGAGGCGTTCGGCGTGCCGTCGATCGAGCTCGACGACTGGGAGGCTGACGACCTGATCGCCGCATACGCCAAGGCCGCGTCCACGGCCGGCGGGCAGGTGACCATCGTGTCGTCCGACAAGGACCTGATGCAGCTCATCCGGCCCGGCGTGGAGATGCTGGATCCGATCAAGCAGAAGCCGATCGGCCCAGCAGAGGTGATGGAGAAGTTCGGCGTCACGCCGGACAAGATGATCGACGTCCAGGCGCTGATCGGCGATCCGACCGACAACGTGCCGGGCGTGCCGGGCATCGGGCCGAAGGGCGCGGCGCAGCTCATCAACGAGTTCGGCGACCTGGAGAGCGTGCTCGCCGCCGCGCCGGCCATGAAGGCGTCGAAGCGGCGCGACAACCTGATCGAGCACGCCGGCAAGGCCCGCGTCTCGCGCGAGCTGGTCACGCTGCGGGTGGACACGCCGATGCCGGTGGCGGTCGATCAGCTGCATGCACGGCCGTTGGACAACGCGAAACTTGCGGCATGGCTCAAGACGCAGGGGTTCCGCAGCATCGCCACCCGGCTGGGGCTGGATGGCGAGGCGCCGGCTCCGGCGGTCGCCGGTACGACTGTCGAGGCCGCGCCGCGCCGCAGCCAGGCGGCATTGCCGCTGCCCGAGGCCGAACGGCCCGTGCTTGCCGAGGTCGCCTCCGGGTTCGGACCGTATGCGACGATCACCACCGAGGCCGCATTCCGGGAATTCCTGGCGGAGACCGCGGCCTGCGGCCTTCTCGCCATCGACACCGAGACCGATGGGCTGGATCCGCTGCGGGCACCGCTCGTCGGGCTGTCCGTAGCGGTCGCGCCCGGCCGGGCCGCCTATGTGCCGCTGCGCCACGAGGAGCTGGCGGAGCAGGTGCCGCTCGCCGCGGCGATTGCCGCGCTCGGGCCGGTGCTGCGCGATCCGTCGGTCCTGAAGATCTACCAGAACGCCAAGTTCGATATGCTGGTAATGGAGCGTGCCGGATTCCCGCGCGCCGCGCCGCTGGACGATGCCATGCTGATCTCCTACGCCCAGGAGGCCGGCATGCACGGCCACGGGCTGGACGAGCTGGCACAGCTCCATCTCGGCCACACGCCGGTCAGCTACGACGAGGTCACCGGCACGGGCCGCAACCGCATTCCGTTCTCCCAGGTGCCGATCGCGCGCGCGACCGCCTATGCCGCCGAGGACGCCGATGTGGCGCTGCGCCTGTGGCAGGCGCTGCGGCCGCGGCTGCGGTTCAACGGCGCCCTCGCGCTGTATGAGCAGCTCGAGCGCCGGCTGGTGCCGGTGCTGCTGGAGATGGAGCGCGCCGGGATCAAGGTGGACGCCGACGATCTGCGGCG
This sequence comes from uncultured Alphaproteobacteria bacterium, assembly GCA_963794185.1. Lineage (GTDB taxonomy): Bacteria > Pseudomonadota > Alphaproteobacteria > Acetobacterales > Acetobacteraceae > JAMXLO01. The sequence goes on along the minus strand of CAWCDM010000012.1, from coordinate 1,095 downwards.
CATGTCGGTGGATTTCGAGCAGCGCATGGCGGTGATCGAGCAGGACATCCATCGGCTCGCCGGCCGCGTGTTCAACGTGGGCTCGGCCAAGCAATTGGGCGAAGTGCTGTTCGACGAGATGAAGCTCGCCGGCGGCAAGCGGATGAAGACCGGCGCCTGGGGCACCGATGCGTCGGTGCTGCAGACGCTGGCCGACCAGGGACACGAGCTGCCGGCGCGCATCATGGACTGGCGGCAGCTGCAGAAGCTGAAATCGACCTATGCCGATGCGCTGGTGGGCGAGATCAATCCCGATACCGGCCGGGTGCACACGAGCTACGCGCAGGCGATCGCCTCCACCGGACGGCTTTCGTCGAACGATCCCAACCTGCAGAACATCCCGATCCGCACCGAGGAAGGCAGCCGCATCCGCCACGCCTTCATCGCCGAGTCGGGCATCTGCTGGTGTCGGCCGACTACTCGCAGATCGAGCTGCGCCTGCTCGCCCATGTCGCCGACATCCCCGCGCTGCGCGAAAGCTTCGCCCGCGGCGAGGATATCCATGCCCGCACGGCGTCCGAGGTGTTCGGCATTCCGATGGCGGGCATGGACCCGATGACGCGGCGGCGCGCCAAGGCGATCAATTTCGGCATCATCTACGGCATCAGCGGCTTCGGCCTGGCGCGCCAGCTCGGCATCACGCCAGGCGAGGCGCGCACCTACATCGACGCCTATTTCGCCCGCTATCCCGGCATCCGCACCTACATGGAGCGCACCAAGGAGGAGGCGCGGATCAACGGCTACGTCTCGACGCCGTACGGCCGGCGCTGCTGGGTGCCCGGGATCGCCGACAAGAACCCGGCGCGCCGCGGCTATGCCGAACGCCAGGCGATCAACGCGCCGCTACAAGGCGGTGCCGCCGACATCATCAAGCGCGCGATGGTGCGGCTGCCGAAGGCGCTGGCCGAGGCCGGGCTGCGCTCGCGGCTGCTGCTGCAGGTGCACGACGAACTGCTGTTCGAGGCGCCGGAGGACGAGGTCGCCGGCCTGACCGACTTGGCTCGGCGGGTGATGGAGAGTGCGGCGGTGCTGTCGGTGCCGCTGGTGGTGGAGACC
>CAWCDM010000011.1:0-50289 GCA_963794185.1 uncultured Alphaproteobacteria bacterium | reverse complement strand
AAATCTCCATGCCGGCGTACTCGAGCGCCGGCCAACCGTGCTGGCCCGGCCCCAAGGGAAGCGGCACGACCGACACCACCACTGCGGGCACTGCCAATAGGTCCGCCGCAGCCGTGATGTCGTAGCGCAGCTCGGTATCGGGGAACGTCGCGGCGCTGTGCTTCCGCCCCATGGCGTGGGCACCAACGCTGATCGCCGACGACGGATCGCCGGGCCGGGCCAGCACGATTTCCACCGTGAGGGGCCGGTCGGTCGGCGGAACGCCAGTGATCCGCAACACGCGGCGGGCCGCGCCGGACGGCAGACGGACCGTGGCGACCGCCAACGGCTGCCGCATGCCAACGCGCGCCACGGCGTCACCTGTCGGCGCGATGCCCTCACGCAGCACGGTAAGCGAGTCGTACACGTAGCCCAGGCGCCGCGTGTCCAGGGTGTCCTTCGCCGCCACGGCAACCACGCTGCCGTCGATCCAGGGGAACAGGAACTTCTCCCCCGCGAATGCCGGCTCGGTCGCCTTGCGTGCCGGGTCCAGGCGCCAGGCCTCCCACAATCGATCCAGGTTGCCGTGATGCGCATAGAACACCGGATCGGCCGCGGCGGTCGCCAGCTCGGTCATATCGCCGAGCGCGCCGTCCGCCGTCTCGCCGCCGACGTAGTTGTGGATCGCATTGTGCGGGATGGTCTCCATTCGGCTGCGGCCGTGCCAACCGTCGGGATTTGGCTTGGCAATGCCGCCGAAGCTCGTCGGGATCTGCTCCGGCGTGCGCGCAACGAACGACCGGGCGCCAAGCGCTGCCACGCCCAGGCTTGCCAGCGTCTCGTCGTGCAGCAGGTGATCCACCTCCACCGGGCGAAGATCACGGTCCGCGGTGTGCCGCTCGGCCTGGGCCAGCGGACTGCCTGGCCGTGTGAATGCCGCCGGGATGCGGCGGTCGCTGCTCCAGTTCCAGTACGGCAGCGCAAGTGTCGGATCGCCCGAGATCGCGCGCAGCTTCCACTCGGTCACCGCCAGGAAGGCGCGATGCCAGGGCAGGAACCACCAGCAGCCGTGCACCTGCGCGGGGTCCGAATTCGACACGGCCGAACACACCTGCGTATGGGCGCTTGTATGCACACCCCAGCCCTTGGGGTCGTCCGGATCGGCCTTCGAGCGGCGCTGCATCTCGCCGATCGCCGCCTCCAGGCGCGCCAGACGCTGTGGGGCGGCGGCAAGCCGGGAAATATCCTCGCGCACCGCCAGCCCCGCCTCGGGAGGGCCCGAGCCCGAGTGCAGCGGGGCCGCGATCCCAGCCACCATGGCCCCGCCTGTGACGGCCAGGCCGGACAGAACGCTGCGCCGCGGCAGGATTCGATCAAACCGCAAGGCTGTGCCCCAGTTGCCGGTCGGCATTCCACCGCAACGGTTGACGCGGGTCCACCACTTTCACGGCGTGCGATCGGTCCCGGTGGTCCGTAACCGGGATACGCGCGGCGCGCGCTCGGTATTCCCGCACCGGGACTTGAACCCGAGCCGTAATAAGAGCGATGCTCGACCCCGGCTCACCACTGTCGGCAGAGCCCGAAGCCACGACAGAGGGAAGCACGTCCATGAGCCCGTCCGGAGCCGTCTCGTCCGTCAGTACCGTCACCGGTCCGCTGGAACAAAGCTATCGGGATCGCTCCGCCGCATTCCGCGATGCCAGCGATTCCACGCGCGTCACCCGGACGCACTGGCATATCGCCATCGCCAACGGGCTGGGCTGGGGCTTCGACGGCATGGACGGCGTGATCTTCGCGCTGGCCACGCCGCTGGTCATCAAGGATTTCGGCGTCACGCTGCCGGAGTATCGCAGCGGGCTGCAGATCGCGCTGCTGGTCGGCATCCTGGGGATGTATGTCTGGCCGTGGCTCGCCGACCGCTACGGCAGGCGGAACCTGCTTGCCATCAACATCGCGCTGTTCTCGCTGCTGATGCCGATCGCGGCGGTGACCACGACATTCGCCGCCTTCGTCGTCGTGCGCAGCGCGATCAACTTCGCCTTGAACGGCGAATGGTCGCTCGGTTCGATGCTGGTCGCCGAGACCTGGCCGGCGCATATGCGCGGCCGCGTGATCGGCATCAACCGCGGCACCTGGTGCTTTGGCGCGGCGCTGGCCGGCGTTATCACGACGTTCATCATCGCCGAGTGGGGCTGGCGCATCGCCTGCGTCGTGCCGGCCGTGGTGGCGCTGCTTGCGGTCTATGTGCGCATGGGGCTCCCCGAATCGCCATACTGGGTGCGCCTGCAGGACCGCAAGCGCCGGATCAGCGAGGCGCAGGAAGCCGGCCGGCCGCTGCTGCTCGCCGACCAGGCCTGGCTCGACAAGGCAGGCAAGCTCCCGCTGCGGCAACTGTTCCTGCCCGACATGCTGCACAACACCGCAGCCGCGACCTTCATCGCGTGCTGCAGCACCATCATCTACGGCACGGTCGGCGGCTGGATGCCGCTTTATCTTGCGCAGGAGCGCCACTGGTCCACGGCAACCTACGGCACCTTCTACATCTTCTGGGGCCTGACGGGCTTCCTTGGCCTGCTGGCGGCGGGTCTGATCTCGGACCGCTTCGGCCGCAAACCCGCCTTCTACGTCATGCTGGTTCAGGGCGCGGTGTTCCTGACGCTCTGGGTGTTCGCGGCAAGCGATATCGAGCTCTGGATCTATGGATTGCTGTGGAGCATCGGCTTCCTGGGCTTCTGGGCGCCCAGCATGATCCTGACGGCGGAAATCTATCCGACACGGATCCGCGGCGTCGGCAACGGGTTTACCTGGGCTGTCGCCTGGGTGATCGGCTTTGTCCTGTGGCCGTTCGTGACGATCGGCATCCAGCAGAGCACCGGCTCGTTCGCCATGGCGTTCCTGATCGTGCCGGTGGCGATGCTGCTGATGGGCCTCGGCATCTGGCTTTTCACGCCGGAGCACATGGGCAAGGAACTGGACGCGATCGCGGTGTAGCCGTCCACGGCTGATGCGGCGGTCCCGGAGCCAAGCGAGAGTTTCAACGTTCGCTGGCTCCGGCCAGCGGTCGCGCGGAACCTGCCTACAGCGTCAGCCCACCATCGACCGTGATGGTCTGACCTGTCACCATCGCCGCACCAAACCCCAGGAACACGATCACCTCGGCCAGATCCTCCGGCTGGCAGCGCCGCTTCAGCAGCGCCCGCTCGATCGATTGCTGCCGCTCCTCGTTGGTCCATTCCACCATCCAGGAACTGTCCACCGCACCCGGCGCGATGGCATTCACCCGCACCTCCGGCGCCAGCGCGCGCGCCAGGTTCTGCGTCAGGCTGACCACGCCCGCCTTCGTCGCGCTGTAGGCCATGCTGCTGCCCGCACGTCCGAGACCGGCGATCGAGGCAGTGTTGACGATGGCGCCCTGCGCCGCCTTCAGTGCCGGCGCAGCCGCCTTGGCGCAGCGGAACACGCCGAGCAGATTGGTTTCCAGCAGTTGCGACCACAGATCTTCGGTGATCAGGTCGAGTTCGGGCGGCGTGATGCGTTTGCGCGTGCCCGGCGTGCCGGCATTGTTCACCAGCAGGTCGAGCCGGCCCAGATCGCCGATTGCCTTCAGCACCATCCGTTCGCGCATGTTCTCTAACGCCGACGCTGCCCGGCGCACCGATCGCTTTTCCGCCTTCCGCGACCAGCTTCTCGACCGCCTCCGGACCGCGTGGGTCGTCCTCCAAATGATTTACCGCCACGGTCGCGCCAAACTTCGCCAGCATGCGCGCCGTGGCGAAGCCGATGCCGGACGCGCCCCCGGTGACGAGTGCAGTCTTGCCGGCGAGATTGTAGCTGATCATGTTCCCTCCATCGGTTTGATCTCGCGCAGCGCGCGCTTCAGTGCGAGCAGCTTGCGGTCGCGCTCGCGGAACAACTCTTCGGGGCTGCGGTTGCCCCAGTCGAAATATCCCTTGCCCGCCATCACGCCGGTACGGCCCTCGGCGATCAGCTTGTCGAGCGTCTCGCTGCGGCCGCGCACCTCAGGTGGCGTGTAGCTACGATTGGCCATACCCTGCTGCATCAGAGGCAGCCCGGTGAAGTCGGCCTTCGCCATCACGCCGAGGATCGGCATCCGAAGTGCGATGCCGTGGATCACCGAGTTCGTCGATGTCCTTCGCTGAAACGAGGCCCTCATCCAGCATGCGCTGCACTTCCAGGCCCATCGCCGCCTGCAGCCGGTTCGCGACATAGCCCTGCACCATCTGCTTGAACACCACCGGCACCTTGCCCATCGCGCGCACCATGTCGCGCACGGTGGCGATCGCGGCGGGATCGGTCCGCGGTCCGGGACACAGATCGACCAGGTCGCACAGATAGGGCGGCGTGTACCAATGCGCGATGATGGTCCGTTGCTGCAGGCCCGGCGGCACCAGCGGGAAGATGTCGAGATTGCTGGTGTTGCTGGCCAGGATCGCGTCCGGCGCCATCAGTGTTTCAAGCTGCGCGTAGAGCAGCGCTCTTGGCATCCGGCCGCTCGACGATCGCCTCGATCACCAGCGCCGCGCCGGAGACCGTCTGCGCAAGCGACGGGTTGCAGCGAACCGCGTGCGACAGCCTCTGGCGGTCCCACGATGCATCCACCTCGCCCGCCTCGGCGAGCGTTGCGAGCGCGGTCGCCATGAGCCCAGGCGCGCGCTCCAGCGTCTCGGCATTGCTGTCGGTCAGGCGCACGCTGTGTCCGCCCAGCGCGAACACCAGAGCAAGCGCGTGGCCCATCAGGCCCGCGCCGACGACGGCGACTTCGGTCATTTCAATTCCTCCCCCTCCCCTTGCGGGAGGGGGTTGGGGGGAAGGGTGCGACGGCATCCGCTGCCCCTCTCCCGTGGACCCCTCCCCCTACCCCCTCCCGCAAGGGGAGGGGGAGTTTGCCGAATTCCATCATGCCAAATTCCATCATCCTGCCGCTTCTGGCAGCCAGGGTTCCGGTGCGCGCGCGTCGATGTCGGTGGCGACATCGACGATCACGGTCTCGTCCGACGCCAGCGCTTCCTTCAGTGCCGGCGCGATCTGCGACGGCTCCTCGACGCGGATGCCGCGCAACCCGAACACGCGCGCGACTTCGGAAAAATCGGTCGGCCCGAAGCGCACCAGTTCGCGCACGTCGCCTGGCTTGTTGCCTTGCTGGCGCTGGATGTTCGGCCAACCCTGCCCGAATCCGGAGTTGTTGTTGATCACCAGCACCACGGCGATGCCGCGCCGTCGTGCGGTCTCCAATTCGGTCAGGTGGTAATAGATCGCGCCATCGCCCGACCAGCAGATCACCTTCCGCTTGCCCGCCGCGCATTTCGCACCAAGCGATGCAGGAAACGCCCAGCCGAGCGAACCGGCGGCGCGTAGATACGTCTGTCCTGCGCCATTCAGTTCGATCAGCGTGGACGTCCAGATGCCGGAGTAGCCGGTGTCGGCGACCAGGATGCCGTCCTCCGGCAGCGCGCGGGTGATCTCCGCGCACAGCCGGTCGGGCAGGATTGGCATCGCGTTGCTGGCGAGCTTCGCCGCACGCTCTTCGCGCCAGGCGGCAACGATGCCGGCGGCGCGGTCGGCGAATGCGGTATCGCGTGCGACCTTGCCGAGTGCAGTCAGCAGCTTCGCCAGCGTCGCCTTCGGATCGCCCATCAGCCCCAGCGTGTTCCTGTAGCTGCGGCCAAGCTCCGCCGGATCGATGTCGATCTGCACCGCCTCGGCATCGAGCGCGGGAATGCGCCAGGTATGCGTCACCTGATCGCCGGTGTGGCAGCCGACGAACAGCACCAGGTCCGCCTCGTGCACGATCTGGTTGGCGGGCGGCGCCGCATAGTTTCCGGGGCAACCAATCGACAGGCGATGCCGCGTCGGGATGATCCCGCGCCCACCCAGCGAGGTGCCGATCGGCGCCGCCAGAGCCTCGCCCAGTGCCAGCAGTTCCCGTCCCGCGTCGGAAGCAGCGGCCCCGGAGCCGGCGACGATGACGATGCGCCTGGCCGAGCGCAGCTTCGCAGCCGCGCGTTCGATCTCGTGATCCGCCGGCGTCGGGCGATAGGGCGGCATCGTCAGTTGCAGCGCGGGATCGGCGATTGCGGGTTCGCTCACCATGCCCATCTCGACGACGTTCGCCGACCGCCCGTACAGGTCGAGATGCGCCGGACGGGGCGAGCCCGTCATCGCCTCACGCCAGGCCTGGCGCAGCAGGCGGGGCAGATCAGCGGCATCCGCAACATCGGCGGAGAACTTCGTCACCGATGCGTAGAACGGCCCGTGCGGGAGCTCCTGATACGTATTGCGATGGTGGTACAGTGGCGGTTCGCGTCCGGTCAGCGCGATCACCGGGCTGTGGCCCAGATACGCATCCTGCAGCCCCGCCGCCAGGTTCGCCGCGCCGACCGACTGCGCGAAACAGATGCCAGGCCTGCCAGCGATCCGCGCGTATCCGTCGGCCATATAGGCGGCGGACTTCTCCGCATGTGCCAGCACGCGCGTGACACCCAGCGCGCCAAGCTCGATCAGTGTGCGCCGCAGCACCGCGTCGATGAAGAACACGTGGGTGGTGCCGTTCGCGGCCAGCGTGCGCGCCAGCCATTCGGCGCCAGTGATCGGCTCCGCCGCGCTCATGTCCGTTTCCCCTTGCTGCCCCGGGGATGGTAGGTCGGCGCCCTCGCCGAGGCAAAACCTTGCGCGGCGTCCCGACGCGATCAACGCCCGCGGCGCGCGCTCCGGCCGGCGAGGAATGACTGCATCATTTGTCGCGGCTCATCGGTCCGCAGGGCATCCGCGAAGCTGTCGACGCCGCGTTGGATCGCTTCGCGCAGCGGCAGAACCTCCCACGCCGTGATCAGCGCCTTCTGCAGACGGATCGCGCGTGGGCCAGATGCCAGAATCGATGCGACCAGCCGCTCGACCGCCGCGTCCAGCTCTTCCGCCGGGACGACCTCCTCGACCAGCCCCCATGCGTGTGCCGTCGCCGCGTCGATCGTATCGCCGGTCAGCAGCAACTGCCTGGTGCGTCCCCAACCGATGAGCTGCGGCAGCAGCGCGGCTTCCACCACCGACGGAATGCCGAGGCGCACCTCGGGCATGCCGAACTGCGATCCGGCAGTGGCGACGCGCATGTCGCAGGCGGCCGCCACCTCCACGCCGGCGCCGAACACGTAGCCCTGAATGCGCGCGATCACCGGCACGGGCAGACGGCGGAACACGTCGCAGCTGCGGTGCACCATGGTGATGAAAGCGCGCGCCGAGGCGGCATCGAGGCCCGCCATCTCGGTGATGTCGGCCCCGCCGATGAAGGCACGCTCGCCGGCGCCGCGCAGCACGACGGCACGCAGGCTGTCGTCGCTGCCGAGCCGCTGCACTGCCGCGACCAGGTCGGTCATCACCGGCGTGTTCAGCGTGTTCAGCTTTGCTGGATTGTCGATGCTCACCACGGCCACGCCGCGCGCATCCCGCTGCACAGTCACCCAGGTCTGCTCGGTCATCGCCGGTTCCTCGCCGATTGCGCCGCAACGAGCGCCATCCCATATTGCGCCGCGCACCGCAACGAGGCGAGGCATGGCGATCGCTCCGCACAAGCCGCATCCATCCTGGTACCGCCACTTCTGGTATGCGGATCGGTCGCCGCTCGACACACTTGTCGACCGGGCGCTGACGTTTGCCATTGTCGTGCTGGCGCTCCTGGCCGGGGCCACATGGCTGGACCGCCACGATGGCGAGCGACGCGCCGCGACCGGGCTGAAAGTGACCGAAGCGCCGCGTTGAGGGGCGGCATGCAAAAATCGGCCCGGCCGCCTGAAGCGACCGGGCCGCAAGGAAGGTCCGGGTTGACCTGGGCCATGAGCCCAACCGACCGGCGCGGGTGTTGGGGCAGCGCCGATCGACGGCCGGATTGATCGCACGGCGACAGGGGCAGTGCTGTGAACCAGCTCACAGCCGGCGCGGGAAATTCAGCGCCGAAACCGGGCGGCGGGATGACTTCCCGGCAAGGTGGCGTGCTCGGCGCCGAACAGCTTCTGGCGGAGGGCACCAGGCGCGTATTCGCGCTTCATCACGCCGCGCGACTGCAACTCCGGCACCACGAGTGCAACAAAATCCTCGACGCATTCCGGCACCACGGTGCGGGACAGATTGAAGCCGTCGACATCGGCTTCGTCCACCCAGGCCTGCAGCTCGTCGGCAACCCGGCTCGGCGACCCGACGATCGGCGCCTGGCGGCTGCCCAGCACCATCATCTCCAGCAGCTTGCGCGGCGTCCACTCGGTGCCGGGGCTCCGCACGGTGATCGCCTCGAGCCCGGAGGCCATGGCGTTGGTCTTCACGAAGCGGATCGGCTCATCGGGACCATAACGGGAGAAATCCAGGCCCACCGTGGCGGAGTAGTGCGCCAGCGCGCCTTCCGAGCTGGCATAGGCCCGGTACTCCGCCAGTTTGTCGCGCGCCTCGGCCTCGGTCGGCGCCACCACGACAGTTGCCCCGACGAACACCAGGATATCCTGCGGGTCGCGGCCGAACGCCTTCGCCCGCGCGCGGATGTCGGCGACGATGTCGCGCACGTTGTGGCGGAATTGGCCGTTTACGAACACGCATTCGGCATGGGCGGCAGCAAATTCGCGCCCGCGCGCGGAAGCGCCCGCCTGGTACAGCACCGGCGTCCGCTGCGGCGACGGCTCCGACAGATGGATCGCGTTCACCCGATAGTTGGCGCCATCGTGCACCACCGGATGGACGCGTGTCGGGTCGGCGAAAACCCGGCGATCGCGATCGCGCAGCACCGCGCCGTCTTCCCAGCTTCCTTCCCAAAGCTGATAGACCACCCGCATGTATTCCTCTGCCACATCGTAGCGGCTATCGTGCTCCGGCTGTTCCGCCAGCCCCATCCCGCGCGCGGCGCTGTCGAGATAGCCGGTCACCACGTTCCAGCCGACGCGGCCCTTGGTCAGGTGGTCGAGCGTCGACATGCGGCGTGCAAACGTATAAGGCGGCTCATAGGTCAGATTGCACGTAACGCCGAAACCGAGATTGCGCGTGGCGTAGGCCATCGCCGGAATCAGCAGCAGCGGGTCATTCACGGGAATCTGCACGGCGTTGCGGATCGACGCATCGGGCGAGCCGTGGAACACGTCGTAGACGCCGAGGATATCGGCCAGGAACAGACCGTCGAATAGGCCGCGCTCCAGTGTCTGGGCCAGCTCCACCCAATGGTCGAGATCGGTGTAGTCCATCGAGCGGTCGCGCGGATGCGCCCACATGCCGTGCTGGATGTGGCCGACGCAGTTCATGTCGAACGCGTTGAGGCGGATCTGTCTGGGCATTACGCTGTACCCTCACCCATTGCCCTGTGCTCTTCCCAGATTAGAAAGTAATTCACCGCAGAGGCGCAGAGATCGCGGAGGACCTTTGATATGCGCTTCGCGCGAAGCGCAAAACATTGTTTCTCTGCGTCTCTGCGTCTCTGCGTCTCTGCGTCTCTGCGTCTCTGCGGTGAATTTGCTTTCTTCCTTACGGGAACAGCCCGCGCGTGTTCTTTGCGCTGCGCACCTTCTCGACGCCGATCGCCATTGCCGCGGTGCGATGGGGCACCCCATCGCGATCGACGCGCTGCATCACCTGGGAGAAGGCGCGGTCCATCACGTGGTAGAGCTTGCTCATCACCTCCGCCTCATCCCAGAAGAACTGCTGCAGATCCTGCACCCATTCGAAGTAGCTGACCACCACGCCGCCGGCGTTGCACAGGATATCCGGGATGACGAATACCTCATCCCGCCGCCGATCCAGCACCTCATCGGCATCCGGCGTCGTCGGGCCGTTGGCAGCCTCGGCCAGCACGCGGCACTGCAGCCTGGCTGCAACCGAGGCGTCGATCACCCGTTCCACCGCGGCCGGTACCAGCACGTCGCATTTCTGCACCAGCAGCTCGCGCGGATCGAGCGACAGCTCGTTGGAGTAACCGGCCAGCACGCCATGCTGTCCCGCATGCTTCGACAGCGCCGCAACGTCGAAACCCCTTGGATCGAAGTAGCAGGCGGTATGGTCGGACACGCCGATCACCTTGCAGCCACGTTCGGCGAGCGTCTCCGCGGCGTAGCTGCCGACATTGCCGAAGCCCTGGATAATGACGGTGGCGCCGGCCGGTTGTCGCCCGATACGCTCCAGCGCGCGTCCCACCAGATGCGCGACGCCGCGGCCAGTGGCTTCGCGCCTGCCCTCGGTGCCACCTGAAGCGACCGGCTTGCCGGTGACGATCTCGGTGACGGTACGGCCCTGATACATGGAGTAGGTATCCATGAACCACGCCATGACCTGCTCGTTGGTGCCCATGTCCGGCGCCATCACGTCGGTGTGCGGCCCGACGAAGGGGATCATCTCCTGCATGTAGCGGCGCGACAGGTTCTCGAGCTCATGGCGTGACAGCGCACGGGGATCGACGGTCACGCCGCCCTTGGCGCCGCCATAGGGCAACCCGGCGAGCGCGCATTTCCAGCTCATCCAGATCGCCAGCGCCGACACCTCGCCGATGTCGACGCTGAGCGCGAAACGCGTGCCGCCCTTGGTGGGCCCGAGCGTCAGATGATGCTGCACGCGATAGCCCTGGTAGACGGCAATTCTCCCGTCATCGAGATGGATCGGACACGACACCGTAATCGCACGCTTGGGGTAGAGCAGCCGCGCGCGCTCGTCGTGCGGTATTTCGAGGTGGTCCGCGATCACCTGGAATTGCTGGCGTGCCATCTCGAACACCGGACCCGTATAGATGGTCATGGTCATCTCCTTCCTGGACGTGCGCAGTCCGAGTTGCATGCTCCCGAGGGGTCGGGAATTATCGTTAGAGCCTGCAGACTTCCTCTCTATCTGGAGAATCCTGTGTCATCCGCAAGCACCACGGCCGAGCCGGCCGCCGACGCGCATGCCCTCCTCAGCCAGCGCAACCGCGACGGTGCGCTGGCGGGTCCCACGCAATGGAACGAGGTGCTCGAGACGATACTGGGCCACCGCTCGGTGCGCGGGTTCCTGCCGCACCGGCTGCCCACGGGCACGCTCGAATTGCTCATCGCGGCGGCCCAATCCGCGTCCACCTCGTCCAATCTCCAATTCTGGAGCGTGGTCGCGGTGGAAGAAACGGAGCGCAAATCGCGGCTGGCAGACCTTGCCGGACAGCAGCAATTCATCCGCGATGCGCCGCTGCTGCTGGTGTGGCTGGTCGACCTGTCACGGCTGGACCGCATCGCGGTCGAACACCAGGCGCTCGTGGAAGGCACGCATTTTCTGGAGGAGTTCATCGTCGGCGTCGTTGATGCTGCACTGGCCGCGCAGAGCGCACTGATCGCCGCCGAATCGCTGGGGCTCGGCGCCGTCTATATCGGTGCGATGCGCAACCTGCCCGAGCGGATAGCCGAGGAACTTCGCTTGCCGCCGCATGTATTTGCGGTGTTCGGCATGTCGATCGGCTACCCCGATCCAGCCAAGGAGACCGGCATCAAGCCGCGCCTGCCCCAGTCGGTGGTGCTGCACCGCGAGCGATACTCCGTTGCGCCACGCAGCGAGGCCATCGATGGCTACAACGCGACGATGCGCGCGTTCCAGCGGGAGCAGGGCATGAAGGCGATCGACTGGACGCAGCAATGCTTCAACCGCGTGAAAGACGCAGAGGCCCTGCGCGGCCGCGACCGGATGCGCGAGGCGTTGCGCAATCTGGGGTTTGAATTGCGGTAAAAATCGTCATCCCCGCTTGTGCACAGACGATGAGTTAAATTCGCGACACATCGCAGTCACACCAAGCGTCGGTTATGGTGCTTCTCCGACCTGGCCTTTCCCGTCATGGCGGTCGAAGGCCCGCCATCCACGTCTTCGCTCGTCGCAGCAAGAAAAGCCGTGGATGCCGACCTTCGTCGGCATGACGGCTCGTGGCGACCGGTGGTCATTGGTAAGGCGTGGCTGCGTCCATTGACAAAACATCACCGCCGCAACTGGAAGGCGCAAAGCGCCACCAGCATCAGCGCGCCGCCGAGCGCCTGCACAGGCCGCAACTCCTCGCCCAGCAACGCGACGCTCGCCAAGGTCGAGACCAGCGGCTCCAGGTTCATGATCAATGCCGTTCTGAAAGCGCCGATCCGCGTGACCGAGATGAAAATCGTCAGCACCGAGACCGTGCTGGCCACGCTCATGCCAACGAACGCCACCCAGCCGAACGTGCTCTGTGGCGCGCTCCAGGTTTGCGTCAACAGCGAGAACGCCACGAAGATCGCGGCTGAAGGCAGCAGTGAGTACCAGGTGTTGAGTCGCGAATCCGTGTTGTGCAAACTCGCTCGCGTGATCAGCAGCGACACGACACGCAGCACCGCTGCTGCCAGCGCACTCACAACACCGAGCAGCTCGACGTCGCCGAGCCGCGCACCGAGCATCATGGCAAGGCCGATGAACGCGGCGAGTGCGGCCATGAAGCCGCGCCAGCCGACGCGGTCGATACCGGTCGCCGCGCCGGCGAGGCCGGTGAGCAGCGGGTAGACGAAATAGGTCAGGATAGCGATTGACAAAGGCAGCAATTGGATCGCCAGCAGCAGACCGAAGATGTTGGCGGCGAACATCGCACCAATGCCGATGGAAACAAGACGTTCGCGCCTGGTGTGCCTCCGCGCGGGAGGTGCGACGCGCAGCCACACCCAGAAGAAGATGACCGTCAGTACGCCACGCGTGGTGACGAACGACAGCACGTCCATGCCGTCGTTGAACACGACCTTGCCGAACACATCGGCGGCACTGAACGACAACGCAGCGGTGATGCCTGGCGCCACGGCGGCGAACCTGCGCTCGGCGACCGCGATGGAGCCGGCGTCACTCATGCCAACCGCGACTCCCCCTCCCCTCGCGGGCTTGGGCCGCGAAGCGGACCAAGGTTGGGGGGAGGGGACTTCCGGCGCAGAGCGACCGGCGCAGCGTGACCCCTCCCCCCGGCCCCCTCCCGCAAGGGGAGGGGGTGTTGTTTCTCTGGGTCGCCGATTTGCGCGGTCTGCTAGTCATGCCTCCGCCAGAATCCGCAAGCACGGTGGGTCGGCCTCGGGCTCGATCTCAACAAGAGCGCCGTTCGGCACTACAGCGGTGATGTCGACGTCGAAGTCCGAGATTATGGTTAAGTCGGCGAGCGCGGCGCCCTGCACCATGATGGGATTCACAGTGTTGAGCACAAGTCCGGCCGGCATCACCCCGCGCGCGGCCATCTCGTAAAGCATCCAGGCGGTGGCCACGCCGCCTTTTGCCGCATCCAGCACAAGAATTCGACCGATATAGGACTGACCTGCCAGCTTGTGCTCCGGACGTGAGAACACGCCGTTGACGCGGTCAAGGTCGTAACGTGCGGAGAACCCGTCCTTCGCAACCAGGGCACGCCCGCGGACGCGCCTGCCCATCCCGGCGGCAGCATGGAACTCGCTCACGCAGTAATCCTGCCGGTGCACGCGGCATCGACACAGGCCTGCATGGACAGCAGCGCCGGCTGATAGCCGTAGCCGCCAAGGATGTTGACCAGTTTTGCCGAGTTGGTGGCGAGTGTCTGCCAGCCATTCGCCTCCGCCATCTCGCGTGCGTAGCTCTGGTAGAAGCACATGCCGGACAAGACGAGGCCGCCCGCAGCTTCGATGCGCGCGGTGATGCGGAGCCGATCGGCATCCGGCTTCACCTGCGGGCTGGTCACCACAAGCAAGGGTATCGTCGCGCGCCGGCCGTCGAGCATGCCGACGAGATCCCGCAGTTCGAGCAGGCTGAGTTGCGGGGTGGAAAACACGACGACATCCACCTTGTCGACGTGCCGGCGGTACGAGTCCTTGAAGGCGCGCAGATCGGCCTCGGTAATCGTCGCGTTCGCCTGCAACGAGGGATCGGCGATGTCGTTCAGGCGTTCCACCTCGGGCGTGACGCCAACCATATGGAACAGCGCGACCGAGCCATAGCTGGCCATCGCGGCGCCGAAATGCTTCAGCTCATCCGAGGTGGGAACACGATCAATGCCCACCAGCGCAGGCACCTGCCAGTAGTCGCCGGCGATGCGCCCGACAACGCCGCCGAGTGCGCCCCAGTCGTGCAGCTCATGCGGTGTGACGGCGATGCGCAGCAGCAGCGTGGCGCGCCGCTGCTCGGCCAGGTGATAGCCATAGCGCGGCGTCCGACCTGTCAGGCCGGCAGCCAAAGCGGAAGGTCCGCCCTCAAAATTCGACCGGGCGCCGAGCACGCTGTTCGAATAGATCACCACACCGGTGTCGCCATACGCCATGTGCTCGCCGCGCACCGCCGGCATGATCGTCTGGTAGTTGATGCAGGTATCCGTCATCAGGATACCGAGCGCCTCGAACGCCGCGATCGCGCGACGCTCCAGTGCCAGCATCCAATCCTGCTGCTTCAGCCGCGCGGCCGCGGCAAAGTCGGTGCCGCGCGGATCGGTGATGGTGGGGATGCGGACGCTGCGCTGCGCCTCCGGCAGGGCCGCGAGCCGTTCGAGCCACTCGACGCCGGCGATACCAAGGGATTCGGTATCCGCCATGATGTGCGCCTGCGACACCGGCACGAAATCCGCCGCGCCGAGATAGGATCCGACACGCATCTGGTGCTTGATCGCCCATTGCCGCGCCGGGCCGGCCTCGCCGGCCAGCATGGCTTGCTCTTCGTCGGTAAGACGCACTTTGGATCACGCCGGCGCGTTGTCGCGCACCGGCTTTCCTCCTGTTGCTTCGAGCCGGATGATGCTGGCCTCAACCGGTCGCTGTCAAAAACGCCTCCACCACGCCGACGAAGCCACTGGGGTTTTCGGCGTGCAGCCAATGGCCGGCATTCTTCAGCGTGACGAGCCGTGCGCTGGGAAACAGGGAACGAATCACCGGACGGTGTTCGGGCCGAATGTAGTCCGAGGCGGCGCCAGCGATGAACAAGGTCGGGCCGATGTAACGCGCGTCAGGCGGCGCATTCCAGGCTTCGATGAGCGGCAGAGCGGCGATGATCTCGGCCAGCCCGATGCGCCATGCAGGTGTCGGACCAGTCTGCAGGTTCTGCAGCAGGAACGCGCGGATGCCGGCATCCGGCACCGCTGCGGCCAGCACGGCATCGGCCTGTGTTCGCGACATGCCGCGCGACATCGGCAACGCCGCCATGGCCTCGGCGATCGCGCTATGATGCGGCGGATAGGAAACCGGCGCGATGTCGGCAACGATCAGCCGCGCGGTCATGTCCGGATGCATCAGCGCCGCCTGCACCGCGACCTTGCCGCCCATCGAATGGCCCAACAGCGTCGCAGGCAGAGCAGACAGCCGATCCAGCGTCTCCAGCACATCGGCGGCCATGGTGGCATAGCGCATGTCGCCGTCATGCGGGCTCGCGCCATGATTGCGGAGGTCCAGCGCGATCACCCGGTGCCCGTGCGCCAACTGCCGCTGCACGGCGCCGAAATTGCGCGCGGACCCGAACAATCCGTGCAGCAGCACAAGACTGTCGCCCTGTCCCATTTCCGTGGCATGCAGGATCATTTCTTCGCACCAGGCCAGGCTGCGGCACCGACGCCGCCCATGATCAGTGCTGCCCCAAACAGCAGATCCGAGGTGAACGCCTCGCCGAGAAACAGGTTGGCCAGGACGAGGCTTACCGCCGGCGTCATCAGGAACCCGATCGATGAAACGACGGTGGGCAATGTGGCAGTCGCCTGCACCACGCACCAGGTGCCGAACGGGCCGGCGAGCAATCCGATATATGCAAGCGCCGCCCAGGAGCCAGGCTTTGAACCCAACGTTCCGTCGGGCGCATGCCAGATCAGCAGCGGCGCCAGCATCACCGCCCCGACCGCAAAACACCATGGCAGCAGTTCGAACATCGACAAATGCGGCCGGGCGGCGCGGGTGACGATGATCGCCACCGACCACGACAGCGCCGCACCCAGCAGGAACGCGTGTCCGACCAGCACGTTGCCTGATGTCCAGTCGATCGACCATGGGCTCATCAGGACGACCACCCCGCAAAGCCCGAGTCCTGCGGCCACCCAGCGGCGCGGCGGAATGCGCTCGTGCAGGAAGATCAGCGACAGCGGCACCACCCACATCGTCGTGGTGTTGGCCAGGATCGCAGTACGTCCCCGCCGGCACCCACGCCACCGCTTCGTGCGCCAGCGCGAAATAGCCGCCGAGCTGAAATACGCCGACTGCCATCAGGGCGGGTAGATCGGCTCGACGCGGCAACCGCAGCGTGCAACGCAACACGAGCACTGCAGCGATTGTAAAGCCGGACAGCAGCATGCGCCCTTCTGCGAACCAAAGTGGTGTGCTACCGAGGCTCAAAGCGATCTTGGTAAGCGGCCACGCGCTGCTGAGCAGGATGACCGACACGGCGAGCTGGACCAGGCCCGCTGTCGGCATGCCGTTCTTGCTCGCAAGCGTGCCGACTGCTTTGGATTGCGCAACGTCAATTGAGCGCGACATAGATCGTCAGATGACCTTCTCACTCATCGGCCGCTGTCCTCGCACAGGTCAAATCGGTGCTGTCGTCTCCACTTCCTCGATCGCGGTCGGCGCGCGTGTCGCTTACTGCTCGGCGGGTGTCGGAGCCGTGCTCACCCAGCATCGCACCGATCCGCGCTTGGGGCCACGCGGGATCACCTTGTTGCGTTCCGGCTGCTCGGCGCGGCAGACCGTGGACGCGCTGGTCGCATCCACGCAGCACGCCCATTGGCGACAGCTCGCCGTGTTGGATGCCGAGGGCAACACCGCAGCCTATAGCGGGGCGCGCATCCGGCCGGAGATGAGCGAGGCAGCCGGTCAGGACGCCTGCGCGATCGGCAACATACTCGCCAATGCGCGCGTGCCTGCTGCCATGCTGCTCGCCTTCCAGGAGGATCCGACGGCCCCACTGGCGGAACGGCTGCTGCACGCGCTGGAGGAAGGGCTTGCCGCCGGCGGCGAGAGCGGACCGGTGCGGAGTGCGCAACTGCTTGTCGTGGAGCATGAAAGCTTCCCACTGGTCGATCTGCGGGTCGACTGGCATGACCAGCCGATCGCCGAACTGCGCGCATTGTGGCAGCGCTACGCACCGCAGAGCGGCGAATATCTGCTGCGCGCGCTTGACCCGGACCACCCCGCCATCCCCTGAGATCCAACCAGCAATTCTCATTTTTGTGGACGCTGCGCGACAGCTCCCATTTGCCGTGGCGGGCGGAGGCCGGCCACGACGTTTGGTCCGCTTGCGCCTTCCCCGCTCAATATGAAAACCACTCGGCAAGCAATTGGCCGCTTGCAATAGTCGCGACATTCCGGTAGTGCTTTGCCCCATGGCACAGATGCAGCTCATCTCCGCCTCGCGATTTTGGTACCGCTGGTACATGCCGGCGGCCTAGGATCGTGCACATTTAGCAGGACCCCGAAGCCGCCCCGCCAAGGCGGCTTTCGCTTTTCTGCACCACCGGAAATCGGATTTACGCCAAGGCAGGAGCGGCCTCTCAACCGAAGGAGGCTCGCATGCACAGTTCCCAGTTCGACTTCGACGTGATCACCGGACCATCCGTCCCCGAGGATCGCAAGCCGACCACACCGCAGTCCCCGCCACCCGCCCAGCCGGCGTCCCACGCGCCGGCGCCCCAGCGAACGCGCTGACGTGCCGTGTCCTGGTCACCGCAAAGTTGGCGTGCCTGTCCCGTTGCACAGGCGCCCCGGTATCCCGATCCTGGAGTGCTAGCTGCTGCCGAGGCCGAACTCCGCACCGCACCGCCGCTGATCTTCGCCGGCGAGGCACGCGCGCTGAAGGCGCAGCTTGCCCGCGCCGCGGCCGGCGAGGCGTTCCTGCTGCAAGGCGGGGACTGCGCCGAATCATTCGCCGAATTTCACGCCAATTCGCTGCGCGACACGTGTGAAGGTGCTGCTGCAGATGGCGGTGGTTCTCAGCTACGCGGCCGCCGCGCCGGTGGTGAAGGTCGCGCGCATGGCTGGCCAGTTTGCCAAGCCGCGGTCTCAACCGACCGAGACCATCGATGGCGTCACATTGCCGTCCTATCGCGGCGACATTGTCAACGACATCGCGTTTGATGCCGCCGCGCGCGCGCCCGATCCTGTCCGCATGCTGCGTGCCTACAATCAGTCCGCCATCACGCTCAATCTGCTGCGCGCCTTCACGCAGGGTGGCTTCGCCGATCTGGCCCGTGTGCAGCAATGGAACCAGGCGTTCATCGCTGATTCACCGCAGGGCGAACGCTATGGCGAACTGTCGCGGCGCATCCAGGAATCGCTCGGCTTCATGGCGGCCTGCGGCCTGACGGCGGCGAATGTGCCGCAGCTTCGCTCGACCGATATCTACACCAGTCACGACGCGATGCTGCTGAACTACGAGGAGCCGCTCGCCCGCCAGGACAGTCTGACCGGCGATTGGTACGCCTGTTCGGCGCATCTGCCCTGGATCGGCGAGCGCACGCGGCAGGCGGACGGCGCGCATGTCGAATTCCTGCGCGGCGTTGCCAATCCGCTGGGACTGAAATGCGGCCCGGCGATGACGCCGGACGAACTGCTGCGGCTGACCGACATCCTCAATCCGGACAACGAACCGGGGCGGCTGACGCTGATCACGCGCATGGGCGCCGACCGGATCGGCGCGGGTCTGCCGCTGCTGATCCGCGCCGTGCAACGCGAGGGTCGCAGGTCGTCTGGTCGTGCGATCCGATGCATGGCAACACCGAGACGACAGCATCGGGACACAAGACGCGTCCGTTCGATCGCATCATGACCGAGCTGCGCGACTGCTTTGCGGTGCATCGCGCCGAGTGCAGCCACCTGGGCGGGATGCATGTGGAGATGACCGGCAAGGATGTCACCGAATGCACCGGCGGCGCGCAGCGGATCGACGAAGCCGCACTGGCGGATCGCTATCACACGCACTGCGATCCTCGGCTGAACGGCTCGCAGGCGCTGGAACTCGCGTTCCTCGTTGCCGACCAGCTCAAGGACGAGCGCGACAGATCACGAATGCGCTCGCCCACGCCGGAGGTGGCCGCGGTGCACCAGTTTACCCAGGCTTGAAATCCATCGCCGCCCCGTTCATGCAGTAGCGCTGCCCGGTCGGGCGCGGACCGTCGTCGAACACGTGGCCGAGATGACCGCCGCACTTGCTTGCAGTGAACCTCGGTGCGCGTCATGAAGAAGCTGCGGTCCTCGGTGGTGCCGACGGCGCCTTCCAGCGGCTGGTAGAAGCTCGGCCAGCCGGTGCCGCTTTCGAACTTGGTGTCCGACGCGAACAGGTCCTGCCCGCAGCCCGCGCAGATGAACTTGCCGTGCCGCTTTTCCAGGTTGAGCGGACTGGTGCCGGCGCGTTCGGTGCCATGCTTGCGCAGCACCGAGTATTGCGCGGGCGACAGCTTCGCGCGCCATTCCTCGTCGGTATGCGTGACGGGAAACGTCTCCGCCTCCGCCTCGTGCGATGCGCCGAACAGTCTTCTCATCCGTCGTGCCTCCGGTTCGGGTTCTCCAACTGCATGGAATATAGGATGCTGCACGGCGATTGGGGAGGACGGGCCGATGACCGAGTTTCGCGATGCATTGCAGCCGGTGCTGCCGGACGATGCGGCCGATGCCGTGCTGGCGGGGCGCATCTGGCGACCCGACGCGGGCGGCCCGTCGGTGGTCGCACTGCGCGACGGTGCACTGGTGGATGTGTCCGGTGTGTTCCCCACCATGCGCGACCTGTGCGAGACCGTCGATCCCGCCGCTTCACTGCGCGCGGCCGACGGCGACCCCATCGGCGAACTGGATGCGGTATTGGCGAACACACCCATCGAACGCAGGGATCGCAACAGGCCGTGGCTGCTGGCGCCGATCGACCTGCAGGCGATCAAGGCGGCCGGCGTGACGTTCGTGCTGTCGATGATCGAGCGCGTGATCGAGGAACGCGCCCGTGGCGACCTGAACGCCGCCGTGGCGATCCGAGCCGAGGTGAACCGTCTGGTCGGCGACGATCTGGCAAAGTTGAAGCCTGGCTCGGAGGAGGCCGCGCATCTGAAGCAGGTGCTGATCGAACAGGGAGCGTGGAGCCAGTACCTGGAGGTCGGCATCGGCCCGGACGCGGAGATCTTCACCAAGGCGCAGCCGATGGCCGCGGTCGGCACCGGCATGGATGCCGGCATTCATCCGAAATCGTCGTGGAACAATCCGGAGCCCGAAGTGGTGCTGGCCGCATCGTCGTCCGGCCGCATCGTCGCCGCCACGTTGGGCAACGACGTGAACCTGCGCGACGTGGAAGGCCGCTCCGCGCTGCTGCTCGGCAAGGCGAAGGACAACAACGCGTCCTGCGCGATCGGCCCGTTCCTGCGCTTCTTCGATGCCCGGTTCACTCTGGACGACATCCGTCAGACGACGGTTTCGCTGAGCGTCGAAGGAACCGACGGGTTCAGGTTGGAAGGCGCGTCCTCGATCGCCATGATCAGCCGCGATCCGGACGATCTGGTGGCGCAGATGGTGAACGAGCATCACCGCTATCCGGATGGTGCGGTGCTGTTCCTGGGGACGATGTTCGCACCGGTCGAGGACCGCGACGCGCCCGGCAAGGGATTTACCCACAAGACCGGCGACATCGTGACGATCGCGGCGCCGAAGCTGGGCCGGCTGGTGAACCGCATGATGCCGACGGATCGGTGCGAGGCCTGGCACTTCGGCGTCGGTGCGTTGATGCGCAATCTTGCGGTGCGGGGGCTGCTGTAGCGCCGTCATGGTCCGCGAAGGCGGGCCATCCACGTCTTTCTCTTGTACGAAACAAAGACGTGGATGGCGGGCCTTCGCCCGCCATGACGGTGTAGTCTAACTCAGCACCGCCTCGGTCTTGCGCTTGATCAGATCGAAGTCGATCTCCGCCCCAAGCCCCGGTCCGGTCGGCGCGTGCAGCAGGCCTTCCTTGTCGATCTGCAGTTCCTTTGCCATGCCGTACTTGTGCGCTCCGTCCGGCAGCAGCACCTCGAACATCGTAGTGTTCCTGATCGCCATGCAGAGATGCAGATTGGCAAGGTTGTTCAGCGAATTGCCCGAATGGTGGATTTCGTAGTTGAGGTTGAACGCCTCCGCGAGATGGGCGGTCTTCAGCATGGTGGTCAGCCCGCCCTTGTTCGGGATGTCGCCGCGCAGATAGTCGGTGGCGCGCTCGGTAAGCCAGATCGGATAGGTCTCCAGTCCGCCGGCCGGAAACTCAGTGGCCATGATCGGAATGTCCAGCTTCTCCCGCAGCTTCACGTAGTTGTAGATGTCCTCGTCCGACATCGGATCTTCGTACCAATAGTAGCCCATCTCCTCGATCGCGCGACCCACGCGCAGCGCGTCGACGTAGTTGTAGCTCCAGGTGGAATCCAGCATCAGCCGGAAGTCGTCGCCGACCGCCTTGCGCACCGCCTGGCACACCTTGATGTCCTGCTCCGGATCGCGCGGCGGATGGATCTTGTAGGCCCGCCATCCGTTCGCCTTGAAGCTCTGCGCCTGGTCGACGTAGGCGGCGATGTCGGGCAGCACCTGCGAACTCGCGTAGCCGAGGATCGAGGTGCGGAACGTGCCGATCAGCGCGTGCACCGGCAGTTTCGCGATTTTGCCGGCGAGATCCCACAGCGCCACGTCCACCGCGCCGATCGTGCGGTAGCTGACGATGCGCGAGACCAGGCGCATTCCGGCATGGATGCGCTCGCGCTCCAGCGGGTTCTGCCCCAGCAGCATCGGCTTCAACGAGCGGATCAGCTGCGGTCCGTCCATCGCCGCCGGATTGGTCGCCGCGCCGAGGAATGCGTGGCCCTCCAGCCCCTCATCGGTATGGATGCGCAGCAGGCCCAGACTGGAGGAACTGGAAGCCAGCGCGCCGAGGTGGTAGCGCGTCGCCGGAATGCCATCCCAGGTGAAGATGGTCAGTGTGACGTCGTCGATCTTCATGACAGTCCTCCCCAACACCGTCATCCCCGCGACAGCGGGGACCCAGGCGACGTCCATTGCTGCGGCCCCTGGGTCCCCGCTTTCGCGGGGGTGACGGCAAGAGCGTTACAGGCTCCGGTGCGTCCCGTCGCAGCGCGGCTTGTTGCCGCTGTTCTTGCAGCCGCAGAACGCGATCGTCGCCGCGTCCTCCGCCTTGAACTCGACCGGGCTGAAGCCGCTGCCCTTGTGCGAACCGTCGCAGAACGGCTGGTTGCCGCTCTTGCCGCAGGCGCACCACCAATAGGATTTGCCGGCCTCCACCTCCATCCGGTATGGGCTCTTCTGCGCGATGACCGGCTGACTACCTGACATTCTCTGTCTCCCGTTGCGTTTGGTTTCGGCTGGCGCGGACTTCCGCCCAGGTATCGTCCAGCGTGCGCTGCAGACACGCCGCCATGTCGTCGACCTCCTCCTCGGTGATGATCAGCGGCGGCGAGAACGCGATGCGGTCGCCGATGAAGCGTGTAATCAGGCCGTGCCCGCGCGCGTGTCGGTCGGCAATGCGACCGACGCCCCGCGACGGATCGAACGGCGTGCGAGTTGCCTTGTCGGCCATCATCTCCATCCCGGTCACCAGGCCGACGCCGCGCACGTCGCCCACCAGCGGATGTTTGCCGAACTCCGCCAGCACCTGCTGCATGTATGGCCCGACGCGCTGCACGTGGCCCACCATGTCCATCTCTTCGTAGATACGCAGCGTTTCCATGGCGACCGCGGTGGTGACCGGATGGCCGGCATAGGTGAAGCCGTGCGCGAAATTGCCGAGCTTCCGGCTTTCGTCCAGCATCGCCTGGAACACGCGCTCGTTGATCAGCAGCGCCGAGATCGGCTGCATCCCGGCCGACAGCGCCTTCGCGCACGAGATCATGTCCGGCTTCAGGTCGTAAGTCTGGCTGCCCCACATGTTGCCGGTGCGGCCGAAGCCGCAGATCACTTCATCGGCGATGAACAGCACGTCGTACTTGCGCAGCACCGCCTGCATCTTGTCCCAGTATGTGCGCGGCGGAACGATCCCGCCACCGGCGCCCATCACCGGTTCGGCGATGAAGCCGCCAACCGTGTCCGGACCTTCCGCTACGATCAGCGTCTCCAGCGCGTCCGCCATGCGGGTCGCGAACTGCTCCTCGGTCTCGCCGTCCTGATGCAAGCGGTAGTAGTGCGGGTATTCGGTGTGGCGGAAATCGGGGAACGGCAGGCCGAAATCGGCGTGCATGTCCGGCTTGCCGGATGCGCTGATCGAAGCCGATGTGCTGCCGTGATAGCCCATCTTGCGGCCGATGATCTTTCGCTTGTTCGGCTTGCCGATCGCGGCATGATAGTACCAGACCAGCTTGATCGCGGTGTCGTTCGCCTCGGAGCCCGAGCACTGGAACAGCACCTTGCTCATCGGCACGGGTGCGATCTGCAGCAGCTTCTCCGCCAGATCGACACCGGGCTCGTTGGTGGTGCTGCGGTACAGATGCGCGTAGCCAAGTTTGCGCATCTGCTCGTACGCGACGCGCGCCAGACGTTCGGACGCATAGCCGAGCGAGGCGCACCACAGTCCCGCCGCCGCATCCAGAAACTGCTGGCCGGAGTCATCCCAGAGATAGATCCCCTGCCCGCGCGAGATCACCACCGGGCCCTGCTCGAGATGCTGCACCAGATCCGTCTGCGGATGCACGATCGAGGCGATGTCGCGCGCCTGCACCGAGTTGGGAGCCACGTGGGTCATCCTGGTTTTCCTCCGTCAGGTCGGTTCTACGCCGTAGTCACGACGCGCCGCCATGGAGGTAACGTATCCGTCCAGCAGGTCTTCGGAAAGACGTGCCCGTTCGCGTCCCGACGGCGGGCCGTAGCCGCCGGAGCCCGGCGCCTCGATCACCACCAGCGATCCCGCCGGCGCGATGAAGCCGCCCTTGCTGGTGAGTTTTCGCGCGTTGCCATTCGCCGGGATCAATTCCAGCCGCGCGCGCGCACCGGACTTCCCGCCGGCGAGTCCAAACGGCGGCGTGACGGTGCGTTCGCAGCAGACCGCGGCATGGGCCTGCCGCTCCAGCACGCGCCAGACGCGGCGCACGCCTAGCCCGCCGCGCCAGGTACCGGCGCCGCCGCTGTCCGGCACCAGCGAATACTCCTCGACGCGCAGCGGAAAGCTCATTTCGATGATCTCGATCGGCGTGTTCATCATGTTGGAGACAGTGCTGGCGACGGCGTTGATGCCGTCCTTCACCGGCCGCGCGCCGAAGCCGCCCTTAACCGATTTGTAGCTGACATAGCGCTCGCCGGTCCGGTAATCGGTGCCGCCGAATGTCATCACGGCCGATGTACCCTGAGAACCGGCCATCACGGTCCGCGGCGTGAATGCGAACATCGCCGCCATCACCATGTCCGCGACGCGGTGCGATATCTCATGGTTGGCGTAGACGACCGGCGCGGGCAACTGCGCGTTCACCACAGAACCAGGCGGCGCGGTCACCGTCACCGGACGCCAGCAGCCTGAGTTCGGCGGGATCAGGCTTTTCGGGTCGGCGATCATCTTCAGCGCGCAGAATACGCCGGATGCGGTCACCGTGAGCGGTGCGTTCATCGGTCCGGGAACCCGCGGATCGGAGCCGGTGAAATCGGCGGTGATCGTGTCGCCACGCTTGGTGATGCGCAGCTTCACGGTGAATGTTTCATCCTCGGTTTCGCCCGGCGCGATGATGCCGTCGCCGTCGAAAACATCGGAAAACTCCGCCTCGCCGTCCGGCAGTGCGCGCAACGCGGCACGCATCATGGTTTCGGAGTAGTCGAGCACCTCCTGCATGATGTCCAACAGCGTGTCGGTGCCGTATTTGGCGGCCAGTGCCTGGAGCCTCGCGGCGGCACGCCAGTTTGCCGCGACCTGTGCGCGCAGATCGCCGAGCCGTTCCGTCGGCGTGCGGACATTGGCGAAGATGATGGCCTCGACGGCGGGATCCGGCTTGCCGTCGCGATACAGCCGGATCGGCGGCAGTCGCAGTCCCTCGCCGTAGATTTCCGTCACCGCGCCGTAGCTTCCGGGTGTGGCGCTGCCGATGTCGGGCCAATGCGCGCGCACGCAACCGAAGCCGAGCAGACGACCCTGGTGGAATGCCGGGGCCACGACATTCACATCCGGCAGATGCGAGCCGCCCTGATACGGATCGTTGTGGATGAACACGTCGCCCGGTGCGGCATCAGGAAACGCGTGCACCACCGCGCGCACCGCATCCGGCATCGAGCCGAGATGGATCGGCAGATCCGGCCCCTGCGCCACCATGTTGCCGGCTATGTCAAAGATGCCGCAGGAGTAGTCGCCGGCAACCTTCAGCAACGGCGAGTACGCCGTCTTCGCCAGGACGATCTTCATCTCCTCGGCCGCACAGGTGAGCGCGTTCTTCACCACCTCGAAGCGGGCCGGATCGGTCTTCAAACGTTGCATTGTGCAAGCTCCAGGAAAAAAGAAAATATCACCGCAGAGACGCAGAGGGTGCAGAGTCGAAATTTGGTACGCTATGCGCGAAGCGCATTCAACATTGACTCTGCGGTCTCTGCGTCTCTGCGGTGATTCTACTTTCTTCATGTTCGTACAAGTCGAATATAGCCGAGGTCATCGATCCGTGCCTGCCAGCCGGGCGGCACGACCGTCGTCGAGTCCATCGCCTCGATGATCGCCGGACCAACGATGTGCGTGCGCGGCATGAGCCCGTCACGCCAATGCACCGTTGTCGGCGCGAAGCCGGTCTCGACAAACCACACATCGCGGCTGCGCGTCCGCGCGTTTGCCGGATCGGCGCGCTGCGCGAGCATCAGCTCGGGTTGGCGACCCAGTGCGGTCACGCGCAGATTGACCAATTGCACGCGCTCCGAACGATTGGCGTGACCATAGGTCTGTTCGTGTCTGGCATGAAACGCTGCGGCAAGATCGTCCAGCGTTGCGCGGGTGATTTCACCATCGGCGATCGGCACGGTCAGCTCGTACGCCTGCCTGCGATACCGCACGTCAGCCTGACGCAGCAGCGCGCGCCGCTCCGGCAGCACCCGTGCCGCATGCAGCATCTCGATCCCCGCGCGTTCCATGCCGGCGATCGCCTCGTTGACGCGCGCAAGGTCAATACTCGCAAGATCGGCGTACAGCGTGCGCGAATAGTCCCGCTTGAGATCGCTCGCCACCAGTCCGAGCGCGGAGAATGCGCCGGGCGCCGGTGGCACGATCACTTCGGGAATCTGCAGTTCCACTGCAAGCGCGACTGCATGCACCGGACCAGCGCCGCCGAACGCAATGAGGGAAAACTCCTGCGGATCGTGGCCCCGCTCGATCGACACGATGCGCAGCGCCTGCGCCATGTTGCTATTGACGACTTCGACGATGCGCGCGGCAGCCTCGGGAACCGACAGGCCAAGCGGCCGTCCGATCGCCGTCTCGATCGATCGTTCCGCCGCGGCGAGGTCGATCCGCAGGCCACCACCCAGCAACGCCTCGCGATCCAGATAGCCCAGCACGACGTCGGCATCCGTCACGGTGGGCAACGTTCCGCCGGCGCCGTAGGCAGCCGGACCAGGCTCGGCCCCGGCGCTGTGCGGGCCCACCTTCAACGCCCCGCCCGGATCGACCCACGCGATGGAGCCGCCACCCGCGCTCACTTCGGCCAGGTCGATCACCGGCACACGGATCGGATGACCCGTGCCGTGCATCCAGCGGTTGGCATGGCCGGAACCGCCGACCTCGTATTCCGCGGTTACCGCGACTTCGCCGTTCGTGATCACGCTCGCCTTGGCCGTCGTGCCGCCCATGTCGAACGAGATCAGGTTCGGACGATCGAGCTGCCGCCCGGCAAGCGACGCCGCGATGACACCCGCGGCAGGGCCGGATTCCACGGCCATTGCCGGCATGCGCAGCGCTTCGTCGATGTCCAGCACGCCGCCCGATGAGCCCATCACATGCAGCGTCGGCAACCCGAGACGCGATACGGCGGATTGCAGCCGGTCGAGGTAGGAGGCCAGCACCGGCCCTACAACCGCGCACACCGCTGTCGTGCTGGCACGTTCGAACTCGCGGATCTCCGGCAGCACTTCGCACGACAGGTATACGCCGACACCAGGCAATGCCGCGCGCAGCGCCCGGCCGATGCGCCGCTCATGCGCATCATTCAGAAACGAGAATAGGAAGGACACCGCGACGGTTTGCAACCCGGCGTCGCGGATCGCCTCGATCAGCGCGGGCAGTTCGGCTTCGGCCAACGGCGTGACGACGTCGCCCTGCGCATCGATCCGCTCGGTGATCTCGAACCGCCAGCGCCGCGGCACCAGCACGGCCGGCGCGTCCTGCAACAGGTCATACAGATCGGCACGCGAGGAACGGCGCAATTCGAGGATGTCGCGGAAGCCGCGCGTCGCGACGAAGCCGGCCCGTGCCCCCTTGTTCTGCAGCAGCGCGTTGGTGACGACGGTTGTCGCATGCGACAGCAGCGAGACATCGGCTGGATCGATGCGATTGGCATCCAGTACATGACGGATGCCATCGATCACCGCCTGGCCGAAGTCGTGCGGCGTGGTCGGCAGTTTGGCAATGGCGATGCGGCCGGTGGTTTCCTCCACCAACGCGACGTCGGTGAAAGTGCCGCCGATGTCGATACCGATCCGCCACGCCATTCGATCAATCCCTGCCGGTGGGGGAGCCAGCATAGGTGGCATCCACATATGCCGAAAGCTCACTTCTCATCGTCATTCGCGTGCAAGCGGGAACCCAGGACCGCAGCGGGGTGGCGAACTATGGGTCCCCGCTTTCGCGGGGATGACAACGTGCTGCAACAGTGGCCACAATCACCGCGCATGCGCAGATCCCGCGACCGCGAATCCACCACCCAAGGGATCTCCCGCCTGATGCTGTTCTTTGCCATCGTCTACACGGTGGAGGGCATCGGTCAGGCAAAGGTCGGCGTGATCTGGCAGCCGCTCACCCATTATCTCAAGGAAGGCCAGAACTGGACGCCGGTGCAGATCGCCACCTACCTCGCGGTTCTCGATCTGCCGTGGATCGTCAAGCCACTCTACGGCATGCTGTCCGACTTCCTGCCGCTGTTCGGCTATCGGCGGCGCAGCTACCTGCTGCTGGCGAACGTCTGCGCGGTCGCGGCCTTCCTGTGGACCACCCAGGTCCTGGCTCCGGCCTCCATCGTGTTCGCGCTGCTGCTGACCGCCATCGCCATGGCCGTGTCAAGCACCGTGTGCGGTGCCCTGCTGGTGGAGAACGGCCAGAAACACCGTGCGAGCGGAGCATTCATCAACCAGCAATGGCTCTGGTTCAACGTCGCGGTGATGGCCGCATCATTGCTGGGCGGACAGCTGATCGAATTCCTGTCACCGGAAGGGGCCTTGCACGCATCGGCTGCCATCGCGGCGGTTGCCCCGGTCGCGATCGTCATCAGCTGCCTCTGGCTCGTCGACGAGGACCCGGCTGGGATCAACGTTGCAGAGTTCCGGCGCGCGCTTCGGGGGTTTCTTGACACGTTCCGATCGCGCACGCTCTGGCTGATCGCGGCCTTCCTGTTCTGCTACTACTTCAGCCCAGGGTTCGGCACGCCGCTCTACTTCCACATG
Source organism: uncultured Alphaproteobacteria bacterium (assembly GCA_963794185.1). Taxonomy (GTDB): domain Bacteria; phylum Pseudomonadota; class Alphaproteobacteria; order Acetobacterales; family Acetobacteraceae; genus JAMXLO01. The sequence goes on along the minus strand of CAWCDM010000011.1, from coordinate 21,778 downwards.
ACCGACCACCTGCGGTTCTCGCAGGGCACGATCGGCATGCTGTCCTCGGTCAGCGCCGGCGGATGGATCGCCGGCGGCCTGGTCTACCGATATCTGCTGCGCGGCATGGCATCGCGCACGTTGCTCAACCTGAGCATTCTGTGCGGCACACTTGCAACATTGGCATTCCTCGGCCTCGTCGATGAGGTCAGTGCGATCGTGGTGTATTTCCTCAACGGCGTCGCCAGCATGATCGCCAACATCGCCACGCTCACGCTCGCCGCCGATCACTGTCCAAGACGCTCCGAGGGTTTTGCCTTCGCGGCGCTGATGTCGGTCATCAACCTGGCGACGCCGCTCTCCGACACGATCGGCGCATTGCTCTACCAGCATGTATTCTCCGGCCGACTGGCGCCGCTGATCGTGGCATCGGCGGCGTTCACTGCCTTCGTGTTCGTGCTGGTGCCATTGCTCGACCGGGGGATCGCACGGACGCAGGCTGGCCGGACGCAGTAAAGGAGAGAGCAGGCATGCGTCAGTCGGGGTACCGCGCATGCCTGCTCCCACAAGCGCCGCACCGACCAGTGGGGACCGAAATACGAGGTTCCGGGGAGGGCGTATGTCGGCTCTGGTCGGCACCGGTGGCGCCCGCAGTTGTGCCACCCGTCGTTGTGGAAGATGCGGCTGGAACTTTCGTGCCGCGCCGGCCAAATATTCCGGTCCGCAAGGCTGCGGAACAGGAAGGATGACCCGCCAATTTCCGACGAATATGCGGTTAGAACCCGCCTGCTCCTGTCGCAGGTTCTCGGAGAAATTTGGCGGGTACTTTACGCCGAGTTTTCGGTTTTGTTCCTCATGACGGCTGACCACGCCGCGGACGCAGCACGGTGACCCCACCCAAGCCAAAGCGCCGCCGGTCTTCCGCTGCGTGCTATCGGGTTCTTCGGCCTGCAGGACGCTCTGATACTCGCAGGTCATCGCGTAGGAACCGATGCGCAGCAGGGCACCGTGCCGCAGCGGCGTCGTCTGCGCCAATCGTTTGTTGTCCACGAACGTGCCATTGGTGGAATTCAGGTCCGTGACACTGACCTCATCGCCGAAGACATCCAGGCGGCAATCGGCACGCGACACTTCCGCGGCCTCCAGCAGCAGCGCGCAAGGCGGCGCCCTGCCGATCGTCAAAGCGCCCGGAGGCAGCGCCACCCGACGCACCGCCGAATTCAGGCTGCAGAATCACCAGATGATGATGTGGCTCCGCCGCGGCCTGGCGCATAACCCCCTGCGCGGGACGCAGGCTCACCGTCGCATCATCGGATGCATCGTCGGCGACATCCGTTGCACCGGCCGGCAGGGTCGCGGTGAGGCTGCGTGCAACCTGGGGCAGCGACGCAGCCGCAGTGCCGAGCGCCTCGTGGAACTGTTCCGCCGCGGACGCGGACAGCGCAACACGCAGTGACTTGCCGGGCTGGCGTTCGAGCAAACCGAGTCCGATCAGGTAGGCGATGTGATCCCGCGTGGTCTGGAAATTCTGGCCGGTCAGGTTGAGCAGATGCGCGGCCATCTGATCCGCGAGGATGCCTTGGCCGCCGCCGGCGAAGGCGGAAACGCCATAGTGCAGCTCGATCGCCATGTGCAGCAATGACCAGTGCGACAGCGAGTTCAGATGACGGATCGCCTCAACCCGGCGTGCCCGCGACAGGTTGACTACATCGAAGATCCGGTCCAGAGCGATCCGCCTCGGCTCCCGGCATCGCGCGAGCGATTGCAGGATGATCGCGCTCTGCTGTGCATCGAGCCTGCGCGGAGCCGCGACCCGCGTCGCAGGATCGAGCGCGGCGGCAGTGGTGCAGAGTTCTTTCGCCAGCGCCACAAGGTGACGATCGAACAGATCGAGCAGCGCCGCTGTCGGAACGATCACGGAACGGGGCGCAAGCGCGCCGGTCGGCGGATCGACTGAACAGAGCTGCAGATCCCGGATCTCCAGGATGCGCTCCTTGACGGTCGAATCGTCGAGGAGAAACACCTGCTTGACCGGCCCATAGAGCTCGCCCACCGCGGCGCCGTCCCGGCCGTTGGTGCAGAGATGCGTAACGATATGCCACTGCGCCCGCCTGAACAGTTTCGGGAAATGCGTGTGCCAGATCGCCTGGTAGGCGGCCAGGAAACGAACGACTTCGCATTCCGCCTGCATCGGGCCGCTCCGTGGTAGCCCAATGTGTCCATTACAGACTAGGACAACACGGGCAGCGAACGCAAAAACCCGAGCACGACGCTGGCGGTCTTCGACAGCGGCTTCTCCTGCTGGGCGTCGGTCTGCGTTGTCCATCCAAAGGATCCTGGCCTAGTATCGCTGCGCACCAGAGTGGAGACTTACCGCGTGAACGCTATGATTGTACGTATAATCGTAGTGACATCGGTCCTGGTGGTAGGCGCTTGCGCAGGCGGCCCCTACACGCCGGCCTATGGCGTGCCGCCCGTCGGATGGGGAAACGCCGCGACATGCCCCTCCTGCTGAGGCTGCTCGCCATGTGCCGCCGCGGAGTGTGACCACCGCCATCACCTGCCACGCTGCCCGGCCGGAATGGCACCGCGCGCGCCGATGCCACGCTCGTACCACGGCCTGCTCGAGCGGACGAGCCGAACCACCGACAGCATGACCGGCACCTCGACCAGCACGCCAACCACGGTCGCCAGCGCCGCGCCCGATTGGAACCCGAACAGCGCGATCGCCGTCGCCACGGCGAGTTCGAAGAAGTTTGACGCGCCGATCAGCGCCGAGGGACCTGCGATGCACCACTCGACGCCGAGCCGGCGGTTGAGCCAATAGGCGAGCCCCGCGTTGAAATAGACCTGCAGCAGGATCGGAATCGCCAGCAGCAGGATGACCAGCGGCTGCGCGACGATCTGGCCGCCCTGCAGTCCGAACAGCAGGATCAACGTCAGGAGCAGCGCCGCCAGCGACACCGGACCCAGACGCCGCAGCGTCCGCCGCAGCATCGGCTGGCCGCCGGCGGTCAGGCACGCGTGTCGCCAAAGCTGGGCGACGATCACCGGCACCACGATGTAGAGGAGCACCGAGAGCAGCAGCGTGTTCCACGGCACGCTGATCGAGGACAGCCCGAGCAGCAGCCCGACGATCGGCGCGAATGCCACCACCATGATCGTGTCGTTCAGCGCGACCTGGCTCAGGGTGAAGTGCGGCTCGCCGTCGACCAGGTTGGACCACACGAACACCATGGCGGTGCACGGCGCTGCGCCCAGCAGGATCAGTCCGGCGATGTAGCCGTCGATCTGGGCCTCGGGCAGCAGCGCACGGAACAGGTGGCCGATGAACAGCCAGCCCAGCAGCGCCATGGAGAACGGCTTGACCAGCCAGTTGACCCCGACGGTGGCGGCGATGCCGCGCCAGTGCTGGCCAACCTGGCCCAGGGCGCGCGGATCGATCTTCAGCAGCATCGGCACGATCATCAGCCAGACCAGGATGGCGACCGGCAGGTTCACCTGCGCGACGGTTGCATCGCCGATCCATTGGAACACGCCCGGCGCGGCCTGGCCCAGCACGATGCCGGCGACGATGCAGAGCGCGACCCAGAGCGTCAGGAAGCGTTCGAAAATGCCCATTGAGAATGCGAACTCCTATGCCGGCACGCGCTTCGCCGCGACCCCGGTCGGCAGCATGAATGTAATCGCCAGGCAGAGCGCAAGCATGATCGCCGAGCCCCACAGGCACGCCTGCATTCCGCCGGCCTGCGTGAGTACGCCGGAGAGAACAATACCGATCAGCCGACCCGCAGCATTGGCGGCATAGTAAAACCCGACATCCTCAGCCGCCTTCTCGGAGCCTGCGTAGGCCAGGATCAGGTACGAGTGCGCGGACGAGATCACAGCGAATACGAAACCGAACACCAGCAAGCCGATGACCAGCACGATGTCGGGATACTCGATGCGCGGCAAGGACAGCAGCAGAGCCAGGCCAGCCGGTATAACGGTCAGGATTGCGCCCCATGCGCGCGCGGCCGGGACTTCGCGGCTCAGCCCGTCCCGGCTGCGTGTCACCATCGAGGGCGCCAACGCCTGGACGGCACCGTAGGCGATCGTCCAGACCGCGACGAACCCGGCGACCTGCATGTACTTCCAGCCGAAGCCATAGAGGAACACCGGGAGTCCGACGACAAACCAGACATCGCGGGAGCCAAACAGGAAGACACGGGCAGCCGCCATCAGGTTGATCGCGCGCGTCTTGGCGAACAGCTCCTTGAAGCTCTTCGACGCCTTCGCCTTGCCAAGTTGTCGGGGCAACGACGTGACGACGCCCAGCAGCACCAGGGCGAGCACACCGGCCATCAGCCACAGCGCCGGACGGAAGCCGACCAGTTGCAGCAGGAAGCCGCCCGCGAAAAAGCCGAATCCCTTGGTTGCGTTCTTTGAGCCGGTGAACCAGGCGACCCAGCGGAACAGCTGGCCGCTGCCCTGGTCCGAGGTCGCCTTGATGGCGCTCTTCGATGCGGTCTTGGTCAGGTCCTTGGCGACGCCGGCGATGCCCTGCGCGGCGACGACCCAGGCGACCGATGCCCCAGCGCTCCAGGCAGGATCAAGCCCGGACAGCATGATCAACCCGAGGATTTGCAGGATCAGCCCCGCCGCCAGCATGCGGGGAATGCCGTAGCGCGAGGCCAGCCAGCCACCGCCGACATTGGCGAAGATTCCCGCCGTCTCGTACAGCAAGAACAGGAATGCCAGCGTAAACGGCGTGTAGCCCAGTGCGTAGAAGTGGAGCAGCACCAGCATGCGGATGGCGCCGTCGGTGATCGTGAAGGTGAAATACGAGCTGGTGACGATCGCGTAGTTGCGGACTGCGGACATCAGAGGTCTCGCTCGATGACGATGTTGGCCAGATCGACCATGCGGCAGGCATAGCCCATCTCGTTGTCGTACCAGGCATAGATCTTCAGCAACGTGCCGTCGGTCACCATCGTGCTCGGCCCATCGACGATCGCGCTGCGGCTGTCGTTGACGTAGTCGGCCGACACCAGCGGCCGATCCTCGAAGCCCAGGATGCCGGCGAGCGGCCCCGCCGCGGCTGAGCGAAAAAGTTCGTTGATCTCGCCGGCGGATGTTCTGCGCTCGACCTCGAAGACGCAATCGGTCAGCGAAGCGTTCAGCACCGGCGCCCGCACGGCATGTCCGTTCAGACGCCCCGTCAGCTCGGGGTAGATCATCGCGATCGCGGTGGCGCTTCCGGTCGTCGTCGGAGCGAGCGACAGCATGGCCGAACGCGCACGACGAAGGTCCCTGTGGGGCGCATCCACCACGACGTTGGTGTTGGTCGGATCATGGATCGTGGTGATCTGGCCGTGCCGGATGCCGATCGCCTCATGCACGACCTTCACCACCGGGGCGAGACAGTTGGTGGTGCAGGAGGCAGCCGTCAGCAACCGGTGCCTTGCCGGCTCGTAGAGCCCGTCATTCACGCCGACGACAACGTTCAGGACCGCGGGATCCTTCACCGGCGCCGCGACAATCACCCGCCGCACACCGCGCGCGAAATAGCCGAGCAGTTGCTCCGGTGTCAGGAACTTGCCGGTGCATTCCAGAACGATATCGCAGCCATGGTCGCCCCAGGGAACATCGCCGGGTGCTGCGGCGGAGGAGAAGCCAATCCGGCGGTTCCCGATCAGCACGGTGCGGTCGTCTTCCGCGCTGATCCGCTCACGCCAGCGTCCGTGGATGCTGTCGAATTCCAGCAGGTGTGCAGCGGTGACGGCGCCGCCCTTCAGCTCGTTGGCATGGACGATGTCCAGCCGGTTGTCGGTCCGAGGGTCACCGTCGGCGCGCGTCGCACCGCCCAGCGCGGCGCGGAGGGCGAGCCGGCCGATGATACGGCCCAAACCGTTGATACCGACACGCATCGCTCAGCGGGCCCGCGCGTATGCCACTGTCGGGTCGCCGCCGATCTCATCGAGCCGGGACTTCAGCGCCATGCGATCCAGCGTGGCGAAAGGCAGGCTGATGAAGATCTCGATCCGCCGCCGCAGGCTGCCGTACAGCTCGTTCAGCAGGATCGCTCGTTCGGCGGCGCTTCCCACGAACTTCGCCGGATCCGGCAGCGGCCAGGCGCCGGTGACCGCCTTGTCGCCGAAATCCGGGCATTGCTGGCCGTCGAGCGTGTCGCACAGTGCGATCACGAAATCGAGCCGCGGCGCGTTCGGTCCCATGAATTCGTCCCATGATTTTGCTTTCAACCGCGAAATGTCGTGCCCGAGCGCATGCAGCCGCGCGACCACCTCCGGCATCGGTTCAGGCGCCGGATCCGAGCCGGCGGAGTAGCCATTGAAGCGAATACCGCCGACCTTCTGCAGGATGGCTTCAGCCATGATCGACCGCGCCGAGTTCCGCGTGCAAAGGAACAGGACATTGAAGGCAGGGACCACGGGCGCATCCTCCTTCGACGCAAGGGGCATCAGGCGGGCAATATCGCCACACAGTTCGGGACGCCCGCCGCAGCAGGTCTCCGAGAGAAACACGATCAGCTCACGCAACGCGATGATGCGAACGGCATGAACGATCTGACGGCTCTGCCGTGCGGACTGCGTGAGCCCGACACGTTCCAGTGCGGCCAGATGGAACGACGTCGTGGAGGCCGGTTGGCCGAGCCGTTCGGCAATTTCGCCGGCCGGCAGGCCGTTCGGGCCAGCCGCGATCAGCAGGCCGCAGCACACCGAGACGGGTCTCCTGCGCGAGGGCACCGAAGACCTGGGAGGCATCGCTAATTTCCACGCTTCCAATATAATGGATGCATGGTCCCGAGGACATATGAAATTTCCGTGTCGCCCGGACCTACGCGGCAACCGGCCGACGCAGGGCGAGCGGGACCAGCGGCAGGACGAGCAGGATGTTGAACACCGCCGCGCCGACCAGCGCGACGATCGTCATGTCTGGCCCGAGGCGTTGCATGAGCACGCTGCCCAACAAGGGCGAGGCGGCCTGCGCGATCAGGATCGGCATGGCCAGCCAGCCCAGCAGAACGGCGTAGCCCTCGCGGCCGAACAGCGCGAGCGGCACCGTGCCGCGGGCGATCGAGCGAATGCCACTGCCCGAACCATAGAGCACGAGGCCGGCTCCAATGATGCTGGACGGGCCGAGCAGCATGCCGAGCCCGACAGCGACCGCCACCGTGGCGATCAGGAGACTCCAGACCGGATGATGCCGGCGTCCGAAAGCCGCCTCCAGCACGCGGGCGCCGACCTGCGAGGGGCCGATCAGGGCGCCAAGTCCGACGGCGGTCGCGAGCGTCAGTCCGCGCGTCTGCAACAGGACCAGAATGTGCACGGAGATCACTGTCATGATGATGGACGCTACGGTGAGGCCAGCGGCCAGGATGACGAAGGCAACCCGATCGCGCGAGCGGCCTGGCGCCGCCTGCGTGCCGGAGCGGGCACCGTGCCGTGTCGGAACCGGCCTTTGCTCCTCGCGCGGCACGCCGAGCAGGTAAAGCGGCAGGACCACGATCATGGCGATGGCGGCATAGGCCGCGCTGGCGCCGCGCCAACCGAACCGTTCAACGAACAGCGCGCTGAGCGGCCAGCACACGGTGCTGGCGAAGCCGCCGAACAGCGTCAGATGCGTGATCGCACTGCGCGCATGCTCGCCATAGAGGCGGCCAAGCGTGGCAAAGGCCGGATCATAGAGCCCGGCCCCCATGGCGAGGCCGATCACCAGCCAGGCGGTGACGAAGACCGGCAGGTTTGGCGCGACGGCCTGCATCAGCAGGCCGATCGCCAGCAGGACGGCGCTGGCGGCCAGGACCGGGCGACCGCCGAAGCGCTCGATGAGATGGCCGACGCGCGGCGATATCAGGCCGGATAGGAGCAGGCCCAGCGAGAAGGCGCCGATGATCCACGCTGCGGGCCAGCCGGTGTCGCGCGCGATGGGGCCGGCGAGGACCGCAAGCAGGTAGTACGAGGATCCCCAGACCAGGATCTGCCCGACGCCGATCGAGGCAATGACGACGAAGCGACGGCCATCGGGGATTGCGTGCGACGGGTTCTCCCCCGTCATGGCGTGACGAGCGCCGGTTCTCCTTCGCCGGCGGCGATGTGCATCAAGTGCAGCAATCGGGTGCGCAGCATGCGGCTGCCGGTTTGCGGGCCTCGATTGTAGCCGATGCGACGTAGTTCTCGATGCCGCGGCCGGCCGCCCAGGTGGCGACGTATTCGCGGCTCTCGGGCTTCACCTGGATGCTGATGTCCACGAAGCCGGCCGCCTTGAGCCAGTCCTCGATCGCTCCGGTGGCCGCCGCTCCTGCGACACAGCCGCACAGCAGCGCCTTGTCGGACGCGAGTTCGGGGGGCAGCGGGCTGATGTTCACCACATCCGAGATCGCCAGTCGCCCACCCGGCTTCAGCACGCGGAACGCCTCGCGGAACACCTGTGCCTTGTCCGGCACCAGATTGATCACGCAGTTGGAGATGATCACGTCGCCCGTGCCATCGGCGATCGGCAGATGCTCGAGCTCGCCCAGCCGGAACTCGACATTGCCCGCACCGACGCGTGCAGCATTGTCGCGCGCCTTGCGCAGCATCTCGTGGGTCATGTCGACGCCGATCACGCGCCCTTCCGGCCCGATCTGCCTGGCGGCGAGCAGGCAGTCGAAGCCGGCGCCGCTGCCGAGATCGATCAGCACCTCGCCCGGCCGGAGCGCGGCGATCGCCTGGGGATTGCCGCAGCCCAGACCGAGGTTCGCCCCCTCGGGCACGGCCTGAAGCTCCTCGTCGGTGTAGCCCATGCGGCTGGCTTTTGACTGTTCGGGGCTGCAGCAGGATGCGGCGGGCGCGGGTGCGCAACAGGACGCACTCGCGGCGGCGATCGAGCCGTAGCGGGCGCGGACCAGTTCCTTGATTTCGGCGCTGTCCATTGTGGGCTCCTTGGTTATGCGACGCCCCTGTCGATGGCAGGATTGCCGGCAGGCATGCAGGTCTGTGCGGCCAAACCGCGGCCGCAGCAGTTCTCGGTGAGGTAGCAGATCAGGCCGTTCATTGCGGCATAGTCGGCCGCATAGACGAGTTGACGGCCAACCCGGCGTTGGGTGATGAGCCCGGCGCGGTGCAGATGCTGCACGTGGAAGGTCAGCGAGGAGGGCGGCACGTTGAGGCGGTCCGCGATGATGCCGGCCGGGAGGCCGTCGGGGCCGCGTTCCACCAGCATGCGGTAGAGCGCGAGCCGGGTTTCGTGGGCGAGAGCCGCGAGTGCCTGGACGGTCTGGGGGTTGTTCACCGACACCCTCCGATGTTTCGAGGATTGTCGAAGGATAGGCGGATGAAGCGGCGGAGGCAACGGTGTGTGGTGGGCGGGACCGATCTTCGCCGTTTCGGGGGATGTGGAAGAATTCGGCGGAGTGCTCCGAACTCACGGCTGCGTCTCAATGCCGTCTCGTTTCGTTGGCACAGAGACGGTGACGCATGGGGTGAGAAGCGGGTTTGGGGCGGCAGACGAAAAATCTTTAACCGCAGATGCACGCAGATGCACGCAGATAAGCGGTGTAGTGGCTCCGCCCGGCTCATTAACGGCACGATGTGTGTAAAATTTCCGGATCCGTGTTCCATCGCGGGTGGACCCCGTGACGCACCGCTGACATCTGCGTTCATTTGCGTGCATCTGCGGTTGAAATTCTTTCGCCACATCCCGCAGCACGGTTGCTCCGTGGATTGATCAGGAGGCGGCTACGGTGGCCACGGCAGGCGGGCCGAGGGGGCGCAGGATTGGGTTGGCGCCGGTGACGATGGCGCGCACCAGTTCGGGCGAGGGCGGGCCGAAATCGCACCTGGCCGGTAGGCCACCAAGGGAGCGTATCAGCGCCGCGCGGCGCGGGTAGGTGATCGCGTATTCATCGGCCTCGGCCGCCGGGTCGGGCTGCGGCTCTGCCGCCTCCACCGGCATGAGCGCGGACGGTGGCGGCGGTTCCGCCATGGGCTCGGGCGGCGTGCGGCCCAGGGCGTCCGCCATCAGGCTGACGGCGCAATGCTCGATCCAGGCGGCCTTTTCGAGCGAGGCATTGTCCGCCTCGCGCTTCTGGCGCACCGCCTGGACGCGCAGCAGCAGCGAGCGGAAGCCGCGGGCCTGGCGCATCATGCTGGCGGACTGGGCATTGCATTTCAGGGCGAGCGGGGCATCCGGCGGGTGTTCGCGGGCCAGCCGCAGGCATTCCAACCCCTGGGCACTGGCGGCGACATACAGGGCGGCGAGGTTGGCCTCGTCGGCATTGGCGGGCAGCAGGCATGCGACGGCGGTGATGGCGGCGTTGTCGCGGCGGGCGATGTCTTTTGGGGTGGTGGTTGCGGGGGGAGGGAGCGAGGTGCGGAGGGTGTGGACGAGTTGGTAGTACATGTCGCGGGGGAGCAGGAGGGTGAGGTCTGGCTGAGGCTCGGGGTGGTCCATGGGAGAGATATTGGGTTAGTCTAGCTCACTATCAAGAGTTAGCAATCGGCCGACGTCCGGACAGGAGGCAACGGCAGTTGGATCCAAAATCTCCACCTCATAGCGGGTGAAGTCGCCGGCGTCGAACGTCAGGATTCGGTGCACGCCGTGCGCGTTCATCGCGGCCACCAGCCGTGCGTCGTGCACTTTGCTGCCCGGAACATTGTGTGCGACCACCAGACGCTTCCACTTTGCATACATGGCCGTCGAATCAGGTAGCAGCGTCAGCACCCGCTCGATCTTGGCGACCTCGCCGAGTGTCAAGTCGACGGAGAAACCCATCCCGTTGTTGGCCACGGGACGGGTCGCGACGTTCCAGAATTCGGAAATGTTCTGTGGCGTGAAGCAAATCGACTCACCGGTGGCGAGCAGCCGCGCAACGCTCTCTATAGCCGCGGTGTGGTGGGGATGGTCGGGCTGCGTCCGGCGCAGCGGGACATTGGTATCAATGAGGACGCTCATCCGCGGGCGTCATAGATGCTTTCACGGCTGATCGCCTCGTCGGACAGCGGAGGCGTGTGCGGCGTAGCCGCTGACTATGGAACCGCTCCGACTCCTGTGGCCCTTCGTGGCCCTCCGTTCTGCCTCCGTGTTAAATTTGTGTGCGCGCCCGCGTGTACGGTGTGCCAAATGGAGGCAGGATGCCCTGCGGCGAGGAAGACGTGGATGCCGACCTGCGTCGGCTGACGGTGCGGCTGGCGCCACACCGTCACTCCGCCGCCGCCCGCTCCACCTGCGCCGCACCGCCCATAAACCGCGTGCTGACCGGCTGCCCCGTCTCGAACGGGCTCTTCAGATCGAACTCCTTCGCCATCTCGCGCACCGCCGGGAACACCTCCTCGCCGAGCAGCCGGATGCAGGTCTTGGCATCCTGGTGCGACACCGTCCCGTCATTGCCCCAGAACGCGAAAATCCCAGGCCTCGTCTGCTCCAACAGCACCCGCAGCTTGGCGATCACCTGCTTCGGCGTACCGGCGATGATCATCATCTCCTTGAGCTGCCCCTCCAGCGCCGGGCGGGCACGCGGGCTCACCGACCGCCCGATCGAGGACTCGACGAAGGCGCGGCGGTTCTCCGGGCTGTAGTAGCCCGCGGGCGTGCTCCACACCGGGTGCGCCAGCCCGGTGAACTCGCCCTGCATCCACAGGAACTGGCGCGCGTTCTCCAGCGCCTTTTCTTCCGTTTCGGCGACGTGGATCTGCTTCAGCAATCCATGATAGTCCGGCCCCCCGGCAAACCCCGCCTCGGCTGCCGCATCGTCATAGAGCTTCCAGATCTGCTTCGTCCGCTCGACCGGTGTATTCAAGGCGATATACGGATAGCCGTGCTGCGCCGCCCAGATGATCGTCTCCTTGCTGATGACGCCGGGGATCCAGATGCGCGGGTGCGGCTTCTGGATCGGCACCGCCCACGGGTTCACCACGCGGTGCTGGTAATGCGTGCCCTCCCAGCGGAACGGTCCCGGCGTCGTCCAGGTCTTCACGATCAGGTCGTGCGCCTCCTCGAAGCGCTCGCGGTTGAACGCCGGGTTGACGCCGTTGGCAAGCTGCTCCTGCCCGCCGCCGCGAACGAAGCCCGACACCAGCCGCCCCTTCGAGATCATGTCGATCATCGACAGCTCTTCGGCGAGCTGCACCGGGTTGTCCGACAGCGGCAGCGGATTTCCCAGGATGACGATCTTCACGTTCTTGGTGACCGCGGCGAGGATCGAGGCGAAAATGTTAGTCCTCGCCTGCATGCAGAACGGGGCGTTGTGATGCTCGTTCAGCATGATGCCGTCGAAGCCCAGCTCGTCCACCAGGATGTAGTGCTCGAGATATTCGTTGTAGAGCCGGCTGCCCGCGACGGGGTCGAAATGCTTGTTCGAGAACATCAGCGCGGTGGCGCCGAAATCCAGGCCGGCCTGCGCGAAATAGGCCGACATCGGTTGCTCGGTGAAGTACATCAGGTGCATGACGATCTCCTGTTCCGCCGCGGCGTATGTGAGAAGGCTAGCCCTGCGTCCGCCGTCCGGCAACTTCTGGCAGCGCACGGGCCTTGCGTCGGGCGCCGCGACGTAGCCACGATCATCCTCGACACCGCTTGCAGGAGCGACAGCAGATGGCCGCCTCGCACGAAACACCGGCTCCGGTTTACGACGCCATCATTATCGGGGCGGGCATCTCGGGCCTGTACCAGCTCTACCGCTTGCGGGAGCTGGGGATGCGGGTGCGCGTGTTCGAGGCCGGCACCGGCGTCGGCGGCACCTGGTACTGGAACCGCTATCCGGGCGCGCGCTTTGATTCTGAAAGCTACTCCTACAGTTACTCGTTTTCGCAGGAGCTGCTGGATGAATGGAACTGGTCCGAGCACTTCGCCGCCCAGCCAGAGACGCTGCGCTATCTCAACCACGTCGCCGACAAATTCGACCTGCGCCGCGATATCCAGTTCCGCAGCCGCGTGACAGCGGCACACTGGCAGGAGGACGCGCGGAGCTGGGACGTGACGTTGGAAGACGGCAGCCGGCGCAGTGCACGCTTCCTGATCACCGCGATTGGCCCGCTGTCGGCGCCGACGATGCCGCGCATCGACGGAGTAGAAACGTTCCGGGAGATCCTGCCACACCGCACGATGGCCGCATGAGCCGGTGAGCTTCGAGGGCAAGCGGGTGGCAGTGATCGGCACCGGAGCCACCGGCGTGCAGACGATCCAGGAGGTGGCCAAGACCGCCGGACACCTCACGGTGTTCCAGCGCACGCCGAACTGGTGCGCGCCGCTGCACAACAGCAGGATCGACGCGGAGACGATGGCGACGATCAAGGCCGGCTACCCGGAAATGTTCAAACGCTGCCAGGAGACTTTTGCGTGTTTCCTGCACACGCCGGACCCGCGAGGCACGTTCGAGGTGACGCCGGAGGAGCGCGAGGCATTCTGGGAAAAACTCTATGCCGAGCGCGGCTTCGGCATCTGGCAGGGCAATTTTCGCGACATCCTGACCGACCCGAAGGCGAACGACCTCATCAGCGATTTCGTGGCGCGAAAGATCCGTCAGCGGGTGAAGGACCCCAAGGTGGCCGAGAAGCTGATCCCCAGGAACCACGGCTTCGGCACCCGCCGCGTGCCGCTGGAGACCCGATATTACGAGGTCTACAACCAGCCCAACGTCGTGTTGGTGGACATCAACCAAACGCCGATCGAGCGGATCACGCCGACGGGCATCAGGACCAGCGATGCCGAGTATGAGTTCGATATCATCATCTATGCGACCGGTTTCGATGCCATCACCGGCAGCTTCGATCGCATCGACATCAGGGGCATGGATGGACAGACGCTGAAGGACAAATGGGTGAACGGGCCGCAGACCTATCTCGGCGTCCAGGTCGAGGGCTTCCCCAACATGATGATGCTGATGGGACCGCACACCGCGCTCGGCAACATACCGCGCAGCATCGAATACAACGTCGACTGGGTCACGCGCCTGATCGGCACCATGCGGGAGCGGGATCTAACCCGTGTGGACGCCAGGCCGGAGGGGGTCGCGGGCTGGACCGATCACGTCAAGTCGCTCGGCGTGGGCCTGCTGTCCAACGAGGTCAACTCATGGATGACCGGCATCAACACCAATGTTGAGGGCAAGCAGGTCCGCATCATCGCGCGCTATAGCGGCAGCGCGCCGGCGTATCGCGCGCGGTGCGACGCGGTGGCGGCGAAGGGATATCGGGAACTCGCGCTGGCATAGCCCTCGAATATCGCGCGGTATCTTCCGGGGGGCCCGTCGCTACCGCTCCGCTTCGTCCGAATCTGGCTCCACCTCGATGTCCGGCCCGATCGTGTCGGCATCGTCCTCGAGGTCGGCGGCATCCTCCAGAACGTCCTCCTCGGCCTCCTCCTCGACGCCCTCCACCTCGATATCGGCTTCCTCCAGGCCGGGCGCGGGAACCGGCTTCTTCGGACGCTTCTCCTCGGCCACGTTGCCGCCGGTGCGGCGCGGGCGCGGCTGCTCGATCGGCTGCTCGGTGGCGCATTTCGGGCAGACCGCGGGGATCTTCGTCAGGTCGTAGAAGCGGGCGCCGCAGGCGACGCAGACACGCTTGGTGCCGAGTTCAGGCTTCGCCATCCGGTGGCCTCGTATGCATTGCTGGCGCGAAAGGCGGCGGCCATGCCACCGCGGGGCGCGGCTGTCAAATATATCCACAGCATGCTAAGCGGCGGGCGATCTCCGGGAGCCCCCATGATGGATGCCGGCACCGCACACAGGCTGCTCTCCCGCCGCCCCGCGGCGCCGCTGTCCGGCCGCATCAGCGTGCCCGGCGACAAGTCGATCAGCCACCGCGCGCTGATGTTCGGCGCGCTGGCGGTGGGCGAGACCCGCATCACCGGCCTGCTCGAAGGCGAGGACGTGCTGCGCACCGCCGCCGCCATGCGGGCGCTCGGCGCCGAAGTGACGCACGACCCCGACGGAACCTGGCGTGTCGCCGGCCGCGGCATCGGCGGTCTGCTGGAACCGGCGGATGTGCTGGACATGGGCAACTCCGGCACCGCCGCGCGGCTGCTGTGCGGCATCCTGGCGAGCCATCCGCTGTTCGCGGTGATGACCGGCGATGCCAGCCTGCGGCGTCGGCCGATGCGCCGCGTGATCGATCCGCTGTCGGCCTGCGGTGCGCGATTCAACTCGCGCGAGGGCGGCCGGCTGCCGCTCGCGGTCCGTGGCCCGACCGAGGCGCTGCCGCTCGACTACCGTCGTGCCGGTGCCGTCGGCGCAGGTGAAGTCGGCGGTGCTGCTGTGCGGGCTGAACGCCCCCGGCATCACGCGCGTGGAGGAGCCCGAGGCGACGCGCGACCACAGCGAGAACATGCTGCGGCACTTCGGCGCCAGCGTGCAGGTGGAGGCGGATGGGCGCCGGCGCATCATCACGCTGCAGGGCCAGCCGGAACTGCGCGCGGCCGATGTCGCCGTGCCGGGCGATCCCTCGTCCGCGGCCTTTCTGGTTGCGGCGGCGCTGCTGGTGCCAGGATCGCGCCTGACCATCCAGGGCGTCGGGCTGAACGAACTGCGCTGCGGCCTGTTCGCCACGCTGGCCGAGATGGGCGCCGATATGGTCGCCGAGAACCGCCGGGTGCAGGGCGGCGAGCCGGTCGGCGATCTGACGATCACCCATGGTCCCCTGCGCGGCGTCGATGTCCCCTGGGAACTTGCGCCCAGCATGATCGACGAATACCCGATCCTGGCGGTGATCGCCGCCACCGCATCCGGCACGACACGGATGCGCGGGCTGAAGGAGCTTCGGGTCAAGGAGAGCGACCGGCTGTCCGCCACCGCGGCGATGCTGACGACAAACGGCGCCAAGGTCGAGATCGACGGCGACGACCTGATCGTGCACGGCGCCGAGCGTCCGCCGTCGGGCGGCGGGATGGTCGAGACCCACATGGACCACCGGATCGCGATGAGCGCCCTGGTGCTCGGGCTCGCGACCGACCAGCCGGTCGTGGTAGACGATGCCGGCTTCATCGACACGAGTTTTCCGGGTTTCGTCGAGCTGATGAACAGCGTGGGCGGGGCGTTGGCAGCGGCGTGAGCGGCGGCCCGGTCAACGCCCCCATTATCGCCATCGACGGACCCGCCGCCGCGGGGAAAGGCACGCTGGCACGCCGGCTCGCGGCAGCGCTCGGCCTGCCCTATCTCGACACCGGCCTGCTGTATCGGGCGGTCGGCCGCCGCGTGCTGGATGCCGGCGCAGATCCCGCCGACCCGGCAGCGGCGGAGACCGCGGCGCGCGCGCTGCGGCCCGCGGACCTGGAACGCAGCGACCTGCGCGGGCCGGTGGCCGATGCCGCCGCCGCCTCGGTGGCCGCGATTCCCGGAGTCCGCGCCGCGCTGCTGGAGTTTCAGCGCGGCTTTGGCCGCGAGCGGGGCGCCGTGCTGGACGGACGCGACATCGGCACGGTGATCTTCCCCGACGCGGCGGCAAAGCTGTTCGTCACCGCCAGCCTTCCCGAGCGTGCGCGTCGCCGCTGGCTGGAACTGAAGGCCGGGGGCCTTGCGGCGGATCCGGCGACTGTCGAGGCAGAAATGCTGGCGCGCGATACACGTGACGCGCCGAACATGCGGCAGGCCCCGGACGCGTTCGTGCTGGACACCACGGACCTCGATGCCGACGCGGCATTCGCTTTGGCGCTCGCGCAAGTGCGCAGGCAACTGCCGCGATTCCCTTGACTCCGCCGCATTCCAGCGTATTTCTGGCGTTACGCACCCTTAGCGTGCCATCTGCAACCTGGCCCGCGGCTACCGCGGGCAAGACGTGTTTCTGCAAGGGAACGCGCAAACCAACGGCATCACCCGGGCAGTGCCGGGAATCCCCGTAACGGAAACAAAACGCCACATGGCATCAACCGCGACTATCGCCCGCGTTATTCCCCCTGTCCCGATGCAGGATCATTTCCGAGGTGACGATTTCGCCTCGCTCCTCGATGAAACCCTTGGCCGCGATACCGGCTTCGACGGCTCCGTCGTTTCCGGCCGCATCGTCCGCCTCACGGACGAATTCGCCGTCGTCGATGTCGGCCTGAAATCCGAGGGCCGCGTCGCACTCAAGGAATTCGGCCCGCCCGGGTCCACGCCAGAGATCAAGCCCGGCGACATGGTCGAGCTGTATGTCGAGCGCTACGAGGACAAGGACGGCACCATCATCCTCTCGCGCGAGAAGGCTCGCCGCGAGGAAGCCTGGACCAATCTGGAAAAGGCGTTCGAGACGCAGCAGCGCGTCAACGGCACGATCTACGGCAGGGTGAAGGGCGGCTTCACCGTCGATCTCGGCGGCGCCGTGGCGTTCCTGCCCGGTTCTCAGGTGGATATCCGGCCGGTGCGCGACGTGGGCCCGCTGATGGGTTCGCCGCAGCCGTTCCAGATCCTCAAGATGGACCGCGCCCGCGGCAACATCGTGGTGTCCCGCCGCGCCGTGCTGGAAGAGACCCGCGCGGAGCAGCGCAGCGAGCTGATCCAGGGCCTCAAGGAAGGCATGATCCTGGATGGCGTGGTGAAGAACATCACCGACTACGGCGCGTTCGTCGATCTTGGCGGCGTGGACGGGCTGCTGCACGTCACCGACATCGCCTGGCGGCGGATCAACCATCCCTCCGAGGCGCTGCAGATCGGCCAGCAGGTCAAGGTGCAGGTGATCCGGTTCAATCCGGAGACCCAGCGCATCAGCCTCGGCATGAAGCAGCTCGAGGCCGATCCGTGGGAGGGTGTGGCGGCCAAGTACCCGCCGGGCGCCAAATACACCGGCCGCGTCACCAACATCACCGACTACGGCGCCTTCGTCGAGCTGGAACCTGGTGTCGAAGGCCTGGTCCACGTCTCGGAAATGTCCTGGACCAAGAAGAACGTCCATCCCGGCAAGATCGTCTCCACCAGCCAGGAGGTGGAGGTGATGGTGCTGGACGTGGACAGCTCCAAGCGCCGCATCTCGCTCGGCCTGAAGCAGGTTCAGCGCAACCCGTGGGAGCAGTTCGTCGACGATCATCCGATCGGCTCGGAGGTCGAGGGCGAGATCCGCAACATCACCGAGTTCGGGCTGTTTGTCGGACTGTCGGCGGACATCGACGGCATGATCCACATGTCCGACCTGTCGTGGGACCAGCCGGGCGAACTGGCGATGGCCAACTACGAGAAGGGCCAGATGGTCAAGGCCAAGGTGCTGGACGTTGACGTGGAGAAGGAGCGGATCAGCCTGGGCATCAAGCAGCTCAAGGACGATCCGGCGGCTTCGGTCCTCGATACCGTGCACAAGGGCGAGGTCGTCACCTGCGTGGTCACCGCGATCCAGTCGAACGGCATCGAGGTGAAGGTCGGCGACGTGCTGACCGGCTTCATCCGGCGGGTCGAACTCGCGCGCGACAAGGCGGACCAGCGGCCGGACCGGTTCGCCGTGGGCGAGAAGGTGGACGCCAAGATCGTCACGGTGGACCGCGCGTCCCGCAAGCTCAGCCTCACCATCAAGGGCAAGGAGGTCGAGGAGGAGAAGCAGGCGATGGCCGAGTTCGGTTCGTCCGACTCCGGCGCATCGCTGGGCGACATCCTCGGCGCGGCGATCCGCCGCCGCAACCAGCAGGCCCAGACCGAGAACTAAGGCAGTGATCAGGGATCAGTGACCAGTGATCAGGAGTTGCCGGCGCAGCCAGCACGAAGCTGATCACTGGTCACTGGTCACTGATCACTGACAACGATGTCGCTGGAAACCGATCTCCTGCTGGACCGGCGGCGGCTCAAGCGTCGCCTGGTGTTCTGGCGGAGCTTCGCCGTGCTCGCTGTGCTGGCGGCGCTGCTGGTGGCGATGCGCGGCGAGGGCGTGCAATTCGGCAGGGCACACCTCGCCAGACTCGACGGTCAGCGGGATCATCACCGACGATCGCAAGCTGGTCGAGGCGGTCACCAAGCTTGCCGACAACGACAGCGTCAAGGCGCTGATCGTGACGATCAACAGCCCCGGCGGCAGCGTGGCCGGCGGCGAGGGACTGCACGATGCCATCGCCCACGTGGCGCAGAAGAAGCCGGTGGTGGCGGTCATGGGCGGCACGGCGGCATCCGCCGGCTACATGGTCGCCGTGCCGGCGGCGCGCATCTTTGCCAGGGAGGGCACGCTCACCGGCTCGATCGGGGTCCTGCTGCGAGACGGGCGAGGTTTCCGGCCTGCTGAAGACCGTGGGCATCAACGCCGAGGCGATCACGTCCGGCCCGCTGAAGGACCAGCCGAGCCTGATCAGGCCGCTGACGCCGGAGGGCCGGGACGTCCTGCATGGCCTTGTGATGGACATGTACGACCAGTTCGTCGGCATGGTCGCCGCCGGTCGGCACATGGATGCGGCGAAGGTGCGCGAGCTGGCCGACGGGCGGGCCTACACCGGCCGGCAGGCGCTGCGCCTCGGCCTGGTCGACGCGATCGGCGGCGAGCAGGACGCCCGGACCTGGCTCGCCCAATCGAAGGGCGTTGCGGCGGACCTGCCGGTCGACGATGTCTCAACCACCGGGCTCGCCGGCCGGGCGCTTTCGTCGAGCCTCGGCTGGATGCTCGATTCACTTTGGAAAAGCCTGTTTTCCCAAGGAGTTATCCTTGACGGCGCATGGGCCATCTGGCAACGTTCCGGCGGCTGAATTGTCTGGCGGAGTTCCGGAGGGCGAACATCCGGACGGAAACATCCGGGTACCGGGACATGACCAAATCGGAATTGATTGTCGAACTCGCCGCCAGCAATCCGCATCTGCGGGGCGCCGATATCGAGCTGATCGTGGCGACCGTATTCGACGAGATCACCGACGCGCTGGCCCGCGGCGAGCGCGTGGAACTGCGCGGCTTCGGTGCATTTACGGTGAAGCGGCGCAATGCCAGGATGGGGCGCAATCCGCGGACCGGCGAGGCGGTGCCGGTGGACGAGAAGGCGGTGCCCTTCTTCAAGGCCGGCAAGGAACTGCGCGAACGGGTGAACCGCGGCAAGCCGGCACGCGGTCCTGCGGAACGGATGACCGCCTGACGCCCGAGTTTCTTTTCTGGCGGACACTTCGTCCTCGGCTTTGCGGCAGCCCGCACCGCCATGGCCGGGCGTGTCCCCATAGGCATCAGGATAAGCGTTGGCCCAAGCGGGGTTCTCCCCCTCCCCCTGCGGGAGGGGGTTGGGGGGAGGGGTCGCGCCAGCGGAAAGCAGGGTGGTGGCACGAGTACCAAATCCCCACTACCTGCCGCTTCGCCCCCTCCCCCTACCCCCTCCCGCAAGGGGAGGGGGAGGATCATTCGCGGACGCACGGTTATCCTGCTGCCTATGGGGCGTCTCCCGACCATCCCCACCAACGTCGTCTTCATCACCGATGTTGCAGCGCCGCCGAGCGGCAGAAGACTGCGGGGGCGCGACGATGCGCCTGCTGATCGCTCTGCCGCTGCTGCTGTTGCTGGTCCTGTTCGCCCTGTCCAACAGGGAACCGGTGCGGCTCGGCTTGTGGCCCACCGATTATTCGCTGGTAGTGCCGCTCTCGCTGGCGGTGCTCGGAGGCATGGCCGTGGCCTTCCTGGTCGGCGGTCTGCTGGTCTGGGTGTCCGCGCTGGCGCAACGGCGGCGGGCGCGGCGGGCGGAACAGACGGTGCAGTTGCTGGAGGCGCAGGTGCAGGAACTCAAGGCGAGGCTGCCGCAGCCGCTCGCTCCTCCCCCCTCGGGCTGAGCGCTGGCGATGCCGGCCGACACGAAGGTGAAGATCTGCGGCATAAACGCCCCGGTCGCGTTCGACGCCGCGATTGACGCCGGCGCCGACTGGGTGGGCTTCGCGTTCTTTCCCCCCTCGCCACGCTTTGTCACGCCCGCGGAGGCGGCCGCTCTCTCGGCGCGTTCGCCGGGCGGACCGCCACGCGTGGGCCTGTTCGTCGACCCCACGCCCGAGACGATCGCCGCGATCCTCGACGTGGTGCGACTGGACATTCTGCAGATCTACGGCGCGCCGGATCTGCCCGGGCTGCGTGCGCGCTTCGGCCTCCCGATCTGGCACGCGGTCGGCGTCACGACCGGAGCGGACCTGCCCGGCACATCCAATGGCGCCGACATCCTGGTGATCGAGGCGAAGCCGCCACCTGGGGCGACCCGCCCGGGCGGCAATGCCGTGCAGTTCGACTGGCCGATCCTGCATGGCTGGAACGCACCTGTCCCATGGGTCCTGGCCGGCGGACTGACGGTAGACAATGTCGCCGAAGCAATCCGCACCACCGGCGCCCCGGCGGTGGACGTATCCTCGGGGGTCGAGAGAACGCGCGGCGTGAAGGATCCCGCGTTGATCCGCGCCTTCATCGCCAACGCAAGGTCTGGATGATCGACAGCGTTCGGCTCCGGAGGGCGACGGCGGCGGATGCCGAGGCGCTTGGCGCGGTGCACGTCCAGGCATGGCGTGAGGCATATTCCGGCATTGTGCCTGACACGGTCCTGGCACGGCTCGATCCCGCGCAACGCGCCGGCATGTGGCGTGACGGGCTGGCACGCGGCTTGGCGGTCCAAATCGCCGAACAGGACGGTGCGATCGTCGGCTTCAGTTCATGCGGAAAGCAACGCGATACGTCCCTGCCCTATTCGGCCGAGATCCACGCCGTCTACGTGTTGCGGCGTGCGCAGCGCCTGGGCATTGGCCGCGCCCTGATGGCGGCGTCAGCGGGCGACCTGCTGAAGCAGGGGCACGCGTCCGCCATGCTCTGGGTGTTGGCGGCGAATACACCCGCGCACCGGTTCTATGACGCGCTCGGCGGGCGGGAAATCGCCAGAAGGGAGCAGCAGCGGGAAGGATTCCGCGCCGTCGGCATCGCGTATGGATGGGACGACC